>NZ_JBVING010000008.1:0-159776 GCF_055579465.1 Streptomyces sp. NPDC032745 | reverse complement strand
ACACGGAGAAGGTTCCGGGTGAGGTGACGAAGGAGGTTCCGGGCAAGGACACGGAGAAGGTTCCGGGTGAGGTGACGAAGGAGGTTCCGGGCAAGAGCACGAACGAGGTCCCGGACAAGAAGACGGACCAGAACCCTGATAACGGGACCGGCCAGAACTCAGAGAACGGGACCGGCCAGAACTCCGAGAAGGGGTCGGGCCAGAATCCCGGCAACGAGCAGGGCAACAGCGAGCAGGGCAACAACCAGGAGGGAAACCAGCAGGGAAACCAGCAGGGAAACGGGGAGCAGTCCGGATGAGCCGGCGGTCCAGGCGCCTGGGGATGCATGGGCCCAAACCGTCAACTCGGAACGGCAACCCGTGGTCAGAAGTGCATAGCGGCGCACGTGAGGGCCTTGGGCCGGTCGGTGGTGTGATGTCGCAGTCCACACCGAACCCGCGAAGGGCCCTCAGCCGTTCAACCCGCTTCCGCCGAGACCGGCTTCACGCGCTGCAACTTCCCTAGGTTCGGCTTTTGCGGCTGCGGTTCCGAGTCGATGAGACGCTGGTTGACCGTGTCCTGTGCGCCCCGGCCGCCCCGGCAGTTGGCCTTGAGACCGTCTTCCCCCGGAAGGCCCTCCACTTGCCGGCCGCCACCTCTACGGACTTGAACGTGCCGTCGTCCTGCACCGTGGTGTTGCCGCCACCCGCACCGTCGGTCTGGTCGAGGAACACCTTGCCCTTCTTGAACCCGTCGCCGCTGATCGTCACCTTGGCCGCATCCGCCACGGCTCCTACGAAGCACGCCGCAGCAGCGGGGCTGTGAGTGCGAACGCGAGTTGAGGACCGGCATGGCGTGCGGCGGACCAACGGACTCGGCCCACGACGTCGTCGTGGTGGAGGGACATACTGCGTTCCGATGCGGATGACGGGTATGCCGGTACCGTCGCGAGGCGCTCCCCGTGTACTGGTGGCCGGACCCGCGTCGGCCCACGAAGCTCGTGCGGGGTCGGTGCGGCTGACGGTACGGGCGGCGCCGGCGCCGGCGCCGGCGCAGGCCCCGGCTCCGGCCCCG
Organism: Streptomyces sp. NPDC032745; assembly: GCF_055579465.1. Classification (NCBI taxonomy): domain Bacteria; kingdom Bacillati; phylum Actinomycetota; class Actinomycetes; order Kitasatosporales; family Streptomycetaceae; genus Streptomyces; species Streptomyces sp. NPDC032745. Next base: position 158,722 of record NZ_JBVING010000008.1, on the reverse strand, counting down.
GCCCCGGCCCCGGAGGGAGTGCGGCCGCAGGATGTGCACACGCGCAGGCGGCGTGCCACGGCTGGATCGCCGTGACACGCCGTTTGCGCTAGGCCGACAGCTCACAGTCCCTTCGGCGTGGCTGCCGGCCCGGTCAGCCCGTCAGGGGCAGCAGGTCCGCGTCAGCCGTTGCGGTGGTGCCGACGGCCGTTCCAGGAATTGCTGTCGACGACGTTGCCGCGGTTGTCGCGGAGCGTGGCGCTGTCACGCTCGTCCCACACCTGGTCGTGGCGGCCCTGGTAGACGTCGTGGCGGGTGTCGCGACCCTTGCCCGTGTGGACCTTGACGCTGGAACGGCCGTCCAGGCGGAAGTCGTTGAAGCGGTAGCGGTTGCCCTGCCGGTCGGAGAGGGTGAAGCCGCGCAGGTTGACGCTGTGGCGGCCGGTGTTCTTCACCTCGACCCATTCCCCGTTCAGGGCACGAGCGGAGCGGTCGTTGCGGCCGGGGCTGTCGTACTGGACGTCGCCGATGACGATCGAGGAGTGCGGGGCCCGGTGGTCACGCCTGTGGTCGTCGGCGGCGGCTGCCGGGAGGGCGGCGGCGCCGACCAGGGCGCCCGTGGCCAGGAACGTCGCGACGACGCGGCGGGTGGCGAGAGAAGCAGACATGAAGATGACCCCTTCAACAGACAGCGGCCCGTCCCGGCTCGTACGAGGCGGGGGGCTCCGAACAGTTCCCGGCGTCCTGCCGAGGAGCCACACTCTGGCCCCGAAGCACCACCAAAAGCCACTAATTCGGAGCGTGTTGCCCAATGCGGATATACCAGTGACTCTTGCTTGTAGCGGACATGTGTCATGGCTGCGCTGACGCGGACTGCGGGAGCGTGCGGAGCGGGCCGTGGGAGGCTTGGGGACGGAGGCCTTCGCTGGTGAATGCCCTTTCCTCGGGGTGCCCTTCGATCCTGCGCCGAATGGGTTCAGGGTCGTGTAACAGCTGCTCCTACCGTTTCTTCGTACCTGTTCACGTGAACGGTTCTGGTGTTCTAAGACGGCCTCTGCGCAGTGGCAGTGCGTCGCCGCACCGCTCGTCGGCGGGGCGTCAGAGCGAGGGCAGGTTGCCCCTCGGTGCCGGGCCGGGTTTTCGCGGCGCGCGGATCAGCGGGAGCAGGGAGGCCGCGCCCACGAGTGACAGCAGCGCCGCGACCCTCAGCACGCTTTCGATGGCTGATCCGTCCGAAGCCGCCTGCTGCTCCGAGCCGCTCAGAACCTCCAGTACGGTCGCCGCCACCGCCACGGCCACCGCGCCCATCAGGACGAGGGAGGTCAGCACCAGTCCGGAGGCGGCGGCGAGGCGGCTCGAGGGAACGTACGACTGGGTGGCCACGTTCGTCAGCGCCCAGCCGAGTCCGAGCCCGATGCCCACGACCGCGAACACGGCCGTGTAGAGGGCCAGCGGACCCGCCCAGGTCAGCGCCAGGATGCTGGCTCCGCTCAGCAGGAGCCCGGCCGCCATCAGCGACTCCGGCCGCCGATGCTGGGCGAGGCGGCCGGACCAGTAGCTGGCGGCCCCGGCGCCGACGGACAGCGCGAGGAAGACCAGCCCCGCATCGAGCGGGGAGAGGCCGCGGACCTGCTGGAGGTAGAGCGCGGAGAGGACCGCCACGAGGCAGTACCCGATGTTGGACACGCAACCGGCCAGGGTGACCGTCACGAACGGCACGTTACGCAGCAGGGTCAGGTCCAGCAGCGGTTCGGCGGTCCGGCGTTCGATCGCCACGAACAGGATCAGCAGCAGGGCTCCGGCGGCGAGGCAGGCCAGCGTCGCCGCTGAGGCCCAGCCCCAGTGGCCACCCTGGTCGACCGCGACCATGACCGCGCTGAGACCGCCCGCCACGGTGACGGCTCCGGGCAGGTCCAGGCCGTGGCCGGCCTCTTCATCGCGGGTGTCGGTGACGAACCGCAGCATCAGGAAAGCCGCGACGGCGCAGACCGGCACGTTCAGCAGGAACACCGCCCGCCAGCTGACGTGCTCGGCGAATACGCCGCCCACGAACGGGCCGAGGGCGACGCCGATCGCGCTGAAGGCCAGCACCGTGCCCACCGCGCGGCCCTGCCGGTCATCGCGGAAGTAGGCGCTGACGACCGCCACGGCGACGGGGAAGATCAACGCGGCCGTGGCGCCCTGCACCACCCGCGCCACGACGAGCCAGGCCTCGTTCTGCGCGGCGCTGCACACGACGGACACCACGGCGAAGCCGACCAGGCCCCACACGATGACCGTGCGTCGCCCGTGGACATCGGCGGCCCTTCCGCCCGTGATCATCAGCGCGCCCAGGGTCAGCATGTAGCCGCTGACCAGCCACTGCAGGTTCGTGGTCGGCGTGGAGAATTCGCGGGCGATCACCGGCAGCATCAGGTTGAGGGCGAACCAGTCCATCTGGACCAGGAGCATGGACAGCGAGGCGGCCGCGATGACCGCGCGATCGCGGCCGGAGAACAGCCGGCGGCCGGGCGACACGGTTTCCGCCTTGCCCACGCTCATCGACACTTCCCGTCCGGAGCCCCCACCACCCCACCCCAACCAGCATGCGCCCGCCCGCGACACCGGGCACCCTGCGCCCGCCCGGGCCGGGCCCTCGTCGGGGCGCGGTGGTGTGGACCTGTGCCGGGTGGAGGCTGTCGGCGGAGCTGTGGACCGTTGGCTGGTGGTCGCACGTCCTGGCGGCGTGTGTCGGTGGGGGAGTTGCCACAGCGCATGCGGATGCCGGAGGGGCTGTGGGCCTCTCCGGCGTCTGCGGTGTGGGGTGTGCGGGGTGTGGTGTGGGGTCTCACTTGCCGAGCTTGGCCTTGAGGTCCTTCTTGACCTGGTTCTTGATGTTCTGCTTGTTGACCTGGCCGCCGGTGCCGGTGCCGTTGCCGCCTACGGCGGTGGCGTCGCCGGTGTTGACGGCGTCGGCGCTGGCGTTGCCGCCGGTGGCGTTGCCGGTGTTGATGATGCACTTGCCCTTGCAGCTGCCGACTCCGGTGCTGGCGTTGCCGCCGGTGGCGGTCCCGCCGACGGTGGTGTTCTCTGCGTTGGCGTTGCCGCCGGTGCCGATGCCGTCGGCGCTGTCCTGGGGGAGGGTGATGGCCTGGGGGGCGGTGGTGGGTGCGGCCATGGCGGTCGCGGGGAGGGCGATGCCACCGCCGAGGAGGGCGAGGGAGGCTCCGGCGAGGACGATGCGGCGGGTCGGGAAACGCTCGAACATGGTAATTCTCCATTCGGCAACGAAATAGGTTTTGTGTATCGCCCGGTGGAATGGGCCGGGGTGTTTCTTTGGCCCTTTTGTTTTCCGGGGTTTCCCTGGTGGGGGCGTACTTCCAATAAACCGTGTGGCGGTGTGTGCGTCACGCCACTCGATTACGTGGCTTGACGCCAGGTGCCGATCTTGGTAAAAGTCCAGCCGGTGCGGTCCCCTCGCGGTGTTCCAGCCGCCTTCCCGGAGGGTTGGTCGGGCTCCACCGGCTCGCGGGGACCAGCGGCCGCAGGCCCGACGGTGATTCGCCCGCGGTGCGGATACCGTTCCGCACTGGAGCCGAACTGGAGCCGCACGATGGATCGCCGTACGGATGAGGGGAGTTGGCGGGCATGAAGGTCGCGGTCTACCTGGCGCACCCGAGGGGTGCGAGGTGTCCGCGCACGACCTGTGTGCCCAGGGCTTCCCCCCAGTGCTGACCGCCGAGGAGACCGAGACGGTCGACGTGGCGGGGGCGTCGGCCGATCCGCTGGTGGCGCAGCACCGCGCCGAGGTCGCGATGCTCGACGCGCTCGTCTTCGTCCATCCCAACTGGTGGGGCATGCCGCCTGCCGTACTGACCGGCTGGGTGCAGCGGGTGCTGGTGCCCGGGGTGGCGTACAAGCTGGGGCGGGCCAACGGCGAGCCGGCGGGTCTGCTCCGGGTGGGCCGGGCGCTGGTGCTGAACACCTCGGACACCCCCGCGGAGCGGGAGGCGGGCGAGTTCGGTGACCCGCTTGCGCGGGTCTGGGCCGCCTGTGTCCTGCCGTACGTGGGGGTGACCGACGTGCGCCGCACGGTGTTCCGGACCGTCACCGACTCCACGGCCGACGAGCGCGCCGCCTGGTTGGCCGAGGCGCGTCGAGAGGCGTCGGCCCTGCTCACCCGGTAGGGCGGGCAGCGGCCGGGGACCGCTCCGACGGGGCGGCCCGGGCCTGGTCGCACCGCGAGGACAGCATGCCTGCGCGACGCCAGGATGGCGAACACGTCGGTCGCGATCACGGGCGCCAGCAGCGGGATCGGCGAGGCGACCGCGCTGCTCCTCGCCGAGCGCGGCGCGAAAGTGGTGCTCGGGGCGCGCCGCCCGGAACGCCTCCAGGCGCTGGTCGCCCGCATCGAGAAGGCCGGCGGCCAAGCCGTCTACACGCGCACGGACGTCAAGCGCCGCGAGGACCTGACCAGCCTGGTCGGGCTGGCACGCGACCGCTACGGCAAGCTCGACGTCCTGGTCGGCAACGCCGGGATCGGACTGATCTCCCCGCTGGACGACCTTCGCGTCGAGGACTGGGAGGAGATGATCGACGTCAACCTCAAGGGCGTCCTGTACGGGATCGCCGCGGCGCTGCCGGTCTTCCGGGAGCAGGGGTTCGGGCACTTCGCCAACACCGTCTCCACGGCCGGACTGTGCATCGTTCCGCTCCAGGCGGTGTACGCCGGCACCAAGAACGCCGTACGTACCATCTCCGAGGGCCTGCGGCAGGAGGCCGGGGACGGTGTGCGCGTCACCGTCGTCTCGCCAGGGGTCACGCGCACGGAGTTCGCGGACTCCATGGCGCCTCAGCGGTACGAAAGCCCAGGAAGACGCCGCTGTCACGCTTCGCCGAGGAACCCGGGATCGGACGGCCCCATCTGCCGGGCGAAATCCGCCGCAACCCCGATGACCTCGTGCATCGGCACGGGCCGTCGGCTCGTCGCCGCGAGATCGGCGTGGGCCTCGTCGGACCACAGGAACGGATACACGGAAAGGCCCTCCGAGAGGGTCAGGGCCGAGGCTTCCTCACGCCAGCCGGGCCATCGCAGCCCGTCGTAGAACGCCTCCGACCGGCCCGAGAGCAGCCAGGAGACCCATGCGGAGTGGCCGATTTCCATGGCCTCCCACGCCAGGGTGTCGGGCGCGAAGTACGTCATCTGTCCCGGCGCCCCCGGACGGCCCGCGGCGGAAGGATCGCCACCGTTCAGCGCGAACACCCCACCGACGACGTCGTGGCCGACAACGAGGCCGGCGTCGGGATGCCAGACGGGATCGAAGTCCCCGGGGAAACGGTTGACCTGCCCCAGACTCCGCAGCCCCCCACTCGCGACCGAACCTCCGCCGAACACGCGCACCCACCCGTTGTCCACGAGCAGTCCGCCGGTGTTCAGTGCCAGAGCGCCCAGCGTCGACCGCGCACTGACCTGCATCTGCAGCACGCACCGGAGTCCCTCGCGGGCGTCGGCGGGCAGCACCTGAACCGGCACGGAGCTCGCCTCGAGCATCTCCTGAAGCTCCGGCCACGCCGGATCGTCCACACTGACCAACTCGTCGATCTCTCGCACCCGAGGATGGTCGCACCCATCCACCGGTCGGCGGCGCTCGGGGTGACATGCGAGCCGAATCGTGCCGTGCCACCCTGTTCCCAGGCCCCGGGGGTAGATGACAGCCGCGACGAACGGAGCGCGCTGTGGGAAATCCGATCCGCATCAGGGCGCTGCGGCGCCGAGCGGCCGCCGGCTTCGCCGCCCTGTTGTTGGTGGCCCTCGCCTCGGGTACTGGTGCCCGAGCGGCCCCGTCACCCTCCCCGGCGCCCTCCCCGGTCCCGTCGCCGTGGCCCACCGGTGTGGGAGATCCGGGCCGGCTCGACCCGCGCATCACGGAGATCATGCGCAAGCCGGAGTACCGCCATGCCCAGTGGGGACTCCTGCAGACCGAACCGGCCGACGGGCGGGTGCTGCACAGCCTGTTCCCCGGGCAGTTCTTCATCCCCGGCTCCACCGCGAAACTGTTCGCCGTCTCCGGCACGTGGCGCACCCTCGGCACGGACCACCGCTTCGTGACCCCCGTCTACGCGGTCGGGGAACGGACCGGGGCCACGCTGACCGGCGACCTCGATCTCGTCGCCCAGGGCGATCTCACCATGGGCGGCAGGACGCGCCCCGACGGCACGGTCGCCTACACCGACCTCGACCACACCTACGCCAACGACTTCCCCGGCGCGACCCTCACCCCGGAGAACCCCCTCGCCGGGATCGACCAGCTCGCCCGGCAGGTCCGCGACTCCGGCATCACCCGCGTCGTCGGCGACGTGATCGTCGACAGCCGGCTCTTCGCCCCCGACCCGGTCCTCGACCCCACCCCGACCCCCCTGATCATCAACGACAACCTGATCGACCTGCTGACCGAGCCCGGCGACCGGGCGGGCGCCGACGCCCGGCTGGACTGGCGGCCGAAGGTCGCGCCGTACCAGGTCACCTCCACGGTGAAGACCGTAGCGGCCGGGAAACCGACGAACGTCACGGTGACGGCCACCGACGGCGGCACCCGGATCCGGTTGTCCGGCACGATCGCGGCGGACTCCGAGCCACTGCTGCGGACCTCGCCCATCACGGACCCGGCCGCGTTCGGCCGTACCGCGCTGATCGAGGCACTCGCGCGGGCCGGGGTGGAAGTCTCCGCCGGCGCGACCGCCCCCAACCCGGTCGCCCGGCTGCCGCACGACTATGACGGCCGCCCGCGGGTGGCCGCGTACACCTCACCGCCGTACGACCAGTACGCCAAGCTCATCCTCAAGGTCAGCCACAACCTGGGCGCGAACCTCGGGATCTGCCTGATGGCCGTCACGACCGGCAGCAACCAGTGCGAGGACGGCTTCCCGGTTCTCGCCGCCTTCCTGGACCGGGCGGGCGTCGACCGCAAGCAGGCGGAACTCATGGACGGCCGCGGCGGCAACCCCGCCGACCGGGCCACGCCGCAGGCGCTCGTACAGATGCTGGCGTACTGGCAGCGCACCCCGGACGCGCAGCGCTTCCGGGAGGCCCTGCCGATCCTGGGCGTCGACGGTCTGCTGGCCGAGAACTGCCGCAGCTGTCCGGCGCGCGGGAAGGTGTTCGGGAAGACCGGCGCGGCCGTCGGAGGCGACGCGCTCAACGACCGGCTCGCCGTCGGCGCCATCACCATCGCCGGCTACCTCGACAAGGGCGGTGGCCGCTTCGACACCTTCTACGCGGGCGTCAACGGCGCGTCCACGCCGACGGCCGACCCCGCCGGTGTCCTGGCCATCGCCAACGACCTCGCCCTGATCGCCGCCTACCTCCAGGAGTCGCCCTGACCGCCGGGGCCTGGGTGGCCCGCCGAGCCACCGGCCGGGGCTGCTGCCGCGCGGAGTCAGCCGGCTGCCGGGGTCCGGGGGGCGTCGGCCGGTGCGTAGAGCAGGTGCATCACGCCGGTCGTGAAGGTCTCGGACTTGAGCAGCTTCAGCGGGTACGGGCCCTCTCCGTCCGCGAACAGCCGCAGGCCCTCGCCGAGGACGATGGGGTGCACCAGCAGCCGCAGCTCGTCGAGCAGGCCGGCGGCGAGGAGCTGGCGTACGAGGGAGACGGAGCCGGTGACGGCGATGGGCTTGTCGCTGTCCTCGGCCTTCAGCGCCTTCACGCCTTCGAGGAAGCCGCCTGTGAGCTGCTCGGAGTTGCGCCACGTGAAGTCGAGGGCATGGCTCGAGACGACGACCTTGCGCGTGTCGCCGAAGTCCTTGGCCAGCCCCGCGTCCTCGCCGCCGGCGCGCTCGCGCTCGGGCCATGCCTCGGCGAAGACGTCGTACGTCGTGCGGCCGAACAGGAAGGTGTCGCTGGACTGGATGTCGCCCATGACGGCGGCGCCCATCTCGTCGTTGTAGTACGGGAAGTGCCAGGTCTGGGGCTCGGCGACGACGCCGTCGAGGGAGATGAACAGGCCTGCGGTGATCTTGCGCATGAGGGGCTCCCTGGGTAGCCGAGCGGGGGTTCGGTTCGCTTTCTCATGAGGTAGACGGACCGCAACCGCGAAACTCATCGGCGGCCCGCCGAGTCCAGCCGAATGGCCCGAGCGGCCTCCCACGCGCACCCTGGAGATGTGAAGACCGAGGCGCCCGCCACGGTCCGCCGTGCTGTCGCCGGATTCCTCGAGAATCCCGTCGTCGGCATGGCACCGTGGATCATCTTCTCGCTCCTGGTCGGTCCCGGCAGGTTCGAGATCGCCGTCGTGCTCGCCTTGGCGGCGACGATCGTGCTGGTCGCGGCCGGTCGGATCATCAACAAGGGCAGCAGCTGGAAGCTGCTGGAAATCGCCGACCTGGTCTTCTTCACCGTCATGGCCGTCATCGGCGCCCTCGCCAGCGACGGCACCCGGCGCTGGCTGGAGACGTACGCCGGGGAGGTCTCCAACATCGCCCTCTTCCTGATCGCCTTCGGGTCGATGGCGGCGCGTGTTCCGTTCACCCTTCAGTACGCCCGGGAACAGGTCGATCCGGCGTACTGGCACACGCCCACGTTCCTGCGGACCAACTACTACATCACCGGGGCGTGGGGGCTGGCGTTCCTGGTCGCCGCCGTGGCGGGTGCGTACGGCGACCTCGTGCTGCACGATCCGAACAACATCTGGACCGGATGGATCATCCAGATCCTCGCCATCGTGGCGGCGCTGCGTTTCACCGCCTGGTATCCGGACGTCGCCCGCGCCCGGGCGCTCCGCGCGGCGGGCCGGCCGGGGCCGGAGCCGCCGCACCTGGCCGGGATGTTCCTGCCGCTGGCCGGACTGCTGGTGCCCGTCGGGATCGCCGTCCTGATCTTCGACGACAACGTCTGGTGGCTGGGCGTGGCACTGATCGTGGGCGGCGGCGTGCTGACGAAGGCCCTGACGGCCCGCGACTGACCCCGCCCGCGACGGAAGGCGGACAGTTCTGCGGCCCCCTCGGTGCCGGCGGGGCCCGAGGCCGTCGCGGCACGCCGCCGTCGACTGAATACGGAGAGCCGGGGGCGGGGCCGTTCATCATGGGCGCATGAAGATCGTTGTCCTCTGTGGCGGGGAGAGCCTGGAGCGGGACGTCTCGCTGGAATCCGGTCTGGCGGTGGCCGGGGCACTGGTGGAGCTCGGGCACGAGGTCCAGGTGGTTGATCCTGCCGCAGCGGAACCCGTACTGGCCGGGCCCACGGCGATCGATGGCGCGCTGCCCCGTACCGCCACGGATCTTCGAGGTTCGGAGCCGGACGAGGGCGAGAGGCGGGAACTCATGCTGGCCGCGCTCACCACGGGGCCGGTGCTCCCGTTGCTCCGCGACGCCGATCTGGTCTTTCCGGCTCTGCACGGCGGGTGGGGCGGTGACGGTCACGTCCAGGCGCTGCTGGAGATGGCAGGGGTCCCCTTCACCGGCGCGCCCAGCACCCAGTGCAGCCTGGCATGGGACAAGCAGCGCACATTGGCGCTCATGCGGGAGTCGGGCGTCACCGTCACCGACAGCGTCCGCCTCACGGCGGGGTCGGATCAGCCGATGCCGCAACAGGTGTCGAAGTGGCTGGCCCAGGGGCCGGTGGTGGTCAAGTCCAACACGGGCACCTCCCACCTGGAACTGTGCGTGGCCGATGACGCCGACGAGCTCGCTCACGCCTGCTGGGCCGCGCCGGCAGGCGAGGAGCTGATCGCCACGCCGTTCCTGCCAGGGCGGGAGTTCACCGTGAGCGTGATCGAAGACAGCGTGCTGCCGGTGGTCGAGATCGAGTACGCGGGACGGCTCTTCGACTACGAGACGAAGTCCCGCCCGGAAACCGCGCGCTGCCACTGCCCCGCAGACCTTCCGTACGATCTCGAGGCAGGCCTGCGTGAGCAGGCACTGCGCGCTCATTACGCCCTGGGGCTGGGAGCGAAGGACTATTCAAGAGTCGACTTCCGCTGCGACGGCCGGGGCGTACCCCATTGCCTCGAGGTCAACGCCTGCCCCGGATTGCGACCCCTCAGCGGCCTCGGCGCGGCAGCCGCCGGCGCAGGTTGGTCCTATCGGGAACTCGTCGGCCGGGTCGTCGCGCTCAGCGCGCCGGTGGGTGTCCCCGCGCTGGCCAGGTAGCGGAAGCAAGGGCGGCCTCCCGGCCTCGTTCCACGGTCAGCGGCATGCGGACGCCGGAGAGGCGGTGGGCCTCTCCGGCGTCTGCGGTGTGGGGGTGATTTCCTGCCCTCAATTGCCGAGCTTCTGCTTCAGGTTCTCCTTCAGCTGCAGCTTGATGTCCTGCTTGTTCACCTGGCCGCCCGTGCCGGTGCCGTCGCCGCCTACGGCCGTGGCGTCGCCGAGGTTGACGGCGTCGGCTCGGGCGCTGCCGCCGGTGGCGTTGCCGGTCTTGATGTCGCATCCGCCCTCGCAGTTGCCGACGCCGCTGCTGGCGTTGCCGCCGGTGGCCTCGCCGCCGACCGTGGTGTTCTCGGCGTTGGCGTCGCCGCCGGTGCCGATACCGTCGGCGCTGTCCTGGGGGAGGAGGGTGACGGCCTGCTGCGGGGCGGCGGTGGGCGCGGCCATGGCGGTCGCCGGCAGGGCGATGCCACCACCGACCAGCGCCAGGGAAGCTCCGGCCAGAACGATACGACGGGTCGTGAAGAGCTCGAACATGGTAATTCTCCATTCGGTGTAAAAAGGTTTGTATTCCGCCCCGCAGAAAGGCCGGTTGATTGCATTCCGGCCCTTTGTCCTCCGGGGGTTTCCCCGGTGAGGGCGTACTTCAAATAAACCCTGTGGCGGCGCGTGCGTCACGACACTCGAATACGTGGCTTGACGCCGGGATTCGATCTTGGTAAAAGTCTGGCCGGTGTGAGCCGGCGGGCTGGGAATGCGCTGAAGCGCGTGCAGGCGGGCGGCCTCGGGCTCGTCCTGTGGGGCCGCGACGAGCTCGCACTGGACTGTGGCCTCGACAGCGCGCACGGGACGGGCTTCGGCGGCATCGTCCTGGCTCACAACATGCGCTCACCGGAGGATGTGGACGCGCTCCTCACGGCTGCACGGCAGGCCGGAGCCACCGTGACCAAGCAGGCCGGGGCAACGGCCTACGGCGGCTACGCGGGGTGCTTCGCCGACCCCGACGGGTACCTGTGGGAGATCGCCCACAACCCGGGCTTCCCCTTGGCCGAGGACGGCTCGCTGACCATCCCGGACTTCGGTTCCCCGTAGCGACCGGCCCGGGTCATGGACGGTCGGCACGGTCATTGACGGTCGGCAGGCCGTTCGCCGTGTGTGCGTGCGGGGCTGTCGTCGAGGAAGCCGCCCGACTGGTGCTGCCACAGCTTCGCGTAGGCGCCCTCGGTGGCGAGCAGCTCCTGGTGCGTGCCCTGTTCGACGATGCGTCCGTGGTCGAGGACGACGAGCCGGTCCATGTGGGCCACCGTGCTCAGCCGGTGCGCCACCACGAGGGCGGTCCGCCCCTCCATGAGGCGCCACAACGCCTCCTGGACGAGGATCTCGCTCTCGGAGTCCAGGGCGCTGGTCGCCTCGTCGAGCAGCAGGATCGGAGCGTCGCGCAGGATCGCCCGGGCGAGCGCGACCCGCTGGCGCTGCCCGCCGGAGAGCTTGACGCCGCGCTCGCCGACCATGGTGTCGAGGCCGTCCGGCAGTGCATCGGCGAACTCCGTGACGTGCGCTGCCTCGGCCGCGCGGCGGATCTCGGCGTCGGTGGCGTCAGGCCGGGCGAACGCGATGTTCTCCCGCAAGGTCCGGTGGAACATCGCCGGGTCCTGCGGCACGTAGGCCATCAGGCCGCGCAGGTCGCGTTGGCGCAGCCTGCTGATGTCCTGGCCGCCGATCAGGATCCGGCCGGCGTCGATGTCCGTCATCCGCAGCAGCAGCCGGGTGAGTGTGGTCTTGCCGCCGCCGGACCGGCCCACGAGCCCGATCTTGGCCCCGCCGGGCACGGCCAGGTCCAGTCCCTCGAAGAGCGGCTGCGCGCCCGCGTGGGCGAAGGTCACCTTCTCGAATCGCACGTCGGCGGCCCGGGTCGGCGATGGCGCCGGCTCCGGCGACTGCGGGTCGAGTACCGTCGGCGGCGTCAGGAGCAGTGCCGTGAACTGCGAGGCCTCCGTCATCGAGCTCTCCAGGCGACGGTAGATCTGGTTGAACTCGAACATGATCCGCGTGGCATTGGAGTAGTACGTGAAGGCGACCACGACCGCCTCCACCCCGTGCCCCTCCCCGGCGATCGTGACGGCGAGCAGCAGGCCCAGAGCATTGGTCACCACGGACATCGGCGCGACGAAGGTGTCGATGCGCAGGTTGCCGTAGTCCCACGACCGCAGCATCAGCCCGCGCGAGTGCGCCACCCGGGACCGGTGCTCGGCGGCTTCCCGCTCCTCCGCGGCGAACGCGCGGACCGTGTCCATGTTCATCAGGCTGTCGGAGACGTGCCCCGACACCCGGGCCATCGCCTCCTCGCGCCGGTTGACGAGCGCCTGACGGCGCCGGATGAGGGGCAGCACGCACACGCCCGTCACCGCGATCATGGCCAGGAGCGCCACGACGAGCAGCGGTTCGTAGTGCCAGAGCACCACCGACCCGAACAGCAGCGGTACGAACCGGCCCACGACCGAGAAGGTCAGCGTGTCGACGAACTCCTCGAAGCGGGAGGCGAAGCTCAGGACCCGCTTGGTCAGTGATCCGGCGAAGTTGTCGTGGAAGAACGCGGCGTCCTTCGCGAACAGCTCGTCCATGCCGATCACGTACAGGCGCTCGATGCCGAGGGCGTCGAGGCGGTTCAGGCAGTGCAGGCCGACGCGCCACGCCGCCTCGGAGAGCAGCAGGACCCCCGCGAACGCGAGGACGTACGGGAGCATCGAGCCGAGGGCGGGGGCGGTGGCGTCATCGGCGATGCGACCGACCAGCTTTGCGACGACCAGCGGGGCGATGTAGTTGACGCCGATGTTGCCCAGGGCCGGCATCAGCATGGCGGGCGCCGTCAGCCGGCGCAGCCGGATCAACTCCCGTCCGTAGTAGCGAAGTGCGAGGACCACGGGGCCCTTGCGTGGCGGTAGCGCTGGTGATGCAGACGATTCCATCGCAACCCTGTGATCTCGTGCCAGAACGGAATTCGCAGTGTCCCGCGAGCGCGTCCGCGCCGTCCAAACGTTTTCCGTGTGGGTGACCCCGACGTTCCGGCGGCCCGGGAGCAGCAGGCCACCTGGCGCCAATTGGCCCGGGGGCCGGCCGCGCGGTGGGTGGAAGAATGGATCTCCGACGCCGCAACCGAGGAGTTCCGATGCAGGTAGCCGTGGTGACCTTCGACGGATTCAACGAGCTCGACAGTTTCATCGCCTCCGCACTGATCAACCGCTGCCGCAAGGACGGCCTGGAGGCCTTCATCACCACACCGACGCCCGTGGTCACCTCGATGAACGGCGTCGAGGTGAGCGGGCAGCGCCCGATGGAGTTCATTCCCGAGGCCGACGTCGTGCTGATCGGGAGCGGGGTGAAGACGCGTGACGTGATCGCCGATGACCGGCTGCTCGCCATGCTGCCCCTGGACCCCGCCCGTCAGCTGATCGGTTCGCAGTGCTCCGGCGCATTGGTGCTCGCGCGGCTCGGGCTGCTGGGCGGCATGCCGGTTTGCGCGGACATGACGAGCCGCCCGTTCGTCGAGGACTTCGGTGTCACCGTGCTGGACGCGCCGTTCCACGCCGAGGGCAACATCGCGTCGGCCGGCGGCTGCCTGGCTTCGCAGTACCTCGCCGCATGGGTGATGACCCGGGTGCTCGGCGAGGACGCCGCGCGCGGCTCCATCGGCTACGCGGCCCCGGTCGGAGAGCAGCGGGAGACCGTCGAGCGCGTGATGAGCGCCGTCCGGACAGGCGAGCCCGCCCTGCGCTGACACCGGGCACCCGGGCACCCCGGTCTGCGAGGCGTTGAACTCCGCGCGCTCGCCCACTGGGCGAAGCGGGAGCGCGTCGGGCGCCGCCTTCGTCTTGGTGGCCGAATCCTGGGTCGTGGGACGGCGCCCGTACGGCGATGATGGCCCGATGGACAGACGGGTGGACGCGCGACGGGCCTCGTACGCGGAACTGCCGGAGGCTCGCCCGGACAGCGGAGCGCGCGGGCAGGCGTACGCCGTGTCGGCCGAGTTCTACGATCTGTTGCACGCCCGTTCGTACCACCGGCACGCGCTGGCGCTGGCCGGACCGGCCGCCGCGGCGCGCGTGGGGATCGTCGAGGTCGGAGCGGGGACCGGGCTGGTCACCGACGTACTGATCGGCGCCTCGTGCGTGCCGGTCCATGCCGTCGAGCCGGCGGCGGCGATGCGGGCCGTCCTGCTGTCCCGGCTGCACCCGCCCGCCGGCGGATCCGTCGGAGACCGGGTGACCGTGCACTCCTGTTCCGCCGTCGAGCTGTCGCTCAGCGGGCAGGCCGATCTGGCGGTCTGCCTGCGGATGGCCTCCTGTCTGCCTCCCGACGAGCGGCGTGCGCTGTGGCGGACACTGGCCGATCTGCTGGTGCCGGGCGGACTGCTCTTCCTCGACCGCCCGCCGGCCCGGCTGCCCGCCCGTCCGACCAGGCGTTCCCTGGGCGAGGTGCAGCTGGGCCTGGACACCTACCGGGGGCAGGTCACCGCCCGCGCCGAGGGTGACCGGATCCGCTGCGACTACGCCTACCTGGTGTGCCGTCAGGGCCGGGTCCTGCGCCGGGCGCAGGAGTCGTTCCTGCTCTGGCCGCTGACCCGGCAGGCACTCGGCGCGGAGCTCGCGGACGCGGGCCTCGCCCTCGAGGGCGAGATACCGCCGGACCTGCTCCGCGTACGGCGCGGAATCGGAACGGGCCTCCCGCACCCTGCACCCTGACCACGGGCGGCGCATCCCGGTTCGGATCGCCGGGGGGCCGGCGGTGGCGGTGAGGGCGCGGACGGGCATGCGGATGCCGGAGGGGCTGTGGGCCTCTCCGGCGTCTGCGGTGTGGGGTGTGCGGGGTGTGGTGTGGGGTCTCACTTGCCGAGCTTGGCCTTGAGGTCCTTCTTGACCTGGTTCTTGATGTTCTGCTTGTTGACCTGGCCGCCGGTGCCGGTGCCGTTGCCGCCTACGGCGGTGGCGTCGCCGGTGTTGACGGCGTCGGCGCTGGCGTTGCCGCCGGTGGCGTTGCCGGTGTTGATGATGCACTTGCCCTTGCAGCTGCCGACTCCGGTGCTGGCGTTGCCGCCGGTGGCGGTCCCGCCGACGGTGGTGTTCTCTGCGTTGGCGCCTCCGCCGGTGCCGATGCCGTCGGCGCTGTCCTGGGGGAGGGTGATGGCCTGGGGGGCGGTGGTGGGTGCGGCCATGGCGGTCGCGGGGAGGGCGATGCCACCGCCGAGGAGGGCGAGGGAGGCTCCGGCGAGGACGATGCGGCGGGTCGGGAAACGCTCGAACATGGTAATTCTCCATTCGGCAACGAAATAGGTTTTGTGTATCGCCCGGTGGAATGGGCCGGGGTGTTTCTTTGGCCCTTTTGTTTTCCGGGGTTTCCCTGGTGGGGGCGTACTTCCAATAAACCGTGTGGCGGTGTGTGCGTCACGCCACTCGAATACGTGGCTTGACGCCAGGTGCCGATCTTGGTAAAGGTCCGCCGATGTGGGCCGTCCGCTTCGTGACGGGGCGGGGGAGGGGGTGCGGTGGTTTCCGGTGAGTTCCGGGCGGTCTCGCCCCTGTTCCGGGCGGGGCCGGTCTGTCGGTCACCCGCCGTCCCTTCTCATGTGGTCAGGCTGTCAAGACGTAGGCACCCGCATTCGAGGAGGCACGGGCAGGAATGACGGATCCCGCGCGCATTGACGTCCACCAGCACCTGATCCCCCCGGACCGCAGCCGTGGGATGGCCGAGCGCGCCGAGGCGCTCGGCTGGCCCGCACCCGCATGGGACAGGCCGAGCGCGATCGCCATGATGGACCGCAGGTCAATCGCCACCGGCGTCCTGTCGTACCCCGCACCGCTCGCCGCCCCCGACGACCCCGCCGGGGCTCGCGCCGGGGCCAGGCGCGTGAACGAGTACACCGCCGAGGTGGTCAAGGACCGCCCCGACCGTTTCGGTCACTTCGCCGCCCTGCCCCTGCCCGACGTGGACGGCGCGCTCGCCGAGGTCGCCCACGCCCTGGACGAACTGCACGCCGACGGTGTGATGCTGCTGTCCAACGCCAACGGCCGCTACCTCGGCGACCCGGAGTTCGATCCGCTGTGGGCGGAGCTGGACGCGCGCGCCGCCGTCGTCCTCGTCCACCCCACCGCACCGCCCGGTGCGATGGTCCCGGGCCTGCCCGGCCCCCTGGTGGACTTCCCATACGACACCGCGCGCACCGCCCTGCACATGGCCGTGCACGGTGTTCCGCGCCGGTACCCCGGGATCAAGATGATCCTGCCCCACGCGGGCGGCTTCCTGCCGTACGCCGCCCACCGCTTCGCGGTCGCCGCCCGCCTCCACCCCGACACCACCCCCGAGGGCCTGCTGGCCGACCTGCGGCGCTTCTACTTCGACACCGCCATCTCGGCCGGCCCCGCATCGCTGCCCTCACTGATCGCCTTCGCGGCGCCCGGACACGTTCTGTACGGCAGCGACTTCCCCATGCTCCCCGAGGAGTGGGCCACCGGGTTCGACGCGGGGCTGGACACGTACCCCCACTGGGAGGACGGACAGTTGCACGCGATCAACCGCGGCAACGCGGAGGTGCTTCTCCCTCGACTTGCCCGGGCCTGAGACCGCCGGGTGCCGCTGGCCGGGGCCTCAGGGGCGGTGGGTCAGGTGGCCGCCCATGGACGTGAAGTACTCGGTCGCGGGAAGCTCCCGGCCGTCCGCCGTCCGTACGCGCGTGATGGCCGGTCCGTGGTTGCGGCCGGTGCGGGCGTCCGCGCCGGCGACGACAACCACGCCGTCGGCCTCGCGGTAGATGATACGGCCGGGCGCGCCGCCGTACCGGCCCCGGGACACGTATGCGGACAGGACCTCGAGCCGCTTGCCCTTGTGGAACGTGAAGGCGCTGGGATACGGCTCGGACTGGGCACGGACCAGGCGGTCCAGGCCCTCCGTCGGACCCACCGGCACGGCCTCCTGCCGCACGATGTCGCCGGCGTCCCCGACTTCCGCGCTTCCCGATGCTCGACCGACGGCCGCCTGCCTGCCCTGCACGACGGCTGCCCTCGCACGATCAACCACAAGAACTTCTTCCCCCTGCGGGTCGAGTTCCACGACTGCTTCGAGTGGGCCGCGGACCAGGTCGACGACATGGTCCAGATACTCCGCGACGGAGTCGTGCTCCGCACGAACATCGGCCCGTCGGGCACCAGCAGGACGGTCCCCGGGGCCGTCGAGGCGTCGATGCTGACCGACGTCGTCGCCCTGCACCGTGACGGACTCGACTACGGGGTCCGCGACCGCGGCGCGAACCTCTCCGGCGGGCAGCGCCAGCGGCTGTCCCCGGCCCGCGCCCGCGCCGCCGACAGCGACATCCTCGTCCTGCACGACCCGACGACGGCCGTCGAAGCGGTCACCGAGCAACTCATCGCACGCAACCGCGCGGAGCTGCGCCGGGGCCGCACTACTGCCTGGCGGTGGCCCGCTGACCCACCCCAGCGGGTGCGTACGGCAGCGGGCTGCTCTAGCGTCGAACGAGGAGGGGAAG
Organism: Streptomyces sp. NPDC032745; assembly: GCF_055579465.1. NCBI lineage: Bacteria > Bacillati > Actinomycetota > Actinomycetes > Kitasatosporales > Streptomycetaceae > Streptomyces > Streptomyces sp. NPDC032745. Next base: position 141,090 of record NZ_JBVING010000008.1, on the reverse strand, counting down.
CCCTGCCGAGCCGGTCCGGTGCGGGGCCCGGTCCATACGCGGCACGTCGGCCGTGAGCGCTCGGCGCCGTTCCCACGCGGATCCGGCACATGCAGATCCCGGGCCGCGCGACCATCCCGGAGAGCAGGTGCGTCCCATGCGCACGTCAACCCGTCTCGCAGGTGTCCTCACCGGCCTGACCCTCGTATTCGGTGGTGCGGCCTTCACCGCTCCCGCCGCCCACGCGGACGTCTCGGCCTGTATCAACCAGGTGGAGCGGGAGCTGCAGGGTGGCGAGGTCCCGGCTGCCATCCGGGCGGCGTGTACGGCCGGGTCGACCGGCTACCACGACCAGTGCGTGACCGCCCTGACCAAGGCCAGCGTGACCAACGGGACCGCGGTGACCGCCTGCAGCGCGGCTCCCTAGGTCGTGTCGTCAAAGTCCCTCCCCCAGCTACCGCTGGGAGGTGCCCCCAGGCTGGCGGGGGCTGGCACGCACGCTCGCCGCGTTGTCGTCGGTCACCGACGTCCCCCAGCTACCGCTGGGAGGTGCCCCCACCGCGTCGCTTCCCTCCTCCGCCTTGCGATCGCACGCACCAGACCCCGCCAGCCCCGCCCTTCCGGGCGGCCGACGCCACTTTGACGACACTCCCTAGTGGGCGCAGACCCCAGAGGAGCGCCCAGGCGGCATCCCTGAGGAGGGCGTGGCGCCAGCCGGCCCGGTCGTGTCCCGACGCCGAGCGTGACACCCGTACGGTCGCGCGGGCCTGTTGGGCCAGGGTCTCGACCAGTTCACAGTGGGGCAGCATCCGCGTTTCGTGTTCCCCCACGTCGAAGGCGACCCGCAGACCGGACAGGCCGGGGCGCTCCCGCAGGCGTGCGGCGATGGCCCCGCCGACCGGGCCGCCCATGCGGTCCGCGAGTTCCGGGGCGCCGGGGGTCCACCAGAACGACCCCGACTGGCAGGCGACCCGGGACACCAGGTCCGGGAACTCCAGCGCGGCGGACAGCGCACTCAGCCCGCCGAGGCTCTGCCCGGCGGCCACCAGCCGGTCCGGGGCCACGGGCAGGCCGGATTCCCTCAACAGCGGCAGCAGTTCGTCCCGGACGGCCTCCCACAGCGTGGGCCGGCAACCGAACTCGGCCTCCCGGTCGCGGGTCGGCAGGAAGACGAGGGTGACGGGGGCATGTCGCCACCGGCGACGGCCGAGTCGAACTCGGTCATGGCCGGGTGAAGGTACAGCCAGTCGTCCCCGTCGAGCAGCAGGACCACCGGCCGCCACCGCCCGCCGCGTGGACCCGTACGGTGCGCCGCCCGCCGAGCCGTTCGCCGGTCCAGCGGATCCTGGTCCGGGGGAGAGGCAGTACGCAGTCGGCTCCGGAGGCGATGACGGGCCAGTGCGACTGGGCCGGGGCGTCCGGGGTCGCGGCGACGGACCGGTCGCCGCCCGCACCGGCCGGGTTGAAGGGGTCGGCGTACGCCGTGCCGTCCGCGAGGAACTGGTAGGTCACGCGCAGCCGTAGCGGCATGCGGACCTCGGCGTACCAGCAGTCCGTCTCGGAGGGCGCGATGGGCGCCGCCCGCGCGCTGCGGTTGCCGTACTCCCAGGAGGAGCTGGCCGAGGCGATCGGGCGCGCCGCCCGGACCTGCCTGGTCGAGGGCGTCACCGCCTGCGCCGAGGCGGGCATCGGCGGCACCCTCTTCGGCCACAGCCCGGTCGAGCTGGGCGCCTGCCAACTCGCCCGGGAGAAGGGGCTGCTGCCGCTGCGGGTGCAGCTCATGGTCTCCGCGGACCGGCTGCGTCCGGTCGCCGCGCACGACGCGGACGGCATCCCCAAGGCCCTCGACCTCGGCCTGCGCACCGGCTTCGGCGACGGCCGGCTCTCCGTGGGCGCGCTCAAGATCTACACCGACGGCGGCATGATGGCCCGTACCGCAGCGCTGAGCGCGCCGTACGAAGGACTCGAGCACACCGGCCAGTTGCAGTACGACCCCGAGGCGCTCGCGCGGCCGACGTGGCCCTGGCCGCCCTGGAACGGGCCCAGCGGCCGCGGCCCCGCCCCGGCGCCCGGCACCGCATCGAGCACGCCGGCCTGATCCGCCCCGACCAGCTCCCGCGCTTCGCGCGACTGGGCGTCAGCGCGGTCGTCCAGCCCAACTTCCTGCGCTGTTTCGGCGACGACCACGCGGCGATCACGGGCGTGGAGCGGGCGCCGTGGCTGTACCGGGGCAGGGGGTTCCTCGACCACGGCATCACGCTGGTCGGCAGTTCCGACCGGCCGGTGGCGGACGGCTTCCCGCTGCGGGCCGTCCAGTTCATGGCCGAGCGCGCCTCCGAGTCCGGGCAGCTGATCGGCCCGGACGAGGGCATCACCGTGGACGAGGCCCTGCACGCCTACACCGTCGCCGGCGCCTACGCATGCCACTGGGAGCACAGCGCGGGCACCCTCACCCCGGGCAAACGCGCCGACCTGGTCGTCCTCGGGGACGACCCGCGGCGCGTCGAGGTCTCGCGCATCGGCGCGATCGAGGTGGTGGCGACGTACGCCGACGGTCGCGAGACCGGCAAGCCGACGGCGTAGGCGGGCAGTCGGACCCGTCGGGAGGGACCTGCGGACACCCGTCAGATGCCGGTCGGCCCTTCGGACTGCGGCGGCGCGGACGGGGCCGGGGGCGTCGACGGGGCCGCGGGCGCGGGGCCGGTGGCCGGCGCCGTGGCGCCGAGCTCGGCGAGGATCGCGTCGGCGAGGCCCTCGCGGCGGATCCGCTGGTCGACGTACAGCACCCCGCTCACCAGCTGGGTGAATCCGATCTGGAACATCTGGCTGACGGCGACACCGAGGAGCATCGCGAGGAAGGCCACCACCAGCGCGGTGATCATGCCGGACGACGGGTCGCTCCCCTCGGGCTGGTCCGCCGCGGCGGGAATCACCGTGAACATGCCGACGAGGTTGAACGGCAACTGGATCAGGTACGAGATCGCACCCGCAATCAGCCCGGCGAGCATGGTGATGCCGAAGATCCGCCACCACGCGCCCCGGACCAGCTTGGCCGAGCGGCGCAGCGCGGTGACCGGGCCGACGCCCTCCATGACCAGGGCGGCCGGGGCCAGGGCGAGCCGGGTGCTGAGCCACACGGTCAGGGGGACGGCGACCAGCAGGAGCACCGGCAGGAGGGCGACCATCGCCGGGGAGATGTCACCGGAGGCCGCAGAGAACATCAGCGGCAGCCACACCGCCAGGACGGCGAACATCGGAGAGCCGGCGATCAGCGTGGTGAGCAGCATCGTGCCGGCCGCCGCGGGTGTGCGCCGGAGGGTGGCGCGCCACATCGCGCGGAAGGTGGTGGGGCGGCCCATGACCGCCTCCTTGAGGACCGCCGGACAGAGCGCGGTGAGGACCGCGATACCCAGCCCGCCCGTCACCAGAAGCAGCAGGAACAGCGCGCTGCCGGCGACGATCACCGGCACGACGTGCTCGGCCGTGGGCTCCGTCCCGAAGGGCGGATCGAAGACGGGCTCGATGTGCCGGTACACCGCGGCGACGGCGACGCCCACCTCGAGGGCCATGACCGGCAGGACGATGGCCTGGACGGCCAGCACGACGCCGGCCAGCTGCTTCCAGTGGCGGCGGATGGTCGAGAACGATCCGCCGAGTATCTCCCCGAGGGCCAACGGCCGTAGGGGGATCACGCCCGGCTGCGGCGCCGGCGCCGGCGCCCAGCCGCCCCACGGTGGGGTGGCACCCCAGCCGCCTCCCTGGCCGCCCCACCCTGTGTTCTGCGTCATGTACAAGCTCCGTAGATCGTCCCCCGAATGGAGCCACAACGTATCCCACCTCGTCAGGGGCCCGGCAGCCGCTCCCCACCCCATGTGCCCGGCCGTGCACGCCCCTTCGGGGCCGCGTCACGGGGCGACGGACGACCGGCCGAACGGTCCCGCACGACTGGGTGCTGAGCTACGGCGTCCGCGTCCTCTTCGTCAGTCGGTCGAGGAAGCCTTCGAGCCGACCTCCCCGAGCTGTCGGAACAGGCGGTTGTCCAGGCATTCGGTGAGGTAGGGAACGCCGCTGGTGTAACCCGACCCGTGGGCGTCCCCGAGCATCCGCATGGCGAGCCTGCGATGGGTGGACTTCCAGCGCTGGTGCCTGCTTTCCAGCCGACCGAGTGCCGCGTCGAGAGCGGTCCATTCCGCCTGGCCGAATCCGCCCTCGCGGCGGATGTCGAGATAGGCCCGAGTGAGACTGTCGTGGTCAGCGTCTTCCGCCTCGGCGCGCACGGCCGGCACATTCGTGAAGGCAGCCGACCGCAGCCGTGCGGTGGTCGGTGGGCCGCACGCTGTCTCGAAGCGCTTGTACTGTTCGGACTGGATGGCGCTGGCGCCCTGGGTGAACTGCCGGAATGTGAAGAATTGCTCCGCCCGCATCGTGGCGACGACCCGGAAGAGCGCTGAGGCACGGTCGAACATCGCGGTCACGTGATCCACTCGCTCCACGGCGGATTCGAGGCTCCCGTCACGCAATGACCTCACGGCCGCCTGTGTGTCCGCCGAGATCGTGGTGAAGACCATTTCGTGGGTCTGAAGGGCGCGGATGAAGAAATATTCGTCATGCAGCACGTACACCGGCTGGACGGATACGTCGAACCAGCGGCCCGCGTCCGTCGCCGGTGGCCGCGGCAGGTGGGGGAGAAGGTCTTCCATGCGCGATTCGGGCATCCGGGGCAGCCGGGACGCCGGGTCATCGGTATCCGTCGCGCCGAGGTGGTCGCCCACGAACCGCAGGGCGTGGCGCAGCCGCTTCCGCAGCGTCGCCGGATCCGGCCGTCCCCGGCCCGGCTCCCCGGGTGACGCGCCGGCCGCTTCGATCTCGAACCGTATGACGTCGGACATGAGGAGCGTGGCCAGCCGGTCAGGACTCAGCGCGCAGTGCCGTTCGTCCAACAGGAGCTCGAGGAGCGGCAGCGCGAGATAGCTCCGGTTCCAGAAGCGGCCCTCGTGCTTGTCGAGCATGCAGTGGAGAAATGCCTCGAGGAACGGACGCCCTGAAGTGTTCCGGCTGCGGACCTCACCCATCTGGACAAGAGTCCTCCTCGGCAGGAAGTGCTTTCCTCTGCGCCGCGCCTGTTCCGTTACGGCCCGCGCCAGGGAGATCCCGTCGAGTTCAGCCGTCAGGCCGTCTCCGGTCGCCCAGCGGTTGACCTCCCGGAAGGCGGCCACGCGCGAATCGCACGTCCCGCGGGCCGGAAACTCGGGACTCTTCCCGGCATCTGCTCCGGGGCATCCGACTTGGGATATTGCCCGAATGCATCGTGTTCGGCAGTCGGAAGTCATGTGGCTCATCTCTTTCTTGGACCACGGCTGCCGTGAGTGGCGGCGAACCGTTCTCTTTCCGGTGGTGAGCCTCACGCTTCCGAGCGGGGCCCTGGATTCCACTAGGCATGATCGAAGGGCCGTACGTCTTCGCTCGAATATTCGTGGCTTGACAGAACTGATGGCTGCCTTGCTGATCACAGCAGTAGTCCCTGGTGCCCGGGACCAGCCACGAACGGCCCGCAACCCCGGACGGGATTGCGGGCCGTTCCACGTGTCCGTGCGGCTGCCTCAGTCGTCCTGCGGCGCCGGGAGGGTCTTCTTGGACACGGTCGTCGTGACGGTCTGCTTGACGACCTTGCCGTGGCGCGTGGTCGTCTTGGTGACCGTCGTGGTCGTGGTGACCCTGACCCTGCCGTCGGGCAGTGTGCGGTTGACGGTTTTCGTCTCGATGACCGTCGACGTGTTACCGGAATGGTGTGTCTGGTGGTCGGGTGCCGTCTGCACCGCTGCGACCTGCGGCGCAGCCGGTGCGGCGAGGGCGCTGGAGGGCAGCAGCGCGCCGCCTGCGGCGAGGGCGGTGGAGGCGCCGAGGAGGGCGAGACGCGTGGTCAGGGTCGTGCGGATCATGATGGTGCTCCTTGTGGGGCGAAAGGGCCTCGGGGACGAGGCCCCCGGGCAGAGCCCGCGGCGGGCTCCGTGTCTCCATTGGGCCCCGGACACGCACGAGGGGTCATGCCCCTGATGCTCGGGGCTTGACGTACGTCGGCGGGTGTGGCGAGGGGCGGATCCCGCTACGGGCGCTCCAGAGGCCGGGCCCCGTGGATCCGTCGGGACTCCGGATCGGCTGCGGTGCATCCGGTGCGAGACCGGCGCACCGGCATCACCTGCCCGGATGCCCGCAGCACCGCACGGTCAGGGTCCGGCCGACTCGAGGCGGACGCGGAACACCGTCCCCCCCGCCCGGTGACGTCTCCAGCTCCAGCTCGCCCCCATGGGCCTGGACGAGCGCAGAGGCGATGGCCAGGCCGGGCCCCGCCCCACCGCCCGCCTGCCGGCTGCGGGAGGCATCCACCCGGTAGAACCGTTCGAGCACCCGGGCCGCCTGCTCGGGTGTGAGACCCGGCCCGGAGTCGGCCACCTCGATCACCTCATGGCCGCCTGCGCCGCCCACCCCGATACGTACCGGGTAACCCGCGGGCGTGTGGGTGACCGCCTTGCCGACGAGGTTCGCGACCACCTGGCGCAGCCGAGCCTCGTCGCCGTGCACCGGTGCCGGGCCTGGCAAGCCGACGCCGCCCGGACCGGTCAGGGTCACCTCGCGCGTCGGGTCCAGCGCCCGGGTGTCGTGCAGGGCGTCGACCGCGAGTGACCGTCAGCCCGAGCGCGCCGCGCGCAGCGCCGTCGCGTCCCGGGCGGCCCTGTCCGACGTGGTCCTCGCGGGCTGTTCGTCCGGTTCCGGGGCGGTGCATGCGGCGGCCACCGCCTCTGCCTCGGCGTCACCGAATGCCAAGGCGATGGACGCGTACCGCCAGTGCCTGGCCCAGGACGGCGTCACCATGGCGCCGCGCCCCAGCGGTAGCGGCCGCCCGCCCGGCGGCACCCGAGGGCCCGGTGCCGGTGCCGGCGGCTGGGGTGGAGCATCCGGGGGCTCCGGTCGCGGAGCCTCGGCCGACCCGCAGCGGCAGGAGGCGACGCAGGTGTGTGCCGATCTGCGCCCGCAGTTCAACGGGCGCGGCGGTGGCCCCGGCGGCGACAGCAGCGCCATGAAGACGGGTCGCCCATGCGGGGCCTGCCCACCTCCGACCCTCAGTCGGCTCAGGCCTTCCAGTCCTGCAAGGACCTGCTGCCGCAACGAGGTCAGAACACCCCCGAGCCGGGCGTGAGCCCGTCCGCCTGGCGGGCCTTGGCATGCAAGCGGAGGGCGAGGAGCGCAGGATGGACGTGTCCTGACCCGCCCGCCGAGCCGGAGAGGGGAGTGGTGCTGATGCCGCGCAACGTCACCACATTCATGAGCGGCAAGAGGCAACTCGTTCGGGCCGCAGCCACTGTCTCGCTGGCCGCCTGCGTGCTGTTGCCGGCCAGTGGTATCGCATCGGCCGCGGTGCATGCCCACGCCGCCACAACGACGGTCGCGGGCCCGGTCGCGGAAGCATCCCCGGCCGCTCGGACTCCGTATGACCGGACCGCCGCTCAGACGCTCGACGACATCGTGAGCGGCGACTTCGCTGCGGCCACGGCCCACTCCGATCCGACGCTGCGCAAGGTGCTGACCCCGGAGGCCCTCGCGGGGGCCTGGAAGACCTACCAGGCCACGTTCGGGCGCTACCAGTCACACGGGGATCCCAAGGACACTGCAGTCGGCGAGTACACGGTGGTCAGTGTGCCGCTGCGGATGGAACGCGCGCCCGGGGAGTTCCGTGTGTCCTTCCACAAGGACGGAAGTCTCGCTGGTCTGTGGTTCCTCGAACCAGGAGTGCCGATCTCGCCGACCGTCCGGGAGCCTTGAGCCGACGTCGGATCCGCCGGTCAGAAAGCGAAGACGGCGTTCCCGTTGAAGGTCGCGGACATGGCGCACGCGTTGGAGAACGTGTGCTTCCAGGAGATGCGGCTGCCCTTCCAGACGCCGTCCGCGGTGACGGTGACGGGGTCGTAGTGCATCGGGCAGGCGCGGTTCGTGTCCGGGGCGGCCAGGAGCGTGTCGAGGCTGCCGGCGGTGGCGGCGAGGGCGGAACAGGCGGCCTGGGGGTCGGGGTGCGTGCCCTGGGCGGTCGGTGCGCAGCTGAGGGCGGACGCCCGTACGACGGTGGCCGCGTTCTCGCCCTTGGCGACGGCGAGGACCACGGCGGACGGGGCGTACAGGCTCGCGGGCTGTGCCTCGGCGATGCCGGTGGCGCCGGTCAGGGAGAGGAGGGCGGCGGCGGAGACAGCAGCGATGCGGTAGCGCACGACAGTACTCACTTTCAATTCAAAGGGTGGGTGCAGCATTTGGCTGCGGTGTGTCGGCTTGACGCTGCCGAGTCTCTCTGGTCCGAAGGGTGTGTGCACATCGATGACCGATTTACGGACACCTTGTTCGAATACAGGCGACCGAATGGTCGTTCTGGCTGCTCAGGCGGGGCGTGTGCCCTTCGCGACCGGGTGCGGACGGAGGGTGACACCGGGTGTGGCGTGCCGATTGCAGGCCGTTGACCTGCCGTCGGCCGCGCGCGGTTCACCGAACGGCCATCCAGGCTGACCGGATACTGCCGTTCCGCATCCGTCGGCCCGAGGTCGGCCACCGGTTGCGGCACTGGGGGCGGGCTTCGATAGTGGGAGAGGCCTGCGCGCCGTGGCACTCGACCACCGGCAGGCCATTCATGGGGCCCAGGAGGACGGAACCGTCCTCGGGCCGGCCACCCGGTGTCTTCACCTCCCTCACACCCTCATGAGAGGGGCACTCCCATGCGCAAGCACGTGCGCGCGCGTCGGCTTCTGACGGTGCCGACCGTTCTTCTCGCCGGAAGCCTCGTCCTGTTGCCCGATGCCGCGGTCGCACAGGCAACCGCGCCCGCCTCCCCGGCACGGGTATCGGGAACGTTCCAGCTCGTGAACGCACAGACCGGCAAGTGCGCGACCGTAGCGGGCGGCGTATCCGCCGCCAACAACCTCCAACTGGTCCAGTTCACCTGCGACACCCACCCCTCGCGCCGCTGGCGCATCCCTGCCTCGAGCAGCACCTCCAACCAGATCGTCAACTTGCAGACCGGCAAGTGCGCGACCGTCGCGGGTGGGGTCTCCACCGACAACAACCTCGGCCTCGTCCAGTTCACCTGCGATACACACCCCTCGCGCCGCTGGCGCATCACCAACCGGGACAGCGCGGGCTCCGTCCAGCTCGTGAACGCGCAGACGGGCAAGTGTGCGACCGTAGCGGGCGGCGTCTCCCGGGAGAACAACCTCCCGCTGGTCCAGTTCACGTGCGACAGGCACCCGTCGCGCCGCTGGTTCCTGCGGACCGGAGTGCCCATCGACTGAAGCGGCGTGGTTCAGCGGCACAGAGCCGTGTCCACGAGACTCTCGACGTGCGTCGTGGTGGCGGGGTCGGGCGGGATGATGGTCACCGCGACGCTGGCGGCGCGGCCGTCGTCGGTGACCCCGCCCCGGGTCTCGTATCCGTTGATGTCGCCGCCGTGGCCCCAGTAGACGCCGCCGCACGACAGCGGCCTGCTCATGAGTCCCAGTCCGTAACCGGCGCCGGTGTCCCCGATGGGGACGGTGGTGCGCATCTGGTCGAGCTGGGCCGCGGGGAGGAGGCGGCCGGCCAGGAGCGCCGCGAAGAACCGGTTGAGGTCGGAGTTGGTGGAGATCAACTGGCCCGCCGCCCAGCCCACGGAAGGGTCTATCTCCGTGACGTCGCGCAGGGGCGCGTCTGCTGAATCCTTGTGGTAGCCGCGGGGGTGGGGCTCTCGGATGGCCATGTCGCCAGGGGCGGGGAAATAGGTGTGGCGCAGCCCGATGCGTTGGATGACGCGCTTGTCCATCCCCTCGGCGAGGGGGCGGCCCGTGACCTTCTGGATGATCAGGCCGGCCAGCAGGTAGTTCGTGTTGCTGTACCCCCAGCTCGTCCCGGGGGCGAATTCGGCCTTGCGCTGGAAAGCGATGTCAAGGAGGTCGCGGGGGTCAAGGTAGCGGTGCTCACGGATATCGTCGTCGACGAGTGCTTCGTAGTCGGGAAGTCCGCTGGTGTGCTGCAGGAGCTGACGGACGGTGATGTGCCGCCCGTCGAACCCTTCCCCGCGTACGAGGCCCGGCAGATAGCTGTCGACCGTGGCGTCCAGGCCGACCTTCCCCTCACCGACCAGTTGCAGCACGACCACCGCGGTGAACACCTTGGTGTTGCTGCCGATCCTCACCTGCCCGTCGTCAGGCACCTTCGACCCGGTGGCCAGGTCACCCACCCCTGCGGTGTAGGAACGGGTACGACCCTCACGATCCTTGACGCTCGCCAGCGCGGCGGGCAGGCCATCAGTGCGCACCAGGGCGTTCAGGCCCTGCTGGACGGTGTCCGGCCGGGCGGCGGCGAACGCCGCGGGCGGCGCCAGGGCGCCCAGCGTCATGACACCGACAGCCACCGCGGCCGCGGCCGACAGGGCTCGGCGCCGGCCGCGCTGCTGCCGCGTGGAAGAACGAAACGTCTGCGCTACCTGCTGAGACACGAGTCAACTCCTATGGAACCGTAGAACCGTTGGGCACGATCGTGACTTCCGGGGTATCGGATGCGCATCACGGGAAAGCGGGAGAAAGTACTCCCTCGATCGGGGGAGGTCACCGGCGAGCTGCCCGGCCATACTGGCCGACTATGATCAAGGGGATCCGGCCGCTGCTGCGCGGCTCCACGTACTCGGGCATGGTGTTCGCCTACTGCGGCGCGGTGGCGAGCCTTCCACTGCTGCCCTTCGCGCTGCTGCCCCTGCTGGCGTGGCGATCCGCTCCCGAGGGCGTGCAGACCGTTCTGGTCCTGCTGGTCTGGGCGGCACTCATCGGCGTGGTCGGACTGGCCCGCATCACACGGCGGGCGCTGATCGCGTCCGCCCGACGGCTGTTGAGAGTGCCGCTGCCGAAGCCTGTGGCCGCACGTCGGCCCGCAGGCTCCGGCGCCGACCGTTGGCGCACTCCTCTCTGGCTGCTGCTGCACGTGGCACTGGGGTGGGCCGGGGCCCTGGTGAGCGGTCTGCTGCTCCTTTCGGGCCTGGTCCTCCCGGGGGGTTGGCTCGGCGCAGAGGCGGGGCTGAGTCTGTTCGGCTGGTCGGTGCGCGTGGAGGGCGGCTGGCAGAGCTGGGTGGTGGCGCTCGGGTGCCTGCTGCTGGCAGCGGCCGTGTGCGCGGTGGTGACGAACGCCCTGCGGTGGTTGGCGCCCAGACTGCTGGGGCCGTCATCGGCCGAGCGGCTCGCCCTGGCGGCGGAGCGGGAACTGCACCTGGCCGAACGCAACCGGATCGCCCACGAGTTGCACGACTCCATAGGACACACGCTGACGGCGACCACGATCCAGGCCGCCGTGGCGGGCGAGGTGCTCTCAGCCGACCCGATGGCGGCGCGGGCCGCCCTGCGCAGCATCGAGGAGTCGGCCCGGGCAGCGCTGGAGGACCTCGACTACGTACTCGGCGTGCTGCGCGAGGAAAAGGCGGAGACAGCGCCGACCCGCACCTTGGCCGACCTGCCCGAGCTGCTCGACCGGTTGCGGCACGTGGGCGCGGTGGTGGAGCCGGAACTGTCGGGCGAGTTGGCGCAGGTGCAGGGGACGCTCTCGCGGGCGGCGTACCGGATACTGCAGGAGGGGTTGACGAACGCGTTGCGGCACGGGGCGGGCGGACCGATCGTGGTCCGGGTGGCGGCCGCGGAGGACGGACTGGAGCTCAGTGTGGTCAACCGGACCGGTGCCGGCACGAGCGGGGATGCGGGCCCGGGCCCGGATGCCTTCCCGACATCCGGGCACGGCCTGCCCGGGCTGGCCGAGCGCGTGCGGTTGCTGCACGGTGAGATCGACGCCGGCCCGCACGGTCCGCAGCACTGGCGGTTGGCGGTCCGGCTGCCGGTACGGTGGTCGGCATGATCGGCTCTGATACGAGCGCGGCCGCCACGCCCGGCCCTGAAGCGAGCACCGCCGACGTGACCGGCTCTGCCGCCGGCTCCGGCCCCTCCACCGCCGGCCACACCAGCCCGCCCGTCACACTCCTGATCGCGGACGACGACGAGGTGACCCGCAGCGGTCTGCGCACGTTGCTCGCGGTGCAGCCGGGGATCACGGTGGTCGGGGAGGCCGCCGACGGCGTCGAGGCGGTCGAACAGGTGCGGCGGCTACGGCCGGACGTGGTCCTGATGGATGTGCGGATGCCGCGCTGCAACGGGATCGAGGCCACCCGGCGGCTGCTTGCCGAGTCGGATGAACCGCCGAAGGTCGTGGTGATCACCACCTTCGAGAACGACGACTACGTCACCGCCGCGCTCAGCGCGGGGGCCAGCGGGTTCGTACTCAAGAGACTTCCGGTCCGTCAGATCACGGAAGCGGTACGGGTGGTGGCGGCGGGGGAGGCGATCCTCTTCCCGACGGCACTGCGCCGCATGGTCGCTGCCCGCCCGCTGCACTCCACGAAGGCATTGCCGAAGGCGGCGCTGACGGGGCGGGAGGAGGGGGTGCTGCGGTTGATGGCCACCGGCCTGTCCAACCCGGAGATCGCGCAGTCGCTGACGGTGAGCCTGGAGACGGTGAAGACGCACGTCGGGAACGTACTGACCAAGCTGGGTGCGCAGAACCGGACCCACGCCGTGGTGATCGCGTACGAGTCGGGGCTGGTGGTGCCGGGGTTCACCGGCTGACACGACCTGAGCTCGACCGGGTCCGGTCGGCCTGCTGCACATCGGCGCCCACGAGTGGACCAATTGCCGAGGTGCCGTTCATCGGCTGGTGATACTGGTGTGCCGTATCCGTCGAGCCGGAGATCGAGATCGGAACGCATGTACGTCGCGCCGCCGCAGCCCCACGGGAATCTCCCGATCACGTGTCACCGCCTGAGGGACCTCGAGGCCCTCAGGGAAACCGATCGGCCCCTCGGAACGTGTCGCCGCGCCCGTCACCGGTCCCGGCATGGAACCGTCTCCGCATGACCGAAGGCTCGACACCTCACATCTCCCCGGCGCGGATCACCGTACTGGGCGTTCAACCCGGCAACCCACCCTTTCGCATCGTGGAGGTCGACGGAGAGTTCATCGGCAGGGCGATGTCGATGACGGACGTGCTGTTGCTCGCCGCGGAGATGGGGATCGTGATCCACGACCTCGACGACATGGAAGTCGTGCGGTGGGTCGGAGGCGGCAAGTTCACCTGGACCCCGCACTAGGTTCTGCCCGGCGGAGACCGGCGCCGGCCCCCGCCCCGGCTGGGCACCGCGGCAGCGCGCAGTGCCCAGTCGTGGTCGTTCCCTCAGTACGTATGTCCCACGTGCGCAAGTGCCTGCTTCAGCAGTACCCCCTGCCCGCCGGGCATTTCGCCCTGCACGGCTTGGGATGCCGCCTCCTGCGGACTGAACCAGACCAGGTCGAGTGCGTCCTGGCGGGGGCGGCAGTCGCCGCTCACCGGCACGATGTAGGCGAGGGACACCGCATGCTGGCGGGGGTCGTGGTAAGAGGTGACGCCCGCCGTGGGGAAGTACTCCGCGACCGTGAACGGCTGGAGGGAGGCGGGAACACGGGGCAGGGCCACGGGCCCGAGGTCCTTCTCCAGGTGGCGCAGCAGCGCGTCACGGACCCGCTCGTGGTGGAGGACCCGGCCGGACACCAGGGTCCGGCTTACCGTTCCGTCCGGACCGATGCGCAGCAGCAGTCCGATGCTGGTGACTTCGCCGCTGTCGTCCACGCGTACGGGCACGGCCTCCACGTACAGGATCGGCATCCGGGCCCGGGCCGTTTCCAGCTCGTCCGTGGTCAGCCAGCCGGGCGTGGTTTCGGTCGTGTCAGACATTGTTTGAGCATACTTTCCGGGTGAGGTGCCCGCAGGAATGCGGGCCGGTTCGGATACGGGAGTTTCGCGCCGGCCGTGCCAACGGATCCGCCGGGTCCGGCCCCGCCCCGTGGTCAGTCGTCCACGGCGTCCAGCACCTTGCCCAGGTCCACGAACTTGAAGCCCGTGGCGGTCCGCGGGCCGTCCTCGGGGGCGTCGTGGCCGTCCTGGACCACGAGGAGGCCGCGGGGGAACGCACGGCCGAGGGGCTGGTTCAGGGCCGCGGCCCCGTCGCACTCCTCCGAGCCGTCGAGGTCCCGCGAGCGCGCGGTGATCCGCACGCCGCCCTCGTACTCGTGGTGGTCCTTGCGCTCGCGGTCGTAGAAGGCGAACGTGTTGTCGCCCTGGCTCGACGCCATGAGGTAGCCGTCACCGTCCCCTTCGTCGACGATGGTCAGCCCCTCCACGTCCGCGGTCAGGTGGTGGCCGCCGAAGCCCGGATCGGCGCCGGGCGTGCACTCCTCGGTCCCCTCGTCGTACGTGGCCGGGACACCGTACTCGCGGACCCGGTCCACCAGCACCGGCGCCGAGGTCAGATCGGCCCGCATCCGCCAGATGCCGACGTCCTCCTGACCGGCGTAGAGGGTGCCGTCGGCGGGGTCGACGACCATGCCCTCGACCTGGGGCCGCTCGCCCGGTTCACCGCAGGGGCTCCAGGAGGCGCCGTTCGGCAGGCGGAAGGTGGAGGGCAGGTCCAGGGTCCGCACGAGGCGGTAGCCGACCGTGCCGCCGGGGGCGGCGGTCAGTTCGAGCAGGGCGAGCCTCGTCTCGTGGCGGCGGCTGACCAGCGCGTAGGAGCGGCCGGTGGCCTGGTCCGTCCAGGTCGCCAGACCGTACGCGGTGCGCTGGTCGTTGATCTCCTCCTGCGAGGCGGAGAAGACCGGAGGAACGGTCGGCGCGGTGACGTCGGTCAGCGGGCCGCCGGGGCGGTCGCGGTCGATGCGGTAGAAGCGGAGCCGGTCGTTGCCGCGGTCGGTGACGACGGCGAGGTCCGCCCGCCCGGCCGACAGGCGCATCCGGTGGACCAGGTCGACGTTGTTGAACCGCCCCGGTGAGTCGTCGGGCCCCGGCCCGCTCGGCGCGGGCAGCGCCTGCACCTGACGTGCGCCGAGGTCGTAGACCCGCAGCCCGCCCTCCTTGGCCGTGGCGACGACCAGACTACGGTCGGGGTCGGCGCTGTTGCGCCAGATGGCGGGGTCGTCGGCGTTGGCGTTGCCGCCCTCCTCGTCGTCGAACAGCGTGGCGGTCTCCGCCACCGGGGTGACGGCGGGCAGCTGACCGCTCTTGCGGGCCTGCGCCGTGGCGGGGGCGGCCGCGGCGAGGCCGGCGAGGACGGCGAGCGCCGCGGTCAGGGCGAGGGCGGCAGCGGCGGGGCGGGCGGGGCGAGCGGGACGATGAGGGTCCACCAGGGTCTCCAACGGTTGGTCAGACACGTGTGCGGTCATGGCGGCTGAAGACTCGAGCCCCTGCGTTAAGGACTCGTCGTCGCCAGGCGACGGACAGTCATGCACGACATGAATACGACACGTCGTCGCGCCCTCGCCCCCCAGCATCGCCGCTGCAATGCAGCGCCGTCCCGCCCGCGATGTGAGCCGGCAGCGGCGAGGGCAGTCGCCGCGGCGGTTACGAGCCGGCGCCGGAGCGCCCCGACCAGCGCAGGGACAACACCCGGCCCAGCGCCAGCACGCTCAGCCCGAACATCAGGACCCCCAGGGGCACATGGAGCGACGCTATGTGCGCGATGCCCAACACCACCTGCACCGAGGCGAGTACGAGGAAGCCCGACGCGTACAGGATGGGGCGGGGCGAGCCTCCGCCCGGCCGCCACGCCAGGACCGCGGCGAGCACGTACACCATCGACGCGCCGTACATCACACGCGCACCGACGCCGTGCAGTACCTCGCCGTGGGACGAGGACAGCAGCAGTCCGGCGGTTGCGGCTTGGAAGAAGATGGCCAAGGTCTGCAAGGCGATCGCCACCTGCACGAACGTGAGCCCGCGGTGTTGCACCGTCGTCGTTGCGGCCATGAGTCGGTCCCCTCTTCTGCCTTGCGGCGATGGATCGGTAGTGTCTCGCCGGTCCGACGAAATGGGCCCGCGAAATGTGAGGCGGAGCCCCGACCTCACCATCCGGCGCGGTGTTTCGTCGAAGTGGCGGGAGCGGAAGCGGACGGGAAGAACCGAAGAACCAGGGAGTGGTCGAGGCCATGAACAACCCATCCGAGCCAGGGCACGACCGGTCCGAGCCGAGCCTGAGCGCGCTCGTCGGCGAGCGGCGGCATCTGATCAACCTCGGCTACCGGCTGCTCGGTTCGCTGAGCGAGGCCGAGGACGCCGTGCAGGAGACCTACACCCGCTGGTACGCGATGTCACGCGAACGGCAGGAGGCCATCGAGTCCCCCGGCGCCTGGCTGACGACGGTGGCCACCCGCATCTGCCTGGACCAGCTCGGCTCGGCGCGGGCGAGGCGCGAGAGCTACGTCGGTGCGTGGATACCCGAGCCGCTGCCCGACCGTACGGAGTGGCACGGCGGGCCGGCCGGCGGCAGCAGCACCGAGCCGGCCGACCCGGCCGACCGGGTCACCCTGGACGAGTCGGTGAGCATGGCCTTCCTCGTCGTACTGGAGGCGATGACGCCGGCCGAACGCGTGGCGTTCATCCTGCACGACGTCTTCCGGTACCCCTTCGCGGAGGTCGCCGAGATCGTCGGCCGGACGCCGGCGGCCTGCCGGCAGCTGGCGTCCTCGGCCCGACGTCGTATTCGCGCCGAGCGGGCTCCGGCGGCCGCGACGGGTGAACAGGCCGCACTGGTAAGGAATTTCAAAGAGGCGTGGGAGGCGAAGGACATCGAGGCCCTCGTCGACCTCCTCGACCCCGATGCCACGATGGTCGCCGATGGCGGCGGGCTGGTCGGCACCGTCCTGCGCCCGGTCGAGGGCAGCGAGCGCATCGCCGAGTACCTGATCCACATCGCCGCCAAGGCCCCCGGGCTGACGCTCCTGGAGCGGACGGTCAACGGCCGGCCCGGTCTCGTCGCCCAACACTCGGGCGTCACCGTGACCGTGGCGGCGTTCGACCTCACCGGGCGCCGCGTCACTCGTATCTGGGCGGTCCGCAACCCGGAGAAGCTTCGACCGTGGACCCAGAGCCTAGATCCCCGCCACGCGTAGGTTTCAGGGCACTTGCCCAGGACCGCCCGGGGTGTTGTCCGGTACGGCTCGGCGCCCCCGGCGTCGCACCACAGGGCCCAGCGCGGTGTGGAGGGTGTAGCCCGCCGCCGCGCCGACCGCGTACCAGAACAGGTCGGGCGGATTGAAGGTGGAGCCGAGTACGAGACGGGCGACGGTGCTGCGTCGGGAGAGTTCCCCGGGGATCTCGCTGAGCTGCAGGAACTCGATCGCCCAACTCGCGGCCAGCGCGCCGGTGGCAGCCCGCAAGGGCGTCACCCTCGGCGCCAGGACCACGACGAGGGTGAGGAGCAGGACGGTGTACAGCGCGTCTCCGCCGTACTTGGCGACGTCCCCCGCCGTCACGGCCCTGAGCCCCAGCCCCGTTCCTACGGTCACCACTGCGGCTGCGGCCGCCGCGAGGCGGGTCCGCAACGGGCCGGTGGCAGCGCGGTCACGGATTTCGGGGGTGGAGGGCACGGGACCATCCTGCCGGGTGGTCCCGCCTGCCTCGGGGCCGGGCCCCGCCTCGCGGAACGGGAGGGAGGGAGGGAGGGGTCCGGCTCAGCCCTGCTCCCGGACGCCCCACGGGGAGCCGTACGCGGTCAGCAGGTCCAGGAACGGGCGCGGCGGAAGGGCCTCGGGGCCGAGCACGCCGGTCTGTGCCCACACCCCGCCGGCCAGGAGCTCGAGCGCCACGACCGGGTTGACCGCGGTCTGCCACACCACGGCCTGGGAACCGTACTCGCGCATCGACCACTGGTTGTCCACCACGTGGTACAGGTACACCTCACGTGGCCTGCCGTCCTTGGTGCCCTTCACCCAGGTGCCCGCGCAGGTCTTGCCGGCCATCCGCTCGCCCAGCGTCGCCGGGTCGGGCAGGCACGCGGCGACCACGTCGCGCGGGGAGACCCGCACCGGGGCGCCGTCCGCGCTGCGCACCGTGACCGGCTCGGTCGAGTCCAGGCCCAGCGCGTGCAGGGTCTTCAGCTTGGCGATGAAGTCCTCGCCCAGTCCGTACTTGAAGGTGACACGACGGGCGTCCACCCAGCGCGGGACCAGCAGCACCTCCTCGTGTTCGACGTTGACGCACTCGACCGCGCCGATGCCCTCCGGGAAGTCGAACACCTCCGGCTCACTGAACGGTTCGGTGGTGTACCAGCCGCGGTCCCGCTCGTAGACCACCGGCGGGTTCAGGCACTCCTCGATCGTCGTCCAGATGTTGAACGACGGGGCGAAGTCGTAGCCCTCGACGGTCAGGTTCGCCCCGTCGCGGATGCCGATTTCCTCGATCTCGTCGAACAGCTCGTCGGCCGCGTACCGGGCGAAGACGTCCGACAGGCCGGGTTCCACACCCATGCCGACCAGCGCCAGCCGGCCCGACTTCTCCCACGCGTCGGCCCGCGCGAATTGCTCGTCGCCGAGCTTGACCCCGCACTCCGCGTACGGCCGGCCGGGGTGCGGCCGGGACAGCGACATCGCCATGTCCACGTAGTGACTGTCCGCCGCGAGGGCCGCCTCGAACAGCGGCATCACGAACCGCGGGTCGGTGGCGTTCAGCAGTACGTCGCACCGCTCCTCGGCGAGGAGCGCGGCCACCGCCGCCTCGTCGGAGGCGTCGATGCGGCGCGCCACGAACCGGCCGGTGCCGGTGCCTGCACCGGCGTCGACCGCGGCAACGGCCGCCTCGGCGCGCGCGAGGTCGTAGTCGGCGACCACGAAGTGGTCGAAGAAGTCCCGGCGGGCCGCGATCCGGGTGATCGCGGTACCCACGCCACCGGCGCCCACAAGCAGAACACGCATGACGAAACCCTCTCTCGGTGAGGTCCGCGCAGGTCCGCGCCTCATGGGAGGGATGAAAGCCGGGCCGGCGAGATAAGGTCAATGGTGTTGGCATAAGGCCCCTCGTACGGCTGCCGGTCCAGCGGCGACCGTACGTCCGAGGCGGAGGAAGGCACCCGATGGCGAAGCAGGTGGTCCCGGAGGAAGCCCGCAGGCGGCGGCGCCCCACCCGGCAGGGCACCGTCCTGTCCGAACGGCTGATCGTCGACACCGCCCTGCGCATGCTGCGCGAACACGGCAGCGCCGGGCTGTCCGCCCGGCGGCTCGGCGCCGCCCTCGGTGCGGACCCCAGCACGCTCTACCGGTACTTCGACGGCATGGACGGTCTCACCCTCGCCATCGGTGAGGAACTGATCGGCCGGGCCCTCGACGGCTGGGCGGCCACCGGGGACTGGCGCCGTGACCTGCGGGAACTCGGCCTGCGCATCCATGGCGCTTACCTCGCGCACCCGCAGGCCGCCGTACTGACCGCCAGCCGGGTGACCGGCCGGCCCCGCGAGATCGCCGCCGACGAGGCCGTCCTCGGCATCCTGCGCACTGCCGGATTCCCCGACCCGGAGGCCGTCCTGATCTACCACGCCTTCATCGACCAGAGCCTGGCCTTCGCGGCCCTCGACGCCGGAGCCCTCGCCCTGGCCGAGAGCTCCCGTACGTCCGACGAGCAGCAGTGGGAGTCCACGTACGCCCAGCTGCCGGCCGAGCAGTATCCGCACATCGCGGCCACGACCCGGCTGCTCGCCGCGCGGATGAACCACAGCGCCTACCCGGTCGCCCTGGACATGCTCCTCGCAAGCGCGGAGGCCAGGCTCCGGACGGCAACGCGGCGGGTGCGCGGGGCGGCGCGTCGAGGTGCGCGGGGTTTGGCCGCTGACGAGACTGGACCCATGACGACAATGGCGGTACTTGAGGGCGGGCCGGAAGATCTGCCGGAGCGGGTCGTACCGGTCACCGCGCCGGGCGAGGACCTGAAGATTGCGCATCGTGGCGGATACGAACACTTCAAAGCCACGTCGCGGTTCCAGAACGGCGCAGGAGGCCGGCTCCCCGTCTACGAGTGGTGGGAGCGCACGGAAATCGCCGAGTAGCGGCCTGCACGCAGAAGTGCGAGTCAACGCGGCCGGTGCCCGTGCACGAAGGAGCAAGGATGACAGCTTCCGCAGGACCGCCGGCCGGCCTGCACACCCTCCTCCCCGAGGCGCAACGCCTGCTGCCCGGCATCGTCGAAGTGCGCCGTACCCTCCACCGGGCACCGGAACTCGGTCTGCACCTGCCGCTCACCCAACAGACCGTGATCGAGGCCCTGACCGGCCTGCCCCTGCACATCACCGCGGGGGAGCGGCTCAGTTCGGTGGTCGCCACCCTGGACGGCGCGCAACCCGGCCGGACCATTCTGCTCCGTGGCGACATGGACGCCCTGCCCCAACAGGAGGACACCGGCCTGGATTACGCCTCCCAGATCCCAGATGCCATGCACGCGTGCGGCCACGACCTGCACACCGCCATGCTCATCGGCGCCGCCCGCCTGCTCTGCACCCGCCGCGGGCAGATCCGCGGGCGCGTGGTGTTCATGTTCCAGCCCGCCGAGGAACGCGGAGGCGGCGCCCGGTACATGATCGAGGAAGGCGTCCTGGACACCCCGGACGGCCGCGGCGTGGACGCGGCGTTCGCGCTGCATGTCATGACCCGCTTCGAGACCGGCACCGTGCACGTGCGGCCGGGCCCGATGTTCGCCGCATCCGACCTGATCCGCATCACCGTACGGGGCCGTGGCGGACACGCATCCGCACCGCACCTGGCCCTCGACCCGGTTCCCGTCGCGTGCGAAATCGTCCAAGCCCTGCAGACAGCCGTGACACGCACGGTCAGCGTCTTCGAGCCGGTGGTGGTCACCATCACCCGGATCCAGGCCGGCACGACCGCCAACATCATCCCCGAGACCGTGGAACTGCAGGGCACCTGCCGCACGTTGACGTCCGGATCCCGTCAGCGGATGCGCACCGTGATCGAACGGGTTGCCGGCAACGTGGCCGCCGCGTACGGCGCCGAAGCCGACATCTGCCCTGCCCGGGGCTACCCTCCCGTGCACAACGATCCGGCCTTCACCACCACGGTCCACCACGCCGCAACCGAACTCCTCGGCGCCGATCCGGTACAGGACTTGGCCGACCCGGTCATGGCATCCGAAGACTTCTCCTACGTCCTCGAACGCGTCCCGGGGGCCATGGCCCTGCTCGGAGCCCGCCCAGCCGCCATGCCGGCCGACGGTGCCCCGGACTGCCACTCCCACCGCGTCGTGTTCGACGAGAACGCCATGGCCACCGGTATGGCACTCCATGCAGCCGTGGCACTGCGGTACCTCGCGGGCTGACGGCCTACGGGGTCGCCGGGGCCGGCGCGGCCCGCGCCCTGCCCGACCCCGGTCCCTCGTTTCCTACTCGAACGGCACATTGATGCAGGCGAGCCGGGCCCCGGCCGTGCCCGCCGTGCCGGGCTCCGTGTGGGTGGCGTGCTCGTGGATCACTACGGAGCGGGCTCCGCCGGCACGGTATTGCCAGGCCAGGGTGGACGCCGAGGCGCCATCGCCGTGGCGGTCGGTGGTGATGTCGAGCCACGTCTCGTTGCGGGGATTGGCGTACGCGGGGTTCGTCGAGGGCTGCTTGGGGTCCACGGCGTTCTGGTAATGCGGCCCGGAGTCGCCTGGCTTGCTGCCGCAGGGCTTCTGGTGTACGTGGGCGCCGAACGTCCGCATCGCCGCCACGCCGTGGAGCCGCAGCTCCACGTGCGTGCCGTCGCCCTCGACCCGCTCCGTGACGGTCACCTTGCTGCCGGCCGGTACCGCGTTCGTGTCGAAGGTGACCGCCTGGTGTGTGGGCCGGCCGTCGGCTGCCCGGAACGAGTCCTCCACCGTCACGTCCTGGCCGGCGACCACGCCCAAGGGCAGGACGACAGCCAGGGAGGCTGTGAGCGCTGAAACGAGCAAGGACATCTTCTGCTCCTCTTCACCACGGGTAATCGCCGGGGCTCCCCCCTTCGCCCGCGTTCCAGCCAGGTGCGTGCCGGATCACCAAGCGCTGCACGGCCCGGAGCTCAAGATCGTCCGGATGTGCCGGCCGGCGCTTCCTAGGACCATGTTCGCCCACGACGCAGCCTTCCGCAGGGCGCCTCCAGGGTGTCGGCCTGCTTTTGCGTGATACGCGGCGTGTTCGAAGCTCTCCGGGCACCGTGCAGGCGCCGGCCCTGCGGTGTGGGTTGTGTCACGCCGCTGAGCACGCTGCGGGCGTCCTGCCAGCCGCATCCCATCGCGTCGGCGTGGCTCGGCTTCCGCCTCATGGCCGGGCCCGTACTCGTGCTTGCCGTGCTCGTTGCCGCCCTCGCCGCCGCAGCCGCCGTCGTCTCCGTGGTCCGCGGACGGCGGCCCACGGGGGAGGCGGCCGCACCTCGCCCACGGTCGAATGCCCGTCGGCACGGGCTTGTCCAACGGCGGCTGACGATAGGAGTGCTGGCTGTCGCGGTGGCGCTGGTCACGGTGACGGACCTGGTGCCGCCCGCCATCAGCCGCGCCTCGGATCCGGACGCGATTGCGAGCGGGCCCTCGACGAGTTGACGGAGGCTGCGAACGCGCTCTCGTCACTGAACAAGCACAACAGCAGCGTGAAGCGGGCAGGAGGCCTCCCAACGACGATCGATTGAGAGCGGCTCTCCGCCCTTGCCCTCTCGTACCCGCCTCCGCGTACACCGCCGCCCCCGTCGCACCAGGGCCCCGCTCAGCCCGGCCCCGAAGCGGGGAAGACCCGCCAATCGGGCCAGGCTTTCGGGCCGGTCCGGCATGGCGACAGGCCGACGGCGCGACGCTCCGGGATGCTGATGGCCGACCCGAGCAGGAGAGACCGTGGACGATCCCAGCCCCCAGGAAGCCCGGAGCTCGGCATCCACCAGCGCGGGCCGCAGTGTTGCCGGCCAGCCGGGAGTCATCGGCATCGCGCTCGGCGCCGTGCTGACGGCTGTGCTCGCGCAGGGTTCGTGGCAGTGGTTCGCCACGTACATCGGGGTGACGCTTCTCGCGGTGCTCTTCTGCCTGTACCGGCTGCCGACGTGGACGCCCGGCCTCCGAACTGCCTACATGGGGAACCTGGCGGCGTATTCGCTGGTCGTCGGCCTGTGTGCAGCGATCACATTGGCCCCCATGCTGCAGCGCTGGCCGTGGCTGTTTCCAATGCCGGGCACTCGTGACAGGTGTCCCGAACTGCGTGCTTACGAGAGAATCCGGACGGAGGCGGCGCTGGCGGACCTGGCCGGTCGCGACCCTGCCGCCTTGGCTCACGCACAGGACGTCCAAGGCCATGTCGCCTTCGCCGACTGCCTGTCCTCCACCACGACCCTGTGGTTGCCGGCCTACGCGGCCGGAGTGGCCTTGCTGGTGGGTCTGGGTGCGTGGTCCTTCGGCCGGCTGCGGGTGGGGACCGAGGAGCGCCGAGGTCAGGCGTAGCGCGCGCACGGTGCATGACGCGATGAAGCCGGGACCTCCGGCGACGAGGATCAGGGCCTGTCCTCCGCGTTACTTGCTCTGCAGCTTTCCCAGGGGGGCGGGGGCGTTCTCCAGTGCGGTGACCGCCGTCTTCCAGCCGGTGTCCTCGGGGTGGAGAGCGCTGCGGAGGAAGGCCGTCGTGAGCTGCTGGATCAGTGCGACGCGGGCGGGACTCTCGTCCGTCGTCTCGGCGACCTCGTAGCCGGGGATGCCGCCGAGCGAGTGCTCTGCCCCGAAGAGCGTGAGCAGGCTCTTGTTGCCCGGGCTGTAGGTGTAGGGGTCGGTGAACCAGTCCGGGCCGCGGGTGGACAGCATGGACTGGTCGTTGTCCCCGGCGACGACGAGGGCCGGCGTGGTCATGGTGTCGAAGGAAGGCTTCAAGAAGGGGAGGTTCTCGGCGGCGAACGGGGTCAGTTCGTCGCCCAGGCCGGTCAGGGCGAGCAGTACACCGGCCCTGACCCGGGGGTCGGACATGTCCTCGCCGGGAACGCCGTCGGAGTCGAGGACGCGTGCCCCCAGCAGCGTGCTCGCAGTCTGGGCTCCCCAGGAGTGGCCGGCGACCGCGATGCGGCTGCGGTCGATCCGCCCGCCGAGGCCCGGCACGGAGGCTTCCAGTACGTCGAGTTCGTCCAGTACGCGGGTGAGGTCCTCGATACGGATGCGCCACATCCGCGGTGTACGGGGGTCCTCGTGCGGGATGCCGAGCGTCCGGGAGTCGAGGTGGGTGGGCTGGATGACCACGAAGCCGTGGGCGGCCCAGAAGTCAGCGAGCGGCGCGTAGCCGTTCATCGACCAGCCGAAGCCGTGCGAGAAGACGACGACGGGCAGATCGCCGCCGGTCGCGGGGGCGGACACGCGGACCTGGATGTCCTCGCCGCGGTCCGGGGCGGGCAGGACGACCGGCTTCGCGGAAATCACCGTGGTGGGCGCATGCGCGGGCTCGTGCGCGTTCGTGGTGTTCGAGTCGGACATGAAGATGCCTTCCGTTCTGGGTTCTTCGCACCGTTGGCTCGGTGGGCCCGGCGGGGGTGATGGCAGCAGACGGCGCGGTCGACGGTCCTCCGGTCTGCCATCCTGGCCGAACCGGAACCTTGCTCCGCTAAAGATACGGAGCGCTGTTCCGTTTTGCAAGGACGGTCATGGAAGGGGCGTCGCGTTGAACGGCGGCGGACAGGGTGCGGGAAGCGCGGCCGGGTCGAAGCGCAAGGATGCCCGGCGTAATCAGCAGACCCTGCTGGAGGCGGCAGCCGCGGTGTTCGTCGCCTCGGGGGTGGAGGCGCCGGTACGTGACATCGCGGCTGCGGCCGGGGTCGGGATGGGGACGATCTACCGGCACTTCCCCACCCGGGCGGACCTGGTCATCGCCGTCTACCGCCACCAGGTCGACGCCTGCGCCGAGGCCGGCCCGGTCCTGCTGGCGGCCGGCCCGACACCGTACGCCGCCCTCGAACGGTGGGCCGGCCTGTTCGTCGACTTCCTCGTCACCAAACACGGCCTCGCGGCCGCGATGCACGCCGACAATTCCGGCTTCGAGACGCTGCACGCCTACTTCCTGGACCGCCTCGTGCCGGTGTGCACGCAGCTCCTCGACGCTGCCGCCGCCGCGGGCGAGATCCACTCCGACCTCACCGCTTACCCCCTCATGCGCGGCATCGGCAACCTCTGCATCGGCGCCGAAAACGACCCCCGCTACGACGCCCGCCGACTGGTCGCGCTCCTCGTCGCTGGACTACGCCACCCTGCTGACCGCGGCGCGCGCCGCACCCGTCATCGGGAGAAGTAGGTCTTGACGCTGACGGCCGGACCACCTGAGAACTTCTGCACGGCCGCCTTGGCGTCTCCCGACACAGGGACAGACGACGTGCCCCCGGCCGGAATCGTGGTCAGCCCGCCTATCGGGACCACCTCGACCGCCTGCTGAGACGATCCGGATTTCGGCTGGTCATAGACGAGATAGACGACGCGGACCGATACCGCTGTGTTGTTCGGGTTCCTCAGGACGACCTGGTCGAAGGCATCGAACTTGCTCAGGGGCTGACCGGCTGCGTCTGCCGGCTTGGCCTCGACGGCGGAAGAACCGGCCGGAAGCTCTGCCGGGACGACCTCCTTGACGGTCACCCGGACATCGGCGACCCGGCTCGCGTCGGCTCCGCTGAAGGCCAGGATGTCGTAGCCGCCGCCGTGTTGCACGACGAGGCTGCCCCGGTCGCTTCCGTAGGCGGTCCTGACCCGTACGTCAGGCAGATCCTTGCCCGTGTTGTCCACCGCTGTGATCGCCAGCGTCGGCACCACACTGGCCTGTCCGTCGTTGTTGATGGAGAGCGTCTGGTCGATGAACTCCTGCTTGCCGTGTGCGTGGTAGCCGAAGGTCAGGTGCGTGACCGCCGGGCTCGCTGCAGAGCTTGCCGTGACCGGTGCGGAAGTCGACGACGCCGCTCCGGCCGGAGGCGTGGATGCACCGCTCGGACTGCAGCCGGCCAGTGCGACGATGCTGAGGACAACCCCTGCAATTGATGCGCCCCGCCGGTGTGGGATGAAGGATCGATCGGTGCTTGGCATTGTCGGAGATTAGTGCAGGCGGGGGACGCGAGAGGCCGACGGGGTCGGTGCGGGCAGCGCGGCCGGTGGTGCCGACGGAGGAGCGCCGCTCTCGGCCGCTCCACTCCATCACCCGGGCCGCGCGGTACGCCTGGGCGGGTGCTGCGCGGAGGCCGGGAGCGCCGGGCCCGCGCCCGCGCTCCGGGGGTCTGGCCGTTCGTCAGCTCCGCGGCGTACCGGACCGTCGCCGGGTCGAAGCGTGCCGAGTTCGACGGCTGGCTGGGGGCCGCCGGCTCGGCGCTGAGCACTTCCTTGCTGCATGCGATGGCCTGCTGGGCGAGCATCTGGTGAACTTCGGCGGCCGACTCGATCCGTTCCAGCAGCGGCCCCTGGAGGGTGCGTTGCCGGGCGGCGTGGACGAGGGCGAGCTCCGTCAGCTGTCCGCGTACCTGCAGCAGGTCGAGCTGGGCGTCCTGGACGCGGTCCTCCCAGCGTTTGAGTAACTGCCCCGACACGTCAACCGGGTTGACGGCCGCGAACCGTCCGGATCGTGTTCCGGGCAGTCGAAAACGTCCCCGTCAGTCGCCCGCCGGGTGCACCACCTCCACCCCGTGGTCGCGCAGCTCCCTGACCACCGGGGAGTCGTCGGGTGCGTCCGTGACGATGAGGGCGATCTGCTCCATCGAGCAGATGCGGCCCAGCGCCGCACGGCCGAGCTTGTCGGCGGTCGCGACCAGGATCACCCGCTGCGCCGCGGCCACGGCCGCCCGTTTCACCTGCACGTCTTCGAGGTTGTAGGCCGTTGCCCCCTGGACCGGGTCGACACCGCAGCAGCCCAGGATGAACGTGTCGAAGCACAGGTCCTTGAAGGTCTGGACGGGAGTCTGGCCGTAGAAGGAGAGCTCCTCGGGGCGCACCTGCCCACCGGGCATCAGCAAGTGGATGCCGGGGTGTGCGGAGAGGGCGAACGCGGCGTGCAGCGAGAGCGGGGTCACCGTGAACTGGCGGTCTGCCATGGCCTTGGCGATGGCCACGGCGGTGGTCCCGGTGTCCAGGGCGACCGTCTCGCCGTCGGTGAGCAGTTCGACCACGGTACGCGCGAGCCGCTCCTTGGCCTGTGCTCCGGACATGGCCCGAATGGCGTAGGGCGGTTCGACGCCGCCGGGCAGGTTGCTCACGGCGCCGCCGCGCACCCTGCGCAGCGCTCCCCGCGACTCCAGTACTTCCAGGTCCCGGCGGATGGTCATCTCGGACGCACCGGTGGCCTGGGCCAGCTCGGCCACGGTCGCGCGGTTCTGCTGCATGAGCAGGCTCACGACGAACTTGTGCCTCTCCATCACGTTCATGTGTCTGCTTTTAGCACAGAAGGCGGTCCTGGATGGCGATGTGCACACATGATCTGTTGAAATGAACATCCATTGTGCGTAATGTTCACGCTTCGATGTGAACTTAAGCCTGTTGTGAACGTGATTTATGTTCATTCTGCTACGAGTGATGAGGAGAGCGATGTCCGCCACCAGTGAGGCCGGCCTGCCCGAAGCGGGAAGGCCTCTTCTCACCACCGTCGCCATCACCGCCTCCTGCGTGGCGTTCGTGGTGATCGGCGCCCTGCAGGCGCTGTACGGACCGGCGATCCCGGCACTTCGGGAGGAGTACGGGATCAGCCCCGCGGTCGCCGGACTCAGCCTCAGTGCCCACTTCGTCGGCGCACTCCTGGGTGTGCTGATCTACCACGTTCTGCGGGGCCGCTTGAACAACCGGGTGCTGCTCGGTGGCTCCTACCTGCTGATGGCTGCCGGCGCCGCGGTCTTCGCCTTCTCACCGAGCTGGAACCTGGCCCTGACCGGCACCTTCGTCATCGGTCTGGGCTTCGGCGGCATCGACTACGGCCTCAATCAGCTGTTCGCCGTCGGCTTCGGCCGCCGCAGCACCGCGATGCTCAACCTGCTCAACGGTCATTTCGGTGTCGGTGCCATTGCGGGCCCGGCCCTGATCGGCTGGCTCGGAGCGGACCGCTACCCGCAGATCTTCCTCGGCATCGGGGTGGTCTGCCTGCTCATCCCGGTCACCCTGGGCGGGGTGGCCGCCCGGGAGCCGGAGCCGGCCCCGGCGGAAGGCGGCGCGGCCGCCGGAGCCCGGGTGCTGCCGATCATCGCCGTGTTCATCGGCGTCTACGTGCTGCACGTGGCCATCGAAACCGGCGTCGGCGGCTGGGAACCCACCCATCTCGAAGCCGTCGGGTACGGCGCCGCCACCGCCGCCACCGCGACCTCCGCCTACTGGGCGGCGATGACCATCGGCCGGTTCGTGGTCGCCCCGCTCAGCTTGCGCTGGTCCGCACCGTCGATCCTCACCGTCTGCTGCGCGGGCATGGCCGGCTTCCTGGTCCTGGCGACCGTACCGGCGCTCGCCCCGTACGCGTACTTCGGCGTCGGCCTGATGATCGCGCCCATCTTCCCGACCTGCCTGCCCTGGCTGAACCGGGCCGTGCCCAGTGTGGCCGCGGCCGGCGCCTACGTGATCGCCGCCTCGATGATCGGCGGCGTGGCCTTCCCGCCGTTGCTGGGCGGGGTGATCGACACCATGGACGTGAAGGCGGTGCCGCTCGTACTGTTCGGCCTCGCTGCCGTGTGCACGGCCCTGAGCCTGTGGCTGCGCAAGAACGCCCCGGACCCCGACGGCGTGAGCGGCCCTCGCAAGGCGCGGGCGGACCGTGCGGACACCGTCGCCACGTGAGGACCCGAGGGGCCCGAGGAAGGTCCGCGCCGCAGTCACCGAAGTCCTCGTCCGGTCCTTCCTCGACGGAACCGAATACGTCGTGGACATCGTCAGGGGCCCGGGCGGCGGACGGCGCGTCTGTGGCGTCCGCCGCTACGAGAAGCCCCTCATGTGGTCCGTACCGTCTCCCTCGACGCGGAACACCGACACGACCTCGGGGCGATGCTCGACGCGGTAACCCCGGCCACCCGGGTCGTCTTCGTGTCCAACCCCCGACAACCCCACGGGGACAGCGGTCCGCAGCCGCGAACTGCACGATTTCCTGGAGCGGCTGCCCGACCGTACGCCACGGAGTTCGCCGGTTTCTGCGCCCGCCACGGCGTCCTGGTCCGGGCCTTCCCCGGGGACGGCATCCGCGTCGCCGTCGGCCTCCCGGAGGAGAACGACGGCTTCCTCTGCGCAGCTGCCGGGGCCTTCCTGCCGAACGGGCGGCGCCCGGCGGCATCCGTTTGCATCATGGTCGCGCCGGGGAGGTCCTGACGGGTGGGGTGGCGGCACTGTGGTCGGTACGGGGGGAGCACGAACGGGAGCTGCTGCAGGGTGAACTCGCCGAACAGGTGGCCCTGCTCGCGGACCGGGCCGGAGCGGACTCCGCGGCCTCGCTGATCCGCCGCACGGCCCGCCGCGCCCAGTCCCCACGGGCCCGGATCTGTGTCATCGGCGCTAGCAACGTCGGCAAGTCCCGCCTCGTCAACGAGCTGATCGGCACGGTCTGCCTGCCGGTGTCCGTGCACCCGACGGACGGACCGCCCGTCGTCGTGCGCCCGTTCACCTCCGAGCCCTCCGAGCCCTCCGGATCCGGGACTCCGCGGACTCCTGGGGAGGCCGGGCCCGAGGACCGTGGTCCGGCCGGCTTGCGTACCGTACGCGTCGAGGTGCCGTCCGGGTCCTGGCCGGCCCGTGCCGGAGTGGAAATCGTCGACACCCCCGGCTGGGAAGGCTGGTCCGGAGTGCGGCAGCCCGACACCGCAGCCCTCGCCAGGATCGTCGGAGACTGCGACGTGGTGGTGGTCGTCACCGAGGCGCGCCGCGCCATGCTCGCCACCGAGCAGGCCCGGATCAAGGCGCTCGCCGCCGCACCGCACAGCCCTCCGCTCGCCGTCGTCGTCACCAAGCTCGCCGAGGTCGAGGACGAGGCGGCCGACATCCTGCGACGCGTCAACCACCTCGTCGCAGTCCTGGCTCCGGAGGCCCTGGTGCTGCCCGGGGAACCCGACGGCGTCGCCCCGCTCCGCGCGGCCCTCGGCCAGCTGGCCGGCATCCGGCTGCGCCGCGCGCTGCGGACCATCCGCAGGCTGCACCTCCTCGCTGCCACCTGCGGCCTGGTGGAGGAGGCCGCCGCGCGGGCGCTCACGGACGTGCACCGGACCGACCCCGTCAGAACGCGGACCGCACAGATCTGGCACACGGCCCACGAGAGCGCACGCTTCCACTGGATCGTGCTCAGCGCCGACGCGGGGGAGTGGCGCGCCTCGCTCGTCCAGACGATCGCCGCCGAGGCGCGCAGACGTCGGGCCGCCGCAGCGCGCGAACTCGCCTCGCGCTTCTCCCAGATGCTGGAGACGCCGGAGGAACAGCACTTCATCCGCCTGCACGCGATCCCGTACACCGCCGAGGCCCTGCAGCAGTTCGAACGGTGGATCACCGGGACCGTCGACCGGGTACTCGAAGAGGGCACCCGCCGACTGCGCGGCATCCTGCTCCGCAACAGGCCCGGCGAGGAACTGTTCCAGGGACTGGCCGCCCCCGGTGCCGGGCGGGTCGTGCCGGCCGCGGCACTGCCCGGTGTCGCCGACGCGGCCGCCGCCGCGGAGTCGCAGAACGCCACCGGCTGGGACGCCTCCTGGCTGCCGGAGTTCGTCGGTACCGCCATCGAGAGCGTGCTGACTCCGGTCTCGACCGAGGTCGTGGCGCAGATCGCGGGAGCGGCCGGTACGGCGCTGCTCACGGAGGCGCTCGAACACGGCCAGGCCGAGAGCCGTGAACGCGCCATCGACGACCTGGAACGGATCGTCGAGGCGGCCTTCACGGAGCAGGTGGCGCGGACCGAGGCACGCATCGGGCAGGTGTACGACCGCCTGCTGAGCCAGGCGCGGGACCGCGACGAGCAGTGGTGGCGGCTGCACACCACAGCCGTCGCCGCACAGCCGGAGTCCCTCGACCACTGGCGTTCACTGCAGAGCACGGCGCGATCGCTGAGCCGCTCCGTGCACGCCCACCTCTCTCCCCTGGAAGGGACCTGATGGCGCACGAGAACCGGCAGTTACCGGCCGGCCAGGAATCACCGGCCGCGCAGTTCCGCGGCTGGAGCGACAACATCGGCACACTTCGCTCGTACTACCAGCGCCTGCAGCGAGTGGCCGGCGAGGCCGCGGCGGTCATCGTCCCGCCCGGTGGCGCGGGTGGGGCACTGGACCTCGGCATCAACGGGGCGGTCTTCGAGCGCGAGACCTTCCGCATCATGGTGCTCGGCGAGTTCAGCAGCGGCAAGAGCACCCTGATCAACGCCTTGCTGGGAAAGCGGCTGCTGCCCACCAAGGCCAATCCGGCCACCGCCTTCACGACCGTCCTGCGCTGGGGCGAGACCGAGCGGGCCTGGCTGTACCGGGACGCGGACCGGCAGGGCGTCGAGACGGCGGTCACGACGGAGGAGTTCAAGCGGGAGGTCTCCTCCAGATCGACGCCTACGGCGCACCCCGCACCCCCTCGTTCGCGCTGGCCGTCGTCGAGCAGCCGCTGGAGCTGCTGCGCAGATCAGTCGAGATCAGGCCAAGGCGGGCATGCGGGACCAGCTCTACGCGTACGA
Source organism: Streptomyces sp. NPDC032745 (assembly GCF_055579465.1). Lineage (NCBI taxonomy): Bacteria > Bacillati > Actinomycetota > Actinomycetes > Kitasatosporales > Streptomycetaceae > Streptomyces > Streptomyces sp. NPDC032745. The sequence goes on along the minus strand of NZ_JBVING010000008.1, from coordinate 109,607 downwards.
GCAGCGGATCACCGATGTGGAGCAGCACATCGCGAGCTTCCTGCAGCCGTTCGTCTCCGAGGCGGACCCCGATCAGGTGTAGCCGCAGGCGCCCGTAGGGGCTTCGGGTGCGTGGATGCCAAGCACGGCGGCCCGGCCTCAGGTACTTCGCCGGCTGCCGGGCGGGGTGCGGGGCCGGGCATCAGGTGGTGATGGTGGCGACGGGTTCGAGGCCGTAGGTGCGGGCGTAGCCGTTCTCGGTGCCGACGAGGAGGTCGATGACCTCGAAGTAGCGGTCCCAGAAGGGGGTTTCGCGCAGTGCGTCGATGAGGAGCTGGTAGGCGTGGTGGTCTTCGGCTTCCCACACCCAGACGTCGGTGATGCGTGCGGAGTAGAACTCGGTGTCGTAGAAGCGTGACCGGACGCCGGTGGTCCTGGCCTCGATCGCGGGCAGGACATGGGTGGTGAAAGCGTCGACGCGTTGCTGGACGGTCAGGGCGAGCCACTCGGGTGTGGTCTTGACGAGCATGAACGCCGTGACCGGCAGTTCGGTATTTTCCGCTGGCATCAGGGTGCCTCCAAGATGGCGGGTGGTCTTGGTGCGCTGGGCCACTGTGTGCTCCGGCGACGGGTGGTGGGCTTCAGGAGAGGACGGCGGGCTTGAGGGTCCGGGCGCACCACTGCTCGAACCCGGTGGGGGAGGCGGTGTCCGGGGTGCGGGCGACACCGGCGTCCAGGCCCTGGTCCTTGGCCCGCTTCATGTCGACGACGCCCTGGACGAATGCCGCGTTGAGGCCGTAGCCGACGAGGGCGGTGTGCAGTTCGTCGAGCGGCTGGCGTTCGTAGCGGACGGGGCGGCCGAGCTGTTCGGTCATGATGCGGGCCAGGTCGTTGGGGGACAGGTCCTCCGGCCCGAGGACCGGCACGCTGTCGGTGCCGGTCCACGAGCGGTCCAGCAGCAGGCCGGCGGCGACGGCCGCGATGTCGGCGGTGGCGACGAGGGGGGCCTTGCGGTCGGCGTCGACGACGTCGGTGAAGACGCCCTTGTCGCGGATCGAGTCGGACTCCTCGAGGAGGTTCTCGAAGAAGGAGGGGTTGGCCAGGGCCCGGTAGGCGACGCCGCTGTCGGCGATGAGGTCGTCCATGGCGAGGGAGGCGGTGACCAGGCCGGCCCGGTCGGCGAGCGGGGTGCCGCGGCCGAGCGCGGAGACGCCGACGACACGGCTGACGCCGTGGGTGGCGAGCGCCTTCACGGCGGGGCGGGTGAAGCCGCTGAACGCGTCCTGCGGAGCCAACGAGGCGTCCGGGGGCACGAGCCAGAAGACGGCGTCCGCACCCTCGAAGGCCCGGTCGACGGCCTCGGCGTCTCCGTGCGAGCCGGTGATCACCTCGACGCGTCCGCGCGCCGCGTCAGGAAGCCGGGCGGGGTCGCGCACGATCACGCGCAGTTCCTCGCCTGCGGCGGGGGCGGACTCCAGGAGCCGGGAGAGGAGGGGACGGCCGATGTTCCCGGTGGGAGCGGTAATTACGATCATGAAAACCTCGCAGGTCGTGCCGGTCGGTACGCCCCTCATCCTGCTGAGGATCCCAGTGCTGCCACAATGGGAACTTCGGCACGGAATCATTGACTGAAATGGAATAATGCTGGTGAACAGCCCGGATCCGGCCCTCGACGCCAACCTCGCCATCGCGTTGAACGCCCTGCTGGCCGAGCACAGCGTCACCCGGGCCGCCGCCCGCCTGCACACCTCGCCCGCCGCCATGAGCCGCACGCTCGCCCGGCTGCGCCGCACGCTGCAGGATCCGCTGCTGGTCCGGGCCGGGCAGACCATGGTCCCCACCCCGCGCGCCCTGGCCCTGCGCGAGGAAGCCGCAGCCGTGGTGCAGCGCCTCGGGGCCCTGCTCGGCCCCGATACCGGCGTCGACCCCGCCACCCTGCGCAGCACCTTCACCCTCCAGACCGCCGACCTGGTCGGCGCGGCACTGGCTCCCGGACTGCTGCGCCTGGCCGAGCAGGAGGCGCCGGGGGTCTCGTTCCGGCTCCGGGCCGAGGAGTTGGAGGCCGGTCCCGCCCTGCGTGACGGCCGGATCGACCTGGAAGTCGGGTCCATCGACCACGTGGACCCCGAAACCAGGGTCGAGGAACTGGTCAGCCTCCGCATGGTGGCGGCCGTCAGGCCCGGCCATCCGCTGACCGAAGGACCCCTGACCCCGGCCCGGCTCGCCGCCGCCCAGCACGTCGCGGTGAGCCGCCGAGGCCGGTTCGCCGGCCCCCTCGACACCGCCCTGGCCGAGCAGAACCTTCATCGGCGGGTCGGCATCGTCCTCCCCAGCCACCTGGCCGCCATGACGCTCGCTGCTCGCAGCGACATCGTCTGCCTCGTACCTGCCGCACTCCCCGGCGCCGCCCCCTCACCCCTTACCGGCGACGCCATCGCCCTCGGACTGCACCTCCTGGACATCCCCCTGGCCATGCCGCCCGTGACCGTCGGCATGGCCTGGCACCCCCGCCATGCAGCCGACAGGGCCCACCACTGGCTCCGCAACGCCGTCCGCCGAACCCTCCGCGCACCCGGGAGCCCCGCCGCATGATCTGACCGAGGCACCGGGACATCCACGATCGGGCGGCAACAAGATCCGAGCGAGGCGCCGGCACCAACAGGCCCTGCACAGCAGAAGAGCAGCGGGGAGATCGGCAACACGATCGTGTCAGCCGGGCCCGCCGCCCGCGATGCCGTTCTCCTCGACGTAGCGCGCGAACTCGCCCACGATTCTGCGCGAGGCCTCCTCCATGGCCGCACGGGTCATACCCGCCGAGTGCGGGGAGAGCGTGCAGTGGGGGTTGTCGCCGAGGGGGGAGGTGAATGCGGCGCCCTCCGCCTCGAAGACGTCGACCGCCGCGTGCCATGGGCCCGACCTCGGGTCCCGAAGGGCGCGGTCGAGGTCCGCCTCGCGGACCACGCTCGCCCGGGCGGTGTTGACCAGCACCGACCCCGGCCGCATCAGCCGGAGTTCCTCGGCCCCGATGAGGCCGTTCGTCTCCGCCGTGGCGGGCACGTGCACGGAGACGATGTCACAGCCTTCCAGCAGCTCTCTCAGGGACGCGACCCGGCGACCGGGCCATCCGGCCGCACGTTCCGGCGTGAAGCGCGGCGATCCGAACACCCACACCTCTGCGCCGAAGGCACGTACCAGGTCGGCGACCCTGCGTGCCGTGGCCCCCGAACCCACCAGTCCGACGCGGGCGTCGGCCAGGCTGCCCGTCGGCAGGGCGGCGGTCGCCGCGGCCCAGGAGCCCTGCCGCAGAGCCTGCGCCCGCTGCGACACGCCGCGCAGGGCGTCGAGCATGAGGGCCAGGGTCAGTTCGGCGACGGCCCCGGCGTTGGCCCCGGGGGTGGTGCGGAGGGCGACGCCGAGACGTCGTGCGGCCGCGGTGTCGAACGTGTCGGAGCCCGCCGCGGCGCGGCCGACGAGTACCAGACGGTGCTGGAGGGAGTCCGAGGTGGCCCGTTCGAGCACCGCCTCGGTGAGGGGAATGCCGGCCCGGCACTTCAGGGCCTCATGGCCGAGGCCGCCGTCCTCCAGCTGCCGGGCCAGCTCCTCCTCCGCGAACCCGTCGAAGTCCACGGTCCGCCACTGCTGCGCGATGCGCGACCGGAGTTCGGGATCGGCCACCCGCCGGGTGTTGACGGTCGGTTCGAGGCCGAGACGGCTGAGGTCCGCCAGCTCGGTGAGCGCCGTCGTACCCGGCGCGCAGTCCACGACCAGGACCCGGCCGCGGGCGATGTCGCGCATGCGCTGCGGGGTGTTGTCCGGGAATGCCCTCGACATGGTTCCACTGCCCTTCAGTTGCCCTGTGGATCATGTCTAGCACTGCCGTTCCCGCAGAGGGGAAGGCGCCGGCCGTCGATACGGCGAGGGGGCCGGATCCGTCGGTGCAGGACGGCTCCTCCTGTCATCGGCCGGTTCGGGAATTGTCACCGTCGTGTCTCAGTGGCCGTACGGCAGAACTCGGCCGGGAGGAGCCCCGTGTCTCCAGTGTCCTCGTCCCGGAACCCGCCGGGGCGGCCGAACCGACCGAACGACCAAGGGGATTCCGATGCTCCGTACTCGTACTCGTGCTCGTGCCGCGTCCCTCGCCGCTCTCGCGACGGCCGGCGTGCTCCTGCTCTCCGCCTGCAACGGCAACGGCAACTACGGGGCCGCGGACGCCGCCGCTTCGCCGAGCGCCTCCGCGGCCGAACTGACCTTCCAGAACGGCACCGCCCGGCAGAACAACGCCCAGCCGAACACCGGCGACCTCGCGCCGGACGCCGCGCCCGCCGCGGCCCCGAAGAAGCCCGTGGCCCGCTCCTGGGTGCAGCTGTCCGCCGGCAAGGCGGGCGCGCTCAGCCCCGTGGTGATCAACGGGGCCGGGTTCACGCTGTACCGCTTCGACAAGGACTCGGCGCAGCCCTCGAAGTCGACCTGCTTCGACGCCTGCGCAAGCACCTGGCCGCCGTACCTGGTGGCCAAGGGCGGCAACGTCTTCCTCGACGGCATCCCGAAATCGGCGATCGGCTTCATCCCTCGCGACGGCGCCTTCCAGGTGACGATCGGCGGCTGGCCGGTCTACCTGTTCAGCAAGGACACCAAGCCCGGCGACACCAACGGACAGGGCGTGGGCGGGACGTGGTCCGGGGTGACACCGGACGGCAAGAAGGCCGGCCAGGGCGGCGGGAGCGGCGGTCAGGACGGCGGCGGCACCCCGGCTCCCGGGGCGGCCAAGCCCGCAGCCAGTGCGACGTTCTTCAACTCGGCGAACTTCGCCGACCCGGCCGAGGGCATCGCCGGCCCGGGCTGCAAGCCGGTCCGCTTCTCCGGCTCGCTGCAGATCAGCGGCACCGCCAAGATCTGGGACGGGCCGAACTGCACCGGCAAGTCCCAGGAGGTGCAGGGCGACGTCAAGGACCTGGCCGCCATCGGGTTCCCGGCCGTGAAATCCATCCGCTTCGGCGGCTGAGCCGGTCTCCGGGCGGGTGGAGGGGCCACGCACCGCCGTCCGCCCGCCCCGCTGATCCTCCCTTTCCGACCTCCGTCCGGCGCCCGGCAGTTCAGGGGGCCGCGGTCCCCACCCCGAGGAGCGTCACCATGAACATGCACTCCGGCCGCCCCTGGGGCGCCGAACGCCCGGGCGTCCTGGCCGCCCTGCTCGTCGTCCTGGCCGTCCTCGGCGTCACGACCGCCTGCTCCGGGCCGGCCGATACGCTCAGGCGAGTCGTACCGGGCTTCTCCAACCCCGTCATCCCCGGCCTCTGGACTCCGCAGCGCATGGCCGAAGCCGAAAGGTACGGCACGCCCGTGGCGGACGGGCTCGGTGCCGACCTGGGGGAGACCGACCCCGTCCCGGCCCCCGTCCGGGCCGCCGCCGAACGCACCCCGTACCGCGCGAGCGCCCCCGCGCTGGGGAAGGTCTTCTTCGACGGGCCCGACGGGCCGAGCGTCTGCTCGGGCACCGCCGTCGAGGACCCGGCCCGGCCGGGCCGCTCCAGCCTGGTGTGGACGGCGGGCCACTGTGTCCACGGCGGCGCAGGCGGCACCTGGCACCGCAACATCGTCTTCGTCCCCTCCTACAACGACCGGGGTCTCACCGGCGCCTCCCGCCGCGCGGCCGGGGCGGCCGAGATCGCTCCGCTGGGCACGTGGTGGGCGGACCGGGCCGTGACCTCCGAGCAATGGCTCGCGGAGGGCTCCGACACCGGCGGCGCCGGGGCGTCCGGCGACTTCGCGGTGCTGCGCGTGGCCCGGCAGGACACCCGCACATCGCTCCAGCAGGCGACCGGGGCGGCCGTACCCGTCTGGTTCGACGCGCCGCCCACGGCGGCGATCCCGGCGATGAAGGCCTTGGGCTACCCGGCCGCGGCTCCCTTCGACGGGCAGCGGATGTTCGCCTGCCAGGACCGGCCCGGGCGGCTGTCCCTGCGCCCCGACCGGCCCTCGCTGTACCGCATAGGGTGCACGATGACCGGCGGTTCCTCCGGCGGCGGCTGGTTCGCCCGGCGTCCCGACGGCGCCCTCGCCCTCGTCAGCAACACTTCCATCGGCCCGGCCTCGGCCACCTGGCTCGCCGGACCGCGACTGGGCGCAAAGGCCCGGGCCGTGTACACCTTGGTCGCGAAGGACGGCCCGCTCTGACGGGTGTTGCCGGGTGAGCGGGAGGTCGTGCAGAGGGCCGACGGCTCGGGCGGTGTCGTGGAGGCTCTCTCCCCGCCTCTACCGTGCTCCCCTGAGCGTGCTGGCCGGCTGACTGCCGCGGGCGGGCGAGTCGGGCCGCGGGGGGTCCGGCGCCGGGTTCTGGAGAGCGGGCCGGGACCAGGGCGCGTCGACGCCGCCGGACTCCGGCCGTAGCCCGAGCTCGCGGAGCTGGTTGACCGCCATCATGGCGGTGAACATCGTGTTCGGGTTGGCGCCGCCGCCCCCCAGTCCGGCGACGGCTTCCAGGTAGCGGGTGGTGAACGCGCTCGGCCGGACCCGCCTGCTCTCCCTGGTCAGACTGAGTGCCGCCTCCTGTAGGGCGGTGGCCTGCTCGAGCAGCCCGTCCAGGTAGGGCGCCACCTCGGCGCCACGGCGCACGGCGAAGGTGTGCCCGTCTGTGAGGTGTGTGGCTTCCCCCTCCTCGAAGAGGAGGGCGACGGCGCCGAGGGCTGTCTGGATCTTGAGCTGATCGGCGTCGACCATGGCGCCACAGGCGCCGTTGCCCTCGTCGGACAGGTGAAGGACGCCGCAGTCCCTCAGGTGCACGATCACGTGCCCGGCACAGTGGCCTTGGCTGCGCAGTACGCGGACCGCGCCGTCGGCGAAGGTCCAGCCGGTGAACCGCAGGGAGCCGATCCGAATCCGCTCCAGCGGTCGCTCCTCGTAGGTGCGGGTCGTGGCGCCGAAGGGCCGCATGGGCCGGAAGAGTGACACCACCTTGTCGGCGGCCAGCGCGGGTGCGGGTAGCGGTGCCGTGCCGGCGATGCGCTCGAAGGACCGCACCCAGTACGACGCCGGGTCCCGCATCTGGTCGAGGTCAAGAGCGGGGACGTAGTGCTCGACCGGTACACCCAGCTCGTCGGCCAGGTCGTTGTTGGCTACGTGGTCGGGATGGCCGTGCGTGGTCAGCAGCAGGGCCCGGGACCAGCGCCCGACCCGGTCCATCGCCGCCCGCAGTGCCGCGCGGAAGGCCGGCGTGACGCCGGTGTCGACAAGCACCACGGTGTCGCCGACCCGGTGAACGAGTGCGTTGGCGACGTCCGGCTGATCGTGCTCGAAATCCAGTTCCTGCCCGAGGACCAGCACGGTCCTGTCGTCGATCGGGATGAGTTCACCGAGCGCCGTCACGGTCATGGATCCTCCCGCGGTCTCGTCGGGTCCTGCTCGACTCGCCCTCGGTGAGGCCTGCCGCCCGCCTCGACGATGTCGACGACGAGTCTCCTGTGGACGAGCCTACGCCGCACCGAAGCCCGCCCGCATCAAGACCGGCATGGATGACACGGCATGCGCGCAGCGACCACGGGGCCGGTCACCCTGCGCCCCCGTCGGGCCCGTCGTCCGCCTTGTCGTCCGCCTTCTCGTCCGCGGCACGTCGCCGCGCGTCCTCCCGCGCCGCCCAGGCGGCCGAGTCGATCCCCGAGCGGTACCCCTCCTTCGGCCCCGACGAGTCCAGATGCACCGCCCACGCCCACAGGACAATCGCCGCCAGCAGGAAACAGCCCGCCACGCCCAAGACCGCGTCGACGTCATCGGACTGGGATTCCTCGTCCGTCCCGAAGAAGGCGGGAGGACCGCTGATGATCATGCTCACCCACCAAGCGAGGGCCGCGTTGAACGCGACAACGGCCAGCCAGTACAGAACCCGCACGGCCTTCGCCGGGCCGCCGTGCAGCGTGCGCAGCAGGAGCAGACGGCGCAGCCTCCCCGGCCCTCCCCGGTGGCGGCGCGCCGCAGCCTCGAAGGCGCGTACCGACGCGTAGGTCTCGTCGAGCCAGTGGCCGGGCTCCGGGTTCGGGGCCTCGGTCGGCGCCAATTTCTTGGCTTCGATCCAGCCGGTGATGAACTGGACCTCCATCTGCGCCTTCTCCAGCCTCCTGCGGTAGTGGTGGTCGGCGCTCCGCGCCTCGCGGCGGTCCCTGAGGACGAGGCTGATCCCACCCACCAAGCCGGTGATCACGGGCACGAAGAACGGCGCGAACGACACCAGGGAATCCACGCCAGGCACCGACAACGCCTCCTGTCCGACCCGGCCTCGGCTGGGGGCCTCCGCTCCAGCCTTGCACCCCCGGCGGCGGTCCCACCGCTCCACGCGGCCGATCGGGTGGGCCGCCGCCGGATCACGGGGGCGGAGCGTGGAGTGACCGCCGCAGGGAGGCGCGCCGGAACGGCCGGCGGTGCGACCCCGCTACTTCCCCGCTACTTCCCCTCGAGCGGCTCCAGCACCACTGAACCGGGCCGTGCGCAACACCTGGATCTCGTTGTAGACGGTCGTTGCGCGGTGCTGCACTTCGCAGGTGGCGTCCGAGCCGAACTTGTGCTCGTTCCGCAAGGTCACCTTGCAGTCGAAGCCGCCCTTCGCCATGGCGGCGATCGCGTCGTCGAGTGTGGACACACCCCGATTGCCCCTGCTGCAGCTGTCTTTGACAGGTCATCATCCGTGTGCACGAGCGGGGCGGTCAGGAGACGACGGGGGCGGCATCCTCTTCGGTCAGCTTGATCGTGCACAGGCCGCCGCGCTCGGCCTTCACGTCCGTCACCTTCAGCTGGGTGCCCGGCGCGAGGATGTATTCCTCCTCGCCGGTGAACGCGGAGAAGCTCCGGATCCCCACCGCCCGGGTGGGCGTCACCTCGAAGAGCGTCCGCTTGCCTCGGCTGCCCAGGAAGGACCGGGCCACGCTCAGCTCGGAGGTGCATGAGGACACGCCCCACCAGGTCACCGTCTCCCCGACCGGATACTGCGCCCGCAGGTCCAGCGACACACCGCGCCAGAGCGGCCGGGTGTGGGCGGGCAGCCCCGACACCGCCGAGAACAGCAGCCGCAGGTACGGGAGGTAGGGCACGACCTTGGTCCGGTCCGGCGAACGGAGGACGGCGTTGATCTCGCGGTAGAAGGCGGACTCGCAGGTGTACAGGTAGAGCGCGGCGATGGCGTCGGCGGACATGTGGCCGGCCGTCTCGTCCGCCCGGCGCTTGCCGAACTCGTGGGACCGGTCGATCTGCCGGCCGAGTCCGAACAGCACCTCGGCGACCGGGGCGACGGCGTCCTGAAAGTCCATCAGCGGAGTGTCGAACACACCCGTGATCGCCGGGAGGACGAGCCCCTCGTCCTTTACACCGGTGAGCCGGTCGAGGTACAGCTGGTGCAATTCCATGGTCGACGCGATGAAGGCCCCCATGCGTGCCGCGACGTCCCCGCCCGCACCGCCAGCCCCCGTCGCGCTCTCGTTCCACCCCTTGCTGGGCAGCCAGTCGATCTCGTCGGCGCCGAGCGATGCGAGGGCCGCGTTCACCGTGGCGAAGTGGTCGCCCTCGCAGAAGACGTCGCCCTGGGCCGCGGGGTTGGGGTGATCGATGTGCCGGACCTCGACGTCCGGGTACTTCTTCTGGAGCCGCAGGACGATCTTCTTCAGGCTGCGGGCGTGGGCACCCCACCAGGCGAACACGACGCCGCGGTCCTCCTCGTCGGCGTCCTGCTTGGCCTTGAGGATCTCCTCGACGATCCGTTCGGCGACGGGCCGCCAGAACGCGGTGTGCTGGTCGGCGCCCATCGCCCCGTCGCCGCTGGCCGTGAGCGAGGCGTTCAGCAGCAGTACGCCCTGCGTGAGCATCGCCTGGAACCACTCCGGCGGCTGGACCGTGTCCCGCTCCTTCAACAGGGCGCGGACGTCGGCGATGGGTGTCTTCTTGGCGATGCCGTACTTCCACATCGCGGCCGCTTTGATGATGCAGCGGATGCTGACGACCCTGCCGAACTGGCTGTCCTTCCAGTCGTTGAAGGTGTTGTCGAACATGGCTATCCCGGTGGCGCTCTCCGGCCGCGGGTACGGGTTCTGGCCGAAGACGACGACCTTCCACTTGTGCGGCGGGTTCGGCTTGAGCGCCTGGAAGGTCAGCTCACGGACCGGGACGACCTCCGGGCTGCGGCCCTGGCCGATGAACCGGGCGGCATCCGGCTGCGCTTCGATGACCGGCTTCAGGAGCGGAAGCCAGGGTTCACCGCCACCCTTGAAGAGTTCGGTGAGGCCCAGCGGGTCGTTCGCATCGGGCTGGGCCTCAGTGGTGGTGGCGTCGGTCATGGGGGAAGGGCTCCCGGTTGTCGTAACTGAGGGATGGAGGTGGCCGGCAGGCTGACCGGCGGTGTGTACGGGATCAGCGGCGAAAGGAATGCCCTTTCGGTGGCACGATGCGCACCCGCTCCGTGGCGGGCGCGCTCTCGATGCCGTCGAGCTGCGCGGTGATCGTGGCGCGCAGCTGGTCGTCGTCCTCGAACCAGTGGTCGTGGAAGAGCGTGAAGCCGGTCCACATCAGGTTGGCGCACACCCGGGCCGGCACCCGGCCGGTTTGCGCGCCCATCCCGACCAGCGCGACCGAACGAATACTGCCCGGCGCCTGACGGTTCTGCCGGTGGACGGCCTGGAACGCTGCGGCGCACGCCAGGGCGACGTTCAGCGTGTCCTTCACGTTCTGCGAGGACTGCACCATGGTCGGCGTCGATATCAGGTACCGCGGGACGGTCGCACCGGACGGGACGCAGACGGCACTGCCCACCGGGAGGGTCCCGGTGAACCGGTCGCGGATCGCCCGCTGCACGCGCAGCTGGATGCCCGCTCCGAGGTGCCGCTTGATGACGGCGTCGACCCCGCCGTCCATCCGGCCACGCGAGTTGGTCGGGGTGACCCAGGCATCGACGTCCTCGTCGAGGATCGAACCCCTGCGGATCTCGATCCCGGGGGTGTCCGCGAATGCCGCCCGCCACGCCTCCACCACACGCTCGTTGACGTCGGTCAGTACCACCCTGAGCACGGGCTCCACACGGTTCTCGGTCATCGTCCACTCCTGTCGGGAAACGGCCCTTCCAACACCCCCGACGCTATCGGCCACCACTGACAACGCCGCGGTGACAAGGGGACGATGACGTCCCATCACGGCGCTGTGCCCGGGGGATCCGACGGGATCGGGAGGAGCAGCAACGGCGTTCCGGCAAGCAGCACCGCGACGCCGATGATCGACCCCCATCCGGCATGGAACAGGCTGGACCAGAGCACCCACAGGCAGCTGAGGGCAAAGACCGCCGGGGTCACCGGATAGAGCGGCACGCGATAGTGCGACTCGCCGCCGGATTCGCGGCGGCGGAAGATGTAGACCGAGAGGGAGACCAGCAGCATGAAGAACCAGAACACCGGTGACGTATAGGCGACCATCGCCTGGAACCCGACACGTGTGGCGGCTCCGAAGACGACAAGTGCGGCTGACACCGCGCCCTGAAGTACGAGCGCGTTGGCGGGGGTCGAACCGTGCTCCTTCCACGTGCCGATCGAGCGGAGCGCGGCCACATCCCGGCCGAGCGCGTAGTACGAGCGCGACCCGGTGATGATCAGACCGTTGAGTGTGGTCAGGGTGGAGAGCACGACGACGACGCTCGTGATCGTCGCACCGGCGTCACCGGCGACGACGCGCATCATGGCGGCGCCGACGGCGTTGCTGTCACGGATGCCGTCGAGCCCCAGCACATGGAGATAGGCGAAATTGATCGCGAGGGATACTCCGATGACGATCAGGACGCCGACGACCAAGGCCCGGGCCATGTTGCGCCTGGCATCCTGAAGCTCACCCGAGAGATAGGCGGCTTCGTTCCAGCCGCCGTACGTCAGGAGGATGAACATCATCGCGAGACCGATGCTGCCCAGGGACGAGTCGTGTGGGGTTCCCTCACGAGGCGCCGGCACCGTCGCGACGAACGCGGAAATGATGATGCCGAGCATGGAGAGCACGGTGATGACCTCAACGACCTTCTGGGTCAGCTGCCCTGGCGTGGTTCCCACATAGTTGATGAGGGTGAAGACGGTGATGGAGACAAGGGCGTAGACGCCCGGGCCGTACGTTCCGAGCGGCCACAGCACATTCGCGTAGTCGCCCATCACGAACGCTGCGGCGGCGATGGCGCCGGGCTGGATCACCGTGCAGCGCGCCCAGGCGAACAAAAGTGCCACTCGTGGCCCGTAAGCTTCACGCAGAAACGCGTATTCGCCACCCGAGTTGGGGCGTGCGCTGCCCAGCTCGGCATAACAAACCGAGCCGACCACCGTGATCAGTCCGCCGAGCAGCCAAAGCAACACGAACACCGTCTCGTCGCTCGAGTATTTCGCGACCAGCGATGGCGTCTTGAAGATCCCGATACCGAGGACGATGCCCACCACCATGATTGCGACGTCGGTGGGCGTCAGGCCGGCCCGGGGGGCGGCGCTGACAGTTCCAGGCATCGGACACCTCGGGAGATCGGAAACGGCCGGCGAGAAGGCGGCCACCGCGGGTCGGCGCAGGAGCTCGGTGGCCACCGTCGCGGCGACCTCATCGTGACGGGCAGACGGCTACGGCGAGGAGGTGCCGACTTCCCCGCCACCATGCGCAACCGCCGATGGCTGCATTGTCGGCCGTTGGGACGGAGCAGCCGGTACCGGCACGGCTCGCCGATCGGGTGAGTGGTGTCCTGAGGAGCAAGCCATTTCCTCGTCCCCTGTGCACTGAGGTGGCCGCCATCCGGCTCACCGGATCGGGACTCACCGAGGCATGGTCATCCTCCAGCAGCCCGGGGGAGGACATACTGAGCGGGGCGGTCATCGGACGGCTCCACGACAACGCCGGAGGCCGAGCCGGTGGTGGCTCCGCCATCCAGACCTGCAATTACGCCGGTGCCACTGCCCGCGACAGCTTCGAACAACTCGCCCTAGCATCAAGTGACGGCATGCGCGAACTCACCTTCACGGCTTCGAGGAGACTCACGGCTGGGGGCATCCTCTGGGCGTCGTTGATCCAGATCTTCGTGGTGAACAATCTGATCGTTCTTCCCCATGCGTCGAGCCGGAACCTGGAAGAGCACATCATCTCGGCGCTCGGAGTGACGCGATGTGGTCTCATCGGGGGGTTCCGCTTCTGCTCACCCTGGCACGAGGCCGCCGACATCGCCTGGATCATCGGAGGGGTGTCCCTCACCCTGGCCGCGGTGCTCAATATGGAGATCTTTCCGGCAGACCGTCTCAGGAACCTCACGTTCGGCGTATTGGCCGTCAGCGGACTGGGACTCGTGTCCACCGGCTTCAATCCCTACAACCTCCGTCCGACCGTGCATCTCCTGTCCGCCGGAACGTGCTTCTTCTGCGGGGCTGTGGGCGTACTGCTCCTGGGGGGGCATGCTCCGGCAGGCGCGTCGGCCGTACTGGGGTGCAGCCGGCATCGCCTGCGGCGTGACCTCCGTCGTCTCGGCCACGCTCACGGCGATGAGACCGGACCCCGGGGTGCAAGGGCTGTTCGAGCGGATCGCTGCCTGGCCCAGCGTTGTGTGGATCATCTGGACCGGGGCGTTCATTATCGTGTTTGCGCGGCGGTCAGCCCACAGCAGCAGCCTTGACCGGAATGCCCGCGGCATCCCAGACAGTCAGTGACGGGTTCGTTCCTGCACGGTCTCTTCCGCCTCCGTGACCTCGCCCGTCACCCGCGTCCCCGGGTGTAGCAGTGTGCACACGTACGCCACGCCCAGCGCGATGGACATGCCGTAGAAGACCCACTGGTTGGCCTCGGCGAAGTCCATCTGGACGGCCTGGACGGCGCTCCGCATCAGCGCGGAGGTCGGCCCGCCGTCGGTGGGACCGTGGTCGTCCGGGTGACCGGTGACCGCTTCCGCGATGTTGCGGGCCGCACCCTGGACTTCCGAGCGGTGAGCGCGCCGGCGAGGACGAAGAACAGGGCCAGCGCCCGGCCCCGTTTTTGTCGACGGGGACGACGGAAACGACGACGGCGAGGGCGGCGGGGAACACCAGTGCCGCGCCCAGCCCCTGGGTGGCCCGGAAGATGATGAGCCAGCTCTCGGCGAAGTCTCCGGGCGGCACCGAGCCGCAGAGCACGGATGAGACGACGAAGACGAGCGTGCCCGCCACCACCATCCGGCGGTGCCCGAAGACGTCGGCGAGCCGCCCGCCGAGCGCGAAGCACGCGGCGAGCGCGAGCAGATACGCGTTGACCACCCGCTGCATTCCGGAGGACGACAGGCCGAGTTCCTCGACGATGCTGGGGGCGGCGATGCTGACGATCGTCTGGTCCACGAAGATCATCGCGACGGCGAAGACCATGGCTGCGAGGGCGAGCGTCTGGTTCGCCGCCGTGTCCGGCCGGCCGGACAGCCACAGCGCGGTTCCGCCTTGCCCACCGTTTCCGTGCGGAGCACCATGGGAGGAGCCCCCGGCGGCTCTCCCTCTGCCCTTCACAATCCTCATCTTCCCTGCCGGAGAGCCGGTCCGCACGCCGGTACGGGGCGCCGGGAGACGCTCGTACGCAGCGCTGCGGCGCGGTGTCGATCGCCGCCCCGACGGGCGGGTTCTCATGAGTCGGTGGGCTGTCGTCCCGGTTCGTTGCGCGGCAGCGTGACGGCCGCGAGGAGCAGTGCGGCGGCCAGGACACAGCTCGCGACCACGAATCCCGATGGGGCGGCCGCAGCGGTGACGATTCCCCTCTCGTCGGCCGCCTCGTCGTTCGCCGCCAGTACGACGGCCCCCGCTGCCGCCAGCCCGACCGCCCCGCCCAACTGCCGCAGCGTCTGACGGAGAACGGACGCATCGGCTCTCTTGCCCGCGGGAACCGCACGCATCAGTTCGGCGCTCAGGGCGGGGATCGGCATGCCCATTCCGATCCCCGCCAGGACCATCCCGGGGACCTGCCAGAGGTACTCGCGCGAGGGCAGGGCCATCGTCCAGGCCACCGCGCCGAGCGTGGCCGTTGCCAGGCCGAGCAGTACGGGCACCCGGATCGACCGGGAGCGCTCCAGTAGGTACCCGGACATCAACGTACCCGCCGCCAGGCCTGTGACCAGGGGAATCAGGGAGATCCCGGTGGCCAGGAGCGACAGGCCCATGGCCTGCCGCAGGAACAGCGTGCCGTGCACCAGCACGATCAGCTGCGGAGCCTGCACCATGAACGTGATCGCCACCGCAACGGCGTACGGGCGGATGGCCAGCAGCCGCAGATCGACGAGGGGCTGCCGGGACCGCAGGACGAGTCGCACCGCCAGGGCCAGCGCCAGCGCGCCCGTCGCCAGTGCGGCGAACGCTCTGACATCGGTGAAGCCCCAGACACCGCACTGGTAGAGCCCGAAGACGAGCACGACGAGGGAAAAGATCACGAAGAGTGGCTGGAGCGCGGTGAGGGTGCCACCCTCCGCGTCCTTGCGCAGCCGTGCCCCGGCGATCACCCACAGGATCGCCACGCCGACGGGCACGTTGACGAAGAAGACCGAGCGCCACCCGAGGAACTGGGTGAGGACCGCCCCCACCACGGGGCCGAGGACGAAGAAGACCTGCGCCAGACCCGCGTACACCGCCAGCGCCCTGCCGCGTTCGTGTTCCTCGTACAGGTCGGTGATCACCGTGGTGGCCACCGGGATCATCAGTGCGGCCCCCGCACCCTGCACGGCCCTCCCGGTGAGCAAGAACGGCTCGGCGGCGTCACCGCCCGGCGTGAGTCCGCAGACCGCGGAGGAGAGGACGAAGAGCACGGTCCCGAACCGGAAGGTGCGCAGAAGGCCGAACCTGCGGGCCGCCATACCGCCGACCGGCGCGAACGCCGACAGCGACAGGACGTAGACGAGCACCACGCCGTGCATCACGAACGTGGTCAGACCAAGACTTCGTGCCATCGGGTCGAGGGCGACCGCGACGACGGTCTGGTCCAGCATGACCATTCCCCCGGCGCAACCCATCGCGGCGACGACGAAGTGCCTGCGGGGTGCAGGAGAGCCTTCGGGAGAAGGCCGATGCGTAGGCGACACCCATGGCCAACGAGTGGAGCGCCCGGACGAAATGGCCCGGTCCGGGCGTGTCACGCTGTGTTCGTGCAGGATCCGGAATCGACGGCCCGGGCTGCACGCCGTCTCCGTTTTCGCCGACACAGACAAGGTGACCATGATCGATCCGGTGCAGGAGAATCCGTACCCCGACACCCACACCCTCGGCGAAGGTCCCGAGCCGCACCCGCTGTTGAGGCCGGTGCTGGGGCTGGTGGGGCGCTGGCACGGCCGGGGCCAGGGCCAGTACCCCACGCTGGAACGGGATTTCCGCTACGAGCAGGAGGTCGTCTTCAGCCACGACGGGCGCCCCTTCCTGCGATACGAAGCACGCGCCTGGCTGGTCGACGAGTCCGGGGCTCCCATCCGGCCTGCCGGTCGGGAGGCCGGCTGGTGGCGGGTGACGCCGGACGCGGGCCTGGAGGTCGTCCTCGCCCACCCCACCGGGATCGTCGAGACGTATGTCGGCACGGTGTCCGGTGCGGAGATCGAGATCGGGACGAAGGACGTGGCGCTGACCCCGCTGGCCAAGGAGGTCACCGGGACGCGCCGCCGCTACAGCCTCGACGGCGACCTGCTGACGGTGGTGCACGACATGGCGGCGGTGGGGCAGCCGCTCCAGCACCACCTGACCACGCGGCTGCGGCGCCGCTCTTCCTGACGGCCCGGGACGGGCGGAACCGGCCCCGCGCCCGCCGCCACCGCCGGGGCGGAAGCGGGGGCGGAAGCGGCAGCGGGGCCGGTTCCGGGAGGTCAGGCGGAGGAGCCGCTGTCGACGACCAGGTCGTGGCCGACCACGGAACCCGCCGCGGACGAGGCGAGGTAGAGGACTGCGGCCGCGACCTCCTCGGCCTCCGCGACGCGGCCGAGCGGGTTCTCGTTCTTGACCCGCTCTGCGCGGTCGGCCTCCGTCTCGCCCGGCCGCAGGGACATGGGCGCGGCGGAGGTTCCCGGGCTGACCGCGTTGATGCGCACGCCGTCGCGGACGTGGTCCAGGGCGGCTGCGCGGGTCAGCGCGGAAACGGCGGCCTTGGAGGTGATGTACGCGGCGGCGTTCGGGATGCGGGTGTGGGCGCCCAGGTTCGAGGAGATGTTCACGATGGCGCCGCCGCCGTTCTCCCGCATGTGGGCGATCTCGTGCTTCATGGCCAGCCAGACGCCGGTGACATTGGTCCGCAGAACCGCGTCCCAGTCCTCCTCTGCGATGTCGCCGGCGGGCACCGTGCCGCGGAGTATCCCGGCGTTGTTGACGGCGACGTCCAGGGAGCCGAATCGCGTGACGGTCTCGCCTACGAGAGCGGCCAGTTGGGCGGAGTCGGTGACGTCGGCGGTGACCGCCTCGGCCGTGCCGCCGGCCGCCCGGACGAGGCGCACGGTCTCGTCGAGGGAGGCCGCGGTCCGGCCCGCGGCGACCACACGGGCACCTTCGGCGGCGAAGGCGAGGGCGATTGCCCGGCCGAGGCCGGATCCGGCGCCGGTGACCAGGACGGACGCGTCGGTGAAACGGTTCATTGCGGTGGCTCCTTGTACGGGTGTCAGTGGGGGAGGGCTGTGGGGGAGGGCTGCCGTCACGCCCGGGCGGGGCGGCGGCGTACGGAGTGGAGAAGGGCCACGGCGGCGAACGCGGCGGCCGTCGCGGCGAGCGAGGCGGCGTCGTCGCCGAGGGTGAGCAGGAGGGCGAACAGGACGGTCGGGCCGAACTCCATCGCGGTGTTCAGTACGCCGCCTGCCAGGCCGGCGTCGCGCGCGGGCACCCCCTCGGTGGCCAGTACGGCTGCTCCGGCGAAGGAGGCGGCGCCGCCCGCTGCGAGGAGGACGAGGCCGGGCAGCAGACCGAGTGCGTACGGGGTGCCGGCGTCCAGGCCGGTGAGGGAGAGCAGTCCGAGCCCGGCCGCACCGGTGGCCAGTCCCCCGGCGGTCAGGGCGCGGGCGCCGTGACGGGCTGCCAGGGGCCTGACCGCGCGGCCGCCGGCGATCAGGGTGACGGCGAACGGGACGAAGGCGGCGGAGGTGCGCAGCGGTGACCAGTCACGGTCCTGCTGGAAGTGGAGGGAGAGCAGGACGAAGGTGCTCGCGGTCCCGCAGGCTGTGAGCGCGACGGCCGCGAGGGCTGCCGCCCGGCGCCGGTCGAGGAGGAAGCGGGGCGGCAGGAGCGGGTCGCGGGAGCGGCGCTCGGTGCGGAGGAACGCGGCGAGCAGGGCGGCTCCGGCAGACAGCGGCGCGAGGACCGCCGCCGAGGTCCAGGGGCGGGCGTCGGTGACCACGAGGCCGTAACTGACCAGACTGATCCCGGCGGTGGCGAGCAGAGCTCCCGGCAGGTCCAGGCTCCTGCCCCGGCCCGGCACGGTGCCCGGCAGCAGCCGTGGCGCGAGGAACAGGGCGGCCAGGGCCACCACCGGGGGTACGGCGAGGGCACAACGCCAGGACAGCAGGGCGGAGATGACGCCGCAGGCCAGGTTGCCCGTGGTCGCTCCGAGGACGGAGAGACCGCCCCAGGTGGCCATGGCCCGGCCGTAGGCGGCGGGGGACGGGAACAGGGTGCGCAGGACCGCCATGGCGGCGGGGGCGACGAGGGCCGCTCCGGCGCCCTGCGCGAAGCGGGCGGCCAGCAGGGCCTGGCAGCCGGGGGCGAGGGGGGCCACGAGGGAGGCCGCGGCGAACAGAGCGAGGCCCGCGGTGAGGGCGCGCCGCCCGCCGTACCGGTCGGCGAGGCGTCCACCCAGGAGCAGCAGCCCGGCGAAGGTCAGGCCGTAGGCGGCGCTCAGCAGGATCAGGTCGGCGCGCTGGAGGGCGAAGTCGCGGGCGATGCGGGGGAGCGGGACGGTGGTCGCGGCGAGAGTGTAGATGAGCGTGATCTGGATGCTGCCGAGCAGCGCGAAGGCGGCGCGGCCGCTTGTGGCTCCCGTGGTGGCGGGCGCGGTGGCGGGTGTGGTGGTCGTGGTGGTGCCGGTGGAGGTCGTACTACCCCCCATGTCTTTCCCCCCTTGATATTTGACCGTTCGTTCCATTATTCGGGCGTGCGGAAGGGAGCCGTGCGGCTCCTCCGCGCGTGTCGCGGTCAGTTCGGATCGTTCGGATCGGTTCGGTTCGGTTCAGTCCAGCAGGGACAGTGCCTGCTCGGCCGCGTCCCGTACGCGGGCGGGGTCGGCCGAGGCCTTCCCGACGACCCGCACCCCCTGCAGCAGGACCAGCAGCATCCGCGCCAGAGCGAGCGGCTCGCGCTCCGCAGGCAGTTCGCCCTGCGCCTGTGCCCGGACGAGCGCCGCGTGCAGCAGCGTCTCCAGCCGGTCCCAGCTCGACTCGACCCGGCGGGCCGCCACGGAGTCGTGAGCGCCCAGCTCGGCGGCGGTGTTGGTGACGAAGCAGCCGTTCAGCCGCTCCTCCGGCGAGGCGGCCTCGGCGGCGAAGCGGCGCACCACGGTCCGTACCGCCGGCAGGGCCGGTCCCGGCCCGGACAGGTCGGCGAAGAGCCGCGGGTCGACGGACTGTGCGTACCGGTCCAGTGCCTTGAGGTAGAGCTCATGCTTGCTGCCGAACGTCGCATAGATGCTCGCCCGGCCGATGCCGAGGTGCTCGACGAGGTCCGCCACCGACGTCGCTTCGTATCCGCGCCGCCAGAACAGCTCGAGGGCCGACTGGAGCGCGGCGTCCGGATCGAATTCCTTGGTCCTGGCCACGAGCAAGATCATAGAGGTATCTGGAACGAGCGGTCAATATTTCTCCTTCCGTGAGGGCCCCGATCGCAGGGCTGCGCGGTGCTGGCCGGGGCGGGTTCCGTACACACGCTTGAAGGCAACGCTCAATCCGAACGCGCTTTGGTAGCCGACCTGTCGGGCGATCGATTCCACGGTGGCCTCGGTGCGCACCAGCAGGTCGGCTGCCAGCGCGAGGCGCCAGTCGGTCAGATAGGCCATGGGCGGCTGGCCGACCAGATCGCCGAAGCGGCGGGCGAAGGTGGCTCGCGACACGCCGGCCTCTTCGGCGAGGGCCGTCACGGTCCACGGATGTGCGGGCCGGTCGTGGATGAGCCGCAGTGCCCTGCCCGCAAGGGGGTCGCCGAGCGCTCGGTACCACGCAGGCGGATCGGCCTCAGGGCGGGTGAACCATTCCCGCAGCGTGGACAGCAGCAACAGATCCAGGAGTCTGTCCAGGACGGCTTGCTGTCCCGGGTCGTCCCGGCTGATCTCCGTGGCGGTGAGGTCCAGGATCGGGCCGGGCTCGTCGCGGTGGACCACGAGCGCCCGGGGAAGTGCGCTCAGCAGCCGTTCGGAGACCCGGCCGTCGATCTGGTAGCTGCCGGTGAGCAGTACGGTCGGGCCGTCCGGGCTGTTCCCGCAGGTGCGAAGGCCCAGTATGACGTCGTCGCTGATGTCCTCGCCGTCGGCCGTCGTGCATCGGTCGGGGTGCACCACGTAGAGCGGCGGAGTCCCCGCGCCGGCATCGTCGGTGATGGAGAACGGCTCCGTCCCGGCGACGATCGCGACATCGCCACGGCCGAGCGCGATGGGCGCGGCGTCGCCGGGGATGAGCCAACCCGCGCCGCGCAGCATGGTGATGACGGCGAGCGGTGTGCCGTCGGCGAAGCGGACCGACCAGGGCGGTGCCATGTGGTTCCGGGTGAACAGGGCGCCGTTGGACCTCACTTCGTACAGAAGGCTCGCCAGCGGATCCATGCCGCGAGTCTAGACGCTGAGACATCGATGTGAGCGCATGGACCATTTCATGACTCACCGGCCGCACCGTTGACTGATCACATGATGACGAAACCGATCCTGGTCCTGGGCGGTACCGGCAAGACGGGACGCCGCGTGGTCTCCCGCCTCCGGCAGCGTGGACACGAGGTCCGCGTTGCCTCCCGGAAGGGGCCGACGCGCTTCGACTGGAACGACGAGAACACCTGGGAGCCCGTACTGGAGGGCATCGGCGCGGCCTACTTGGTCGACTCACAGCAGAGCGACGCCGCGACATCGCTGAGTTCCTTCAGCAAGCTCGCCGTGGCCGGCGGTGTCGAGCGACTGGTGCTGCTGTCCGCCCGCGACTGGGTGGTGCCCGAGGGTGAGGAGAAGCTGCCGTGCGAGCGCGCAGTGCGGGAATCCGGCGCGGAGTGGACGCTCCTGAAGCCGAATTGGTTCGCGCAGAACTTCAGCGAGGAGTCGTTCTGGCGAGGGCAGATCATGGACGGCGAGGTCGTCATGTCGACCGGGGACGGCGTCGAGCCGTTCATCGACGTCGAAGACATCGCTGATGTCGCCGTGGCCGCCCTCACCGAGGACGGCCACGGCGGGGAGGCCTACGAGCTGTCCGGACCGCGACTGCTGAGCCTGGGCGCCGTGACCGACGAGATCGCCCGGGCCACCGGCCGGGACATTTCCTACCGTCCCGTTTCCCCGGGCGACTTCGCGGCCTACGCCACCAGGGAGGGCTTGCCGGAAGATTTCATCGCCTTGCTGAACATGCTCTGCGGCTGGATCGGCGAGGGCCGCTTCGCCCAGCTCGCCGACGGCGTTCAGCGGGCTCTCGGCCGCGAACCCCGCGACTTCACCGATTACGTGCGAGCCGCTGCCGCGACCGGGGTGTGGCACGGCTGACCGGGGCTCCGTCAGCCGAGGGAGGGTTGCTCATTGCTTCTCCGTCCGGGGCCGGCCGGGACAGCTGGCCGCGGGAGTGTCGTGGGTGAGTGCGCAGATCATCTGCTCGCCGCGTCCGTTGTCGGGGTAGGTCGCGATGAGTTCTGCCGTGAAGTCCTTCCACTGGCGGGCGATGTCCTGCGTGGCAAGCTCGGTCGCCCGCTGAAAGTTGCCGTTCTTCGAACGTTGGGCGGCTTCGGTGTCTTTGTTGAGAGCGCGGTTGTGCTCGATGCGTCCGGCGCAGTCGGTGGGCTTGGTGCCGGTCGACTCGAAGTCCGGATAGCAGCCGGTGGTGAGGTCCTCGGGAATCAGGCCGGCGGCTTCCTCGGTCCAGTCGGCGTCGTTCATGGAGCTGTAGCGGCGGATGTCGAGGAACGGCGCGATGCCGGTGCGGTTCAGTCCGGGTGGATTGGCCGTACCGATCGCGCCGGCGCCGGCCTTGTCGGACCAGTTGCTGTGCGAGTAGAAGTCCTCGATCGGGTGCCAGCCGCGGCCGAGCTGTTCCAGGACGTTGCACTTGGCGCGTCCCGCCCTCTCGTTCCACGTACAGGGGGAGCCCAGGTCGCTCTGCCGCGCGATGACCCTGCCCTGGGAGTCGACCAGCCCGTCGGCGTAGCGGACGGCAGCCCGCATGCGGGCGACGGAGCCACGGATGCAGGCGAGCAGTTCGGTGTTCGCCTCGTCGCGGGTACGGGGGTACGCGGACCCGAATCGCGGGGCGAGGTAGTCGGCGTTGTCGCAGTGCAGGATGCCGAGCTTGAAGTAGTCGCCCTGGTCGTCGGCCACGATCGCCCCGTCGCGGGAGTCGGCCATTGCCGTCAACGATCCGGGTTCCCACTTCAGGGCGGCGCGAGTGATCTTCTCGTGGTTGCCGCCGGTGAAAGCCTGCGCCGGACCGGGCGGCAGCAGGATCAGACATGCTCCGCAGACGAGCGCAGTAGCGGGCAGTCGCCGGGCGTATACGGAGGCATGCACCACGCGACCTCCAGGAATGTTGCAATGTTGCACAAATAGTACCAATGGTTGCCGGAGCGGGGCCGCCGCCGGGGAGCGAAGTGGAGCGCGTTGGCCACGCACACGGTGTCGCTGCACCCCTGCAGATGACCGTGCCGTGACAGGCGGCTCGGCGGTGAACCCGTGACCCGTGCAGCGAGGCGTCGTCGACGCCTCGCGCACGGGCCCGGGCGTGGCTCCCGTCAGGTGTCCAGGCTGACCACCCAGTAGGCGTACTCCTCCGCGGTGACACCGCAGATGTGGTCGCCGCACGAGGAGCGGGCGATGAATTCGATCCGTCCCTGGTCATCGACGAGACGGGATACGTCGGCCGAGCCGGTCAGGCGCACACGCACCCAGCCGACCGCGGAGCCGCCGGTCACGACCGCCGTGAGGAGGAACGTCCCGTCTTCGCCGACGACGCCGGCTTGACGGGCATGGTCGAGCCACAGCCGGTGGACCCCTCCGAGCTCCCCCTTCAAGGAAAGGGACGCGCTGGGCTCCACGCCGAATCCCGCCATCGCGCGCCAGGCGGCGTCGACCGACGGACCGGGTTCGTTGCCCTGGACGGCGCCCACCTCGAGGCCGCTGCTCCGAATGAGCTCGATGAGGTTGTCCTCGCTGGTGGGCACTCAGTCTCCTCGTAAAGGAAGTGGTGGTCGCCGCCGGGCTTGTCGATGGCTCGGTAGCGCTCCATTGTCCCGTCGCCCATGACGATCCATTCGGTATCAGGAGTGGTCCCCTCGGGCGGGCACGGGGCCGAGGCCGAGGGGGTCGACCGACAGGTCGCGCGAGAGCCGGGGTGCGTCCTCGCCGCGGGTCAGTCCGTGGTGTCCTCCAGGGCGCTGTCGGGGATCCAGGATCCGTGGAGTCCGGCGCTCACCCGGTGGGGCAGGTGGACGGTCGCGATGCGGTCGAGGCCGGAGGCGTCGAGGACCAGCAACTGCGAGGCGTCCTGCTTGAGGTCGGACACGACGGTCAGCAGATAGCCGTCGTCCTCGCACGTGGCACGGGCGGCGGGGACGAAAACGGCTTCGCTGGGCATGCGGGCGTCCCCCACCTGGTGGATGCGGCGGGCGCCGGTGGTGCGGTCGTACTTGACGACACCGTAGCCGCCGAAGCCCTTCTCGTCGGGGAAGGAGATGGCGTACTGATAGCGGTTCTCGGCGCCCAGGTACCCCTCGTTGAGGGTCGGGAACTCCACGGGCAGGTCGTCGATGATCTGCTCGTCGACAGTACCGGCGGCCATGTCGAGTACCCAGCGCCGCGTGTAGGAGCGG
Organism: Streptomyces sp. NPDC032745; assembly: GCF_055579465.1. NCBI lineage: Bacteria > Bacillati > Actinomycetota > Actinomycetes > Kitasatosporales > Streptomycetaceae > Streptomyces > Streptomyces sp. NPDC032745. The sequence continues at coordinate 85,665 of NZ_JBVING010000008.1, read as the reverse complement.
GAGACGGGCTCGCTGCCGCGCCCGGGCGCTCCGACCCACCAGTTCCAGGACAGCCGGAAACCCTCGCGGTCCACGGTGGGGCCTTCCAGGACGATGCGGCCTTGGCCGTCCTCGTACGCGTTGGAGACGTGGAGCATGTTGCCCGGTTCGATGGAGAACCAGCGGATGTGCCGGGCGCCGTCGTCTCCCTGCGGCATGACACCGATGCGGGCGGGCTGCCGGTCATTCCAGCCGTAGGGGATACCGGAGGGTTCGGCGTGGTCGAAGGTGACGTTGCCCTCGACGAACACGACGTGGCGGCGGGTGACGGCGAAGTCATGCTTGAGCGCCGCGGTCGCTCCCGGGATCTCGGCGCTGTGGATGATCTCGCCCTTGGCATTGGAGACGTAGTACGTCAGGAACGGCGGGAACGGCGAGGACCCGAAGAAGTGGAGCTCCCCGGTCACCGGGTCTTCCTTGGGGTGCGCGGTCATCGCGCCGCGCAGCTTGCCGCCGAAGTCGCAGGCGCCGACCGTCTCCAGCTCCGGGGTGAGTTCGAAGGGCAGGTTCGCCTCGCACAACGCCAGGAGCCGTCCGGCGTGTTCGATGATGTGGGTGCCGGCGGCGCTGGCGGTCAGGTCGGGTCCGTGCTCGGTCATGTAGGGAGCGCCGTCGAGGGCGGGGGTGTGGACCCAGCGGTTGCGGTACCACTCGGCGCGGCCGTCACGCAGCCGGATGCCGTGGACCATGCCGCTGCCCTTGAACCAGTGCGTGGGTGTGATGCCGGGCTTGGGGTTGTGCCCGTTGCGGATCAGCCGGCCGTCGAGCTCGGGGGGCAGGGTGCCCTCGACGGTGAGGCCGGTGGCGGTGACCTCCTCGGCGACGGGGGTGAAGTGGCCGGTCAGGTACGGCTTCGCAGTCGTCATGGCAGGAATCTCTCTCGTAGAGGTGATGCTTGGTCAGGAAGCGTGCTCGGCACGGGCCTTGAGGTCGGAGGGCCTGGTGTCGAGGGAGTCGTGGAGGGCTTTGCCGAGGTCGTCGGCCGCAGCCTCGACCGGGGCGCCGCTCCAGGACTCCTCGGTGCGGACGGTGGTGCGCTCGCCGTGGGTCCGCCAGCTGAAGGAGTTGCCGGGCAGCAGCGGGCCGTCGGCTTCTGCCCGGTCGATGTGCGTGTTCCAGCTGGGCCGGGCCGCGATGTCGGTGTGCAGCTCCCACACGGTCGTGAGCGGGGCTTCGATCACGGTGCTCAGGCGGACGATGACGGGAGCGGTCTCGTCGATGGTGATCACGTCTGTGTTTCCTTCCTGGACGGGCATGTGCCGGTGCTGCGGCTGATCCATCGGTTCGCCCGACTCGGCCGACTCAGGGGATTCGCGAGGGTTGTGGACGGGAGGGTTGCGGATCGGAGGCCGGGCGGGCGGTGGCTTTGGTCCGAGGGCCGGTGCGGCGGGCGAGGAACAGCGCGAGGAGCGCGGTGGCGGCCAGGACTGCGGCCGAGACGGCGAAGGCGGTGCGGTAGCCCGCGGTGAGCGCCTCCAGGTGCGGCTGGTGGACTGCGGCGTGCCCGGTGACGGAGCCGGCCAGGGTCGCCAGGGCCGCGAGGCCGATCGCGCCGCCGACCTGGCGGGTGGTGTTCACCAGGCCGCCGGCCAGCCCCGCGTCCTGCGGCGGGACGCCGTCCACGGCGAGTGCGGTGAGCTGGACGAAGGCGATGCTCAGGCCGATGCCGACCAGGATGCTCGGACCGAGGACGTCCACGAGGTAGCTGCCGTGGGCGCTGATCCGGGACAGCCACAGCAGGCCCGCCGCCTCGGTGAACAGGGCCGCCGTCACCGTCGCGGTGGCGCCGATGCGCCGCGAGATGCGGGGCGCCACGGCCGCGCCGAGCATATTGGCTCCGGCGAGCGGGAGTTGGCCCACCCCGGTGGTCAGGGGATCCGCCCCGAGGACCTGTTGCTGGTAGAGCGGCAGGAAGAAGAACAGCGCGATCCACACGGACCCCAGCAGGGCCATCAGCAGGTTTCCCGCGGCGACCCGGCCGGTGGCGAACAGGCGCGGCGGTATGAGCGCGTTCGGCCGGCGAAGCTCGATCACGGCGAAGGCTGCGAGCAGTGTGGCGGCCGCGCCGAGCGAGCCCAGCACCCGGGCGTCCGTCCAGCCGGAACCGCGTGCGGTGGTCAGTCCCCAGACCAGGCAGGTCAGGGCGAGGCTGATGACGGCGGTGCCCAGCAGGTCGAACCGCCCGTCCTTCCGTCCGGGCACCCGTGGCACCAGCGCCGCCACGGCGACCAGGACCAGAGCTGCCCCGAGAGCCACGGAGTGGAAGATCCACGGCCAGCCCCACGCCTGGGTGAGGACACCACCCAGCAGGACGCCGCCCGCCCCTCCCGCACCGGAGACCGCGCCCCACACCCCCAGCACTCTGCCCCGCCCGGGTCCGGGCGGGAACAAGTCCATGGCCAGGGCGAGCGCGGCCGGGGCGATGGCCGCGGCACCGAGGCCCTGAACAGCACGAGCCACGATCAGCACGCTCGCGGATGCGGCCAGTCCCGCCGCCAGTGACGCCGCCGCGAACAGCGCCAGGCCGAAGACGAGCACCCTACGGCGGCCGAGGAGATCGGCCGCCCGGCCGCCCGCGAGGAGCAGCGCCCCGAACGCCAGGCCGTAGGCGTTGACCACCCACGTGGTCCCGCCGTCCGAGAGGCCCACCCCGGCGCGGATCTGCGGGAGCGCCACATTCACGATGGAAGTGGCGAGCATGACGGTGAACTGAGCCGCCGCCAGCGCCGCGAGCGTGGTTCCCGGCCGGGGAGCTCGAGCTGCTGCCCGGTCCGTCTGCGTGTGTGCAACGTTCATGCCGCACAGGCTCGTGTCAGGCGGTGTCCACTATCCAGGCCCGGCAGGGACGGGCCCTGTCCACTCCTGTCCGCACCTGTCCACCCGGTTCTGCCGCGGCCACGCCGCTGCCGTTGCTACCGGGAGCCGTGCAGCTCCTGCTGCCACAACGCCTCGCAGAGCAGGTCCAGGCCCTGACGCAGGTGGCGACGGTAGGTGCCGTACGGAAGGCCGAGGCGGCGAGCCGCGGCTTCCTGGGTGGGCGCACCGGAGAAGTAGCCCGCCGTCAGGGCCTCGCGGGCGCGCACACCGCGCGGGTCACGGGCGAGGTCGTCGACGGCCTGGCGCAGCAGGGCGCGCAGCTCCGCGACAGGATCACCGAAGTCAGCCGCGAGACGGGTGCGCAGCAGGGCACAGGCGGCGAAGGCGCCCGCATCGCGCCAGTGGGCCAACGCTTCACGCACGGACTGGTCGAACGCGGTACGCGAGAAGGGCGACGGTCCGGACGGCACAGGCGGCTCGGGGGCCGATATGAAGCGTTGAAGCCATGCCTCCACGGGTATCTGACGCCAGTCGACGCCGAACAGCCCGTAGGTGTGCTCACCGACCCGCGGGCGCGCCCCGGTGTCGCTGAGGGTGCCCTTGACCCGCTCGGCCCAGGTCTCGGCGTCCCGGAAGACGGCGAAGCCGTAGGCGCGGCCGCGGGCGCGGGCCGCCTCCGCCTGGGCCCGGGAACTGCTCAAGTCGATGACGCGCGAGGGAACCTGGTACCGCTCGGGGTAGATCGAGAAGCGGCTGACGCCGATGTGTTCGCCGGGGCTCACCGGCGCGACGGCATCGGTGTACTGCCACGCTGCGGCGACGACAGGATCGGTGGCCAGGTCCCGGGGATCGGGAGGGGCCGGCAGGGCCAGTCGGGCCGTGAACGCCACGATCCGGCCCGTGTCCACCAGCCGGTAGACGCTGAAAGCCTGCGGCTGGCGCTGCGCCCAGTAGCGGACCAGTTCCGCGGAGGCGGTGCCTTCGGTCTCCTCGGCCATGCGCAGCACGGCATCGATGTCATCCGGGTGCAGAGGACGGTCGTGCACCTCGTCCTCGCGGGACCAGGAGCGCAGCCGGGCCAGGGTCTCGCCCTCCCGGAAGAGGTAGAAGAGCTCGTCGGTGACGGTCCACACCCGCTCCTCGGGCGCCTCGCGCAGTATGCGCAGGTACTCGTCCGCCAGGCGCTGGCGCATCGCCTCGAAGGCATTGGGCGCTCGCCAGCGCAGGTCGGCGGCCAGCGTCTCGCGGGCCGCGTCGTGCGGGTGGAGCCCCCGGTGTGTGGACTCCATGAAGGGGAGGTCCCGCAGCCAGGAGAAGAGCAGATGGGCGTCCTCCCCGGGCAGCACCGCGGCGAGCAGTTCCTCGGACGTCGAGTGGGCCTGCGCCGCCACCTCCAAGGCGCGGCGGTGGACCGCCGTGGGCACCTCCCCGATCAGACCTGCCAGCAGAGTGCGCAGGACGTCCGCAGTGGGCGCCCAGATCTCCTCCCTGCCGCAGCCCGCCGATCCTGTCGCGGCCGCGAGGGACAGGGCCAACGGGTTGCCTCCGGCGAAGCGGAGCACCCGGTCCCGTAGTTCGGGCCGGATCTGCGCCGCCACCAGCAGGCTCCGGGCCTGCTCCTCGGAGAACGGCTCCAGTTCGGTCACGTGCAGGAGCCGGGACCAGGCGGGGTCGGCGGTCCACTGCGGCTGCGGAGCGCGCCGGCCGGCCAGGACGACCAGGGTGTCGTCCGCTGCGCGGGGCAGGAAGTGGTGCCACAGCCAGCTCTCCAGCCACTGGCAGTGCTCGAAGGAATCCACGAACAGGACCGTGCCCGGAACATCCAGGAAAGGACCGGCGGCGTGCTCGAAGTCGGCCGGGTCCCGGCTGACGAACCGGCCGTCGAGTTCGACGAGCAGCCGGCCGGCCGCACGAGCGTGGTCCGCCAGTCGCCGCAGCAGCGTCGACTTTCCGATGCCGCCCGGCCCGCACACGTAGAACGCGAACGGCGCCTGCGGATCGCCGGCCAAGGCCTCCCCGAAGAGCCCGAGTTCCTCGTCCCTGCCGATGAAGGCCCGTACGCGCGCTCTGCTCAGTCTTTCCCCCACGGACCCCATGGCGGCTCCCGTCCTCGTCACTTGACGGAACCGAGGTTACTGTCGTCGGCCTGACCGGCGATCAGAAGCGTTGTTTCCACGACGCGTTGGAAGCGGCCGTCGGGGGCCAGTTCGGCGAAGAGGTAGACCTCGGTGCGGGACGTGTGGCCGTCGTGGTGGCTGAGGGTGACGGTGTGGCGGTCGGCGTAGCGCAGTCCGTCGCGGAGTTCATCGTGGACCTCGATGTGTCCGCTGCGGATCAGGGAGCGCAGGCGCGTGATGTGCTGGGCGAAGGAAGTCCGGTCACTCCACCGGCCGCTGAACAGCAAGTCGTTGATGGCTCGGGTGATGTCGGTCGGTGTCATGGTCGTCTTCGCCTGAGGGGAGTGGGGGTATGAAAGTCCTGGTTCCTGGTTCCTGGTTCCTGGCTCCGGGAGCCGCGGAGGACAGTACCCGGCGGGGGCCGGGGGAGAGGCGGCGGTAGGTCGCGGCCGTCCGCCTCAGTGGACCGGGGTGAAGTCCAGCGACAGCGAGACGGGGCCTCTGGTGTACAGGCCGGTCTCCCGGTAGCGGAAGCCGGGGCTGTAGCGGACCTCGTCGAGCACGGGCAGGAGCATCGCGGCGACGGTCTCGATCTCGGCGCGCGCGAACGCCGCGCCGACGCACTGGTGGAGTCCGGTACCGAACGCCAGGTGCTGGGCGGCCGCGGTGAAGGAGCGGGCGGTGCCCAGGTCCGGGCGGTGGATGTCGAAGGCGTCCGGGGCGGCGAAGGCTTCGGGGTCGCGGTTGGCCGCGCCGATCATGCAGAAGACGGTGGCACCTGCAGGGACGGTGGTGCCGGCGAACACGGAGTTCTCCTCCGCCTGGCGTGGAATGAGCTGGACCGGCGGGGTGTAGCGCAGGGTCTCGGCGATCGCGGCGGCCAGCAGGTCCGGGTCCCGACGGACCTGCGCCATCTGCTCGGGGTGGTCGATCAGGTGCTTGAAGAGCAGGGCGAGGGTCTTGTCCGCGGGCTCGGTGGAGGCAGCCAGAACGTTGATGATCAGTGCGGTTACGTCACGATCGCTCATGGCGATTCCGTCGAATTCGGCGGTGCACAGCTTGGATATCAGGTCGTCGCCGGGTCGGCGGCGCCGCTTTTCGATGACGGGGAGGAGATAGGCCTCCAGCTGCTCGGCGCAACCGACGCAGTGCCGGCGGCGCTCGGGGGTGAGGGTCATGCTGGTGATGAACTCGGCGACCCCGCTGTGCCAGGCGGCCACTTGCCGCCAGTCCTGTCTGTCGAGACCGAGGACGTCGAGCGTCACGTGGACGGCGAGGGGTTTGCCGAAGTCGTTGACCAGGTCCATCCGGCCCTGAGCAAGGAAAGGGGCCATGAGTTCGGCGGCGTTGGCGTGGATGGCGCGTATCTGGTTCTGGAGGGCCTGGCCGGTGAAGCCCCGTACGACGATCTTTCGCTTCGCGGTGTGCTCGGCCCCGGTCATCTGGGCGAGGACCGGCCCGCGCATGACCGGCTCGGCGCGCACCTGCAGTGTCTTGGTGGTGAATGCTTCATGGTCGGTCAGCACCCGCTTCACGTCCTCGTAGCGGGAGAGGAAGTAGCTGTCGATCACCGGCTCGTAGTGCACCGGAGCCTGCTCCCTCAGCTGTGCGAAGTAGCGGTAGGGGGAAGCGGCGAAGTCCTCGGCCAGGACGCTGAAACGGGGGTTGACCACGGGCATTGCGAAGACCTCTCAAAGTGCACGGTTTCTGATCTCGGCCGGAGGGACGCCGGTCAGGACCCCACCCCCAACCCTTGCGTTCTCTCGTCCTGCAGGCAGGCAGGCAGGCAGGCAGGCAGCCCGCCCGGCCTGCAGGACGAGAGAACGACGGCACCGGTTCCGCTCGCAGGGAGGGCGTGTCCCTGCGAGCAAGCGCCGCCGGCTCGAGGCACGGTCGAGTGAGCCTGGAGGTGGTGACGGCGTGCTGGACGGCGGTTCGCCCGATCTGTCCGCGGGAGGCAGCGGTCGGGGCCCTGTTCCCGGCAAAAGGTGATCGTCGCTCTCTGGTGACGGGACGCTCCTGCGTGTAGCGTCAGCGGCAGCTGTCGTGGTTCGCAGTCCCTGCCCGCGCCCTGGCGTGGGCGTTTTGCTGTGCAGTGCCGGACCAGGGCGATCACCTCCGGGGCCGCGCGGTGCGGGCCCGACATCGACTGAGAGGGCAAAACCATGGCCAGCGGAACCGTGAAGTGGTTCAACTCCGAAAAGGGATTCGGCTTCATCGCGCAGGACGGCGGCGGGCCCGACGTCTTCGCTCACTACTCCAACATCAACTCCAGCGGCTACCGCGAGCTCCAGGAGGGCCAGGCCGTGACCTTCGACATCACGCAGGGCCAGAAGGGCCCGCAGGCGGAGAACATCACCGCTGCCTGATCCGCGCAGCCCGGATCCACCCGCCCCCGGAGCATGAGCTCCGGGGGCGGGCCGGCTCCGGGACCGGATCCCTGCCGACGGGAGGGATTCCCTCAATTCTTCCTGGGCTCTGTACCTCCAGCGCTCCGTGCCGGTGGCCGCGTCGCCTCGGCGGCGGCTGCAGCGACGCCGGCGACCGGCGAACGGGTCAGGGGGCGCCCACCACGTTCCCGCGGCTCGGCCCACTCCGAGACCGCGAGGGCCTCGACCTCCTTCGTCTCCCGCGCCCCGAGCCGTTCACCTCGGCGCACATGCCTCGCGCCGCACGACCGACGGCGCCCGCCCCGGCCGTAGACCCTGACGGGTCCGGCGAGGTACCACCCGGCGAGCCGCCACGCCTGTCCGCGACGGGGATTGGCCGAACTCCTACGGAATCCGACTGCCGTTCGCCTGGTGTATTCGCCGCCGTCACGCCAGGCTCCCTCTCCGGTACCCCGTGCACGATGTCCTGGGGGCGCTCAAGCACTTCTCCACCGAAGCAGAGGTCCCTCTCGCCATGGCAGAACTCAACCGCCGCCGCTTCCTCCAGCTCACCGGCGGCGCCGCCGCCCTGACCATGCTCAACGAGAGCATCGCGCGCGCCGCCGCCATCCCCGCGCAGGGGACGACCGGAACCATCGCCGACGTCGAGCACATCGTGGTCCTGATGCAGGAGAATCGTTCCTTCGACCACTACTTCGGTGCGCTGCGCGGCGTCCGTGGCTTCGGCGACCCGCGCCCGGTGACCCTGCCCAGCGGTAAGTCCGTCTGGCACCAGACCGACAATGCGGGCAAGGAGACGCTGCCGTTCCGGCCGCCGTCCGACGACCTCGGCATGGAGTACCTCCAGGGCCTCAACCACGACTGGGCGGGCGGCCAGAGCGCCTTCAACAAGGGCAAGTACGACAACTGGGTGCCCGCCAAGACGCCGGCCACCATGGCCCACCTGACGCGCGACGACATCCCGTTCCACTACGCCCTCGCCGACGCGTTCACCATCTGCGACGCCTACCACTGCTCGTTCATCGGCTCGACCGACCCCAACCGCTACTACCTCTGGTCGGGCCACACCGGCAACGACGGCAAGGGCGGCGGCCCGGTCCTCAACAATGCCGAGGCCGGCTACGGCTGGACCACGTACCCCGAGCGCCTGGAGGCGGCGGGCGTCTCCTGGAAGGTCTACCAGGACATCGGCAACGGCCTCGACGCCGCCGGTTCCTGGGGCTGGATCAACGACGCCTTCCGCGGCAACTACGGCGACAACTCGTTGCTCTACTTCAACAACTACCGGGGCGCCCAGCCCGGCAACCCGCTGTACGACAAGGCCCGCACCGGCACCGACGCCAGGACCGGCGAGGGCTACTTCGACAAGCTGCGCGCCGACGTCACCGCCGGCACCCTGCCCCAGGTCTCCTGGATCGCCGCCCCCGAGGCCTTCAGCGAGCACTCCAACTGGCCGGCCAACTTCGGCGCCTGGTACATCGCGCAGGTTCTGGACGCGCTGACCTCCAACCCCGACGTGTGGGCCCGTACCGCGCTGTTCATCACCTACGACGAGAACGACGGCTTCTTCGACCACGTCGTCCCGCCCTACGCCCCCGCGGACGCCAACCAGGGCCTGTCGACCGTGCCGACCGCGCTCGACGTCTTCCCCGGCAAGGCCGGCTACGTCGCCGGCCCGTACGGTCTGGGCCCGCGCGTTCCGATGCTCGCGGTCTCTCCGTGGAGCACCGGCGGCTACTCCTGCTCCGAGACCTTCGACCACACCTCCGTCATCCGCTTCATGGAGAAGCGCTTCGGTGTGCAGGAGCCCAACATCTCGCCCTGGCGCCGCGCCGTCTGCGGTGACCTGACCTCCGCCTTCGACTTCGCCCGCACGGACACCGGTACGGTCCGGCTGCCCGACACCGGCTCCTGGGAGCCGCAGGACCGCGAGCGCCACCCCGACTTCCGGGCCACCCCGCCGGCCGTGGCGACCATGCCGCGCCAGGAGAAGGGGCTGTGCCCCACCCGTCCGCTCAAGTACGCCCCGTACGTTGACGGCGCCGCACTCACCGACGAGGGCAAGTTCCGGCTGACGTTCAGCGGCGGCCCGGACCTGGGCGCGCAGTTCTACGTCACCTCCGGCAACCGGACCGACGCCCCCTGGACGTACACCACCGAGGCCGGCAAGTCGATCGCGGACGCCTGGAACACCCGCTACTCGGCCGGTGTCACCGACCTGACCGTCCACGGCCCCAACGGCTTCCTGCGCGGCTTCCGCAACCCCAGCACCACCCCCGGCCCCGAGGTCACCGCCCGCCACAACGCCACCACGGGGAACCTGGACCTCACCCTCACCAACGCCGGGGCGTCGACCGCGACGCTCACGGTCACCAACGCCTACGGCGGCGGGCCGAAGCGGCTCACGGTCGCCAAGGGCGCCACCGTCACGTACAGCGTTCCTCTGAAGAACACGCGACGCTGGTACGACGTGACGGTCACCGCATCCGAATCCCCGGACTTCCGCCGCCGCTTCGCCGGCAAGGTCGAAACCGGCGCAGCCGGCCTCTCCGACCCGGCAATCCTGACGGACCAGTCCTCCTGACCCGAGTCCCGCATGCCGAGCGCGGCCCTGTCCGGGCCCGCTCGGCGTGGGGAGGGAACAGCGGATCAACTCTTGCCGGTGCCGCACGGCGCCTGCGGCTACAGCGTCGACAGGGCGTCGTCGATGGGGCGGGGCTGTGCCGCCGGGCTCGCCCGCGGGAGGCGCCGCGCGTCCCGGCTCGGCGCGTCGAGCCGGATCCGGCCCTGCTCGACCTGCTGCATGACCGCGGCGGCGGTGAAGGTCCTGGTGATGCTGCCGACGCGCTGCCGCATGTCCGCGCTGACGGGACGCCCCGTCGTGGTGTCGGCGACCCCGGAGGCACCGCGCCAGGTCCAGTCGGCGGTGCGCACCTCGCCCTACACCCCCGGTACGCCGGCGCGGTGGACACCGTCCGTGGTGGGTGGCCCGTACCGCCCTGCGCTCCGCCACGCCACGCGAACCCCGTCGTCCACTACGCAGGCCCTGGGCGCGCTGGCGCTCCTGCCGTCACTCAGATGTGGCGATCGTCGGTGTCCCGGGGGCGCGTCGTGCCCGGTCGGCGCGTTTCAGAATGTCTGATTTTCGATCTCCGGCGGGGAACACAGCGCGCGTTCCCGTCAGTTCACCAAAGCGAACCGGGGCGAGCCCGCACGACTCGTCCTGGACCGGTAGACCACTGGCAAGGAGAAACCGTGCGCATACTCTTCACCGGACCGGCCGCGGCCGGCCACCTCTTCCCGATGATCCCGACGGCGCAGGCCCTGCGCGCCGCCGGCCACGAGGTGCTGTTCGCGAGCTCGCAGCCACTGAACCGGCTCCGCGAGGCAGGTTTTCCGATCGTCGAGATCGGCGACGGCCGCACCATCCGGGACGTGTTCGAGCAGTCCACCGGCGAGGAGGTGCGCTACGTCGCCCCCGACATGACCCCGGACCAGATTCTCGACAGGGCGGCCCACGGCTTCGCGCTCGTTTCCCGCCCCACCGTGGACGGCCTGCTGGACGCCGCCGACAACTGGGGCGCGGACTTGCTGGTCTACGACTCCTTTCAGGCCTCCGCCCCGCTGGTCGCGGCCAAGCTCAAGATCCCGTCGGTGATCCAGAACTTCGGCGTCACCTCAGGCCTCGACATGGTCGGCCGGCTCGCCGCCAACTTCACCGAGGCGTACGAGACGTACAAGGTGGCCGGCCCGGCCGAGCCCACCGCGCTGAACATCGTCCCCGCCTCGCTCGGCGGCGACCCGGGCGGCCTGCGGATGCGCTACCTCCCCTACAACGGTGGCGGGACCGTCCCCGCCGAGCTGCTCCGCCGCGGCACCCGCCCGCGCGTCGCCGTCACCCTGGGCACCGTGCTCACCGAGATGGACGGCGTCCGCGCCATCGTCCGCCTGATCGAGGCCGCCGCTTCGGTGGACGCCGAGTTCCTGCTCGCCGTCGGTGACGCCGACCTCACCCCGCTCGGTACCCTCCCGGACAACGTCCGCCCACTGCCCTGGGTCCCGCTTGCCGAGCTGCTGACCGCCTCCGATGCGCAGATCCACCACGGCGGCTCCGGCACCCTGCTCACCGCCTTGCAGGCCGGCCTGCCTCAGCTCCTGCTTCCGCAGGGCGCCGACCACTTCACCAACGCCGACGCCCTCACCGCGACCGGCGCCGCTCTGCGTTCCGCCTCCGACGACGTCGACGCCCCGCTCCTCACCCGCCTGATCACCGACCCGGCCCTGCGCGAGGCCGCCGTCCGCCTTCAGGCGGAGAACGCCGCCCTGCCGACCCCGGCCGAAACGGTCCCCGCCCTGGAGGCCCTGGCCGCCTCGTAGGGCAGGCACAACTGCCGGTGGCAGGGCGGCCCGTCGCCCTGCCACCGGCGCCGCGCAAGGTGTCCGTCGAACCTGGCCGCGGCCTACGGCTCCTGCGAGTTCGTCACCGTGCACCGGCCGATCCGGGCCCGCCAGTTGTCGGCCACGGCACGTCCGGTCCGCAGCATCGGCGCTTTCCCGCCGGTCGACGCGCACGAGCGGATGCGGCTCGCCCGCATCGACGACTGATCGATCCACCTTCACCGGATCACCGCCACGCACAGGAGCTGACTGCGCCCGCACGTCCGCAGGACGGCCGTCGCCTCGCCCCCGCTCCTGCGTCAAGCAGGCCGACTGCCTGTCGACGGGCTGGACGTATGGCCCCGGCCTAGGGGGGAGTGTCGTCAAAGTAGCGTCGGCCGCCCGGAAGGGCGGGGCTGGCGGGGGCTGGTGCGTGCGATCGCAAGGCGGAGGAGGGAAGCGACGCGGTGGGGGCACCTGCCAGCGGTAGCTGGGGGAGGGACTTCGACGACACGACCTAGAAGGGTTCGGCAGCCTTGAGGAGCCGCTGGGGCAGGTACGGGGACTCGACCCGGATGCTCCAGCCCCGGCGGCGGGCGTGGCAGGCCAGGGCGAGGACGTTGAGGTTGATTGCGGCGTCCGGGTCGTCGGCGCGGTCGGCGACGCGGAAGTGGTCGCGGTGGGCTTCGAGGGCGTCGGCCAGGGCCAGGTTGAAGCTCTCCTCGTCACCCTCCACGAGCTGCGACAAGAGGACCGCCGGCGGCGGGAAGAAGCCCCAGTCCTTGGCCTTCTCGACCTCCCGCAGCGCACGCTCCGCCGCCGGCTGGGGATCCGCGCCGGTCAGGTATGCGTGGAGGGCCTGCCGGTATCCGGCGAAGGCGGAGCCGTCCTTGACGGCAATCTCAGGGCCGGCGAGGACCAGAGGGGCGAGGTCCTCGCGTACGCCGGTGATCAGGGCGAAGGCGGTGGCGTACCCCCAGTAGCCGGGGCCCGCTTTCGCGCCCCTCTCAGCCGGGTAACGAAGGGTGCGGCCGTCGATGCCCACCTCGGCCTCGGTGCCCGGCTCGGCGAGGGCGATGCGGAACAGGGCCGCCCCCAGCTGGGAGGCCAGGCGAAGGTTCGCGAGCTGGGCGTCCGTGACGTCGGCGGAGTTCCCGGCGCGCCACTTGAAGAGGAGCTCCTGGTAGCGCATGGCGCTCTCGAGCTGCCATACCGCGAGGGGTTTTCCGTCGACCGGCGTGAGAGCCTCCTGGGTGTACTGACCGAACTGGGCCTCGGCCTCCGCGTTCACGGTCCGGTCGTGTGCGGGCCGCTCGACCACCAGCGGGCCTGCGGCCAGTGCGGCGACCGCCTTCGGACACCGGTCGCGGCCGAAGCCCCCGACCCTCGGGCCGCGGGTCTCGAATCCGGTGACGAGGGCGTGCGGGAGGTAGTCGGTACGGAGGGCCGGCGCCCACCCCAGGGTCCGGTAAGCGAGCGCGGACAGGCCGAGCGGCAGGAGCGGGAGGAGACTGCTCGCAGACGCGCCGGGGCCGTGCAGGGTGGCGTGCGGGAGCAGGAGGGCGGTCAGTCCGGAGTCGAAGGCCTCCCGGTCCTCGGCGGCCAGGGCGCGCAGGGTCATCAGCGCCACGCTGTCCGGGTGGTCGAGGAGGCTTTCGCCGGACTCCTCTGCCCGGCGGCCGATGCGGGCCAGCGCGGCGTCGATGGCGGCGAGCTTCGCCTGTGCGCTCGGAGGGTAGTCCCCTTCGTCGTCGCCGGTGTCGCCGATGACCTGGGCCGTGAAGCCAGTGGCGAGCTCGCCGGCGGGGCTTCCCTGTGCCTTCGCGGCGAATTTCCGGCGGGCGAAGTGGAAGGCCTCACCGTGCCACGAGGCCCTGTCCGTGAGGATGGCGAGGCAGAACGCGTCGATCCACTCGCCCGGGGTGACGCTTTCTTCGGTGCCGTCCTGGTAGTCCTCGTCGTGGGGGTCGTAGCTGATCCCGAAGTTCACGTAGTCCAGGAAGACCTGGAAGGTGCAGTGCGGATGGTACGCGGCGAAGGAGACGGCGCCGGCCGCGGACTCGGCGGCGTCCTTGAGGGCCGCTTTGGCCTCCGGAATGTCGAGGCCGGGCGTCTCGACGGAGAGGGCGCCCAGGTAGTCGAGGAACTCGTCGGCGATCGCCTGCCACTCGTAAGTGGCCATCCGCCCGGCCTTCGACATGGACCGGACCTGCCCCCCGATCCGGTTCGCGAAGTCCTCGCGCGCCGCCGAAACGACTGCCTGGCCCACCTGATGACGCTCTATCCGCACTGCACTGCTCCTTGACGACGGTCTGTGCGGACAGCCTAGGTGCGGGGTCTGACAGGACGCGTGGGCGGCCGCTGGTGGCCGGGTTTCCCCCGGGACGCTTCCCCGGCGGCCTCGTCCTCGTTGGTGAACTACCGCCCACGGGGTCGGTCATCGTCGTGGTCACGGGCACCCGGCCCGGGCAGGTCGGCGAAGGCGGTCCGGGACGGACCCCGCAGTCCGCCCTGGGCGCAAGCCTGCGGCGGTGATCCCACAGGATGATTCCCATGCAGCACATCGAGTTCTTCACCTACACGCCCTCCCGCCTGTGGGGCATCCGCGTCGACGGGTCCGACCTGCGTGTCCACGCCGCAGATGCCACCCGCCCCCTGTGGCTGCGGGAGAAGAGCCACTACGAGAGGACACCGGAGGACACAGAGAACTTCCTGTTCCACCAGTACGCCGGAATGGCGGAGTCAGACCTTCGCGACCCCGTGCTCCACTTCCTCGACGACGCCGCCCCCGAGCTCCGACACACACCAACGGAGGCAACCGCGGTACTGGGCTGCCCCTGCGGCTTTTGGGAATGCTGGCCCCTGTTCACCCGCATCATCGCCACTCCTGAGACCGTCGCCTGGTCCGCCTTCCGCCAACCCCATCGCCCGGCCTGGGGCGATCTCGCCATCGGACCGTTCGTCTTCCCCAGACCTGCCTACGAGAACGCGCTCACGCACACCGTCCACCATGCCGAGGACCCCCTCATGGGACGGTGAGTCTCCCGGATGGTCGACACGGGGCCGGAGAACGGGCGCGAACGGAGCAGGTGTTAGCTTCCTTCCTGTGGTGGAACACCAGGACGAGACCGGGGCGGCCTACGACGGGGTCGTCGAGCTCTATGCGTCGATGTTCGCCGATCGGCTGGAGACGCGGCCGTTCGCGCGGGCCATGGTCGGCACCTTCGCCGAGCTGGTGCGCGGGACGGGGAACCTGCGGACAGCCGATGTCGGGTGCGGGCCCGGGCATCTGACGGCCATGCTGTACGAACTGGGGCTGGACGCCTTCGGGTTCGACCTCTCCCCGGCCATGGTCGACCACGCCCGGCGGGCCCATCCGGCGCTGCGGTTCGACGAGGCGCGGATGGAGGCCCTGCCGGTCGGGGACTGCGCGCTCGGCGGCGTGCTGGCCCACTACTCGATGATCCATACGCCACCCGGGGAATTGCCTGCACTGCTCGCCGAACAGGTGCGTGTGCTGGCACCAGGGGGCCTGCTCCTGGTCTCGTTCTTCGCGACCGACGGACCGGAGCCGGTCCGCTTCGACCACAAGGTGACGCCCGCCTACAGCTGGCCGGTGGACCGGTTCGCCGAGTTGCTGGCCGGGGCCGGGCTCACAACGTTCGCCCGGCTGGTCCACGACCCGGCCTCCGAGCGGGGCTTCCTCGACGCCCACTTGCTGGCCCGCCTCCAGTAGAGCCGTCAACCGCCTGCGGGGCATGGCGCCCTGCGGGGCAGGTCAGGCGGCGCGGCAGAGCTCCGCCGGGCCGGCCGGTGCTGCAGCGCGGGGCACGGTCGGGTGTACGGGACGGGCGGCGCGGACGGTGGCCGCGGCCTGCGAGCGGCTCCGTGCGAAGACGACGAGGCGCAGCACCGCGAACCGGGCGACACCGGCGATTGCGGAGGCGGACAGGTAGACGACCTGCTCGAGCAGCGCACTGGGTGCCGCCACCAGCTGGTGAAGGACGAGCATCGCAACGCAGGTCACCGCATACGCGGCCGCCGCGGAACCGGCCGACTGGGCATGCTGGCGCCAGGTCGCGCGGCCGCCTGCGCCGAAGGAGAAACGGGCGTGCAGCTCGGTGGTGAGGAGCGTGGAGACCGCCGTGATCAGGGCGTTGGCCAGGCCCCAAGGAATCCAGACGGCGAGGGCCGCCACGGCGAGGCTGGAGGCGAGCCCCACTCCGCCGCCACAGAGCACGAAGCGGGCGAAGGCGTTGACGGCGCCGGGTGCCGCCTGCTGCTTGCTCTGCGCTGTCTCCATGTCCGACCCCTTTGATCGCTCCCTTTGTGAAACGCGCACCTCCCGGCCTGCGAGGCCTTCGGGTCCGTTGTTTCTGATACATGAAACGCTACGTTGCATTCACTAGTCGGGCAACAGAGTTATTGCGCATAATCAGCGTTTTTGCAGGTCGAGGCGGATAAATCGTTGCAATCGTATTGAATTAAATGCAACAGCGTCTACCCTGTGCGTTGCAATGGACTGAGCGTGAATGCTATGCCCGATGTTGCGGCCGCCGGCAGATCGAGCCGGATGGGTGCCTTGGCGCCGTCCCCGTGACCGGCGCGCGCGTTGCGATGAGTACGGGCTCCGGCGCCGGTCTAACCTTCAGGCCCATCGTCTGGGAGGAGCGGCAGATGACTGATACGAGGATTCTCGACCTCGGACCACAAGCCCGGATCGTGGCCCGGCTGGCGGCGGCCGTCCCGGACGACGGGCTCGCCGACCGCACGCCCTGTCCCGAGTACGCGGTCAATGACCTGCTGGGTCACCTCGCAGGCCTCGCCGTCGCTTTCCGCGACGCCGCCCGCAAGGACCTGGGCCCCACGACGGACACGGCTCCCGGCTCAGCCGCGCCCTCCCTGCCCGCCGGCTGGCGGGAGGAACTGCCCAGGGTCCTCGGCGAACTGGCCGGAGCCTGGAAGGACCCGACCGCCTGGACCGGCATGACCCGGGCGGGCGGCGTGGACCTTCCCGGCGAAATCGCGGGCGTGGTGGCTGCCGACGAACTGGTGCTGCACGGATGGGACCTGGCTCGGGCCACCGGTCAGGAGTACGCACCCGATCAAGCCGCGCTGCGCGCCTCGCACGCGTTCCTGCTGGCGGCTGCGGAGGACGGGGACCGGGGCGAGGGCATCTTCGGGCCGGTCGTGCCCGTACCGGACGACGCCCCGCTGCTGGAGCGGGCAGTCGGGCTGAGCGGGCGTGACCCGGGCTGGACTCCGCCGACATCCCGGTGACGCAGGCCGTCGGCCGGGGCTCCGTGTTCCGTGTCCCGGCCCGCCGGGACACGGAACACCCAGGCTCTCAGGTCTGGCATTGCTTCGTTGCCGCGGGGGACCAGCCGCTCCAAGCAGCGCCGTCGGCCCGAGCGTGTACGCGGATCTCGACCTTCACGGGGCCGCATACCCGGGTGGTGCTTCCCACCTCGACGGGGCCGATGGCCTCGCCGGCCCGCACGTACGCGCGACCGCTGCCTGCGATGGCCGCAGCATGAGCGTTGGCCGGGATGGTCAGCATGGTCAGCGCGGCTGCGCCCAGGACCGCTCCGGTACGCCTCAAATGCAATGTCTCATTCGTTCCCTCGAGCCGCTTCCGCTGTAGAGACCATGGTTCGCATTGAGGGGCGACGAGCAGCGTTCCACCAACCTTTTCGCCCAAAAGGACGCAGGTGGGCGCGCCCCGGACTCCGGGGTGAGGAATTGCGCGCCGTTCTGCGCCCGTGCGCGGTGCGCAGTTCGCAGCGAGGGTTTCAGCCCCCGGGCGGCGCCGCTGCGCGCGCTTGGTGAGCCGCTCGTGTGGTGGCCAGCGGCACCTCCGCCCACACCTGTTTGCCGCCGCTGAGCGGTACCGAGCCCCACGACGCCGTCGTTGCCTCGACGATGAGGATTCCCCGGCCCCCGGTCGCCGACCAGTCCACGTTCGCAGGCCTGACCGGGCTACGGGGCGAGGCGTCGTTCACGGCGATCCGCAGCCGGTCCGCGGACAGCGTCAGATCCAGCCGCACCTCTCCCTGCGTATGGGCGATCGCATTGGTGACCAGCTCGGAGACCACCAGCAGGGCGACGTCGAGTTCCTCCGCCACGCCCCACGAGCGCAGTGTGCGCGCGGCGAAACGGCGAGCGTGGTGGACGGCGTCGGGGAGCCGCCAGACGGTCCAGTTCGACCGCATCGGCCGGACGCGGGTGCCGTCGTAGCGCAGGAGCAGCAGCGCCACGTCGTCGTCCCGCCGGTTGACCCGCGCCACCAGCTCGTCGGCCACCATCCCCGGGTCGGCCGGGTCCGACGAGGCCAGCACGTCGCACACGCGGCGCATGCCCTCCTCCAGACGGACGTTGGACGACTCGACCATGCCGTCCGTCAGCAGGGCGAGCATCGTCCCCGGGACCAAGCCGACTTCCGTCATGGGGAATTCGGTGTCCGTGACCACTCCCAGTGGCGGTCCTCCTTCGACCGGCACTTCCGCGGTGCTGCCGTCCGGCTTGCGCAGGACCGGCTGCAGGTGCCCGGCGCGGACGAACCAGGCGATGCCCTCCTCCATGTCCAGGTCCACGTACAGGCAGGTGGCGAACAGGTCCGTCTCCATGCCGACGAGCAGGCGGTTGGCCCGGGCGATGACCACATCGGGCGGGTGGCGCTCCACCGCGTAGGCCCTCACGGCCGTCCGGATCTGGCCCATGATGGTCGCAGCTCCGGCGCTGTGCCCCTGCACATCGCCGATGACGAGCGCCACGTGGCCGTCGCCGAGCGGGATGACGTCGTACCAGTCGCCGCCCACTTCGAGCCCCGCTGTCGCGGGCAGATAGCGGGCGACGGCCACCCCGCCGGGCAGCGAAGGGAGTTTGCGCGGCAGCAGGCTGCGCTGGAGCATCGTGGCGAGTTCGTGGCCGGCGTTCAGCGCGTGCGCGCGCATCAGCGCCTGCCCCACGAGCCCCGCGGTGGCGGTCAGCAGCGACCGCTCCTCCGGCCCGAACCGGTGCTCACCGTCCCATCCCACGAGGCAGACGCCGACCATCCGGCCGTCCGCCGGAAGCGGCAGGACCGCGAGCCCGCCGGGTCCGATCCCCGCGAGAGCGGGTTCGAGGTCCGCACCGGGCGGCCATAGGCTCACATGGCCCTCCCGCAGTACGGTCTGCAGCGTGGGCAGCTCGTGCATCGAGGCGTCCGGCCACTCGGACCGCCATTCCGAACGCCACATGCCCGGCCACGCCTGCGGCTCGGGAGGGTCGAGGACGGTGACCACGAGCCGGTCGGCCTCCAGCTCCGCGACCGCCACCCGGCTCGCGTCCAGTGGGCCGCGCAGGGAGTTGACGACTATCTGGCTGACGTCCCTGATGGTCGTCGCGCCGGCCAGCGTGGCGGACATCCGCTGCACGATGGAGACTTCGTCGGCACTGGGGCGCAGGTAGGAGGCGTCGGCCACCACGCCGAGGACCCGTACGGGGGTGCCGTCCTCGTCCGTCATCACCCGGCACCGCAGGCCCAGCCAGCGCAGTTCACCTCCCGGTCGGCGGATGCGGAACGCCAGCTGCTGCGGACCGGACGCCAGCCTGTCGGGCTCCACGACGGCCATCAGCGCAGGGATGTCGTCCGGCACGGCACGCGCGAGCAGCGTCTCCACGTTGCCGTCGAACTGGTCGGCTGGGATCCCGAGCAGTTCCAGTGCACGCGCGTGCGCCTCCATGCGGCCGGAGCCGAGTTCCAGGATGAACGCGCCGCCCCGGAGCGGCACCAACGTGTGTCCCCGCACGGGGCGCGGGGCCGTGCGCCCGGGCGCGTGGGCGGCCACCGATGCGAGTCCGGCGGCGACCTGGTCGGCGTACAGCTCCAGCAGGCTCCGGCGGTCGTCGCTGAACCCGTCCGGGACATTGCCGGCGACGATCAGGCACCCCAGCTCCTTGGAGCCGTGCCCGAGCGGCAGGGCGCCGAGCGAGAGTCTGGCCGGAGACGCCTTGACGGAGTCGTCCCGCACCCGCCCGGGGAAGTGGTGCGGATCCTCCTCCACGTACGCGGCGAGTTCCTTCGGGTCCAGCCACAGCGGGCGGCCCGAGCGGTAGGCCTCGGCGGCCGGCGAGTGCCCGTCCACGGAGAGGACCGCCGGCAGCCCGTACAGCATGGCGCGGTTTCCGGTCATCTCGGCCAGATGGAGCTCCTCGCGGCCGTCGGCGAGCACGTAGACAGCGGCCAGCTCAGCCCCGCAGAACGCAAAGCGCTGCCTGGTCACGGTCTGTAACGCCTTCCTGCGGGGGCAGCCGCGGCCGACCGCCTTCCCTCCATGCTGTCGCGCTCCACACCGTCACGGCGAGTCGGGAGCGGACGAAGCCCGGTGGGGCGCGTGAAACCCTTGGTACGTGGACCCTGCCGGCAGTGCGGCGGGTTCGGCCGTGGGCGGGCACGAGGTCGCACACCGTCCCCGCGAGCAGCTGATACGCAGCGTGATGATCCAGCTGCACGCGGTGAAGGCAATGGCTGACGGAGGCTTCGCACCGCCCTCAACCGGGCCGGGATACAGCACACCACCGACTTCGACGACCCGCCACCCGCTGCCCGGCGCTCAGCGTAGCGGCGGGTGGGTGGCCAGCCAGTGACGCGCGATCTGCTCGCGCGTGGCGACCCACGCCCCGCCGAGCTGTGCGACGTGCTTCAAGAAGCCGTCCAGCGCGCGGATGCGGCCGGGTCGGCCGATGATCCGGCAGTGCAGGCCGACGCTCATCATCCGGGGCCGCTCGGCGCCCTCCGCGTGGAGCGTGTCGTAGGTGTCGACGAGGTACGCGAGCATGTCGTCGGCGGTCGTGAAGCCGTGGACGATCAGGAACTTGAAATCGTTGGTGTCGAGGCTGTACGGCACCACGAGGTGCGAGCGGCCGGCCGTCTCGACGTAGAACGGCAGGTCGTCCGAGTAGTCGTCGCAGTCGTAGAGGAAGCCGCCCTCCTCGACGACCAGGCGCCGCGTGTTGGGGCTCGTCCGGCCGGTGTACCAGCCGACGGGCCGGCGGCCGACGAGCCGCTCGATCGTCGCGATCGAGCGCGCGATGTCGGCGCGCTCCGCGTCCTCGGGCACGTGCCGGTAGTCGATCCAGCGCCGGCTGTGGCTCGCCACCTCCCAGCCGGCGGAGCCCATCGCCCGCGCCGCGTCGGGGTTGCGCTCAAGGGCCTGCGCCACGGCGTAGACGGTGAGCGGCACGCCGTGCGCCACCATGGTGCGGTGGATGCGCCAGAAGCCGGCGCGCGAGCCGTAGGCGAACATCGACTCGACGTTCAGGTCGCGCCCGCCGACCACGGGCGGCGCGCCGACGATCTCGTGGAGGAAGCCCTCGGAGGCGGCGTCGCCCTCGAGGACGTTCTGCTCGCCGCCCTCCTCGTAGTTGAGGACGAGGCTGACGGCGACGCGGGCGCCGCCCGGCCAGGCGGCATGCGGCGGCTCGGCGCCGTAGCCGACGAGGTCCCGCTGATGCTCGGACACGGGCGGCACCCTACAGCCGATCGCCCGCCGCGTCGCAGTGGCGGGGCCGGGGCACTCGCCCCGGGGCAGCCGATGCAGTGCAGCGCCGCATCAGGTGCGCGAGCGACCGGAGAACTCGATCTCCGTCACCGCGACCCGGCGGCGGATGTCGATGGATGTCGATCCGTTGCACAACGCCGTCGGACGCTGTCTACGCCCGCCGGCCGGCGCCGGCGGAAGTACCGGTCCGCAGGTCCGGGCGCCCGAGCGGCAGCAGGTACTGGACCGGCTCCTCGAGATCGTCCAGGCCCAGCAGCTCGTGGGCCAGGTCGTCATGCAGGCCACCGAGCGGAATCGTGGCCAGCCCGAACGCGCCGGCCGTGAGCTGGAGGGTCTGGGCCAGGTGCCCGGCCTCCAGCAGGCCCAGCCGCAGCGCCCGCAGCCCGTAGCGGCGGCGGAGCAGCCCGAGGTCCAGGTGGACCGCCAGCACGGCCGGTGCCTCGTCGATCCCGACGGAGTCCGGGTCGTCGGCCGGGCGCGAGAGGTACGAGGACAGCGCCTTGAGCCCGCCGAGGTCCGGCGCGGGTCCCAGGGGGACCAGCGACCGCCGCTCCGGCATGCAGTGGTAGGTGCCGGGAGCCAGTCCTGCCACGCCGAGCGCCAGGAGCCGTACCCGGACGCTGTAGAGGGCGCCTGCGCTCGGGTACGGGCGGTGGTGCAGGGTGCGCTCCGTGCCGTCGGCCAGGGGCTGCCGGGTCACATGGCTCGGCGCGTGGGCGTGCCACAGCACCCCGCCCAGCTCTTCCGCGGTGAGCGGCCCCCGCAGCGGCCCGCGCGCCGAGGTGCGGCGGCGCAGCGCCTCGGCGAGGGACAGCTCCGGCAACGAGCCCGCGGGGAGCGCGCGTTCGGCCTCGGGCCGGTACTCGGACCGTATGCCGGGCCGTGCGATGCTCCGTACGGCAGTGTCCTGTGCACGACCGATCTGGAACTTGCTCTGCTCCAGGTACTGGTAGTCGGCCGCGCGCGGGCCGGCACCGAAGAAGCCGTCCTCGTCACCCGTCTCCAGCAGGGCGCGCCCCGCGAGCCGGCAGACGGCCCGTTCCTCGTCGGGGGTGACCCCCAGCCGGTTGAACAGCATGTGGAGCTGTGAGGCCCAAACCCACAGTCGGCGGTGCGTCCGCACCGGCGCGTCCGGCCGGTCCGCGGGGGGTACGGCGGTACGCAACCGGGCGTCAGCCGCTCGCACCTGCCGGGCCCACTCCGCGAGCCAGGGCGCGGCGGAGCCGTCGTCCAGCCCGGCGCGGACTGCCCGAGCCCGCCGCCCCAGGTTCGTACGCTGGGCCGCGAACACCGTGTTGACGCGGGTGTGGACGGCGGCTCCGGGCAGCGGCCGGGCCTCGGCGGCCCAGCGCCAGGATGCTGCGTGCCGACGCAGCCAGCCCGCCGAGGCCAGTTCGTCCAGGCCCATGGCGTACGCCGTGGCGTGGGCGAGGTCCAGGGCGAGCTGCAGCCGGTCGGCGCGCCCGGGCACGGCGCGCAGGGCGGCGACGGCCGCGCGCGTCGAGTGCACGAACACTTCCTCGGCCACCGGGAGCGCGGCCGGCCCGCCGTAGCGCTCGGTCTCCGGCTCGTACGGCGCCCTGAGCACCTCCCCGTGCCGGCTGTGCCAGGGGCCGGTGACGGAGTTGGTGCCGCCGGCCAGCAGGGCAAGTTCCGCGGCGAGTTCGGACACGCCATCGGCCGTGTCTTCGGCGGACGCCGTGCTGCGGAACCTGATCCGCAGGTGGGGTCCGCCCTCGTGGTAGCGGATGAAGAACCAGCCGCCGCCGTTCGGCCCGTACCCGCCGTTCGGCCCGTACCGGCCGTCCATCAGCGGGGCGAGCGCCCCGGTGACGAAGGCGTCGGTGTCCGCGGCGTCGGTGTGCAGGGTCAGGTGCAGGCTCTGCCAGCCTCCCGCCGGAGCCGGTGCGAGGGTTGCCGTCGTAGCGGCGGGCGCTCCCGCGTTCACGGAGGAGGCGGACGCGTACGGGTGTTCGGTCATCGGATCGTCCTCACGGGAACGGGTGCGGGTACAGGGGGAGTTCGTCGTGGCGCAGTGGACGGGTGGAGCGCCCCAGCCGGTGGGGCACCTCCAGGAGCCGGGGGAGCCCGAGCGTGCGGCGGTTGACATGGCCGAAAGTCATCGGGAGGGTGCCGGGCACGATCACCTTGGCGCAGTGCAGCCCCAGCCGGTCCCGGATCCCGCGCTCGTCCTGCGTCACGACGACCACCTCCAGCCCCTCGGCGGCCAGACGCGCGACCGTTTCCGTCAGCAGCCGGGTGAGGTCGGCCACGGGCGCGGGAGCGCCCGGCCACCGTTCCTGCCAGGGGGCCTCCCCGGTGTCGGCGAACAGGAACTCCAGCCGGGGCTGTGCCTGCGGCAGGGTGTTCAGGCCCACGTGGTCGTCGAGGTCGACCACCAGCTCGGGCCGCCGGAGCATGGGGCGAAGCCGCTCCGGATCGCGTGGCCCGCCCGGGCCGGCCGGCCGGTGCACGGCGTCCTGGACGTTGGTGACGACCTCCGCCACCGCCGAGCGGATCGCGGCGCGAGGATCGTGGTGGGCTGCGGCGGCCAGGAAGGCGCGGGGAGCGTCGGGATGGCTCCCCTCGTAACGGCAGAGCGAGACCACCGCCGGGATGCCGAGGTCGTTGGTGGCGTCCAGCAGGCTCAGCCGGTAGCCCATCAGCTCGGCCCGCGAGGCCAGGGCGGTCACCATCGGGTCGCCGGCGGGCAACGCGATGCCGGGCAGCGGCGTGCGCGCGTACCACGCCATCAGGAAGGCGTCCCGCTCCGCCACCTCGAACAGCCCGTAGAGGGCAGCTTCCTGGGGACTGTTTCCGAGCCCGCAGCCGTTCGAGGACTCGTAGACCACCCGTGCCCGTCCGGGGCCCTGCGCGAGGTCCCAGTACGCCACGTGCTCGGGTACCGCCCGGGCCCGGCCCTCGGTGAGCGACCAGCCGTACACCCAGTCCAGCTCCAGGTCCGCGTGGTACGGGACGGTCAGGGTGGCAGGGTGCCTCTGGTGGACAGGGTCGGGCAGCCCGAGCCGGGCGGGGTCCACGGCGGCCTCCGGGCCCAGCTCGGCGAAGGATGCACGCAGGACGGTACGGCGGCCCAGCGGGCGCATGCCGGCCAGCCGTTCCACGGCCTCGAACAGCGCCACCCGCTCGCTGGAGCGGAAATCGGCGGAGCGCCCGTATCCGCCGTCGTCGAGCAGACGGCCGTCCGTCACCCAGGCGGTGGTGAGGGCGAACGCGGAGTCCTCGGTGCGGAACAGGCGCCGCACCGGGCCGAACCGCTCGTCGTGCAGCTCGGCCCGCAACCGGTCCGCTCCCGTACGGTCGTTGGGGCCGCGCAGCACCGCGGGGTCGGGCAGCGGCTGCGGCGTGTCCGGAAAACCGGCCGCGGTGGGGGAGTCGGCCGGGAGCGGCCGGCATACCGGGCAGCCGCCGACCGGGCGGACGTGATGGGTGGACCAGGTGGCCCGGTGGCCCTGGACGATGTGGACGGTGGGCGGTGGCGCCTCCGCCTCCGCGGCGGGCCCGGGCTCCAGGAGGGCGGCGGCGAGCAGCAGGGCCGCCTCCGCCATGGCCGGGGTGCCGGTGCCGCCGAGCGTCAGCCGGGGGCTCTGCCAGGGCACCCTGCCGCCCGCGGTGGCCAGCCGCCGGTACTCGGTGCACGACAGGCACGCCTGCATCGCGGGCTCCAGCACGGGGCCGATCACGGTCAGCGCGCCGTCCTCCCGCACCGGCACCAGGCGCACGGGATGGGCCATCGCGTGGCGGCTGAGTCGCTCCGCCAGCTCCAGCGTCCAGGAGCCGAGGTGGACGATGGCCGCGCCGCCGGTGGTCTTCAGCGCCGCAGCCGGATCCAGGACGGGCACGGCGCCGGCGACGGTGGCCACCACCGCCGCGTCGGAAGCCGTCGCCTCCGCAGCAGTCCGGTTCGTCGTGATCCGGCTCATCGCGCTCCTCCCCGCCCGGCCAGAACGGTGAATCCGCATGCGTGCAGGGCAGCCAGGAGCGGCCCGGAGGATCCGGCCGCTCCGCTGCCGGCGAGGTCCGCCCCACCCGGCTGCCAGGGCTCGGGGCGCAGCCCGGTCAGCCGGGCCAGCGCCGCGCACAGCTCCGGCTCCCGGCGTGCGATCCCGGCCAGCCAGCGGTCGGTCCAGCCCTCGTCCGTCCAGGCCGCCGGCTCGGCTCCCGCAACGGCGAGCGGTGCCTCGGCCCCGCTGAACGCGGCGTGCACGGCCCCGGCCGGACCGTGCTCGGCCGCCATGGCCCGGGTCACCGCGCCGAGTGCGGCCAGGGCCGCAGCGTCGGCGGGTGTCGCCTCCACCGCACGGGCGGCCACTCCTGCCGTCCCGGCCCGGCCGGCGGGGTCCCGTACCACGGCCAAGTAGGCCTGCTCCGCGGGGAACCGATGGACCGTCATCTCCACCGGAAGCTCCAGATGCCGGGTCAGCACGGTCCACCAGTGGTGGGCCTGCGGATGCTCGCGCCATTCCTCCTCGCTCAGGGCGCGGCCGGGGCCGGAGGAACCCGCGGCGGCGAGGGCGGCTCGGCGCAGGGCCCGTCCCAAGGCGTGCCCGGGTCCGGCGCCGACCGTCACCGGGCCCGGCATCCCTTCGCCCAGGTGCAGTTCTGCCGCACGGCAGGCTGCGGAGAGCCGGGCCAGGTCCGTCCGGGGAGCCCCGGCCACCAGGGGCCCGGCCACCGTGCTGCAGGCCGCGAGCGCGGCGGGCAACTGGGGCAGATCGCCCGGCCGCGGCGCGTCGAGCACTCCCAGGTACGGGTCGCCCAGTGCCCCGATACCACGCAGTGCCTCGGCCAGGTCGGCGACAGGGGCGGCGGAGCGGGACGCCGGGTCGGCCGGCCCGGTGACCCAAGAACGGTAGGACGCGTGCGGCGGCCGGGCCACGGCGACCAGTACGGCGGGACGGTCCGGGAGCAGTTGCGGGTCCTCCTCCCGCCCGGCCGGATCGGGCAGACCGGCCGCGGCACACAGCAGCCGCTGCGCTGCGGCGCCGGCCAGCAGGGCCGTCAGCACCGCCGATGCCCCCTCTTTCGCCCCGGCGGGCGCGGAGCCGGTACCGGGGTGCAGGCGAGCGGCGATCGACTCGGCGTCCGAACGCGCCCGTTCCGGCGCGGCCGGGGCCGTGGCGAAACCGCCGTCGGCGG
Source organism: Streptomyces sp. NPDC032745 (assembly GCF_055579465.1). Classification (NCBI taxonomy): domain Bacteria; kingdom Bacillati; phylum Actinomycetota; class Actinomycetes; order Kitasatosporales; family Streptomycetaceae; genus Streptomyces; species Streptomyces sp. NPDC032745. The sequence goes on along the minus strand of NZ_JBVING010000008.1, from coordinate 59,223 downwards.
TACCGGCCACGGCCACGGCCACCGGCGGATTGCCCGCGACCGCCACCACGCGGTCGGCCGGCAGGCGCGTGTCGCGGTACACCTGCGGCGGGGTCCCCGCGCGGTCCAGGACGCCGAACAGCGCAGTGGCGAGCGGCCCGTCGGGATCGGCTGCTGCGATCACGGGCCGTGCGGCGGCCAGGGCCGCGGCCGCGGGTGCGGGCCGGTGCGTGGAGGCTCCCAGCCAGGCGGCCGGTCCGGCCGCTCCGGCCGGATACTCGGCGAGCAGATCGTGAGCGTGCAGCTGCTCGGTCAGCGCGCGCAGCGCGGCCTCGACCCGGGGATCGGCCGGATCGAGGCGGGGCCGGCCTCCCTCCGCACCTCGGCCGTACCCCGCCCCGCCCCGGCCGTACCGCTCCTCGCTCCGGACGTCCTGGGGCCCATGGCCGAGCTGCTCGGACAGCAGCTCCCACAGGGCGGGCAGAGCCTTGCTCCCTTCGAGCGTCACGCTCCCGTCCCGGCCGCGCAGGTGCAGACCGTTCCGCAGCAGGGTGACCGCCACCCCGGGCCGCAGCCGCAGGTGCGGTTCGGCAGTGGTCACGGCGTCCCCTCCACGGCGGCGATGACCTCGTCGATGCGCGCCTGCCACCGGTGCCCGGTGAGTTCCGGCACGCTCCGTACCACGAGGTGGGCGGCGAGGTAACGCTCCACGGGCCGGACATCGCAGATGGTGAGGAGCCGGTACAGCCCGTTCGTACAGGCCCGGTGGACCAGGTAGTCGGGGCGGCTCCACATCGTGCCCTGCGGGTCCGAGCGGTGCAGCCGCCGGTGGAAGTCGCTGTACCGGGTCCGTGCCTCGCGGTCCCAGCGCTCGACGGTGGCCCGGTCGCCCAATGCCGCGGCCCGCTCCACGTACTCCGCATGCACCCCGGTGAAGTCGGCTCCCGCCCGCAGCCGCTCCTCCGTGATCCGCCAGGCCCGGGCGGACCAGTCGGCCCAGGCCCGCTCCCAGCCGGCCGCACCGCCGCCCGCGATCCGGCCCACCAGCGCGGAGATCCGGCCGCCCGCGGCGTCCCAGCGGCGTTCGAAGGCCGCCCGCAGCCGCCCGTCGCGGTCCTCCTGGACGAGGAAGTCCTCCAGGTGGGAGACGTACGAGTAGTGGCCGCCGACCAGTCCTTCGGGGTGCGCGGCCGCATGGGCCGCAAGGGCCGCCACCACGAGTTCGACCCGGGCGGCGGAAGTGTCCGCGCGCTCGCCGAGGAATGCGGTGCCCGCCTGCAGGGCGGGCAGACCCAGCGCCAGCAGGTCCTCGCGCAGCCGCACCCCGTCCGGGCCGATCAGCGACTCCAGGGAGGACAGGTCCACCGGCTCCACCCGCACGGTGTTGTCGGGTACGAGCGGACCGTACGGGGGCGGGACCAGCTCCGCCCGCCCTGCCGCCGCGGCCTGCGCCAGCAGGCGCTGCCCGTCGGCGGCGTCCCGCGAGGGGTGCGAGGCCGCGCGGGCGCGCAGCTCGGCGGCGCCACGCTCGGCCGTGGCGGCCACCGCCCGGGGCAGGCCGCGTAGACGCAGCCGCAGGTGCGGACCGTGCAGCCAGTGGCGTTCGACGTGAGAGGTCAGCCCGTCCGTGGCGGCCCGTCGGGCGAGGGGCAGCACGGCTTCGCGCAAGAGGGGCGCCTTGACCGGCTCGTAGTGGTAGACGACCACGTCAAGGGCCGTGGCAGCACTCGAGGCGGGCCGGGCGGTGTCCGGGCCGGTGGCCGGGGCGTTCATGGGGTGCCTCCTCGGCGGATGGCGGGCGGGGTGGCGGTGGGGCCCGCCGGGACGGGTGTCCCGAACGGCGCGGGTGGCACGGGGGCTCAGCCCGGCCGCGCGGTGCGGGCAGGCCGGTAGGTCTCGGCGATGAGCTCCACGGCACGGGCGGGGCGGCTCCGGCCACCGAAGACGGGCAGCGACTCCTCCAGCACCACGCCGCGCGGATGGCGCGCCAGCCAGCCGGAGAGGCACCGCAGGTGCAGGGCGCTGCCCAGGTCGAGGGCCTGCGGCTTCGGCGCGCGCAGACTCCGTACGAAGTCCTCGGCGGGCCGCCCGGCAGGGGGCTCCGGCACCGGGTGCAGGAACAACTGCTCGGGCAGCCCCAGCAGGGCCCGCCAACGGGCCGCCGCGGCGGCCGGGATCACGCCGGGGTCGGCCGCGAGGTCGGCGCGGAGCGCGGCCAGTACCCCTGCGGGCAGGTGCCAGCGCCGCCGGGCGAGCACCGCATGGGCGTGGCGCAGCCGGGGGGTTCGATGCACCTCGCCGCCGGGCACGGCCAGGGTGCGGCGGGGGAGGAGCCGGCGGAAGTCCACGACGCCGCCCGGGTGGTCGCAGAGGAACGGCGCGAGGCGTTGCGGCAGCATGACCGGGGCGAGGAAGCCGAGGTAGAGGACGTCGAGGGGCTCGCCGGTGGCCCGCAGCCGAAGCCGGAGCTGATCGGAGACCGGTTCGTGGACCAACTCCACGTCGGCCTCGGCGAGCGCACTCCGGTACCGGTCGGGGCCGATCTCCTCACCGACCAGCAGCGGATGGAGATTTGCGTTGAAGCCGCCCACCGGCCGGATCTGCGCGGCCCGTGCGCCGTCACCGAGACCGTGGCGGATCTCACGGGCCACCTCCGCGGCGGCCCCGTGGGGCAGGTCGTCCAGGAAGCGGCTGGTGAAGCGGCCCCAGCCGCCGTAGACGTGGTTCACACAGAGCAGGCCGCCGGGGACGGCGCCCTCCGGTCGGTCAGCCGGTGACGGAGCCGGCTGCGCCTGCGGCCTGCCGGCGGCCGGGACCGCGCCTTGGACGAACCACGAGTAGCTGAGCGGGCGGGCGGCGGTCCAGCCGGGCAGCCGGGCGGCGAGCCCGCGGACCTCCCCGGCGGGCAGGACGACCTCCTCGGCCCAGCCGCCGGGTGCGGCAGCCGCGGCGGCCCGTGTCCGCTGGGCGAACTCCTCGCGCAGTACGGCCAGTTCGGACAGCTCGCGGGAGAGCCCCGGATCGCCGGACGGCCGGACGGCGAGCCGTGCGGCCTCCTCCCACGCGGCGGCGGTGTCGGCGCCGAACTCCCAGGGCGCCGGGCAGGTTCCACCGCGCCCGTAGCGCGAGACGAAGCGCTCCAGCGCGGCCCGCCGCATCAGGTGTCCGAGGTCGAACAGCTCGGCCAGGGCGGTCAGTTCACCGAGCACGGCCCGGTCCGGGCCGGTCAGCCGTCCGGCGGGGACCAGGTCGCCGGTCCGCATCCCGACCCGACCGGGCCCGACGGCGGCGGTACGGATGCCCGAAGCCGCAGGGCCGGATGCGGGTTCCGCCGCCGGGTGTCCGGCGGCGAGTACGTCCTCGGAGAGCACATCCCCGCCGAGCACGTCCTCGGAGAGCACGTTCAGCGGGGCGGCATCGGCCGGCACGGGCCGGCCGGCGTCGGCCAGAAGGCGGCGCCAGCGGTCCGCCAGGTCGCCGAGCAGGGCGGGCCGCTCCTCGGCCCGGGCGTTCGCGAACCCGGCGGTGTCGGAAGCGATCCGGTCGATCCGGTCGGCCAGGGCCGCGTCCTCGGGCCACCGGCGCAACCAGTCGGCCAGCGCACGCAACGGGTGCGGGTGCTGAGGGTCGACGGGCTCCACGGGCACCAGCAGGCCGCCCTCGGCGAGTTGACCGAGAAAGCGGCGGACGGCGGGGTCCGTGCGGGGTCGACCGAGGGCCGGACCGAGTCGGGCCGCCAGCTCGTCGAGGGTCGCAGGCGTGGCTGCGAGCGACTCGAGCGCGGTCAGGGCGGGACGGGCTGCCAGCTCGATCGTCTCTTCGTGGGTGATGAGGTACCGGCCGCCCGCGAAGAGCGTGCGGTCCCGGGTGTACAGGGCCCGGCCGTCGGCCGTGGGCCGCGCACTGCTGGTCATGCGATGGGCGAGCGCCCGCCGGCGGCGCGGTTCGTCCAGCAGCGCGGCGACGAGCGCCTCGACGAGCGTCCGGTGTTCCCGCACCACGGACCGCAGCGGCGGCAGCGGTAACGGCGGTACCGGCTCCGGCGGCTGGGCCGGTCCGCCCCGCGCCGCGGCGACCGCATCACCGCCGCCCGGTTCACCGCCGGACCACCCCACGGCGGTGAACCATGAGAGCGGACTGGTCTTCGTACTGGCACGCAGGGCATGACGCAGTACCGAAGGCTCCTCCTTGCGGGCCCTGCGCCCGCCTTCGTCCCGGGCGGCCCGGGACACTGCGCGCAGCAGGTCGGCACTGGTGAGCGCAACGGCCCGGGTGAAGCCGGGGGAGCGGCACAGTTCCGCGAGGGCGGTGCGCTCGGCGGCCAGGGCGCCGGGGGCGGCGGCGGCCAGGTCCGTGAGGAGCGCGTCGCGGAGCTCGCGCAGGTTCAGCCAGGTGCCGAGCCGGGGCACCCGTCCGGGCAGGTCGTCGAGGCGGGCCAGCAGGGCGGGCCGAGGGGCGCGGTCGTTGTGCAGGGCCCGGCGCAGCGGGAGCACGACGTGGCGGTGAAACCCCTCGTCGTGCCCTGGCCTGGAGGCGAAGAGGTCGTCGCACAGGGCCGGACGCAGTGCGTCCTCCTGTGCCGCGAGGGCGCTGAGCCGGTCGAGCAGGGCCCGTACGCGCGCGGCTTCCTCCGGCTGTGCAGGGTGCGCCGTCACCGTGGTGCGGACCAGCGCGTACGGGGCGGTCCCGGTGGGCGGCCCCGCCGGCGGGCGAGCGGTCCCCGACACGGGCGCGGCGTGCTGCGGTGCGGCTGGCTGGGCGGGGTGCGGCAAGGCGGGCTCCCGTGGTGCGGTCTGGGCCTGTGAGCTGTCCTCCGGCTCGGGCCGCAGCCCGTGCGGCCGGCCCGGGTGGGCCGGACGCACGGGAGCGGCCGCTTCACAGCCGTCAGACGACGGGCGTCTCCACCTGCGGCTGGGCGCAGGAGGACGAGCCCTGGCAGGAGCAGGAGCCCCATGAGGCGCCGTTCTCGGGCAGTGCGGCGGTGTCGCTCAGCGCGGTGACGGTCAGCTCGCTGAGGTCCAGGTCCAGGTCCAGATCGAGGTGGTTGTACCCGGTGGTGGCAGAGGTTTCGGACATGCGGATTTCCTCTCGTTCATGAGGGGTTGCGGAACCGCGAAGACGGCGTCGGCTGGCCGGCGCCCGCGGCCGACGGGCGGAGTGCCCCGGGGAACAGACGGTTCGTGGTCGGGGGCATCCGTATGAGCGTCGTGGTGCAGCACGAGTCTCTGCGCGTCCCGGACCGACGGCAACTGCACGTGTCATGTTGGCCTGTTGTCCCGCCGTGGTCCGTCACGTCACGGCAGGCCCGGCAGCCGGCCGTGCACAATGGCACGCATGCGCGCACCCATCGGTTCCTTCGACAACGCCCGCCCGGCGGCGGACTGCCTGGCCGAACTCACCGCACCGGTAGCCGAGGCGGTCCGCGCCTGGCACGGCACCGTCCCGGCCGAGGACATCTTGTACGTCGACACCGATCCGGCCATCGCGGACACCGCCGCCTTCGTCGAGCACTACGGGCAGGAGCTCCTCGCGCAGTCGGCGAACTGCGTGATCGTCTCCGCCAAGCGCGGCGGCGAGTCCACGCTGGCCGCGTGCCTGGTCCCCTCCGGAGCCCGTGCCGACGTCAACGGCGTGGTGCGCCGTCGCCTCTCCGCCCGCAAGGTGTCCTTCGCGTCGATGGACACCGCGGTGCAGCTCAGTGGCATGGAGTACGGCGGCATCACCCCCATCGGCCTGCCGTCGGACTGGCCGTTGCTGGTGGACTCCGTCTTGGTCGGGCTGCCGTACGTACTGGTCGGCAGCGGCCGTCGCCGCGGCAAGCTCATCGTTCCCGGGAAGCTGTTCGCGGAACTCCCGGGCGCGGACGTGATCGAAGCCCTCGCTGCCTGACCCCCGCCCTCCCACTCCGTCCGGCGGCACGTGCACCGGGCTGCGGGACCGCGGAACGGCGGACGTCTCCGGGCCCGCAAGTCCTCCCGCCCGGCGTGCTCGGCACGGGTCGGCCCGTCGGTTCTCCGGGGCGACCGGTCGCTGCGGCTCCCCGATCGGGCGATGTCTGGGGCCGGGGCGTCTCGAATCCGGCCTTACGGCGTTACACGACACGGAGCTTGATCAAAGTCTCGGTGTCCGCCGGGGCGCGATACGACGTGCGACCGGGCTCCCGGTGGCCGGCAAGGGAGCATGATGCCAGACCTCATCGAGGCGTACAGCGGCCGCCGAAGGCTTGCCGCGCGCTGCCGTCACGTGAGCGAGAAGCCCGCGTTCTCGCTCGGCGTCATCTCGGTGATCCTCCTCAACGCCGTGCTGCTGGGCGTCGAGACGTACAGCGGACTGTCCGTGGAGTACGGCGCCCTTCTCCATTCGGCCGAACGGTTCTGCGTCGCGGCGTTCAGTCTGGAGATGCTGATCCGCCTGGGCGCGCACATCGACAGGCCGAAAGCTTTCTTCCGTGACCCGTGGAACGTGTTCGACCTGCTGGTGGTCTCTTCGGCCTTCATCCCCTTCCTGCGGGAGAACACCACCCTGTTGCGCCTCTTGCGTCTGGCGCGAGTGCTGCGCACCGCGCAGTTCATGCCGCAGCTGCGGGTCCTGCTCGTGGCTGTCGGCCGCAGCCTGCCCGGAACGGTCAGCTTCCTGTTCGTGGGCGCCCTGATCCTCTACGTCTACGCAATGATCGGCTGGATCTGCTTCGCCGGACATGACCCGGAACACTACGGTTCCCTCGGCCGGGCCGGGCTGACGCTGTTCCTGCTGATGACGCTGGAGGGCCTGGGCGATGCCGTCCATGCCGGACTGGCGGTCTCCCCTTTCAGCATCATCTACTACGCCTCCTACGTGCTCCTCGCCTCCTTCGTCCTGGTCAACGTGCTGATCGGTGTCGTCCTCAACGCCCTGGAAGAGGCGCGCGAGATGGAAGCGGAGGCGAACCGGACCGAGCAGGTCACCGCCTGGCAGCCCGCGGGGCACGCGGGTCGGGCGGCCCCGGAGGGCGCCGACGAACTCCGCATGCGGATCGCGGAGGTGCGCAGCGCCCTCGACGACATGGAGGCCCATCTCGACCCCTCGAGCGGAGCCGCGCCCCTCACGACGGCGTCCCCCTCTCCGGCCCGGGCGTCGGTCGGCGCGCGGTAGGCGAGTACCGAAGGGCGGACGCCACCGGTCACCGCGGGCCATCCGGGGCCGATCCGGCCACGTCATCCACACCGCCGGATTCGTCCGCGGCCCGGCCCTGCCCGTCGGCGTGTACGCGCACCTTGCGGCCCTGGAGTGCCACACGCTTGCTGGACGCGCTCACGGGCGCGGCCCGCGCCCGAGCGCCGAAGTCGCCCGACCGAAGGGAGAACCCATGAGCGGAAACGAGATGTCCTCGTCCGGTTCCCCGGCCGCTTCACCCGGAACACACACGGGTTCCGGCCAGCCGCCTGTGCAAACCGAGCCCGAACGCCGCGGCTACCCCCTGTACGAGTTCGCCCTGACCGCGATGTTGATGTTCACCGTGGTCACGGTCATCCGCTGGGTCCTCGATCCGGCCTCCCCACTCGCCCTCGCGAACGTCCGCCTGGCCCTCCTCCTGGTGGGTGCGCTGGCCGGGGCGCTCGTCTTCGGGCTGTTCCGCTCCCCGTGGGGGCGGTGTTCGGGTGCGCACATGAATCCCGCGATCACGCTCGCGCTGTGGCTGCTGAGGGCCTTCCCCGGCCGGGGCGTGACGGTGTACGTCGTCGCGCAGCTGTGCGGGTCGGTCGCCGGGACGGCTCTGGCCCGCCTGGCCTGGGGGCCGGCGGTCGCGCGGGTCGGCTACGGTGCGGCGGCCGCGGCGCCGTCGTGGAACGGCTGGGCCGTCTTCGCGGCCGAGGCCGGCTGCCTGGTCGTGGTCACCCTGATGATCGGCTTCTTCCTCGCGCACCCGGCCCACGAACGATGGTTCCCCTGGGTCCTGGCGGTTCTCATCTGCGCGATCATTGCCGTTCTGGGCCCCCTCAGCGGCGGCGCCGCCAACCCCGCCCGCCAGTTCGGACCCATGCTGATGTCCGGAACCACGGCGGGCCTGTGGATCTACCTCGTGGCACCCGCCCTCGGCGCCGTCCTGGGCGCTGCCGCCCACCACCTGATCCTGCGGGGTTCCACCCCGCGCCCCCGTCGCGGCCCCACCGCCTCGCACCCGGCCTGAGACGGGACCGGCGGCGCAACCACCCCCGTGGTCCCCGCCCCCTCCGCCCGCTGCCCGTCCGCCTCCGCCGGGCACCCGCGACGCGTCACACCCGGCCCCCGGTCGGCAGCAGGCGGCGTCATCGCCGTCGTGGCACCTTGGCGTTGTGGCCGGATGCCGACGGGGGCCGGGGGAGGCACCATTGTCTCGGGAGGGCGCACGTCCCTTCGACCGGCCGAAGAGGAAGGTGTCGAGCGGGTCGCCGAGAGGCCCGGGATCGCCCATTACGGTCGACGAACCCGCTGATCAGGTGGATGCCGCGGTGCGTGCGGCGCTGGATCACTTCAAGGACCGTAGAGTCCGCGACCTCGTGCCCGTGCTCGTCGAGCGCCGTGCCCGCGCCGCCCTCGAAGCGGCGGACCGGCCGGATCACACGGGTGCCCGCCCACGTGGAGGGGCGAATGAGCACTCAGGTGTACCTCGCGTACGACTTCCCGCTGCTGAGCGTCTTCTGGACCATGCTGGTGCTGGCCCTCTGGATCTTGTGGTTCTTCCTGCTCTTCAGGATCATCTTCGACATCTTCCGCGATGACGACTTGGGCGGTTGGGCCAAGGCCGGCTGGCTGGCCTTCGTCATCCTGCTGCCGTTCCTCGGCGTCTTCGTCTACCTCATCGCCCGGGGCAAGAGCATGGGCCGCCGGGAACTGGCCCAGGCACGGGCCCAGCAGAAGGAGTTCGACACCTACGTCCGGGAGACCGCCGACGCGCCACGACCCAGCAGCACCGAGGAACTGGCCAAGCTCTCCGACATGCGGGCGCGCGGCGAGATCACGGACGAGGAGTTCCGCCGGGCGAAGGCGCTGGTCCTTACCGACTACGGCCCAGGCGACCGAGCCACCCCCGATGCCCGCCCGTCCGGTGATGACGAGCAGCGCTGAATCGTGCTGCAGACGACCGGGGTCGCGGGTATCCCGCCCGTACGGGGCTCGATTTCCGACCTGTCACGGACGCAGCGATGAGTTTGCCCGGCCCGGAGAGTCTCACCACCATCGACAGCAGAGGAGGAACATGTGGCTCAGCTACTGAGAGTCCAGAACTTCAACGTCTCGAGTGACGGCATCGGTGCCGGCGAGGACCAGAGCCTTGAACGTCCGTTCGGCCATGTCGATCCCGGGAAGCTGTTCGCCTGGGCCGGTGCCACGGCGAGCTGGCCCATGCGCACGGATCCCGGCGGGAGCCGGGGCCTCGACGACTACTTCACGCGGGACTACGCACGCAACATGGGTGCCGAGATCATGGGCCGCAACAAGTTCGGGCCCCAGCGCGGGCCCTGGCAGGACTATGAGTGGCGCGGCTGGTGGGGCGATGAGCCCCCGTTCCGCACCCCGGTGTTCGTCATGACCCACCACAAGCGTCCTTCGTTCACGCTGGCCGACACCACGTTCCACTTCGTAGACGACGACCCGGCCACCGTCCTCGAACGGGCACGTGAGGCCGCGCAGGGCAAGGACGTCCGACTCGGCGGCGGGGCCACCACCATCCGGGAGTTCCTCGACGCCGACCTCGTCGACACCATGCATGTGGCGGTCTCACCGGTGAAGCTCGGGTCCGGAGTGCGACTCTGGGAGTCCCCCGATGAGCTGCTCGACCGGTTCCACCTGGAGGTCGTGCCCAGCCCGAGCGGCGTGACGCACCACCTGTTCTGGCGAAAGTAACGGGCCAGTCGGCACCGATCGCCCGCCGGGAGGCTGCTGCCGCGCAGCCCATGGCCTTCCCGTCCATGCGTTCCGGTGGCGAGCGGGTCCGGCAAACACCGTATCCCTGTGCCTTATTCCCGGGCCGGGAGTTCCGGGTGAACCCGTGAGTCATCCACGAGGATTCGTGAGGAATGCACCTAGGTGCCGGTACTGAATGCCCGTAACGTATTTCTCGTAACTGACAGCCAAACGGGAGGTATTTCCATGATCTCGACCGTCAAGACCAACGTCATCTGCGCTGTGGTCCACAACCGTGCCGTCGTCCACAACCGTGCGGTTGTGCACAACCGTGCGGTCGTCCACAACCGTTCGGTCGCCAAGTGAAGCTGACCCTCTGAGGTCTTCGACCACGGTCCCGGGGTTCTCCCGGGACCGTGGCACTTTGCACCAGGAGTCAGTTTCTATGGGGGCTGATATGTCGGCGGACGACACCGCTTTGGAAATCGTGGACGTTGAGATATACGACCTCGAGCAAGATCTGTGCTTTCTCGCCACCCCGAACGGTGGGCAGTTCTACATATCCGCCCCCACATCCGAGTTTCGTGCATGGTTGGCGCGCTGCGACGGAACCAGGTCCCGCAGCGAACTGCTGGCGGGAATGGCCTCCGAATACGCCGAGGTGGTCGACGTCCTGCGGCACGACGGCTGTTTGCGTCCGGCCGGGGCCACCCTCGACGCCGAGCGGGCGGCGCGAGTGGCGCGTACCACGGTCCTCGTCACCGGCGCGCCGGAGCTCACCGCCCCACTCGCCCACGCGCTGAGCACCACCGGCTACGCGCATGTCGGGCCGGCCCCGGAGGACCTGTCCGTCGTCGATGTCCGCGACACCGTGCTCGTCGCCGCCTTCTCCTACTCCGCCCACCGGGAACTGAGCCGTATCGACGAGCTGTGTGCCCGGTCCGGCCTGCGCTGGCTGCCGCTGCGCCATGAACGCGGCCGGGCCATCCTCGGTCCTGCCATCACCCCCGGTACCACGGCGGACTTCGCGGACGTGCTGGACCGCCGGCTCAGCGCGGCACACGACCCGCGGGTCGTCGAGGCCATGCGGGACGCGCCGCAGCCCGACGGCCACCGCCTCCGCGACGGCGAAGTCCGCTGGACATCCGCACAGCTCGCAACGTACCTGGAGCGCTGGGTCACCGGCGAGGCCACCGTAGACGAGGTCGGGCTAGATCCGCGCCGGCTCGACCGGATCGAGCGCACCATCCTGCCGGTTCCGACGCGGCCGCGGCCGGTGGTGCGCGGCGACGCCGAGGCGGACCTGCTCGTCGACGACCAGGTCGGCGTGGTGACCGGCGTTCAGGAGCTGGCTCCCTTGCCGGGTATGCCGGCGCGGCTGCGGGTGTGCGCGGTGGACGTCGCCGACATGCGGCGCGTCGCGGACTGGCCCAACGACCGGCAGGCGTTCGGCACGTCCTGGTCGGATTTCGACGCCGCCCGGCGCAGCGCCGTCGGCGAGGCGGTCGAACGCTATTGCGGCAGCCGGCTGCCCCAGGACCGGCTCCGGTTCGGCAGCTACGCCCAGCTGCGCAGGGCCGGGGTGCCCGCGCTCGACCCGCGCCGACTGCACCTGTACTCGCAGCGGCAGTACCGCAGCCAAGGCTTCCCCTTCGCTCCGCTGACCGTGGACGCGGAGTGCGCTTGGGTCGAGGGCCGCTCGTGGACGACCGGCGAGCCGGCATGGGTACCCGCCTTCCTGGTCGCCCACGGAGAGCACGACCCGGTTGCCTACTCCGATCCGCTGGTGGCCGGCGTGGCCTGCGGCGTCAGCGAGGAGCACACCGTCACCTCGGGGCTCGAAGAGGTGATCGAGCGAGACACCACCATGCTGTGGTGGGCCAATGCCGCCCGCCTTCCCCAGCTGCCGGTGCCCGACCGGATCCGCGAGCTGGTCGCCGACAGCCTGGACGCCTACGACATCAACCTGATCCATCTGGACAACGAGTTCGACGTCCCGGTGCTCGCCGCGGTCGTACGCGACCGGGCCGCCGGGTGGCTGGGCATCGGCTTCGCCACCCGGCCCGATCCGCAGGAGGCGGCGGAGAAGGCGTTGGCCGAGGGGTTCACCCTGCACCACACCTGCCGCTTCCTCGACGACGACAAGACGCTGGCGGACGGCCGGGCGGAGCTGCCGCACCTGGACAACCTCAAGCCGTACCGCGCCGACCGGCGCTACCTCGACTCCTACCGGCCGGACTTCAGCGACGTCCGGGACCTGCTGTGCCAGCAGCAGGTCCACCTGGATCCGCGGGCGGGGGAGCGGGTCGCACCCTGGGTCCGGGACCTGCCCACCCGCTCCTGGGACGGACTGCCGGCGCTCGCACAGCGGAGCCTCGAGGCGTACCGCGAACGGGTCGAGGCCCGTGGCTTCGAGGTGATCAGCGTCGACCTGACGACCTGTGACGCCGAAGCGGCCGGGTTCAGTGCCGCCCACACGATCGTGCCCGGCCTCGTGTCGAACTTCCCCGCCGGCATGCCCATGTGGGGCGACGGCAGGATCGGCCGCGCGGGCGTCCGGCTCGGCTGGCGGTCGCAACCGTTGGCCGAGGAGGAATTCAACGTCTTCCCACTACCCCATGCGTGAGGGATACCGATGGCTGTCATCGACACACTCGGCCTGCCGAACACCAAAGGCCGCAAGCCTCTGATCGTCGCGCAGGTCGTCGATGCCCTGGGCACCGGGCTCTTCCTCCCCTTCGCCGTCGTGTACTTCCACGCCGCCAAGGGCATCCCACTGACCACGGTCGGCGTGATGCTGTCCGTCGGCGCGCTGCTCTCGCTGCCCGCGGGACCGCTGGGGGGCCCGCTGATCGACCGGATCGGGCCGCGGCGCGTGCTGATCGCGAGCAACCTGATCCGTGTACTGACCTTCACCGCCTACGTGTTCACCGACACTCCCTGGCAGCTCGTCGTGCTGGTCACGGTCACCCTGTGGGGCGACAGCCTGTTCCGGCCCGCGGTCTCCGCGCTGGTGGCTCAGGTGGCCGACGACGGACACAGGGCGCGCTGGTACGCGATGGACCGGTCCCTGCGCAACGTCGGGATCGGCGCCGGCGGGCTGGTGGGCAGCACGCTCGTCGGCTGGGGCGGTACCTCGGGCTACACCGCCGTGGTCGCGCTGAACGCCGTGTCGTTCCTCATCGCGGCCGGGCTGGTCGCGACCTGGCGCCGGACCGCCGTGCTGCCTTACGGCGGCGCCGGCGGCCCGGTCCCGGCCGGGGACGCTCCGGAGCAGCGGCGCGGCGGGTACCGGGAGGTACTCGCCGACCGGGCCTTTCTCGGCGTCCTGGCCACCGTCTGCGTGTTCGCGCTGTGCGACCTCGCGCTGACCATGCTGCTGAGCGCCTACGTGATCGAGGCACGCGGGTTGCCGGCGTGGCAGCCGGGGATGCTGTTCGCGATCAACACCGTCATGGTGATGCTGGCACAGACCGCGGTGGCCAGGTCGGTCGAGCGGTACCGACGGACCAGGGTGCTGCAGGTGGCCTCAGTCCTGTGGCTGGTGTCCTTCGCGCTGTTCGCGGCGGTGCCCGGCGACCACATCGGACTGGCCTTCGGCGGGCTCGTCCTGGGCATGGTCGTCTTCACGGTCGCCGAACTGCTCCAGGCCCCGACCAGCAGTGCGCTGACCGTGGCGATCGCCGCAGGGCATCTTCGCGGCCGGTACCTGGGGCTGGAGGAGCTGATGTGGAGCCTGGCCCGGGTGATGGCGCCGACGGTGTTCACCTGGCTGCTGGCGCGGGGGGCGGGCCTGCCGTGGTTCGCGCTCTGCCTCTGTTGCCTCGCGGCGGTCGTGGTGCTGCAGCGACTCCACCGTGTGCTGCCCGCACACGTCCAGCGGGAGACCGTCCATGGCTGAGCGCGGTGCCGAGGTCCGCCGCCCGGAAGAGTTCCGCGACGTCTACCACCGGGTCTACCGCGAGGCGCCCTACCACGAGGATGCGGCGGCAGCAGACGGCTTCGCCCGACAGCTGGCCGGCCACGCGGCGCTGCCCGGCTTCTCCGTGACCACCGTCCTCGACGGCGGTCTGCTCAGCGGTTTCGCCTACGGAGTGCACCGGGAGGAGGGATGGTGGCATCCGCGTGCCGCCGCGCCCGCGCCGCGGTGGCTGCGCCGGCCGCTGTTCTATGTCTACGAGCTCGCAGTCGTCAGTGAGTTGCGCGGCCGCGGGCACGGGCGCGAGCTGCTGGAGCTGCTGCTGTCCGACCGCACCGAGCCGTTCGCCGTACTCGCCGCCTCGAGCAGGGCGTCGGCGCGCGAGATGTACGGGCGGTGGGGCTGGAAGAAGGCCGGCGAACTCACGGGGCCACCGCACGGTGTGGACCTCCTCGCACTCCCTTTGACGCCGCTGCGGTGACCGGGGCGCGCCGCTCACCGGTGTCCGGGTGCGGCGGCCGGTGATCAACCAGTATCCCGGCGCCCACGCCGGTGCCCCCGACACCGACCCCGCGCAGGGGACCGTCTCCGGATGGCTCCACGAGCAAGGACCCGGTCACCCCCTCCGAGGTTCTGGCGGACCCGTCCCGGAGCAGTGACCGCACACCGTGCCGTCACCTCAGGGCCGCGGGGCCGAGGTGCGGCTCCCGCGCTGGTGGTACGCGTACGGGAGGACGCGAATCCGCGAGCACGACCTGACAGAGGCAGCGGATGGTTCGACGTCGGAAACGCGTCGCGTGCAAGGGTGTTCGGTACGCCCACGCTGTCGCTGCATCGTCTCAATTGATCGGGGGATTCGAATGAGTGTCGATGTGATGGTTTACGATGATCTTGCCCTGTCTCGATTTGCGCTCACGGCCCTGCTGGAACAGCAGCCGGAGATCAGGGTCGTGGGATCGGTGGACAACAGGTATGCCGCACTTGAGTTCGCTGAGATGAATCGACCCGATGTCGTGATCATCAGTTTCGAAGGCAGGGACGAGGAAACCGTCGACATTGCCGAGAAGATCGCCATCCTTCCGAACGTCCGGACGCTGTTGGTTGCCACCGCGTGTGTCCGATCGGCCGTCCGCAGGGCATTCGCCGGAGAAATCGGCGGAATGGTGCGGCGCAGTGTCCCGCCGCAGCGCCTTTTCGAGGCCATCCATCTGGTGCACGACGGCGAGCGGGCTTTCGACGCCGAGCTCGCGGTCGCAGCCGTGGCCAACGGAGACTGCCCACTGACCCCCCGGCAGTTGTCCGTGCTCGAGCATCTCGACGGCGGTGACACGGTGGAGGAGATCGCCACACGGCTGTCCCTGTCCGAAGGGACGGTGCGCAACTACATTTCATCCATCGTGGTGAACATAGGTGCACGCAACCGTATCGATGCGCTGCGCATTGCCCGGAGCCTGGAATGGATCTGATCCGAAGTGGGTCGCATTCACATCGACACAAGGACAGCTCGCATGCCCAACACCAATGATCCCAGCGGCGGTCGGCTGCCCCGTCAGGTGGCCGACGCCCATGTCGACGCCCTCGTCGAACTCGACCCGATCGCCGGCACCTTCCTCGGCGTCGCCAAGAGTTCCGGCCGGCTCCCCGACTTCTCCCCGGAGGGCCAAGAAGCGGTGGACCAGCTGGCCCGTACGACCCTGCGGCAGCTCGCTGCCGCAGAGACCGCTCCCGGCGCGGACGACATCGCCGAGCGCCGCTGCGCCCGGCTGCTGCGTGAGCGGCTCACCGCCGAACTCGAGGTGCACGAAGCAGACGAGGGCCTGCGTAAGGTCAGCAACCTCGACTCACCCCTGCACCAGGTCCGCGACGTCCTCACGCTCACCCCCACGGACACGGACGAGGACTGGGCGGCGATCGCGCGACGGCTACGCGCCGTGCCGGACGCCATGGCGGGATACCGCGCCTCTCTGCACGCCGGACTCGCGCGCGGACTGCCCGCAGGGCCGCGGCAGGTCTCGGCCGTCATCGGCCAGTTGACCGAGTGGATCGGTACGGACCGGAGCTGGTTCGCGGAGTTCACCGACCCCGGTCCCGAGCGGCTGCGGGGCGAGCTCGCCAAGGCCGCCACAGCGGCCACCGGCGGCCTGGCGGAACTGCGCGACTGGCTGCGTGACACCTACGCCCCGGCCGTCGAGGGCGCACCCGACGTCGTCGGCCGGGAGCGCTACGTCCGTCTCGCCCGTCACCACAACGGCGCCCATCTCGACCTGGACGAGGCCTATGCGTACGGCTGGGCCGAGTTCCACCGGCTGCTCGCCGAGATGCGCACCGAGGCCGAACGGGTCCTGCCGGGCGCCGCTACCCCCTGGGAGGCGCTGGCTTGGTGCGACCGGCACGGCGAGGCCGTCGAAGGGGTCGAGGAGACCCGGCAGTGGCTCCAGTCACTGATGGACGAAACCATCGACACGCTGGACGGCACCCACTTCGAACTGGCCGAGCGGGTACGCCGGGTGGAGTCGCGCATAGCCCCGCGAGGCAGTGCCGCCGCCCCCTACTACACCGAGCCGTCGCTGGACTTCTCCCGGCCCGGACGCACCTGGCTGCCGACGATGGGAGAGACCCGCTTCCCGGTGTACGACCTGGTCACCACCTGGTACCACGAGGGCGTACCCGGTCATCATCTCCAGCTGGCCCAGTGGGCGCACGTCGCCGACGGCCTCTCCCGCTACCAGACGACCGTGGGCTTCGTCAACGCCAACGTCGAGGGCTGGGCCCTGTACGCCGAGCGACTGATGGACGAGCTGGGCTTCCTGTCCAACGCCGAGCGGCGGCTGGGATACCTGGACGCGCAGATGATGCGGGCCATCCGCGTCATCATCGACATCGGGATGCACCTGGAGCTGGAGATCCCGAAGGACTCCCCCTTCCACCCGGGCGAGCGCTGGACGCCGGGGCTGGCTCAGGAGTTCCTCGCCCGTCACACCAGCCGCCCGGCCGACTACGTCGAGAGCGAGGTCACGCGATACCTGGGCATGGCGGGCCAGGCCGTCGGCTACAAGCTCGGCGAGCGGGTTTGGCTCATGGGCCGGGAGGCGGCCCGAGCCCGGCACGGAGCGGACTTCGACCTCAAGGCCTGGCACATGGCCGCGCTGTCCCAGGGCTCGCTGGGCCTGGACGACCTGCTGAGCGAGATCTCAGCGCTCTGAGGGATGAGCGTGCCGCCACCCCGACGCGACCGCTCCGCGTTCGTCACAGCCCCGCCGGCCTGCCCCGGCCGCTGCCTCGAGAAGGCCGGAAACCCGTAGGCCGGTTCGTGGGGAACGAGTAGTGCACTGCGGTGAGCTCTTCCGAGAGCGCCCACAACTCGTGGGCCGTGGCGGAGTCCTGGATGGCGCGTTCTCGGCTGCGGAGGACGGGCTCGCCCCTGAGCTGGAAGGGTCCGTCGGGCACGACGTAGCTGCCTCCGGGGAGGTCGGGGACCGTCGAGGCGTACAGAGAGGTCTTGGCGCCTTCCGGTGTGGGGCGGAATGCGGTGCGCAAGAGCAGGCCAGTGAAGATCCCGTACGCGCGGCCGCGCGTGCTGTTGGCGCCGCCGGTCAGCACGTTGGAGCGTGTGAGTCCGGGGGCGACCGCCATGCTGCGCAGCTTCAGCCCGGCGACATCGGCCCTTCGCTGCAGTTCCGTGGCGAAGTAGAGATTGGCCCGCTTGGACTGCAGGTAGGTGAACAGCGCTCGGTAGCGGTGCTCGGCATTGAGGTTGGTCATGTCGAACCGGGCGAATCGCTGGCCCTCGCTGCTGACCGTGACCACGCGAGGGTCGGCGGCTGCCAGCAGGTGCGGCATGAGGAGGCCGGTGAGCGCGAACGTACCGAGGTGATTGGTGCCGAACTGGGACTCGAAGCCGTCGGCCGTCCGGGAGAACGGCACCATGGCCACGCCGGCGTTGTTCACCAGGAGATCGAGCCGGTCGTGACTCCAGCCCTCGGCAAACCTGCGGACGGATTCCAAGTCGGCGAGATCAAGCATGCGCAGTTCGGCGTGGGCACCGGGTACTTCACTGCGCAGCCGCTCCACTGCCTCCCGCCCGCGCTCGTGGCTGCGGCAGGCCAGGACGACATGGGCGCCGCGGCGGGCGAGTTCGCGGGCGGTGACGTACCCGATGCCGCTGTTGGCGCCGCTGACGACGACCAGCCGCCCCGACTGGTCAGGGACGGACTCCGGCGTCCAGCTCTTGCGCGGAAGCGTCTGCGGCACGCTCTCCGAACGATCGTCGGCCGAGCGAGGACGGTATTCGACGCTGCGCGCGGCTGTGTCGTCATGGGGCATGGGGCCTCGATCCGTGGGTCAGGAGTGTCTGCAGCGCCGAAAGAGCACTGCTGTATCGCAACTGCAAGTTGCGATAGCCTGATCCTGTCGCATGTTCCGCCATTAACGCAACCTGGAGTTGCAATCCAACCGGAACTGGAAAGACGCTGACGGTCTTGTCGCCGAGGCGCCGGCCGGCCACTTCGTCACGGACATCCCGATCCCCGACACCGGGTCGGAGTGCTGCCGGGGTTCGTCAGAGCCGGACGATGACGAGGGCGGTGTCGTCGGTGGCGCCCACGGCGGGGAGCAGGTCGAGGAGAAGCGCGTCGGCGAGCGGCTCGGGGTCGGCCCCGCGGTGCCGGGTGAGGGCGTCGGCGAGGCGGGCGAGACCGGTGTCGATGTCCTCGTGGCGGCGTTCGATCAGGCCGTCGCTGTAGAGGACGAGGGTGTCGCCTTCGGCGAACGGGGTGGTGGCCTGGGGGCGGGCGACGTGGTCGGGGCGGGCGCCGAGCGGGGGATCGGTGGCCTGGTCGAGGAACTCGACGGTGCCGTCGGTGCGGAGCAGGGCGGGCGGGGGATGGCCTGCGCTGCTGTAGGTGATGGTGTGGGTGCCCCAGTCGATGCAGGTCTCGACGACCGTGGTGTTCTCGGCGCCTTCGACGGAGCGTGCGTACAGACCGAGGACTTCCAGGGCCTGGGCGGGGCCGTCGGCGACGCGGGAGGCGGCGCTGAGGGCGCTGCGGAGCAGGCCCATGACGCAGGCTGCGTGGAGGCCGTGGCCCACGACGTCGCCGACGGCGACGCCGATGCGGTCGCCCGGCAGGTCGACGAGGTCGTACCAGTCGCCGCAGACGTTGAGCGTCCCCATTGCGGGCTGGTAGCGCACGGCGGCACGGTGGTGGCCGAAGGGGCCGGGGGCGGGCAGCATCGCGTCCTGCAGGGCGAGGGCGACCTCTCGCTCGCGGGCGTGGGCCTCGCGGAGCCGCTCGTTGAGATCCTGCAGTTCCCTGGCCCGGGTGTACAGCTCGGCCTCCAGCACCCGGGTGCGGCTGCCTCGCGCGCCGCGGGCCTTGATGAGCTCGGTGACCTCCTCGACGCGGTGCACCAGCACCGTCACCCGGCCGTCAGGTCCGAGCACCGGTGCGTTGACCGGGCTCCAGTACCGTTCCTCCCACTCACCCGGCCGTTCCACGGACTCCACGTCATAGCGCTGCAGCGCCATCGTGTCCCGCTCGCCGGTGGCGAGCACCCGCTGGAGTGACGCCTGCAGGTTGCGCGCGCCGGTGGCGGTGGGGTCGCCGGGATTGTCGGGGAAGACGTCGAACAGGTACCGGCCCGCCAGCTGCTCGCGCGTCCGGCCCGACATCCGCAGGAACTCCTCGTTCACGTCCGCGTACACCAGTTCGGGAGTCAGGATCGCGACCATGCCGGGCAGTGCCTGGAACACCGCCGCGTAGTCGATTTCCGCCTCCGCCATAGTCGGCCTGCCTCAGCGCTCGATGCCGTCTGTGATTCCCACGATAGAAGCCGGGTGACGAGTGCGCGGGAATCCGTTGGGCAGGACGTGAGAGGGCCGCCTGAGCGCCGGGCCCGGCCTCTCGCTCGTGGTGCCCGGTGGCCCGTCAGGTGGGGCCCGGTGCCGGCTCCGGCCCGGAGGGAAGCGCCGTCGCGCGGTGGGGGAGCAGCAGCGGGGTGGCCAGGAGGAGCACGCCGGCCAGGCCGATGGCCGTACGCGGGCCGAGCAGGGCTCCAAGCACGCCCCAGACGGCCGTCAGGAGCGCGGTCGTGGCCTTGGTCGTCACCGCCCAGGCGGACAGTGTGCGGGTGGCCCGGTCGGTCGCGGTGCGCTCGAGGCGGTAGGTGGCGTAGACGGGGTTGAAGACCCCGCAACAGAAGATGAGCCCGAGTTCGACTCCCATCACCAGCAGCAGCCCCCCGGTGCCCGCTCCCGGGAAGGCGAGGCCGATGGGCCAGAGCGCGCGCAGGCTCCCTGCCATGGCCAGGACCCGGTGCTGCCCGAACCGGGTGACGAGCGGTCGGGCCAGCTGTGAACCGAGCAGCCCGCCGATCGAGGGTGCGGCGAAGGCGAGGCCGTACTGCCAGGGCGCGAAACCGAGCCGGCCGAGCATCAGGACGGCCAGTAGCGGTTGGGCGGCCATCACCAGGCCGTTGAACAAGGCGGTGTTGAAGAACAGCGGACGCAGTGTCGCGTCGGCGAGGATGTACCGCCAGCCGTCGAGCAGGTCCCGGGCCCGCATGCGCGGGGCCTCCCGGCGCTCGGTCTGCGGTTCGTGCCCGCCCGTCGCGCGGATGGCCAGGGCCGAGAGCAGGTAGCTGACCGCGTCTGCCACCACTGTCGCCACCGGGCCGAGGAGCCCGATCGCCACGCCGCCCAGCGGCGGTCCGATGATCGTGGTCGTCCAGGCCGTGGACTCGAATCGGGCGTTGGCGACGAGCAGGTCCTCGGCCGGCAGCAGCGTTTTCAGGTACGCGCCGGAGGCGGCGCGGAAGGTGATGTCGGCCGCCGCGACGACGACCGACACCAGCAGAAGCTGGACGAAGGTGAGCACACCGAACGCGAACGCGGTGGGGATCGTCAGCAGCGCCGCGAACCGCCCCAAGTCCATGGAGATCAGCACCGGCCGCTTGCGGCGGAACTCCACCCATGGGCCGAGCGGCACCGCCACGGCCGCGCCCACCGCGGCTCCTGCGGAGGAGAGCGCGGCGACCTCGGCCGGTCCGGCGTGCAGCACCTGGACGGCAATCAACGGGAACGCGCCGAACGCGAGCCACGTGCCGAGCGCGCTGGTCCCGTACGCACCCCAGAGCCACCCGAACCGCCGCCCCAGCCGCTGTCCGCTCCTCATGCCCGATGCCTCCCACCCGCACAACCGATCCGCGATCCGAAGCATCAAAGCGAGCACCACGACCAAGGATCAAACAACCCCAGGATCGCCTGCCACAACCAATGGTTGTGGCCGTAGGGTGTCGGCATGGACCTCGACACCGTCCGGACCTTCGTCGCCGCCGCCGACGCGGGGCAGTTCCAAGAAGCAGCCGCCGAGCTGGCGGTCACGCAGCAGGCCGTCTCCAAACGCATCGCCACGCTGGAGCGCAACCTCGGGGTGCGGCTGTTCACCCGCACCCCGCGCGGCGCCGAGCTCACCATCGACGGGCAGGCATTCCTGCCCCACGCACGCGAACTGCTTCGCGTCGCCGAGCGCGCGACCGCGTCCGTGCGCACCGGCCACCGTCCACTGCGCGTCGACGTGATCGCCTCGCGCGTCGCGCCGTCGGGCCTGATGCGCGGCTTCCACCACGCGCACCCCGAGATCGACCTCGACGTGCTCATGCTGTTCGACATCCAGACGGCCGTCGCCGCCATCCGGTCCGGTGAGATCGACGCGTCCTTCCGCGCCGTCGCCGCCCCCGGCCGGCCCCTTCCCGAAGACATCGAGTCCGTCCGGGTCCTCGACGAGCCGCTCCAGCTCCTCACCGGCCCCGCCCACGCGCTGGCGGGCGCCCGGTCGGTGCCCCTCGCTCAGCTCGCCGGGCACCGGATCTGGATGCCCGGCATCGTCCCCGGTACCGAGTGGGCCGCCTACTACGACGCCCTCGTCGCCGAGTTCGGCCTCACCATCGAGGCGACCGGCCCCAACTTCGGCTCCGACGCGCTCCTCGACACCGTCGCCGACACCCCGGCCCTGGCCACCTTCATGGGCGAACACACCCGCCTCGTCTGGCCCGCCGGCCACGGCCTTCGCCGCATCCCGGTGACCGACCCGACACCCGTGTACCCGCACTCGCTCCTTTGGCACCGCGACAACCCCCACCCGGCACTGGCCAACCTCCGCGCCCACCTCGCCACCACGGCGCCCGGCCACGACGCCGCCGGGACATGGGCGCCGAGCTGGGTGATCCCGCGCTGAACGCCTCTCTCCCGGCCTGGGGCATCCGTGACGCCCCGGACGTCGTGCCCGTCCGCCCCGACCAGGTGGCCGAGATCAGCGCGGCGCGGGCGGTTGGTCCGGGGCGGAGTGGACCGTACGGTCCGGGGCCGTGACGCGCTGCGGGCCTACTCCGGTTATCGGCCCGCTGACCGGCTCTCGCGCCGCATGTGCACGAACATCCTGGTGACGCTCACATCCGAGTCGGCAGCGACTTCGGCCACCTACTTCACGACGTACCGTGTCGATGGTCATACCGGCGGGCTGCCGCTGCCCGGTGGTGCCGGTGGTGGTGTGCAGTGGCGATTGGCCGGTGAATCGGGCGCCCCTGGCGGGTGAACCCGGGGTCGGGGGCCTGTTGCTGACGGTGTGGGGGCGAATGCAACCTGCATCAGGGTGATCACGATGCGGCCGGCCGCTGCCTCTCGCCCTGTCCCTGTCCCTGCCCGCTACCGCCGCGCACGCGGGGCCACTGAACGCGCGGCCGCAGGTCCTGCGAACTGCACGCCGAGTGGGGGTATGGCGGAGCCACCGTCACCGACGTCTCCCGGCCGGACATCGACCACATGGCTCCGCTCGCGGAGGCACGGGATTTCAGGTGCCGGTGCGCGGACCGCGCGAAGGAGCGAAGTCTACGGCGATGGCCAGGGCCAGTTGTCGTCCCTGGTTGCTGTGACGGCGGCGCGCAGCGAGCCCGGGTTCCGCGAGGGCAATCGCCCCTGGGAGAGCGCCATTTGGCGCGAAGTCACCAGCGCGGTAGGGCGCGTGTCTTCGCCCTTCCGCTGTTCGTGTGGGGGCCGGTTGTCCGTGCCCCACCCCGGATTCGGGCTTTGTACGAGCAGCGTCGGGAAGCGCGGCTCCGGCCCGGCCCCGGCGGGCGGCCTGGGGTGCCGCGGGACGCCGTGATCTGCGTGGCGCTCCACCTGGCCGTGGTGATGCGGCTGTACGGGATGCCGATGCCGGTGGTCGACCGGCTGCTCTCCGGGGCCGGAGTATGACCGGACGGTCACAGGATCCGGTTCCGGGAACGGACGCAGCGCGGCGTACATCTAGCCGGTCGGTGAGGCTCCTGCGGGGCCTCGCCCGACGGTATCGGCAAGAACCGGCCATCGCTGACCGACCGCGAGAGCGGTGGGTCAGCGGTGGCCGGTGGTGAGTGGCAAGGTGGGGCAGGAATGAAGGCGGTAGCGGTGGCGGGCGGTTCCCCGGACACCCCGGGCACCCCGGAGACTCCGGAGGCGGAAGGGGCCGAGGTCCCGGGAACGGATCCCCGTAGGCAGGACACGCCCCCCGGTACCGGCAGCTCGGACACCCCGGAGCGCACAGAGGCCGAAACTCCTGCCGAAGCCGAAGCCGAAGCGCCGCAGAAGCACGACGCCGATTCCGAGGAGGAAGGCGAGGCCAAGGCTGACGGCGCCGCGGAGAGCGGGCTCGAGGAGGAGGCGCCGGGCGAACCCGCGGCGAAGGCCGAAGCCGCGGCGAAGGCCGAAGCCGAGCCGGAGGCTGACGCGGAGCCCGAGGCGGAAGCTGAGGCCGAGCACGCATCCGAGGCGGAGGCCGAAGGCGGGTCCGAGGCCGAGCCGGAGGTTGGCGAGACCGCCCCCGAGGTCGAAGTACAGCCCGAAGCGGAGGCGGAGCCCGACGCGGAGACCGTCGCCGGGGCTGCGCCTGAGCCTGAGGCTTCCGGCGGGGTCGTACCCGAGCCCGCGGCGGAGGTTTCCGGCGGGGTCGTTCCTGAGCTTGGGGCGGGGGCCGGTGATGGGGTCGTGCCTGAGCCTGGGGCGGAGGCTGTCGGCGGGGCTGCGCCTGAGCGTGAGGCGGAGGTTTCCGGCGGGGTCGTTCCTGAGCCTGGGGCGGAGGCTGTCGGCGGGGCTGTGCCTGAGCGTGAGGCGGAGGTTTCCGGCGGGGTCGTACCTGAGCCTGGGGTGGAGGCCGGTGACGGGGCTGCTCCTGAGCCTGGGGTGGAGGCCGGTGACGGGGTCGTACCCGAGCCTGAGGCGGAGCCCGGTGACGGGGTCGTGCGTGAGCCTGGGGCGGAGGCTGTAGCCGGGGCTGCGCCTGAGCCTGAGGCGGAGGTTTCCGGCGGGGTCGTTCCTGAGCCCGATACGGAGCCCGGTGACGGGGTCGTTCCTGAGCCCGAGGCGGAGGCCGTCGGCGGGGCCGTACCCGAGCCTGAGGCGGAGGCCGACGACGAGGGCGATGGCGGCGGTGGTGATGGCCAGGGCGAGGACGCGCCTGACGAGGATGTCGAGGCAGCCGAGGCGGTCGAGGCCAAGGAGCCCGCAGAGGCCGGTGCGGCGGACGACGCGGGCCAGGGGCCCCGACGCGTGCCGTCCTGGGCTCGGGACGGCGAGCCCGATGCGGAGCGGACGAGTCAGTTCGTGGCCCTGAAGGACCTGGACGCCCCGGCGGAGAAGGCCCCTTGGCCGGAAGCCGTACCGCAGAACCGGACCCCGGCCCCCGCCCGGACCCCGGCCCCCGCCCGGACCCCGGCCCCCGCCCGGACCCCGGCCCCCGCCCGGACCCCGGCCCCCGCCCGGACCCCGGCCCCGGTCCGGACCCCGGCCCCCGCCCCGGCCATGGCTACCGCGGAGGTCGTCGAGCCCACCCGCGAGGTCCCGCTGCCCCCGCAGCCCCCGCTGGATCTGCTGGCCGAACTCACCAACACGGCTCCCCCGCCGGAGACCCCGCGCCGGACCGCGGTCCGGCGCGTGAAGATCTGGACCCCGATCCTGCTGCTCCTGGCCGGCGCGGCAACCGGTGCGCAGCTGCTGCGACCGCTGCCCGCCCCGCAGCTCGTCGCGGCCGAGCAGGCGCACAACCTCGACGGGCAGTTCTCCGTACCGTGGCCCGCCAAGGGCCAAGGCGCGGTACGCGTGCCCGGTTCCGGCGACATCGGCACCTTCGGCGAGCAGAAGCCCGTCCCCACGGCGAGCGTCGCCAAGGTGATGACGGCCTACGTGATCCTCAAGGGCCACCCGCTGCGCAAGGGCGAGGCCGGCCCTCAGATCGAGGTCGACGCGAAGGCCGTGGCGGACGGCACCTCGGGGCACGAGTCCCGGGTCGAGGGCCTCGTCGCCGGTACGAAGTTCAGCCAGCAGGACATGCTGAAGATGGTCATGATCCCGTCGGCCAACAACGTGGCCCGGCTGCTGGCGCGCTGGGACAGCGGTACCGACTCCGAGGCCGCCTTCGTCGCGAAGATGAACGCCGCCGCCAGGGAACTCGGCATGACGAACACCACGTACACGGATCCCAGCGGCCTGGACGCCGGAACCGTCAGCACGGCCACCGACCAGCTGAAGCTGGCCGAGGCCGTGATGAAGGAGGAGGCGTTCCGCGCGGTGGTGGCGCTGCCGAGCGCCGAGATCAAGGGGCTGTCCACGCCGCTCTTGAACAACAACGAGCTGCTCCTGGCCAACGGCCTCAGCATCCGCGGCATCAAGACCGGGTCCAGCACCCCCGCGGGCGGCACACTGGTGTGGGCGGCGTACAAGTCATTCGGTGACGAGACTCCGCTGATCCTCGGCACGCTCATGGACCAGCACGCGGACGGCCCGGACCTCAACGGGGAGAACAGCCTGAAACTCGTGCAGGCCAACAGCAAGAAGATCATCGAGGCGGTGCGGCAGGCGCTCGACGTGGCTCCGTTGGTCCGCAAGGGCCAGACGGTCGGCCACGTGGACGACGGCCTCGGCGGCCGTACCCCGCTGGTGGCCACGAAGGACCTGAACGTGATCGGCGTACCGGGCCAGCAGCTGAAGCTCACCCTGCGGCCGGGTGCCTCCGGGACCCCGCACACCGCGAAGGCTGGAACCGAGGTCGGCGTCCTGACGGCCGGCGACGGGGAGGGCGCGAAGAGCGTTCCCGTGGCGGTCGCGACCGCGCTGGCCGAGCCCTCCTTCGGCGCCCGGGTCACCCGCCTGCGCTAGGGAGTGCCGTCGAAGCGGCGTCGCGCGGGAGCAGGTACGCCGAGCCGCTGAGCCCGGTCCCGCCGACGGCTCGTCGAGGCCAGCCGCCAGGACCAAGATCCGTGGAACGTGTCGGCCTCTGACGATGTCCACCCTTACGGCGCCTACCCCGCATGGTCGCCGAGTGCCTCATGGGTGAGGTGGAGCCCGGCGCGCAGGACCGCGTCGTGGCGGGTGGGGTGGGCGGCCCGGTGCGCCGTGTCCAGGGCGCGGGCCCGGCGCAGCGCGGCGGAGCAGTCCGCTCCGCGCAGCGCCTCGTCGAGGGCGCGGGACGTGGCCCGGACGAGGGGGGCCAGGTCGCGCACGGCCGCGTCCGGTTCGGCGGCCTCGCGGGCCCGGTCCGCCAGTTCGCCGGTGAAGAACTGGAGGGTGAGCGCGGTGCGATCGGCCAGGTGCAGCCGGGGCCGGAGGCCGGCCAGGCGCGCGGCGTCGGTCCGCCTCAGCGGCACGAGCCGCAGGCGCGCGAGGGTTCCGTCAAGTGAGGCGGCCAGCGCGTGCGGACGCTGCCAGAACACGACCGCGCCGGGCTGGGCGGGGGCGGACTGCCCCAGAGCGGCCCGGGCGGCGATGCCGTCGAGGAGGGCGCACAGGTCGGTCCGGTACGCGTCCAGGTCGGCCCGTGCCGCGCGGTAGGGGTCGGGCGGCCACAGCAGGGGACCGAGCAAGGCCACGACCGCGATGCCGATCGCGCTCTCCTCCAGCCTGGCCAACGGGTATCCAGGGACCGGGGTGGCGAAGATCATCAGCGCGGAGACCAGGACCTGCTGGTTGGGGGCGCCGCGGCCGCCCAACAGGTACATGCCCGCGCAACCGCAGAGCAGCATGAGCAGGAACGAGGCGGAGGAGACGGGCAGCCAGTGCAGGACGGCCACGCCGACGAGCACGCCCGCCATGACTCCCGCCATCCGCTCCAGGGCCAGCCGGGGCGCGGCGAACACGTCCTCGCGCAGGATCAGGACGGCCGGAAGGGCGGCGGGCACCGGGGCGGAGCTGGTGCCGAGCCAGACGCACAGGCCCCAGGGGACGGCGGCGCACACGACCAGGCGGGCGGCCGGCCCCAGCCGCGCGGCGAACCGGTGCCCGCCCGCAGAAGCCGATACCGCAGGCATGCCGAACATCGTAGGGGGACGGCAGCGCGCAGGGCTCCAGGGACAAGGGTGTCGGCCCCCGAAGATCGACCGGACCGGGCTCACGGCGGCTGCCCGCCCGGGTGCCACCGCTCCGGAGCCACCGCACCGACTAGGCGGCGCTGACGGCCGTCACGTGCGTCGTACCGTCACGCAGGGAGGTGATGCGCACCTGCCCTGCGGGGAAGGGGTCCCTCCCGTTCGGACCGGGTATCTGCGCGAAGGGCGTCCAGGAGCCGTCCGGCCTCCTCACGTTGTGCCAGATCCGTCCGTCGAGCCCGACCGCCACGACCTGGGCGGAGCCGTCCGGCGTCCCCGCAATTCCGATGGCGCTGGCCCCCATGGTGGGGGTGCCGACGCCCTGCGGGGGCCGGAATCCGGTCCAGGAGCCGTCGGCCCGCCGCAGCTGGTGGTACACGATCCCGTCGAGCCCGATCGCGAGGACCTGGGAGGATCCGTCGGGCATACCGGTGATCGCCAGGGCGGGACCCGAGAACGTCGGGGCCCCGTTGTAGCCGGCCAGGCGGCCCCAGGCCGTCCACGTACCGTCACGCCCGCGAACACAGTGGTACATGGCGCCGTCGGTGCCGTAACCGAGCAGCTGGGCGGACCCGTCGGGCATGGCGGTGATCGACACCTTCGTCGCACCCCAGCGGCTCTTCGCGGTGAACCCGGGTACGGCCCGGAACCCGGGCAGGGTGCCGTCGGCGCGCCTCTGCTGGTGGAAGGTGGTGCCGTCCAAGGCCGTCACCACGATCTGGCAGGTCCCGTCGGGGAACGCGGCGATGTCCGCCTCCCGGACGGTGAACCCGGCCGCGCCCTCCGGTCCCGCGACGCGCTGCCAGGGCTGGAGCGTGGCCGAACCCCGTACGGTGGTCAGCCACAGGCCGTTGTCGAGCGCGATGCCCAGTACCACGACGGAGCCGTCCGCCATCCCGGCCACGGCGCTCTGGACCCCCGCGAAGGACGCGGCGCCGGCGTCGGCCCCCGGCAGCGGACGCATGCTGCTCCACGACCCGTCGGGGTGGCGCTCGGTGTGGAAGAGCGCGCGCTGCTCGACGTCGTACGGGGGCAGTTGTGCGGAGTAGAACCACACCGGGTTGGTGATGGCCACCAGTTGGTCCAGCGTGGTGGAGGCGGGCTTGGGCCGGCGCACCTCGGCCCGGGCGAACAGGGAGGCCTTGCCCCAGCCGCGCCAGCGCAACTGCCCCTTGCCGCTGCCGTCGATGCAGGTGGCGGCCATGATGCCCCACTCGGTGTACAGCGTGGCGATGCTGTCCGGGGCGCCCGTCACGTCCAAGGTCACATCGACGGTGTCGAAGAACGCCAGGGGCAGTTCCTCGCCGGGGCCCGCGACCGCCCCGCCCGTGCGGGCGGTGAAGTCCACGGTCACGGCAGCGGATTCGACGGCGTACGACCTGCCCAGGCGCAGCGCGTCCAGCACGGCGGGCGTGGACAGGCTGGTCGCGTGCACCACGTTGTGCGGCCGGCCGACGGCGTCCGCGGGGCTGTGTGCGTCGCTGTTGCCCACGGCGGCGACGCGCTTTCCGAGGCACAGCATGACGTGCCAGGCGGCGATGTTGGCCGCGTCGTCCAGCGTCCACGGCCCGTTCCACACCTCCAGCGCGTCCACGCGGTCGAGGCCGAACTCCCAGAAGGAGCCCGCTGCCGGAGTGAGCGGATGGGCGGCGATCGTGAGTCCGCCCAGGCTGTGTACGCGCCGGGCGTGGCTCTCGAATGCCCCTTGGTCCCCAGGGGCGTAGCGCCAGTCCACCCATTCGCCCTGGGGCAGGCCGACGGCCAGCCAGTGACCGTGGCGGGTGGTGACCTCCTCGGCATTGATGACCAGCAGGTCCTTCGGGACGTTGCCGCGCCATGTCAGGCCGGTGGAGCTGGTGTTGTGGTCGGACGTGGCGATGAAGTGCAGCCCCTCCTGGCGGGCGGCAGCGACTATTTCGTCCACCGTGCGTTTCCCGTCGGAGTGCACGCTGTGCAGGTGCAGGTCGCCCCGGTACCAGCCGGGCCCGCGCCCGGCGAGCGAGGTTGGCAGGATGTCGTACGGGGCCCGGGGCAGCGGGTCTCCGTGGTGCAGGGTGACGTTGACCTGCCAGGCCATGCCGCCGTCGGCGCCGACCATCGGCCCCAGGATGACGGACCAGCTGCCGGGCTCGACCGGCGCGGGCAGGTAGCCGGGGGTGGCGTCGGCTGCGGAGAGGGTGAAGCCGGCCCGCTCGCCGCCCGACCAGCCGCGGAAGCCGGACGGGCCGAAGATGCCGAGGTCCAGGATGCCGGCGGCGGCGTCGTGGGAGGTGTCGACGGAGATCCGCTGCACCCCCGCGGGGACGTCGAAGGCGACGTACGCCCACTGGTCGTTGCCTTTCGGGGCGCGGCCCTCGTACGTGGTGGTCACGGTGTCGGTCCCCTGACCCCTCGTCGCGGCGTGCGCGATCGGTGCGGGAACCAGCGCGCAGGCCCCGCCCGCGGCCAGCAGGGCCCCTAATCGGAGCAGGGACCTGCGCTCGACACCCGGGCCGGGGGCGGCCACGGTATTCGGGAGGTGTTCGCTCGGCACAGCGGTGCTCTCCGTTCACGTGAGGTGGCAGGGAAGGCGTGCGGGTGCGAGGGCGGGCGCGAGGGTGTGCGGGACCGACGGCGTCTAACGGTGTGAGCGCTGGGCCTCGACGATCTGTCGCACGGAGCCGTCGAAGTCCATCCGGGCCTGGACCCGCTCGGCGAAACCCGGGAACTGCCCGGCGACGGCGCTCAGCAGCCGCAGCTCGAGCGGTGCCACGTTGACCTCGCACCGGTCGCGGTGGACGGCCCGTACGACGCCGTCGGCGACCTGGCCGGGCGTGACGGTCCTGAGGCCCTTCGGCGGGGTGGCGCCGGTGGCTGCGAACATCCCTGCGTCGCGGACGAACCCGGGCTGTACCAGGGACACGCCGACCCCTGTGCCCTTGAGTTCCTGGCGCAGGGCGAGGGCGAATCCGCGCAGCCCGAATTTCGTCGCGTTGTACAGGGAGGTCGCCTTGGTGGCCGCCTTGCCGGACATGGAACCGACCAGCACGATGTGGCCGCGCCCGCGTGCCACCATGTGCTCCGAGAGCAGCCGGGACAGCAGGACGGGCGCGCGCAGGTTGACGTCGAGTGCGCGGTCGAGCTGCTCCTCGGTGTAGTCCCCGAGGTCGCCGCTGGCGGGCAGGGCGGCGTTCGCAACGAGGACGTCCGCCTCGGCGCAGGTCTCGGCGAGGCGGACGACGTCGGACCGGACGGCCAGATCGGCGACCGCGGCGCGGGCGCCCCAGGCGTCTGCGACGGCCTCGAGGGCTTCCTTCCTGCGCCCGCTGACCGTGAGGCGGGCCCCCTGCGAGGTCAGGCGCGCAGCCAGGGCGGAACCGATGCCTCCGGTGGCCCCGGTGAGCAGAACTTTCGATCCGGATATGTCCACGATCACTCCCGTGCGGCGGCCCTCTATTGTTCGTTCGAACGAACAGTAGGGACTGTCTCGTCGGCTGTCCACACTTCGGACGCCCCCAACTCCCCAGCCCTGCCCGGGCACTGGCTTCGGCTGATGGGGCAGAATGCCGGCATGCCCCATGCTTCCGAAACCCGCCAGAGCATCATCGACGCCGTACTGCGGATCATCGGGCAGGACGGCATCGCCGCCGTCACCAACCGGCGGATCGCCAAGGAGGCAGGAGTCTCCCTCGGTTCCGTCACCTACCACTTCGCCACCCAGCACGAGCTGCTGCGCGAAAGCCTGCTGCACTTCGTGGCCGAGGAGACCCGGCACTTCACGACACTCGCCGACGAGTGCACCGACGAGCGCTTCGACATCGGGCAGGCGGCCGAGGTGGTGGCCCAGGTCGCGGGCGGCAACGCCTTCGACAGCCGTCACATCGCGCCCTTCGAGCTGTACGTCCAGGCCGGCCGCGACGAACGGCTGCGTGCCGCCGCGGCCGAGTGCTTCGCCGCCTACGACCTGCTGGCCGCCCGGATCCTGACCCAACTCGGCGTGCCGGACCCCGAGCGCCTGGCCGGCGTGGCCGTCGCCCTGGTCTTCGGGCAGCAACTGCGCCGCCTCGCCACCGGCGCACCCGCCGAGGACCTCGTCGACACCCTGCTGATCCTCACGCGGTTCACGCCGACGCAGACCCCGTAGACGTCGGCGGAGGGCGACCAGGGCCGATCCCGACAGATGGTGCCGCCGTGGGACGGCTCTGGTCAGTGACCGCCGCTGGGGGTGTCGCAACCGGAGTGGTCGGGGTAG
Source organism: Streptomyces sp. NPDC032745 (assembly GCF_055579465.1). Classification (NCBI taxonomy): domain Bacteria; kingdom Bacillati; phylum Actinomycetota; class Actinomycetes; order Kitasatosporales; family Streptomycetaceae; genus Streptomyces; species Streptomyces sp. NPDC032745. The sequence goes on along the minus strand of NZ_JBVING010000008.1, from coordinate 27,844 downwards.
CCGCCGAAGGGGTCCGCCCGGGTCGAGGCGCGGTCCATCGTGCCCTCCACGCACAGCGGGGAGGCGTCGAGCTCGATGAGGAAGCCGACCCCGGTCGGGCCGTTCTCGTACGCGCGCACCTTCCCGGCGGGGTAGCCGAGGCCGGTGAGCGCGTTGCGGGTGTGTTCCGGGGCGAAGTCACCGCTCTTGCGCAGCGGTTCGAGCGCGGCCTCGATGCGACCGACGGCCGCGAGGCCGTCGCAGCGGCGCTGGCCGTGCAGCGGGAAGGGGACCCTGAAGCCGTGGTTCTCGGCATAGCGGTCGCCGGGCGCAGCCGGGCCCGAAGTGTCCGCGGTCGGCGGTGGTGTCGGCGCGGGGCTCTCGCCGGGGCACGGGAAGTCCGCCGCTGTACTGGGCGTCGATATTCCCGTCGGCGTGGGATGCGAACGCCGGTACGCGGCGGCGGTGTCCTCCGGCTGCCCTGTTCCGCATCCCGCCGCCAGCACGGCCAGCATCGCCACCGGGACCATCCCGCGCCGGACCCCTGTCGTCCTGATCATCGTCATGTCCCGATCCTCTCCCGCGCAACGACGGGCGTCATGAGTCCGCGTACTCATGCGGGCCGCAACGACACCGGTCGGACCACAGCGGCAGAACGTCGAACTGGGGTGTCAAAAGTCAGTGGCAAAGCCCCACCGTCGGCAACGCGTTGTGCAGTGGTCTCGATCTGCCGACCCAACCCGTCACAGACGCCGACGGGCGTTGATCCGGGCGGCCTGGCGCGTCAGGTGGTCGCGCTCGGCGAGGTTGGATGCCTTCCGGGCCGCCTCGGCGTACAGCCTCGCCGCCGTCGCCAGGTCGCCGTCGCGCTCGTGGAGGTACGCGGCCACCGCGGCGTGGCGGGGCAGCGAGTCGTCCAGCGCCGCGAGAGCCGCCAGGCCGGCGCGAGGTCCTTCTGCCTCGCCGACGGCCACTGCGCGGTTGAGGCGGACGACCGGGCTGTCGGTCAGGCGCGCGAGCTCGTCGTACCACTCGAGGATCTGCACCCAGTCGGTCTCCTCGGCGGCGGGTGCGTCGGCATGGAGTGCCGCGATGGCGGCCTGGGCCTGGAACTCGCCCAGCCGGTCGCGGGCGAGGGCCGCCTGCAGGATCCGGACGCCCTCGGCGATCGATTCGGTGTCCCACCGGCCGCGGTCCTGCTCGGCCAGCGGCACCAGGCTGCCGTCGGGGGCGGTGCGGGTGGCGCGCCGGGCGTGGTGGAGCAGCATGAGGGCGAGCAGCCCCGCCGCCTCGGGGTGGTCGATCGCGGCTGCGAGCTGTCGGGTGAGCCGGATGGCCTCGGCGGAGAGGTCGACGTCGCCGGAGTAGCCCTCGTTGAAGACCAGATAGAGGACGCGCAACACGGTGGCGACGTCTCCGGGCCGGTCGAACCGGACGCCGGAGACGGTGCGCTTGGCCCTGCTGATCCGCTGGGCCATGGTCGCCTCCGGCACGAGGTAGGCCTGCGCGATCTGGCGCGTCGTCAGACCGCCGACCGCGCGCAGTGTGAGCGCGACCGCGGACGACGACGTCAGCGAGGGGTGGGCGCACAGGAAGTAGAGCTGGAGCGTGTCGTCCACCGCGGTCGCGGGCCCGGGCGCCGGCTCCTCGTCGACGCGGACCTCACGCCTACGGCGTGAGGCGTCCGCCCGGGTAGCGTCGAGGAACCGGCGCCAGGCCACGGTGACCAGCCAGCCCTTCGGGTCCCGCATGGGGTATCCCCTGCTCGAGGAGCCTGGGGAGGGGTCGGCCTCCCGGACGCGGACCGCTTCGGCCAGGGCGTCCTGCACGGCGTCCTCGGCCGCCGCGAAATCGGCTCCGCGCCGGACGAGGACACCGATCACCGCGGGCACCAGCTCCCGGAGCAGCGACTCGTTCACTCGGTGGCCGTGGCCTTCTCGGCGTAGAACGGGCGCACCTCGAGCCACTCGTGGATCGGCTTTCCACCCGCACCCGGAGCGGCGGACAGCTCGCCGGCCAGCTCGAGCGCGCGCTCGTAGGTATCGACGTCGATCACCATCCAGCCGGCGATCAGGTCCTTGGTCTCCGCGAACGGGCCGTCGGTGACCGGCGGCCGCCCCTCGCCGTCGTAGCGGACGAAGGTGCCCTCCGGGGAGAGCGCCTGCCCGTCGACGAACTCGCCGGTGCCCTCGAGCCGAGCGGCGAAATCACGCATGTACTGCATGTGGGCCGAAACCTCCTCCGGCTCCCACTGGTCCATCGGCACGTCGTTGACCGGTGCCGGCGCGCCCCGGTAGTGCTTGAGCAGCAGGTACTTGGCCATCATGTTCTCCTCGGTGAGGTACGGCCCATTGTGGCCGTCTTCGCTCCAGGGACGGAGCCGCGCGCGGGTTCTCGACATCCCACAGCGAAATTTTCCGGCGGACTTCGAAGACTCCGCTCTTGGGCCGGCTCTCGCTCTTCAGCGGCTGGGAGCGCCGGTCGGCCGCGCGACAGTGAGGCTGCCCAGAAGGCGGCCGGCATGTGCTCGCACTGTGCAGCGCGGCACCCTTCGCCGGGCCGGCGTCTGCTGCCTCCTCACGTCAGTCCTGGTTGGCGCTGGTCAGGGCTTCGGTGACCATGCGGGTGGCAAAGTCGCGGTCGTCAGTGAGCCGGTTGATGTGCTCGGCGAGCAGCAAGGCCGTGGCTTCCAGGGAGAGCATCTCGTCCCCGGTCCAGTCTCCGTACTGCTTGCGCCACAGGTTGGGGCTCAGGCCGGTGCCGGCCGCGACGACCAGGCCGGCCATGGTGGGGATGACTTCGGGACGGACGCTCTTGGGCATCATGCGCATCGAGGCCACGAGGCCGGGCACCACGTACTCGATGACGTCCCTGTCGTGGTCCTCGTAGGCCATCCGCAGCCACTGCATGAACATGTAGATGAGCGTGCACACGCCGTCCACCAGGTCATTCGCTTCCTCGGGGCCCAGGGAGGCGGTGAATGAGCCGATCAGCTGCCGCTGTTCCGGGTCGGCCTCGGCCTTGCCGTCGTACACGGTTCTGAGCCGGGAGTCGATCAGCATGAGCGCGGCCCCCACATCGCCGGCGGGAGCGTACTGGGAGTCGCAGGGCGATGGCACAGGATTCCTCCCCGGGTGACCGTGGGCAACACGGCGTGTCCGTACAGTAGCCCGCCGGTGAGAGGACGGTCTGCCGATTCCCGATGTCGCCGTGCCGGGCCGTGCCGCACCTCGAGCGCCGCCAGCCAGGGCCACGGGGCGGCGGTCACCCGTATGCCGTACTCGGCCGGCTCGGCGCCGCGGCCCTCGGATGTACCGCAGCGGCACGCCGATGCGGTACATCCGCAGCCCGGTGCCGGCCTGTCGACGCTCGGTTGCGCGCACCCCCCCATTGAGTCATGTGTTCGATTTTCTGTCCTGGCGTCGACCTCCCGCGCCGGCAGGCCGGCGGGCGGGGTGGGCGGCCGGCTCTGTCCGCCAGAGCGCTATGCCCTTATTGCGCGGATATTCTGGGAGGTGTGATCGAGTCTGGACGGCCGCGGCTCCGTCGGCCCTACGGCCGGGGGTGGCTCGTGCGGCTGTCGCCGGTCATTCTGACCGTCGTGATCGCCAGCCTGGCCTACGCCACTCCGCGGGAAATGGCCTTCAGCCGCCTCCTGCCCGCGGCGCCGGCCCTGGCCGCCGCCATGTGGCCGGTCCTCCCCACCGTCCTGCTCGGGACGGTCTGCCTCTGTCTGATGATCGGCCTCGGCTTCCTCTTCCCCGATCTGGGAACGTGGTGGACGGCTGCGGGGATCATCGCGGTCACCGTGGCCGCCGCGTACGGAAGCCATGTCCGGCTCCAGCGGGAGCGCACTCTCATCCAGGTACGGCTCGTCGCCGACGCGGCGCAACAGGTGGTGATGAGCCCCCTGCCACGCCGCGTCGGGAATGTCGAGATCGAGTCGCTGTACCTCGCGGCCGCGGCGGAGGCCCGCATCGGTGGGGACTTCTACGAGGTGGTCGACACGCCCTACGGGGTCAGGCTGCTCATCGGTGACGTGCGGGGCAAGGGCCTGCCGGCAGTGGGGGCGGCCGCGGCGATCGTCAACGCCTTCCGGGAGGCGGCCTACGACGAGGCCGACATGGTCAACGTCGCACGCAGACTGGACGCCAGCAGCACCCGTTACAACGCCGCCTTTCCCCCCGAGGGGCCGATGGAGCGGTTCGCCACCGCCCTTCTCGCCGAGATCCCGCGCGAGGGCAGACGTATCGACATCCTCAACTGCGGACACCCCCCGCCGCTGCTCCTGAACCCCAGGAAACTCCGCGTCCTCGAGTCCGCCACCCCCTCGCCGCTGCTCAGCCTCGCGGAGCTGATCGGCGATCACTACAACGTCGACACCTTCGACTTCGCCCCCGGCGACCTGCTGCTCCTCTATACCGACGGGATCGCCGAGGCCCGTGCCCGCAACGGCGAGTTCTTCCCGCTGGCGGCCTGGATGCGTCAACAGCCCCCGACACCGCCCCGCGAACTGCTCACGGCTCTTCACCGAGACCTCCTCACCTACAGCAGAGGACGCCTTGACGACGACATCGCCGCCCTCGCCGTACGCCGGTGTGAGCCCTGAGGCACGGAGTCCCGGTGAGCGGCCCGCACGGAGGTCGCGTGCGGTGGGCGCGGGGCTGCCGGCTCTACGGCCTCGACGCACTCGCACGCCTGAACCTCGCCCGCACGCTGCGCGATCTCGGGCTCGATCTGACGACCGTGCGCAAGGTGCTGGACCGGGAGGCATCCATACCGGAAGTCACGGAAGCACGCGCCAACGCCTTGGACGTGCAGATCCAGACCCTCCGGCTGCGCCAGTCAATGCTCCGCGCAGTCGCCAGACGCAGCCCCAGCACCATGGAGATGGACCTCATGCACCGGCTCGCCACGCTCTCCCTGGCCGGACGACGCCGACCGGTATCCGGCTTCATCGACGACGTCTTCGAAGGCCTTCACGCCATCCCCGAGTTCGCGACCCTGAGCGATCCGCCATGCCCGAGCTTCCCGCTCGGTCCGCGGTGCCTGGCGGGGCACGTGTCGGCCGTCGCCGGTCTTCGTTCGCATGCGAGCCTGTCGGCGGGGGGTCAGCGGGCGCTGCCGATGTTGCGGTCGGCGTCGGAGCCGCTCAGCATCAGGGTGGTTTCCTCGATGCGGTGGAAGCGGCCGTCGGGGGCGATATCGGCGAAGACGTAGACCTCCATGGTGACGGTGGTGCCGTCGTTCTTGGTGATGTGGCAGGTGTGCCGGTCGGCGTACTTGTCGCCGTCGTACAGCTCGTCGTGGACCTCGACCGTGCCGCCGGCGACGATGCCGCGCAGGTGGCTGATGTGGTCGAGGAACTCGGCGCGGTCGGCCCACTGGCCGTCCGTGCGCTGGCGGTACCCGGGGGTGAAGTGGCGTTCGGCGGCCTCCTCCAGGGTGATGTCGTGGTTGAAGAGCAGGTCGTTGAGGGCGGCTTCGATACCGGTGCGGTTCATCGGGGCTTCCTTGAGGTGTGAGGCGGTTCGGGAGGACCGGGTCTGATTGAGACGGGAGTGCCGGTGCCGGCCGGGCGTTCAGGCGACGGTCGCGAGGGTGGTGTCGAGCCAGTCGTAGATGCGGGCGAGGGCCAGGCGCATGGCTCCGGGGTGGCAGTGAGCGCCGGCGCCTTCCTCGGCGGTGAACAGCATCAGGGTCTTGGGGCAGGTCAGGTGCTCGTAGAGCTGCTCGGGCTGGCCCTTGAAGAACTCGTCCTCGGCGGCGTCGCACACGAGGGTGGGGCACTGGATCAGCTCGGCGATGCCGCCGGCGAGGGTGTAGTCGAGGTAGGAGGCGCTGAAGGCCCGGGGGGTTTCGACGCCCATCACGTACATGCCGTGGTTGATCGCCCACCGCGCGGTGGCGTCCTGGGCCGTGATCTGCTCGAAGCGTGCGTCGAGTTCGGGGGCGGAGTCCGCGCGCAGGAGCCGTTCGGCCTCGTCGCGGTCACCGGGGATGTGGCGGGTGGACACCTGGCCCAGGTCGTAGACGCCGTCGACGGCGATCAGGGCGGCGAGGCGGTGCTCGAAGGCCGCCGCCCTGGGGGCGAGTACGCCGCCCATGCTGCTCCCGAGGAGCGCGATGCGGCTGTTGTCGACCTCGGGGAGCGTTTCGGCGAAGTCGACGACCGGGGTGATGACGTTCTCCCAGTCCGGGCGGAAGACCAGGCCCTGGTGGTGGCGGGGGCCGGGCTGCCCCGGGCCGTCGAAGGTCAGGACGGTGTACCCGCGTTCCACGGCGGCCAGCGCGCCGCTGAAGTGGAGTTCCTCGGCGGTGCCGTCGAAACCGCTGTGCATGATCAGGGTCGGGCGGGGCGTGCCGGTGTCGTCGGCCCGGTAGAGGTAGCCGGGGAGGGTGGTGTCCTCGTAGGGGATGCGGACCGGTTCGATGTGCGGGGTGTGGAGCGCGGCCGCGGCCCGGAAGCAGGCGACGCTGCGGTCGTAGGCGTGGTCGTGGCGGGGGTCGCACGGCCGGCCGTGCTGGAAGAACTCGGCCGACCGGTAGTAGTTCGAGGCGCGCAGGAATCCGTCCCGGGCGCTGATGGTGTGGCCCGCGTCCAGGGCCCGCTGGGCTTCGGCGGCCACCCGGTCGGCGGTCGCCGTCCACTCCTCGTGCCAGCTGTCGTAGTCGCCTTCCTTGATGCGCTCGCCGGTGGAGACGACCTCGCCGAAGTCGGCGCCGCCGTAGGCGATGTGGCTCATGGAGCGCAGGGTCTCGTACCAGAACTGGGGGTTGCCGGGGAACAGCAGCGGCTTCATCACACTCTCCTTAAGCACAGATCTGTGCGTACGGCAGAACTGTAGACCGGCCGGGCGCGATTAAGCAAATAGTTGTGCTTACGATGTGGGGGTGACTTCGAAACAACCGGCCCCGCGCCTACGCAAGAGCCCCGAACAGGTCCGCTCGGCGGTCCACCAGGCCGTCATCGATCTGCTGTCCGACCCCGAGGGTGCGGACCTGACCATCCCCGCGGTCGCGCAGCGCGCCGGGGTGAACCACACCAGCGTCTACCGGCGCTGGGGCAGCCGGGAGGCGCTGCTGGCCGACGTGGTCGTCACCCGCCTCGAACGGGACTGGCCGCTGGCCGACACCGGCACCCTGCGCGGCGACCTGACGGCATGGGCCGAAGCGGGTGTTGCGAGCATCCGCACCCCCGAAGGGCGACTGCTCATCCGCGCCGTCGCACTGTCCATGCCGGGCAGCGCTACAGCTCAGGGAGAGCGTGCACAGCAGTTCGGGCGCCGCATCGGGGCCATCGAGGGCATCCGCGAGCGCGCCACCGCCCGCGGCGAGGTCCCCCCGCCCCTCGACCAGATCCTCGACCAGCTCGTCGCGCCGCTCTATCTGCGGGCGATCTTCGGCATCGACCCGCCGGCCTCCGGCTACCCGGAACTCCTCGTGGACCGTCTCCTCGGCAGCACGGCCACGCCGCCGACCTGAGCGCGAACCGCGCCCGCGCCCCCGGCCCCGGGCACCGCGCCGTCGCGGCGCGGGCGGTGGGCCCGGATGTGTCCGGCACGCACGAGCGTGCTCGGGGCGGTGCCGCCGGGTCGATGTCGGTGGCGCCGGATACCTTCCATCCCACGAGCACAGCACCGGAGGGGACATGCCGTCTGAAGGAATGGCTCTCGCCGCGCTCACGGCCGTCATGTCGCCACATGACGGCGCCGACGAGCAGGTGGACTGGGATGCGATGCGAGGGGCTTGGGGAGTGGGCTTCCCGTCCGACTACATCGCCTTCATGGCCACCTACGGAGCCGGAGGCATCGACGACGCGTTCAGCGTCCTCGCTCCCGAAGCGACCACGCAGCCAGCCTACGGGCAGGAACTCGGGAGCATGTCGGGCGAGACCGCCCTCATGCGGCACATATGGTCGGACGAAGGAGGCCCGGCCGGGGTTGATGCCGGCCCTGACTCCGTCCTCGCCTGGGGTGCCAGCTGCGGAGCCGACGTCCTCGGCTGGCTCACCGTCGACGACGACCCCGACAAGTGGCCGGTGATTGTCTGGGGACGGCACATCCGGCCCCATTGGAAGATCTACGACTGTGGAATGGCGGAGTTCCTCCGGCGTCTGTTCACCAAGGGCTTCGCCGAGTGCCCCCTCAGCGACGCCTCCCTCTGGGGTGAACCCTCGCCGCACTTCCTTCACCGGCGCGAGGAACAACGCCGCCTCGAGTCCGGCGTCGACCCCTACACAGGCGAACCCGACCCCTACTTCGGCATGCAGTTCGACTGACTGCGCCCCGACACCCGGCTATCACCCACCCTGGGTGCCGAACCCGTCGGCATTTTTCCAGCGTCGCCCGGCCGCCCGCCCTCCGGGACCAGCTGCAGGATGTCCCCGCGCTCCAGGGCTGTGTAGAGGGCGCCGTCCGGGCCGAAGGCCAGCCCGTGGGGCTCGCAGTCCGGTGCGGGCAGCGGGTACCGCGTCAGCTCCCCGGACACGGTCAGCCGGCCGATGTGCGAAGCGGCCCACTCCGTGAACCACAGGGCTCCGTCCGGGCCCGCCGTGATCGCGTGGGGGCGGCACTGCGGATCAGGCAGCGGGGAACCGGTGATCTCCCCTGACGTCGTGATCCGGCCGATCCGGCCTGTTCCGATCTCCGTGAACCACAGTGCGCCGTCCGGCCCCGCGGTGATCCCCACCGGTCCGGCCGTCGCGGTGGGCAGGGGATGGACGGTGACTTCGCCCGCCGTCGTGATCCGGCCGAGGGCGTGGGCCTGGTTGAGCGTGAACCACAGGGCGCCGTCATCACCTGACGTGATCATGGAAGGGAAGGCCCCGGTGGGCCCGGGCAGTCCGAACTCCCGGACGGAGCCGTCCACTTCCATCCGGCCGATCCGGTCCGAGTTCAGACCCGTGAACCACAGCGCCCCGTCCGGGCCGGTGGTGATGCCGTACGGGCCGCTGCCCGACGTGGGGACGGGGTACGAGCACGGCGTGCCGTCGGTGGTGATCCGCCCGATCCTGTCGTCCCGCATGCGGGTGAACCAGAGCGCGCCATCGGGTCCGGCGGTGATCTGGGCGGGCCCGCAGTCCGGCGAGTCCAGGGGGAACTCGGTCACCGGTGTCCGGCCGTCGGGGTCGAGGCGGGCGATGCGCCCGGTGTGGACGAGGGTGCACCACAGCGCTCCGTCGGGGCCTGTGGTCAGGGCGTAGGGGCCTGACGCGGTATCGGCCATGGGGAAGGAGCGGCCGGTGGTGAGAGAGACGTCGCGGGGCATGGAGTCCTTTCGGCAGAGCGGGACGGGGGCGAAGGAGCGCGGGTCCGGGCGCGGGCCTCAGGCGGCGGTTGCCGGCGTGCGGCGCGTCGCTGGTCGGAGGTCCAGCAGCCTCCCCTGCCAGCGCGAGCGCAGCATGCGGTCGTGGCTGACGACGACCACCGCGCCGGGGAAATCGGCCAGCGCGGCCTCCAGTTCCTCCACCAGCGCGGGGGAGAGATGGTTGGTGGGCTCGTCCAGCAGCAGGACGTCGTACGGCTCGCTCACCAGCCGGGCCAGGGCCAGGCGCTGCCGCTGCCCGGCTGAGAGCCCGCCTGCCGGGAGGTCCAACCGGTCACGGGTGAACAGGCCGAGGGAGAGCAGCTGTTCGGCATGGTCGTCGGGGCTGCCTGCCCGACCGTGCCCGAAGGCCGCCAGGACGCTCCGGCCCGCCGGGCCGTGGTCGGGCAGCTGGCGCAGCCAGCCGGTCCGTCCGCGTCGTACGAGGTGTCCACGGGCCGGTGGCCCGGCCTTCGTGGCGTTCCCGGCCAGCAGGCCCAACAGGGTGGACTTCCCCGCCCCGTTGGGCCCGCCGACCAGCAGCCGGTCACCGGCAGAGAGGGCCAGGTCGACCGGGGCCAGCCGTCCCCGGACCTCCAGGGCCGCGGCCGACACCAGCAGCCCCCGCGTGCGGCCCGAACGCGGGGCGGCGGTGAAGCGCAGTGGTTCGGGCGGCGCGGCCAAGGGGTGGGCGAGCAGCCGCTCCAACCGTTCCCCGGCCTGGCGGACCCGCCCGGCCACGGACTGCTGGACCCTGCCCGCAGCCCGGTCGTAGGCCATCTTGTTGCCGTCCTTGCGGGCTCGGCCCGGCGCCACCCTGCGGGCGCTTCCGGCCGCGCGCGCCTGCAGCGCCTCGACCTCGGCCTGCCAGGCGGCATGGGCCTCGGTACGGCGCTGCCGGTCGGCGGCGCGTTCCGCGAGGTATCCGGCGTACCCGTTGCCGTGGCGGACGACGCGGTGGGTGTCGCCGTCCACCTCCAGCAGGACGGTGGCGAAACGGTCGAGGAAGACTCGGTCGTGGGAGACGGTGACCGTGGTGCCCGCCCGACTGCGCAGGTGCTCCTCCAGCCAGAGCAGGACGACGTCGTCGAGGTGGTTGGTCGGCTCGTCCAGCAGCAGGATCTCGGGTGCGGCGGCCAGCAGGGTGGCGAGCCGCAGCCGGACCCGTTCGCCGCCCGAGAGGCCGCCGACCATGCGGTCGCGGGGAACGTGGACCAGTCCGAGGCCGTGCAGGGCGCGCTCGACGCGGGCATCGGCCTCGTAGCCGCCGCGGAGTTCGTAGCCGGTCAGCAGGTCGGCGTAGGCGGTGAGCAGTGCGGGGTCGGTTTCGGCGGCGCCGTCCGCCATGCGCTGCTCCATAAGGCGCAACTCGGCTTCGATGGCGCGTAGTCGGGCGAGGGCGCGGTCGATGACCTGCTGCACGGTCAGCTGTCCGGGCAGCTCCTCCTCTTGGGGGAGGTACCCGATGCCTCCGTCTGCGCGGGTGATGATCCGGCCCCGGTCCGGGCGCTCGACGCCCGCGAAGAGGCGGAGCAGGGTCGACTTGCCGGAGCCGTTCTCGCCGACGATGCCGATCCGGCCGCCGGGCGGGAGGGAACAGCTGACGGAGTCGAGGACGAGGCGGCCCCCGTAGGCCTTGGTGACGTCAAGCGCGGTGAGCTGTGCGGTGGTTGCGGTCATACGGAAACTCCTGGGAGTGGGTGACGCGGGGGAGGGGGACTCGGGCGATGGACGGGATGCGGATGAGCATCGTGAACTCCTTAATGCGACGACTGTTGCTTTAAGATGGTGCCATGATGACGACGTCAGCCGCAAGCGATCTTCCGGACCACTCCGCCGACGGGGGACGGGCCGCCTCGGCCGCCTCGGCCGCCCCGGCCGCCCCGGCCGCACCGGCCGCACCGGCCGCACCGGGTGCTCCGGCCGCACCGGGTGCGTCGGCCGGAACTGCCGCAATTGCCGCAACTGCCGGGACCCGGCGCCGGACCGGAGGCCGTAGTGCCCGGGTACGCGCCCAGGTTCTGGCGGCCGTCGGGGAAGTCCTGGTCTCCGCCGGGTACGACGCGCTCACCGTGGACGCTGTCGCCGAACGGGCGGGAGTGCACCGCACCACCGTCTACCGGCGCTGGCGTGACGTCGGCGGACTGCTGGCCGACGTCCTCGACGCGGCGGCCGACGACGCCTGGGAGCCCGCCGACACCGGGTCCCTGGAGGGCGACCTCACCGCTCTCAACCAGGAGGTCTACGACGCCCTGCACCCGGAACACCCCGGCCCGGGCGGCAGCCTCACCACGGCGTTGATCGCCGCGTCCTTCCGCTCCGCCGAAGCCGCGAGGGCCCTGACCCGCTTCTGGGAGGGCCGCTACGCACGCTGTGCACCGGTCGTCGCCCGGGCCGTGGACCGCGGCGAGGTCCCGCCCGGTCCGGACGCGCGGGCCCTGCTGGTGGCGGCCACGGCCCCGCTCTACCAGGAGCTGCTCCTGCTGCGGGCTGCCCCCGATCCCGCCCTGCCGCACCGGGCGGCCCGCGCCGCCCGGGCCGCGGCGGCCGCGGGGGTATTCACGAGGGCCCCGGACACGCCGGCCGCGGCTTGACGCGGCGAAGGCCCCTGCTCCTTAGGCGCTGCATGCCGAGACCGTCGATGTGATGCGCATCACCGTCCGGGTGGTTCGGGTCGGGCATGCGTGATCATGACCGGATGGACGCTCGATTCCTCGGCATTCCTGAGCTGGTCGAAGCCCCGTCCGTGGCGGTCGTGGTCGACGTCATGCGTGCTTTCACGGTGGCTGCCTGGGCCTTTGCCCAGGGGGCGGAACAGATCGTTCTTGCCGAGTCGCAGGACGAAGCCCTGGCGCTCAAGGCTCGCCACCCGGATTGGGTGGCGCTCAAAGACGGTCCGCCCGCGCCCGGGTTCGACGCCGTCAACTCGCCGGGCCTGCTGCGGTCCATTGACCTTGGCGGACGGACCGTTGTGCAGAAAACGACGGCGGGGACGGTCGGCGCTCTTGCGGTCAGGGAGGCATCGCTGGTGCTGTGCGCCAGCTTTGTGGTGGCGGAGGCAACGGCTCGGCTCTTGCGGACACGCGAGTGTGACAGCGCCACGTTCGTGGTCAGCGGCGAGGACGGGCGCGCCGATGAAGATCTGGCGTGTGCTCAGTACATCGCTCGGAGGGCTACCGAGGATGGGGCGGATGCAGCTGAATTCCTCCGCCGCGCCGCCGAGTCGCGCGCCGCCGCCGAGCTGGCAGAGGGGGTGCGCCAAGGAGCCCATCCCGATGACGTCGCACTCTGTCTTGAGCTCGACCGGTTCCCCTTTGCCATGGTGGCGACCTTGGAAGACTCGCTCATGGTCCTCCGTCCGTGCGCCGTGCCTTCGCTGACCGACGAGCCTTCGGTGTGGCCGCTGACCGACCGGTGACGGCCCTCCAGGCGGTGATCACCGACTCGATCAACGACTACTGCCGGTCAGATGAGCCGCTCGGGTACGGCGTGCGTTCACTCACCCCGCCACCCGGGTGCAGCCGGGCACAGACGCTGCCCCCGCCGCCTGCTCACCAGCCGCAGCGGTCGCCGCGTACGGTCGGCGCATGGTTGATCAGAGTTGCCCCGCGTCATCGATACGCGGCTTCGCGACCTGGGAGCCCGTGGCTGCGGCTTCTGCTCGCTGCCAAGGCGGACAGGCCTGCTGACGAGGCCGCCCGCGTGGCGGGACGCATCGGCCGGCATGGCTGGAGCCTGGCTCTGCGACGACGGCAGGCACCGCCCTGGCGCCGTCTGCCCGAGCCGGTGCCCGGCGCGGGGCCGGCCCGTTCCGCGGACCTCGAGCTGCTGGAGCGCACGCTCCGTGAGCGGCTGCCCGACGCCATCGGTGCGACGGAAGAGGAGATCGCCGGCGTTGAAGCGCGCCTTGGGGTCGCGCTGCCCGACGAGCTCAAGGTGCTCTACCGCGTGACACGGGCGCGGTGGGAGGACTGGGGCGACGACCACGAGGCGGTGAGCCGTGTCTACGAGGCGGTGGGCTGCGAGCTCTCCGCCGTGGACGAGCTGTACATCGCCGACGCGTCGACCCGTCAGTGCCGTTGGGAGTTCGCGGCCACGAAGGCGTTCGCCGCCCCGCCCGGCGCCGCGGTGCAGGGCCTGGTCGGCTCACCCGGATGGATCGTGTTCGGGGAGAACGGTGGCGGCGACCAGCTGGCGGTCGACCTGACACCCGGCCCGAGCGGACACATCGGGCAGATCATCATGCTCAGCTACGAGGAGAGCATCGGCGCCGAACTCATGGCCGACTCCCTCACCGACTTGGTCCTCAACCGGGAGAGCGAAGAACGCCGGGACCGCTGCCCGGAGCCGCCGCTCGTCGCCAGGGTCAACATCGCAAGCCTCAAGAGCGTCCGGGAGGCTGCCCACCCAGGTCTGGAAGTCCTCTCCATCGGTGTGTGGGACGCCGCGCCGCTCAGCCTCGCCCCCGTCACCGGACCTCGCCCTCGGGGACCGGCCCCAGATCATCCAGACCGTCCTGAAGGAGACCTCGGCCCTGTGGCGTAGGCCCCGACGGCCCCGAGACAGGATTCGTTGCCCCCGAGGCGGCGTGCGCGGGGCGTACGTACGGGTCCGTGTGCGCCGATGACACGCAACGGCGCAGGAGATAGTTTCCCCTTCGAGTCGAGCTGGCCACCCGCCCGGGTGACCGGCTGACGCCCACGGGGGGAGCTGCTGCCGTGTCGGACAGCCCGGAAGACGAATTCAATTCCCTGGACCACGCACTCGAAAGTCTCCTCTCGATCATCGAGATGATGCCGCCGGCCGTGCGCAACAGGACGCAGAGGGAGATCCAACAACTGCTGGGCATGCTCCGGGACCGGCGCAGTCCCCGCGTCATGCTGCTGGGCAGGCGCGGCGCGGGGAAGTCGGGTCTGATCAATGCCATATTCGGCGCTCCCGTACGGAAGGTGGGTTCCGTCCGTGCGCAGACGGGGGCGCCGTGCTGGGAGCTGTGTGAATTCGGGGGCCGGGAGATGGAGATCCTGGACACCCGGGGCGTGCAGGAGGGATCCCGGCCGGCCGAGGCCGACCCTGCGGAGTCGGCCGAGGAATCCCTCATCAACGCGGTGCGCGAGCGGTGCCCCGACGTCATCCTGTTCCTGGTCAAGGCCAGGGAGGTGGATGCCGCGATCTCGGGTGACCTGGCCGCTCTGGAATCCGTACATCGGGAGGCCGTTCGCGTACACGGGACGGAAGTGAAGATCGTTCCGATCCTCAGCCAGTGCGACGAGCTCGACCCCGGCTATCTCCACAGCCCGCCGTACGGCGCCAGGAAGACCGGCCACATCCGCGAAGCGTCGAAGCTCTTTGCCGAGCACCTCCGCGAAAACGACTATCTGGCCCCGTTCATCGCCTGCGGAGTCGTGCCCACGTCCGGGCTGATGGATTTCGACGAGCAGGGCCGCCTCGACCCCGACCTGGACTTCCGCTGGAACATCGACCTGCTCGCCCTGAGGATGCAGGACGTGCTGCCCGACGCGACGCAGCTCGCGTTCGTGCGGCTGGCCCAGTTCCGCAGGGTGCAGAAGCAGGTGGCCAGGAGGATCGTCTTCATCACGGCGGCTGTCTGCGGCGGCATCGGCCTCCAGCCGATACCGGTCGCGGACCTGCCGTTCATCACCTCGCTTCAGGTCTTCATGATCGTGGTCATCGCCTACATCTCCGGACGCGAGATATCGGTGGAACTGGCCCGGGAACTCGGCGTCGGTCTCGGGCTGAACATCGGAGCGGGAGTGGCGTTCCGGGAGATTGCCCGAGCGCTTCTCAAACTGATACCCGGCCCCGGGAACGCCTTGTCGGGAGCCATGGCGGCCGCGGGTACCAAGGCCATCGGGTCGGCCGCGATCGTCTACTTCATCGACAAGCAGCCGATCGACGCCGCGCGGCGCCGCTTCGAGGCAGGTGGGTGACCCCACTCGGTGCGCGGTGCGGCCGCGGTACGGATGAGGCTCGGGGCCGGCCGGCTCAGGCTTGGTCGGGACGGGGCGCGAGGGCGGGCATGAGGGCGGGCATGAGGGCGTTCAGCACGGTCTCCATGTATCCCTTGGGGATGGGGCGGGTGCGCAGCAGCCAGGTGTGGTAGACCGGTCCGTAGATGAGTTCCACCGCCAGCTCGAGGTCCAGGTCGGCGCGGATCTGTCCCGCGTCGCGGGCTGTGGCGAGGCGGGCGATGCATGCGTCGATGGAGACCCGCAGGATGCGGGTGATCCCCTCCGCCGCGGCCTCCTCGGTCTGGGCGGCGGCGATCAGACCGCGCCAGATCGCGCCGAACTCAGTGTCGAAGAGCCGCGTCACGTTGGCGGTCTGGGTGACAAGGTCGGCCAGGATGTCACCGGTGTCGGGGAAACCGGCGGCGGCGTCGCGTGCGGTCTCGACGCCCTCGATGAGGATGGCGGCCTTGGACGGCCACCAGCGGTAGATGGTGGTCTTGCCCACGCCGGCCCGCGTCGCGATGCCCTCGATGGTGGTTGCCGCGAAGCCTCGTTCGGCGCAGAGGTGTAATGCGGCTTCGACGATGGCCTGCCGGGACTGTTCGTTGCGGTAGGCGGGCGGGGGTGGCGGGGGCACGACCTGACCCTATCGGAACACAACGCTACGTCTCGTATTGACAGCTGACGGTGCCGCTGACATCGTGGTCGAAACGCAACGCTTCGTTTCGTATCGTTGTGTAGCGGGGGCGTCGCCGGCACCCGTGATCACGGGTGCCGGGGCCGACGCCTTGTCCGTTCGAAATCGCCGCCCAGGCCGGCCGGGAGAGCTGGTCTACCAAGCCGCCAGCCCGGGCGCGGCGGCTTCGCCGCTCCCCTTTGACCGCCACTACGCCCTGAGCAACGCCGCGCGACGTGGCTGCGTTTCGCCTCCTCCCACACCGCCGACCGGCTGCCCGGCTTCGGTCCAGGACTCGGCCAAGGGCACAGAGCTCGAGCTCGCGGCGGCGGAACCGGCAGAGCTGGAGGCCGCACTACCGAACCGAGCTTCAACCGGTGGTCCCTCGGCGTCCGTGGCGCGGCCTGGCCGGGGCGACGGCGAAGGCTGTTGTCAGTGGTGGGCGGGAGGATGAGACGTACCGCTGAACCAGCCGCGTCCCGAGGGGTCTTCCATGTCCGCATCCGCATCCGCATCCACTTCCGGTCCTGCGTCCGACGTTGCGCCCGCCGGGTTCTCCACCGGCTGGTGCGCCACGGACCTGGGGCGTTTCCGAGCGTGCGCGTCCACGTACGACGTCTACCCCCTGGACACGCTGCCGCCGCTGGACGCCGCGCAACTCGACGGCAGCTTCGGCTGGCTGGGCGGCGCGGACGGTCCGCGGTCGGAGCACGCTGAGCATCTGGCGGCCGTGGAGCGGGACCTGGCCGTGGTGGGGCTCGCACTCCCCGCGGACTTCGCCGCCTTCTACGCCGGTGAGCGCATCTGCCGGGCCTTCGACGAGGTCTCGGTGACGGCCTGCTGGAGCCACCTTTCGCGTCCGCTGCGCAGCCCGGCCGAGGAGGGCGCCCGTCTCGTACGGTTCCTGCGGGACCAGCAGGACTGTGTCACCTGGTACCTGTACCTGCGGCCCTGCGGTGAGGTGTTCGTGGTCTGCTCGCCCGTGGAGCTGGAGTCCGCCGGCTGGTGGTCCGACGGGGAACCGGCGGAGGAGACCCGGGTCGCGGTGGCCTCCTCGCTGATGCGATGTGCCGACACCTTCGAGGAGTTCGCGTACCGCTTCGTCGTGGAGAACGAGCTGTGGATGCAGGTGAACTCCACCGGAGCCGATGGCGCGCTGGCTCCCCACCTCCAGGCGTACGCCGACCACTACGCCGCTGCTGCCTCCTGATCCGCTCGAGCAGCCCGCGTACTCACCGGCGCCTGAGTACGGGAGCGGTACCGCCCGCCCGGATCCGCCTGCTGGGATGGGCCCATGACGACGACACCCTTCCCCGCCGCGCACGCCCCGGACCCCGCGCCGCTCCGCCGGCGCCGCACCAGGGCATTGACCGTGGGCGGCGCGGTGCTGCTCGTCGCGGCGCTCACCCAGGGCTGCGTGGGCAGCCGGGTGATGTCGGAGATGGAGTTCCGCGAACACCTGAGGCTGACGCAGCAGGCGGGCGAAGACGCGGTGCGGCGGCTGGGGATGGCCCCCTCGTCGATCGTGGACCGGCGCGAGCTGGCCAATGCTTCCTGTAAGGACGACCTCGGTACCGACTCCGAGGGCGTCACCCGTGACCAGGCGATCATCACCTGGGCGCCCCGCTATGCGAGCCCCGCGGCGTACGGGGAAGCGGTCGACACGCTCCGCGGGGCATGGTCTGCGCAGGGCCTGAAGGTGGAGGACATACCCGCCCCCGGAACCGGCGAGCCGGGAGCCGGCTTGCCGGGAATCCGAACGGCCAACGACCGTGCCATCAAACTGTCGCTGCGGCCCGACCGGTACTCGGGCGAGCCGACACTGCTGGCCGACGCCGGATGCGTACGGCACGAGGCGTACCTGGTGAGGTGGGAGTAGAGCCTGCTCCGGGCAGAACGTGCCGGCCGGTGCGGACACCTTCCCCGGTGCGGACGCCTTCCCCGGTCCCGGCTCAAGCCGCAGAGGCTGCCGGCCTGCGTCCCGCTTGTGATCAGTGTGTCGTGATCGTGTCACGATCAGGTGGGCCCGTCCGGCTCGGCGCGACCAGGCGAAATAAAGACGGTATTAAGGTGACGTGCGCCTGCCAAGGTGCCTACTTGCTCATCACTCTTTGCAACGGGATTGAATGTGAAGCTTCGTCATGTCCGGGCAATAGCCGTCTTCGGTATCGCCGTTGTCGCGCTCACGGGGGCTCGTGGCTCCCACGGCGCCAGCTGCGGTGGCAGCCACGGCTCCAGCTCCTCGCACTCCAGCAGCTCGGGCGGCTCCAGCGGCGGTAACACCGGCGGTACCACGGGTGGTAGCGGCAGCGACAGCAGCAGCGGCACCTCGTTCGGCACGCCCTCCGTTACGGGCGGTTCGAGCAGCGCCAACAAGGCCGAGCGTGACATCAAGATCGACAAGTGCCGCCTGGACGACTCGGGCAAGAACCTCGTCGCCCGGCTCACCGTCACCAACAGCGGCTCGTTGAGCTACACCTACAACATCACCATGAAGTTCGAAGGCGCGCCCGGGTCGAACGCCCTCGCCGCCACGGCCAGGGTCACCAACCTGACGGTCAAGGCCGGCGGATCCCAGCAGGCCGAGGCCACAACGCCGTACACCGGCAAGGGCGACGGACGCGAATACAAGGAGTGCGTCGTCTCCAGCGCGACCAAGAGCGTCTCCTGACACACCGTTCCTCAGGCATGGGCCGCCTGGCTGGGCTGGGACCAGCACCGCGACGTGCACCCCGACGGTTCGGTGACGGGCCCGTACGAGGCACGGCAGGTGATGGGGCCGGTACTGAGCCTGGCGGCCCCGGTGGCCTGGGCGGCCACTCTCGTGGCGACCTCTGCCCTCTCCGTCCTGGTCACCCGTATGACGCGCGACGGCCGCGGCCGGGGCCCGCTCCGGAAGCAACGGCAAACCACTGACTCAGGTCACTGGTCCTGCACCAGGCTGAAGAGGATCTTCTTGCCCCTGTCGGGGAACGCGGGGTCCGCCCGCTCGAGCCTGACCCGGACGCCTGCGCCCAGCTTGAGGTCGACGTCCGCCGAGGTGACTCTGCCCACCACGGCGGGCTCCGCCATCTGGACCTGTCCCTCCCGCCGGTTCGACGGGTCCTCTTCCTCGTCGGTGTCGATCACCGTGGCGTCGAAGGTGCCGCCCACCCGGTCCATGAGTACTGCCGCCTCCACCAGGTCCACGGACTGCCGGTCCGCCGCACTCCCCTTCGCCTTCGCCATCCTGCTCGGCAGGTCGTCCAGGGCCGCGAGTACCCAGTTCGGCGGGGCCTGGCCGGCGCAGGCAGCCACGCACAGTTCACCGGCGTACCGGTCGACCAGGCGCCGCAGCGGGGCGGTGCAGTGCGTGTACGGGGCCGCGATCGCCGCGTGGCTCGTCTGCTCGGGGATGTGGTCGTGGTCGCGGAAGGACTTGTAGAGCGATTTCAGCAGCAGGGCGCCGGCCGCCTCGTGGAGGAAGGCCGCGTGCTTCTGGTCGTGCGGATCGAGCGAGCGGATCAACTCGGCGTACGAGACGTGGTGCGGCCAGTCGATGCCCAGGCCCTGGGCGATGCGGTGCAATCGTGTGACCTCGTGGGTCGGGGCCATGTCCTGGGTCCGCAGGATGCCCGGACCGCTGTCCAGCATCATCCGGGCCGCGGCCATCCCGGTCATGAGGGAGATCTGCTCGTTCCAGCCGTCCACGGGCAACGGGGCCCGGTAGCTCAGCCGGAACGATCCGTCCTCGAACGTGACCTCCTGCTCCGGGAGGGTGAGCGAGATGCCGCCCCGCGTGGCCTCAACGGCCTCGCGCAGGGTGCCGATGTCGCGCAGCAGCGCCACGGACTCCTCGGCGGTGCCGGAGTCGATGGCGTGCTGAACGCCCGCGTAGTCGAGTTTGGCCCGGCTGCGGACCAGGGCGCGACTCACGTACGACGTGGTCACCTCGCCGTGGGCGTCGAGGTCGTGCTGCCACAGCAGGGCGGGGACGGTCTGGTCCGGCAGCAGGCTGGCCGCGCCCTCGGAGAGCGCGGGCGGGTGCAGGGCCACTTTGCCGTCGGGGAAGTACAGCGTCACGATCCGCTTGTGGGCCTCGGCGTCCAGCGCGCCGCCGGGCGCGACGAAGGCGGCCACATCGGCGATGGCGTAGTACACGCGGAACCCGCCGCCGGGGCGCCGCTCCAGGTACATGGCCTGGTCGAGGTCCTTCGACGTCGGCGGGTCGATCGTGAAGAGCGGCAGGTGGGTGGCGTCCTTGTCGGGCAGCCGGGGCGCGTGGGCGGCGGCGTCGGCCGCTTCGAGCACGGGTGCGGGGAAGGCCGCGGGGGCATGCAGCTCGGTCCGCAGCTTCTGCAAGGCGGTGCGCAGCGCGGCCTTGGCCGCTTCGGACATGTGCATCGGGCGGCGTGGCATGCCCCGAGCATAGGGCGGCGGGCACGCACCGGCACGGCGGGGCGATCCGTCCGGAGGACCCGGCCGCGAGAGGGCTCTGGCCCGGCGGGGGGCGTCGGCGCCCTGGCCCGGCACCCGCCGGTCCCGCGCGGAGCGGACTCCGGAAGGCGAGGCCGAGGATGCGGCGCCGGTCGCCGCTCCGGTCCGGACGATCCCGGACATTCCCCCGACGATCAGGTACACGTCCTCGACGGAACGTGCTGGAAGCGTTTTTGAACGCTTCCAGCACGTCGTCGTCACGCGATATCCGTCACCGGGGCAACGTCAGCTGCCGTAGTACGCGTTGTGGATCGTCAGCGACGACTTGTTGCCCTGCTTGTCCGTGACGTCGGCGAAGAACGAGACGGCCTTGTCCTTCGACGGGTTCTTCACGGAGATCTTGCCGTTCGCAACCTTCACGGGCTGCCAGGTCTTCCCGTCGTCGTAGCTCACGGACACGGCGAGCGACTTGAGGTTCTTCCCGGCCGCCGAGCCTTGCACGGTCACCGGTACGTGGACCGACTTGCCCGCCGGGGCGCGCGAGGCGAGGTCGACGGGGGCCGCGAAGCGGACCGTGGACACCGGCAGCGCGGTGGTGGCCGCGACCTGCTTCGAGCGGAACGTGAAGCTGGTGTCGATGCGGGTGGAGGCTGCGGCGACCTTGGCCGGGCGCTCTACGGAGGTCGCCAGCCGGTACTCGGCATCGGCGGCGTCGACCTTGAAGGGCTGCGCGCCGCCCAGCGGGTCGTCGTTCTCGCCGACCTTGACGCCGTTGCGGTACAGCGTCGACGTGGCCGAGGTGTACGTCGTCAGACCCGCGTGGCCGTTTCCGTCGGCGAACAGCGGCAGGGCGCCGATGAGCTGCTGCTCGCCCGTGGCCGGGTCGGGTGCGGTGCGGAAGACGCCCGTCTTCTCGCCCAGAAGCGGGCCGAAGACGCCGGTGTTGAACGTCTCCCGGTACGTCCTGCCGGCTTCGTAGCGCTTCGGTTCGGTCATCTCGTAGGCGCCGTCGAAGGCCGGGTAACCCCACTTGTCAGGCTCGCCGAACTGGTCCGACCTGGTCAGCCACTTGACGCCGTCGGCGGTGGACACGTAGAAGGTGCGCGTGCCGGGCGTGGCCTGCGGCGCCGAGAACCCGTTGCCTTCCGGCGCACCCGGCAGATGGGCGAACGGAGAGGTGACAGTGGTCTTCCCGGGAGCGGAGGCACCGACGCCGACCTTGAGCGTCGCCAGTTCGTTCGCCTTCACGTGCTTGGTGTAGCCGGTCGCGACCTTCTGCGTCTTGCCGCCGAAGGCCACCGAGTACTGAGCGGTAGCGTCCTTGAGCAGGTGCGCGTCCCAGGTCTGGAGGAGCGAGCCGTCGCTGACGCCCGGACCCATGTGCGCGGTGCGGAAGTTGGTGAAGCCCCTGAGGACCCAGCCGTTGCCGACGCGGCCGATGTCGGTCGCGAGCTCGTAGTACGTCCCCCCGTAGTCCACCTTGTCGAGGCCGGGCACGGTGATGTCCACCGGCTTGGTGGTGCGCGCGTCGGCGGTGACCGCGGTGTCGCCGGAGATGTCCAGCTTCGGCTGGGCGATCCAGTCGGTGCCCTTGGTGAGGTCCGACGGGTCCTGGTAGACGGCCGCGTTGAACGTGTAAGAGCCCTTGGGCACACGGATCTTGTGCGTGCCCGGCTCGTTGTCGATGCGGGGCTGGAAGCCCTTGCCGGAGCCGGCGACGCCGATCAGGGTGCTGGAGAAGTTCCGGGCGTCGGCGCCGTCGCGGTCGATGGTCCTGAGCGTCAGGTCGTAGGACTCCGCCTCGCGGACGGCCACCGCGGCCGTGCGGACGGACTGGCCCGCGCCGGTGGCGGTGACGTAGCCGGAGTAGGTGCCGTCGGCGTCGCCGATCCTGGTGTCGGCGGTCAGGCCGACTTCGGCCGTGCCGCCGGCGGGCACGGTCACCTTGGTGGTGCCGAGCGCGAAGAACCCGGCCGGGGCCGGCTTGCCCGCCGGGTCCAGCGCGGACACCGACAGGTCAAGGGTGACGTCGCTGGTCCCGAGGTTGCGGTAAGCGACCTTCTTGGTGAGGGGCCGGTCGTCGGGATGTGGCCACTGAGCGACGCCGAAGCTCAGGGAGACCGGATCGGCGATCACGCTCTGGGCCAGCGCCTTGTCGACCTGGATGCGGCCCGAACCCTGCTGGAAGGCGGTGTAGTCGCCGCCCTTGGCGGAGGCCGTCAGCGCGCCCTTGAGCTCGGCGGACTTCCATCCCGGGTGCAGCTGTTTCAGGATCGCCGCCGCGCCCGCCACGTGGGGCGTGGCCATGGAGGTGCCGTCCATCTGCAGGTAGCCGGGGGCCGGGTGCGGTGTGCCGGGGCGGGTGTCGAGCGCGCTGCCGGGGGCGGCGGCCGCGGTGATGGCAACGCCGGGCGCGGTCACGTCCGGCTTGACGGCTCCGTCCCCGGTGCGCGGACCGATGCTGGAGAAGGGCGCCAGCTTGTCGTCCTTGTCGACGGCGCCGACGGTCAGCGCGGCGTCCGCGCTGCCGGGCGAGCCCACCGTCGAGTCGCCGCCCTCGCCTTCGTTGCCCGCCGCGATGGCGAACAGGATCCCCTTCTCGGCGGACAGTTTGCCGACCGCCGCCTCCATCGGGTCGACGCCGGGGGAGTCCGGGCCGCCGAGACTGAGGTTGACGACGTCCGCGCCCTCGGCGGCGGCCCACTCCATGCCCGCGATGATCCCGGAGTCGTCCCCGGCTCCTTCATCGTTCAGTACTTTCCCGCTGATGACCTTGGCACCCGGCGCGACACCCTTATACCTGCCGCCCGACGTGGCACCGGTACCGGCGGCGATCGAGGCGACGTGCGTGCCATGTCCGACGCGGTCTGCGGTGTCGGGGGAGGTGGAGAAGTTCTTCTCGCCGATGACCTGGGTCTTCAGGTCATCGTGGGTCTTGTCGACTCCGGTGTCGAGGACGGCGATCTTGACGCCCTTGCCGTCGTACCCGGCCGCCCACGCCTTGTCGGCGCCGATCTGCTCGACACTGCGGTCCAGGCTCGCTCTGCGCACCCCGTCCAGCCACACCTTCCCGATGCCGGAGGCGGTGGCGCGCACGCCGCCCTCGCCCTGGTCGGTCAGCGCCTCCCACACCCTGGCCACGTCGTCCTGCGAGGTACGGAGGGCGTCGGCGTTGATGGTGGGGAACGTGCGCCGCAGCTGGGTGTCACCGGCCGAACGCACCTCGGCCCGTGCAGTACTGGCGCCCCCGTCGTACTGCACGATCAGCTTGAGCCCGTCGCGGTGGCTCTTGCGCAGCAGCGGGTTGGTGAGCTCGTCGACGTCGAAGAGCCGCTGGTCCAGCTTGCCCGTGGCGATCAGGCGCTGCGCGTCGCTGGGCACCACCAGTGTGTGGTCCTTGGTGCGCTGTACCTGTACGGGTATGCGCTCACGGCCCTTGGCGGACTCGAAGCCCACCACCTGGCCCTTGTCGCCGACCGCCACGCGGTCGCCCGTGATGAGCTGGATCCGTCGGTTGCCGTCCGAGCGCGTGGTGTCCGCTGTGGTCGTCGTGGCCGTCGTGACGGCCGCTGCGGGGCCGGTCATGCCTGCCACGAGGGCCACCGAAGCGGCCGCTGTGACGGTGAAGGCGCGTGCTCTGTGCACATGTGCGCGCAAGTCTCCCCCAGGAGCTTGGGATGAGGTCGATGGGTCATTCCAGCCAGGGGCGCAACGGCGCCCGACGGGCCGGTCAGCGCAGTATGTGAGGCGGGGGAGACGTGATCAACGGCGGGACGGCGACGAGGGATTGAGTTGTGCGACTTCAGGCCATCCGGATGCCGGCGAGTTCGATGGGGCGACGACGGCGGTGTGATGACTGTGTGACGGCCGAGCGATGCTTGTGCGACACCGGCGCACAGCAGGCCCTCCGGATCGCGGAGCAGGGCAGGCCCGCGCGCTTTCGAGGGCCGGTGCCTCCGCAGCCGACGCGTGCCCCTCCGATTGGCCGTATCCGTATCCGTACCCGGAGGGGCCGCTTTCGTCCGCCAGATGGTGGGGCTGACCGCAGGATGCGACGGTCCGATGCCGGTTCGTGGCGGGTCCTCATCGAGTGGGAGGTGCAACGAACCTGACGGTCCACCAGCAGTGCCGGGGGCCCTGCCACGGCTGAGCGACCCGAAAAGCCGTGCGGGATATCAGTTTTCCGGTGTCGGATGGATCACCTTTACAGCCTTCGCGGACCAGCCCGAAAATAGCGGATCTTCTCCAACCGCTTTTCGAACAAGGGTTACTCATGCCCCGTGGACGCTCCCGACTGGTCGGCGCCCCTGATCACGAACTGACGGCACTGATCCGCAATGGTACAGACCAGGAACCCGTCAGGATTCTCTACGAACGACACTGGCGGAACGTGCTCCACTACGCACGGAGCTGCTGCCGCAGTCCGCATACCGCGGAGGACCTCGCCTCCGAGGCCTTCACCCGGACGCTCGAGGCCATCCGGGACGGGCACGGCCCCAGCACGGCATGGCGCCCGTATCTGCTGACCGTCGTCCGGCGGACGGCGGCGCAGTGGGCGGCGTCCGAGCGGCGCACCGAGCTCTCCGAGGACTTCGACCGCTGGTGCGATGAGCACGTGTGCGCCGTCGGCAGCCCGAGTGCCGAGGACCGCCTGCTCCAGTCCGAGGATCGTCAGATGGTCCTGCACGGGTTCCGCTCACTGCCCGAACGCTGGCAGGCGGTGCTCTGGTACAGCGAGGTCGACGAGCAGCCGGCGAGCGTGGTCGCCCGCCTGTTCGGCCTGAGCCGCAGCGGCGTCTCCTCGCTCGCCGCCAGGGCCCGGGACGGGCTGAGGGAGGCATACCTCGCCGCGCATCTGTGCCGCACCGGCGGAAACGAGGAATGCCGCCGCTACGGCTTCCTCCTCTCCGCAGCCGCGCGCAAGCCGGGGAGACGGGTGAAGGGCGTCCTCGCGGCACACCTCGACGTGTGTCCGGCGTGCCGACGGCTGTGGCACAGCAGACGCTGAGGCGGAAATACTTTTCCGGTGCCCAGCTTGGCGATCTAGGATGCGGATCATGCCCCAACCCATACGTCTCGTCATCCTGATCACCACGCTTCCGGGTCGCGGCCGGGAGCAAATCGACGCGTACGAGCGCCTCGCGCCCATCGTGCGAGCCGAAGACGGGTGCCTGCAATACGACTTGCACCAAGTGAGCGGCGATCCCGACCGTTTTGTTCTCATCGAAGAGTGGGCGTCGAAATCGGCGCTCGCCGCACACGATGTCACCCCGCACATGGTCGAAGCCGACGCAGCCAGTCCTGCGTTCCGGGCGGGACCCGCAGAGGTGATCGAGCTCGTCGTCGAACCAGTGGCCTGAGCAAACGCTGCGCCGCACAGCCACCCGCGGCTAGGGCGATGTGCTGCTGATCGAGGGCGCCGGGCCCACTACGATCCGGCCGAGCGGGCTGACAAGTTGCGGACGGAAGCAGCCCGAGCGGTCCAACGTCTCCATCGCGTCGCGGTTCTCGACGTCCTCGTCCGAACGCTTGTGGGTTTCGTAGTCGAGCCCGTCTGGGCCCCTCGGGGTGTCGGCGGGGCCGCCACCGGCTCCGCAGCCGGTCACCCATGTGATGCGAAGCGTCACTTTGTGTGTCAGCGTGGGGAGGGAAGCCTTCAGTCACGTGTCGCAGAGGAGTCGCGGTCATGGGCGGTAAGCAGGACAAGCGCCAGGAGCCGGGCAAGGGCCGCGAGGAGCAGGAGCGCATGCGTGCTGTGGAGCAGGACCCCGTCCACCCCGGTACCCGCGAGGAGCGGTCTGGCAAGATGAGCCCCGAGGAGATCGCGCAGCGCCGCCTGGAGGCGATGCGGCGTGAGCGCGGCGATGACGAAATGCGCGAAGACGAGTTCTGACCACATCGGATCGCTCTTCGCCCATGCACGCAGGACCCGGTCGGGCCCGTGGCCACCATCACCCCGGCCGGGTCCTGCCACGTGCCCGGCCCGCAACCTACCCGTCAGGTGTGGAGTCGGCAGTTGGTGCCGTCGTGGCAGTCGGCGTGTTCGTCGTCGAACCAGTAGTCGCCGGCGGCGAGGTAGCGGAAAGAGTGTGCGCTGTGGGCTGGCAGGGTGACGCTGGCGGCGCGGGTGCCGTCGCCCCGGGGCTCGAGGGGGTGGGCGGCCGGGTTCCAGTGGTTGAAGTCTCCGACGACGCTGACCGGCCCGTCCGGGGCGTCGGCGGGGAGGACGAAGGTGACCTGGGTGCGGCCCTTGGTCTGCTTGCGTTCGAGCACTGAATCTCCAGCGGCGAAGAAGTCGGAACGGCCTGCGCATCCTCCCGCGTGCGTGAGCCGGCTTCCGCGGTGCACGACCGTGAGTCGGGCGCAGGTCACCCGGCCGGTCGCCCGATGGCCGGGCGCGCACGCGAGGAACGGGCGCGCGAGGCCGAGGCGCCCTCGGACGGGCCGACGAAAGCGAACCGATCGGGGCCGGCTCGACGACGTCCGTCGGCCCGGGCTTCACTTCCACCCGGTCGTACGGTGACCCGTTCGGCGCGGTTCGGGGTCTGCGGGGCGGGTACGGGACAGCCCGTCCTTCCCCAACGGTATCCACCGGAGGCATCAGTGCCCGACATGAACGGCCCGTACAAGCCCGGCACCCCGTGCTGGATCGACCTGATGGTCCCCGACCAGCAGGCCGCCCTCGACTTCTACTGCGGCCTGTTCGGCTGGCAGGGGGAGATCGGCCCGCCGGAGACCGGCGGCTACTCGGTCTGCCAGCTCAAGGGCAAGCCCGTCGCCGGAATCATGAAGGCGATGAACCCGGACGGCACGGTGCCCGACCCGATGCCGCCGACCGTGTGGACCACGTACCTGTCCACCGACAACGTCGACGGAACCGTCAAGGCCGTCACCGACGCGGGCGGCAGCGTCATGATGGGCCCGGTCGACGTCATGGACCTGGGCCGGATGGCGATCATCACCGACCCGACCGGCGCCGCCGTCGGCCTCTGGCAGCCCGGCACCTTCGACGGCGCCGGCATCGTCAACGAGCACGGGGCCCTCATCTGGAACGAGCTCGCCACCCACGACACTGCCGTGGCGGCCGAGTTCTACTCCCGCGTCCTGCCCCTCACCACCGGCCCCGCCGACCTCCCGGGTGCCGAGGGCTACACCACCATCCGCGTCGACGGCCGTGAGGTCGGCGGGATGATGGGTCTCGACCAGCACCCGGCGGGCACCCCGCCGCACTGGCTCGCGTACTTCCACACGGACGACGTGGACGCGATCGCCGCGGCAGCCGGGAAGGCCGGGGGCAAGGTCATCGCCCCACCCTTCGACATGCCGGCCGGCCGGATGTCCGTCCTGGCCGACCCCCAGGGCGGCGTCTTCGCCGTCATCAAGGGCATCACACCGGACCAGCCCTAGGGAGTGTCGTCAAAGTGGCGTCGGCCGCCCGGAAGGGCGGGGCTGGCGGGGTCTGGTGCGTGCGATCGCAAGGCGGAGGAGGGAAGCG
>NZ_JBVING010000007.1:0-461028 GCF_055579465.1 Streptomyces sp. NPDC032745 | reverse complement strand
CCATCCAGGAAGTCGTCCGCAAGACGCTCCTCACCTACTGGAACACCGTCGCCTTCCAGGCCCTGTACGCCCGCACCTCCGCCTGGGCGCCCACCGCGGCCGACCCGGCCCCGGCGCAGCGCACCGTCCTGGACCGCTGGCTGCTCTCCGAACTCCACACCCTGGTCGCCGAGGTCACCGACGCGATGGAGTCCTACGACACCCAGCGCGCCGGGAAGCTGCTGTCCGCGTTCGTCGACGACCTCTCCAACTGGTACGTCCGCCGCTCACGCCGCCGCTTCTGGCAGGGCGACAAGGCCGCACTGCGCACCCTGCACGAGGTCCTCGAGACGGTCACCCGCCTGCTCGCCCCCCTCACCCCGTTCATCACCGAGCGGGTCTGGCAGGACATGATCGTCCCGGTCACCCCCGACGCCCCCGAATCGGTACACCTGTCCACCTGGCCGGTCGCGGACACCACCCGGATGGACCCGGCCCTGTCCCAGCAGATGCAGCTCGTACGCCGCCTGGTCGAGCTGGGCCGCGCCACGCGCGCCGAGTCCGGCGTCAAGACCCGCCAGCCGCTGTCGCGGGCGCTGGTCGGCGCGGCGGGCTTCGACGCGCTGTCGCCCGAGCTCCGGTCCCAGATCACCGAGGAGCTGAACGTCTCCTCCCTGGCCTCCCTCTCCGAGGTCGGCGGCTCACTGGTGGACACCACCGCCAAGGCGAACTTCCGGGCCCTGGGCAAGCGCTTCGGCAAGGGCGTCCAGGACGTCGCCAAGGCCGTCGCCGCCGCCGACGCCGCAGCACTCTCCCTGGCCCTGCGCTCCGGCTCCGCGGCCGTCTCGCTGAACGGCGAGGAGATCTCCCTCACCCCGGAGGAGGTCATCATCACCGAGACCCCCCGCGAGGGCTGGTCGGTGGCCTCCGACTCCGGCGCCACCGTCGCCCTGGACCTGGAGATCACCCCCGAACTGCGGCTGGCCGGCCTGGCCCGTGACGCGATCCGCCTCATCCAGGAAGCCCGCAAGAACTCCGGCCTGGACGTCGCGGACCGCATCGCCCTGCGCTGGTCCTCGTCGGACCCGGAAGTCGTCACCGCCCTGACGGACCACGCGTCGCTGATCACGGACGAGGTCCTGGCCACCGACTACGCGACCGGGGAGGCCGACGGCACGTACGGCGACCCGTTCACGGACGAGTCCCTGTCCCTGACGTTCCGCCTCCGCAAGGCGTAACACCGGAACCGGCGGAAACGGGCCGGGCCCGGGTTCCCGAAGGAACCCGGGCCCGGCCCGAACCGTCACTGCCCGCCGTCGCCGTGACAGACGGCGAGCGCCACGTGGATGTGACGCGAGGAGAAGCCCACCAGCCGAACGGGCCCGCCGGCTGGCTTCGGGAGTGCTCCGAACCCGTCCGGGAGCCGTCCCACCGTCCAGCGGCCGTCCACCGCCGACCTGGTCAGGGGCCATTGTTCGGGGCGGAAGGGGAGCCCGGTGCCCGGAGACAGTGCCTTGTACACCGCTTCGCGTGCACTGTGGAGCTCCAGAACCGAGCGGGCGGGCTGCCCGGCGGGTTCCTCGACGTCGATCCCGCAGTGGGTGGCCACATCCGCGGGTACGGCGATCGCCACCGCCCAGTGCGCCGAGTGGGAGATGCTGCCCACGACGCCCGGTGGCCAGACCGGAACTCCGCGAGGAGTCCTGGGGACCGTGTACCCGTCCAGTCCCAGTACGGCCAGCGCGTCTGCAGCCGCGGCGCGGCCGGCGAGGTATTCGCGACGGCGACGCGGTGAGACGCGGAACCCGCGTTCGAGTTCCGGCACGTACGCCGGTGGTCCGGTGCCGGCGATCTCGTGGACGCCCACACCGGACCCCGGCAGCTCCGCCTCCCGTGCCAGAGCCAGCAGCCGGGAGTGCAGCTCGCCTGCCGTCATCAGTGCGACGGGACGAGCCGGCCTGCGATGACCTGCACCAGTGCGTCCACGTTCTGCTCGAGGTAGAAGTGGCCGCCGGGGAAGCGGTGGAACTCGGTGTGTTGTGTCGAGTTCAGCCGCCATTGGTCGAGCTGGGCGCCGCTGAAGATGTCCTCGGTGCCGGAGCACACGACGATGCCGGCCTCCGTGACGGTCCGCCTCTGCTTGGAGAGGAACGACTCGGACACCGCGAAGTCGGCCCGCAGGAGGTCGGCGGTCCGTCGGCGCAGCTGAGGGTGCTCGAGGATCTGCGGGGAGAGGCCCCCGCCGGACTTCTCCGTGATCTCGAAGATCTCCTCATCGGTCGTCAGCAGCGGCGACCCCTGGAAGGGGAGCGAGGCCCCCTGCGGTCCCGCGTTCGCCGAGGCGAACAGGGTCGAGCAGTGGCTGCGTCCCGTCGTCTCCTCCACCCTGGCGGCCAGGGCCAGTCCGACGTAGGCGCCCAGGCTGTGGCCGAAGATCGCGAACTCGCCCCCGACGGACATGACGGCGTCCAACAGCGAGTCGACCGCTTCGTCCGTGGAGGTGGCCGCGGCCTCTCGCCACCTGCGGCCGCGCCCCGGCAGGTCGAGCGGAATCGGCTCGATCTCCGGGGGCAGCGCCTTGACCAGGGGATCGAAGGACCTGGCCGAACCACCCGCATGGTGGAGCAGGATGAGTGGATACGCCGTCATGTTTCTGTGCCTTCCGCGGATACTTCGGTTCCGAGGGGGGCGAGGCGAGGCCCCGCCCCCCTCACGAGCGGGTCAGCCCTGGTGGGGAACGAACTGGAAGCCGCGCTGGCTCTCCTTGGCCCTGCGGTTGTGCCCGAACTCGTCCTCACCGGCCACCAGCACGGTGCCGTAGTTGTCGAGGACGATGCCGCCGCCGTACTCGCTGACCTCGTCGGTGCCGGGGTAGACCTGCACCTGGGTCGGGACGAAGCGCGCCGCGTAGCCCATCCGGTAGTCCTTCTTGGTCCCGGTGTGCGGGAGCGACGCGTGCATCAGCGTCGACCAGAAGATGACGCACTCGCCCGGCTTCATCACGAGGGGGAAGGCCTTGGACTCGTCCGGCTTCCAGTCGGGGTCCTTCTGGAGCTGCCGGTAGTCGTAGCCGAAGAAGCCGCGCTTGATGCCGTCCTTCTCCGACTCGTTGAACGCCTCGGCGTTGTAGTCCATGCCCTTCGACTCGTCGTAGTTCATGTACGTGTGGGTGCCGGGCATCAGCTGCAGGCAGCCGTTCTCCTTGGTGGAGTGCGTGAAGGCGGTCCACACGGTGATGGTTCCGCCGAACGCCGGCTCCCCGTCCTGCGAGGGCCAGACGATCTGAGGGGTACCGCTGGCGTGCGCGAAGTTCGCCGCCTGGTGCCAGTCGGTGCCCTCGTCACCCTGGAACTTCGGGAAGAACTCACTGCGCCAGCAGAGTACGTTCGGGCCCAGGATGGACGCGACGCGGTCGACGATCTCCTGCTTCAGGATGTGCTCGGACAGCAGATCGATGTCCAGGTGGCGGTCGTAGTTGGAGATGCTGCTCGCCTTGCCGGCACCCTCGGGGTAGATCGCGTGGGAGCGGTCACGCAGCTCTCGCTGAATGGTCTTCCAACGCTCCTCCATCTCCTCCACCTCGTAGATCTTGATGGGGCCGAGGAAGCCGTCCCGCTCGAACTGCGCGAGCTCGGCCTCGGTCAGGGAGAAGGACGTCTGGTCGGGCGTGGTCATCGTGGTCATCCGATCTTTGCGGAGGCTTCGGCGGTACGTACTACGGAGGCGGCCACCTCGGCGAGGCTGCTCTCGAAGAGGATCTGCATGTCGGCTTCGACGTGGAAGCGCTCCTTGATGCGATCGTTCAGCTCAAGGGCGAGAGCGGAGTGCCCGCCGAGGTCGAGGAAGTTGTCCTCCGGGCCCGTCGGCTCCTCGAGCAGCTCGGTGGACCATTCCAGGATCAGCCGGACGGCCTCGTCGAGGGCCGTCCCACCGTTCGTCGTCTCACTCATCTGTCACATCCATTTCATTCCAGGACTGGGCGACAGCAGCCCGGTCCACTTTCCCGTTGACGGTGCTGGGCAGCTTTGTCAGGCGCAGGTATCGAGCGGGGTGCATGTACGACGGCAGAAGCCCCTTGACGTGCTTGCGGAGTTCGGCCGTCGTCAGGGGGGCCGTTTCGTCCCGCGGCACGTACGCGCAGACCAGACGCTCGTCGCCGGCCTTGAACCGCCGTACCTGGACGACTGCGTCGAGTACGTTCTCCTGGCGGCGTACGGCGGCTTCGATGTCGCTCAGTTCGATGCGGTAGCCGCGGAGCTTGACCTGAAGGTCCGCGCGGCCCTCGTAGAGGAGGTTCCCGTCGGGGAGCCGGCTCACCAGGTCCCCGGAACGGTAGTACCGCGTCGCCTCGCCGGTGTCCGGGTCCGCGGCCAAGGGGTACTTCGCGCTGGTGAGGTCCGGGCGGTTGAGGTACCCCTCCGTCACCTGGGGGCCGGCCAGCCACAGTTCGCCCGTGGTGTTGTCGGGAACGTCGTTGCCCTCGTCGTCGACCACGCGCATCTTGAAGCCGGGCAACGCGGTGCCGATCACCGACGCGTCCGTGACCAGGTCGTCCTCGCCGACTTCGTGGAAGGTGGTGAAGACGGTGGTCTCCGTGATCCCGTAACCGTTCACCAGGCGGGGGCTGCTCAGTCCGTAGCGCTTGGCCCACGGAACCAGCGTGGCCGGGGCCAGTTTCTCCCCACCGAATATGACGTACCGCAGATCAGGAAGGTCCCGGCCGGAACGCAGGGACACGTCGGCGAGCGTCGCGAACGCAGTGGGCGTCTGGTTGAGGACGGTGATGCCCTCATCGGCTATCACACCCAGGTACTTCTCCGGGGACCGCGCCGCCCAGTGCGGCAGGACGACCAGCTCGGCACCCGTGCTGAACGCTCCCCAGATCTCCCAGACCGAGAAGTCGAAGGCGATTGAGTGGAAGAGCAGCCACCGGTCTTGTGCGTTGAATTCGAAGACGGCCGGCGCGGCCTCGAACAGGGCCACCGCGTGACCGTGAAGCACCGGCACGCCCTTGGGCTTTCCGGTGGTGCCGGACGTGTAGATGACGTAAGCGGTGTCCTGCGCCCCCGGCCCGCGACCTGCCGGCCGTTGCACGGGATGCCGGACCAGCTCCGCGATCTGCTCCGTCGTGACGACCGCGGAGATCGTGCCTTCGGGGACGCCGTCCCCGGGGTCGCCCACGAGTACGGTCGCACCGCTGTCGGCGAGGATGAAGCTCTTTCTGGCCGGAGGGTGCCGGACGTCCAGCGGAACGTATGCGGCTCCGGCCTTCAGGATGCCGAGCATCGAGGCGACCGCCTCGGCTCCTGGGGTCATCCGGAGGGCGACGCGGTCGCCGTGGCGGACGCCGTTCTCCTGGAGCAGCCACCCGATGGTGTCCGACCACTCGTCTAACTGGCGGTAAGAGAAACGCTGCTCCTCAGAAGACAGGGCAGTACGTTCCGGGTCGATAGCGATCGACCTGCGAAATAAGTCTATGAGACCGTCAACGGCTGGACCAAATAATTCCACGCCTGACATAAGGATACCCCTATCGTTCCGCTGCAGGTGCCTTCCAACATGCGAGATGGATTGATGTCCAGCACCTGTCACGAATCGGGACATTGGCATAGTTGATCAACTCCTGACAAGGGGGTTGTGATCTATGCCACGGGTGGTGGACGCGGTGTGGGCGGGTGAGGTTGGCTCACGTCGGATCATCCGCAAAACCGCAGTTCAAGAAGGGGGTTGGCCAAAATGCATCGGCCGTCACCTGCTCAGGACGGTACGCGTTGGAAGACGCGGACCGCTCTCCTCACTACCATCCTCTTACCCCTCGGCCTGGTTGTGGCGGTGGCGGCATGGGTTAGGAACAAGCCATTCCGGGGTGGAATTGAATCCTCCGGCGCACCCCTGCTGGACACCGCAGGACACTTCTTTCTGGGCGTTGCGGTGGTTCTCTCCGTGTCTCACATGATGGGATGGCTGGCGAGTAAATTAGGCCAGCCACGCGTCACGGGCGAGATAGCCGCCGGCATTCTTCTCGGCCCGTCTTTCCTTCTGAAGCTGGCGCCTGATGTGGCCGGCTGGGTGTTTTCCCCCGCCATCCTCCCGCTGTTCAACGGGCTCGCTCAGCTCGGCCTCGTGCTGTTCATGTTCGGAGTGGGGCAAGAGCTCGCGTCCATGCAGCTCCGTGGCGCGGCACGCCGGGCAGTGATGATCAGCCAGGCGTCGCTTCTCGTCCCCTTCGCGGTCGGCGCGCTGGCGGCGCTGCCCCTCATGGACCAGTACATGGCAGACGGCGTACGCCCCCTGGCCTTCGTCCTGTTCATCGGCTGCGCGCTCAGCATCACGGCGTTCCCGGTCCTCGCGCGCATCCTCCACGATCTCCGGCTGTCGCGGACCCGGCCCGGCCAGCTCAGCCTGTTCGCCGCAGCCGTGGGTGACGGCGGCAGCTGGCTGGCCCTGTCGGTGATCCTGGCCCTGGCGCACGGAACCGCTCCGACGGCGGTGCTCGGCAGCGCGCTCGCGGCGTTGGCCGTCGCCGCCGTGTTCCTGGGCCCGCTGCGGCGGCTCATGGCCAAATGGCCCGACCGCGGCAGCGCACCGGGGAACGCGCCGACCATCACCTTGGTCCTCGTGGTGTTCATCGGCCTCTCCGCCACGCTCACCGCCTCGCTGGGCATTCACCAGCTCATCGGAGCCCTGCTGGTCGGGCTCGTCTGGCCGCGCCACCACAAGCGGGCCATGGCCGCGGCCGCCCCGCTGGCCGCCACGGCCAAGACCGTCCTGCTCCCGTTCTTCTTCCTGGGGTTCGGCCTCACCGTCGACCTGAGCTCCCTCCACCTCGACGGCAGCGCCGGTGTCGCCCTGCTCTCCCTACTGGCCGCCGCCACGGCCGGAAAGGTCTTCGGACCGAGCCTGTGCGCGTGGCTCACCGGGCTGCCCCGGGGAGAGGCGCTCACCCTGGGTGTCCTGCTCAACGCGCGTGGCCTGACGGAACTGGTCGTGCTCCAGATCGGTTATGAAGCACACATCATCAACGAGAAGATGCTCGGCCTGCTGACCATCGTGGCGCTGGTGACCACCCTCATGACCACACCCATGCTGCGATTCACCGGTATCCGGCCCGATCCCGGGCTTCCCCCGCTTCCCGTGAAGGACACCGCCCCGGCGCCGGCCGCATCCGCGGAGACCGTCACCGCCGGCTCCTGACGCCACGGCACGCCCCGTCATGCCACGCCACGCCACGTCAGAGCACAGCGCGTTGGAAGGTTCCCGGTGTGACACCGTACGTGCGCTTGAACCAGCGATTGAAATGCGCCTGGTCGGAGAACCCGGCGGACGCCGCCGCATCGGCCGGCGGCACGCCGTCCGTCAGCAGGCCGCGCGCCCGGCGGAGCCTCAGCATGCGCTGGTAGTCGCTGGGGGGCATCCCGTACTCCTGACGGAAGGCGCGGTACAGGGCGAAGCGACTGCAGCCCGCCGCCCTGGCCAGGTCGTCCGCCGAGATCGGCTCGAGAAACGCCTCGCTCAGCAGGGCGCGCGCCCGGCGGGCGGCCTGACGCTGCGCCTGATCCGTCAGCGTCCTGCGACGGGGAGCCTGGGTCGCACCGCGTTCCGCCATCGCCAGGACGGCCGCCGTCAGCAGTTCCTCCCTCGTCAGGGGGCTTGCGCGGCCGACCAGGGCGGCGTGCAGGCGTGCCAGGGCCCCCGTGAGTACGGGATCGGTCAACACCGGCTTCATGAAGAGGGGCATCCCGTCGGTGCGCCCGTCGGAGGCGTCGGCGAGTATCTCGGAGACGACCGACGGACCGATGTGCACGATGCGGTACCGGTACCCCAACTCCACCGCGGCGCGGCCGTCGTGGACCTCGTCGGGGTTGAACGCCATCACCATGCCGGCGCCACTCGTGTGGTCCGCCCCGCGACAGCGGAAGCTCTGCGCACCGGCGTCCGTCACGCCGAAGGAATACGCGTCGTGACTGTGCAGGGAGTAGACATGGTCGAAGAAGTGTGCCTGCATGGCTTCCAGTTGGCGACTGCCGTCCCGCCAGTACTCGACCCAGCCGTTCTCCGTTCCCATACGCCCATTGTGACCTGCGCACGAGCGTTCAAGTCAGCTGGGGCGGCCCCCTGGCAGAGTCCGGGACGTGGAGACAAAGAAGAGCTTCAATAGCCCGTATCTGCAACTGTTGGTGACCATGGTGCTCTGGGGGAGTGCCTTCTCGAGCTCCAAAGCGGTCGTGGAGCACGTGCCGCACTCCGTGGGCGCCCTGCTGCGCTTCGGCGGCGGTGCCATCGCCCTCCTGCTGGCCATGTGGATGTTCGCCGACCGCAAGACGCCCGTCCCGGGCCGCGCCAAGTGGCGCGCGGCGGGTGCGGGCGTGGTGGGCGTCTTCGCCTACAACGGCTTCTTCTTCTGGGGCCTTTCGCTGGCGCCGTCCCTGGACGCCGGCATCCTCATTCCCGTCATGAGCCCGGTGCTGACCAGCGCGTTCCTGCTCGTGACCGGCAAGGAGCGGGCGGCGTGGGCGCGTGTGACCGGCCTTGCCCTGGGGCTCACCGGAGCGGTGATCTTCTTCGTGGGCGCCGGAGGCGGCACCCACGGCGGTTCGTCCCGGCTCTGGGGCGACGTCCTGTTCCTCGTCAGCGCCGTGTGCTGGGCGGGATACACCCTGGTGGGGTCGCGTGTCCTGGCCGGCGTCGAACCGCTGCGCGCCACGACGTACGCGACGTGCGCGGGCGCCGTGCTGCTGGCCGTGTTCGCCGCCCCCGACCTCGCGGAGGTCCAGTGGAGCGAACTCCCGTCCGGCGTCTGGCTGAACACCGTGTACCTGGCCGTCGGCGCGGCGGCCGTCGCCAACCTGCTCTACTACCGCGGCGTGGGCGCCGTCGGGCCCGCGAACGCCTCGCTGATGATGTTCACCGTGCCCGTCGTGAACACCCTGTGCGCCACGCTCCTCCTCGGCGAGTCCTTCGGCTGGCTGCAGGGCACGGGCGCACTGGTCCTCCTCACCGGCGCCGCACTCGCCGTCACCCAGGGGAAGCTGCCCGGGCGCAGGACCGCCGTGGCCGAGCCGCCGGCCCCCGCCGCCGAGCCGGCCGGTCACGCGAGCGAGCAGCCGAGCCCCATGACCACGGGACGCTGACCCTCCCTTCCGATGCGGGCGTGAGTACACGGCACCCTGCTCGGAAAGTCCGAAATTCCCACCCTTTGAGATTTTTGTGTGCGTGAGGCGCACAACAATTGCTTTGTGCGCGACAGCTCCTGGATGTTTGATCACTCAGACGAGTGATCCAGTCCCGGGTGATCGCCCGGGACGCTTCCGGGAGGAAACTTGAGTACAGCCACCGAGCCCCGTCACCACACGGGCATCGGCACGGACGGCATCCGCTACGTCCACACACTCGGCCCGCAGGGGACGAACCTCGAAGCCGCCGCCCATGAATGGCTGCGCCGCCGGGGGATCGCGGGGGAGGTCGAACTCCACGCGTCACTCGAGGAAGCCCTCGAAGCGGTGCCCGACGACGGGGAGCACGCGCTCGCGGCCTGCGCCGTCTATCCGGCGTTACACACCCTGACCTTCGGGAACCTGCACCGGCTGCACATGGTCGACAGCTTCATCATGCCGACGCACAACATGGTCCTGGCCAGTATGGGAGCGGAGGCTCCGCTGACCGTCTCCACGCATCCCGCCCCGGTGGGACTGGTCTCTCCGCAGGCCGAGGCCCGGCTGGTGCTCAGCAATTCCCAGGCCGCCATCGACTGCGCCGACGGCCTGAGCGAGGGATGCATCACCACGATCGTCGCAGCCGAGCGGCACGGGATGCGCGTCCTGCGGGACTTCGGCCCGGTGCCCATGGTCTTCACCATCCACCAGGTGCTCGCAGCGGCCGGTCGGCCGGACACCGCGGGAGCGGTGCTGTGACGACCAGTGCCCCGATCAGTGCCGCCTCGCGCGCCGAGGCGAAGGACCTCACCGGATCCCTCATCCCCAAGGTCAACCGGTTCCGCCTCCGCCAGGCCGACGACGGTACGGTGACGGCCCCTCAGGCGGCCGACCGCGAACTGCTCGCCGAGATCCGGGACGAGGCCACCTCCTGGTACGGCCGCAACAGACGGGCCCGTCAGGCCGATGCCCTGGTGGCGGACGTGGACGGCTGGATCGCCGCGGGCCTGGACACGGCGCCCGACTTCGCCCGCTCCCGGGACGCGCTCGAGCCGCCCGCGGACGGTGAGCACGTGTTCTTCCTGGCTCCCGCGCAGACCACCAACAGCGTGCCGCCCGTGGGCAAGCGGCTCGACTGCTTCTTCGCACTGCGCAAGGAACCCGACGCGCTGCCGCAGCTGGCCACCTCCTTCCCGCATCCCAAGAACAACTGCCAGTCCCTGGTGCTCATCGCCGGCAGCCACGGGTTCGCCCACGGCAACTGCATCGTGTTCTTCCCCGAGAACGTGGCCGCGCCCGACAAGGTCGAAGACCAGCCGTACGCGATGTTCTTCTACAACAAGATGCGGAAGATCCACGAGACCTACGCCCTGCCGGGCGCCGAGGCGGTCCTCACCGCCGAGTCCGTACCGCGGGCCTCGTCCGGCCTCGCCCCGGAAGTCTGCTTCGAGGCCCGTGCGATCTGGGGATATCTGCACGACTCCATGCACTACCAGGGCCGCTGGCCGTTCGACCAGCACATCACTTTGAAGATGAACTGGTTCGTCGGGCTCCTGGAGGAGACCAAGGTCGACGCCAAGACCGTCCTCGCCTGCGCGGACGGCGGGGTCCCCTTCGCGCAGGAACAGATCGCCATGATCCTTCTGGAGCGCGTCTTCCGTTACCCGCAGGCCGACGACGCGACGCGCAACTTCGATTCGGGCACCGGCGTCTTCCTCTACTCCTGGCTGCGCGCCCACGACGCGCTGACCGGGTCACCCGAGTCCGGCGGCCTGCTCCACCTGGACTGGGACAAGACCCTCCACGCCCTGCGCGAGTACGTCGCCACCGTCGAGCGGCTCGAGGACCACGTACGCACCGACGACGAGTACCGGGCCGCAGCCAGGGAACTCGTCCGCGCCTACCTGCCCGCGGGTGAGGCGAAGCAGCGGTTCCGCTTCACCGAGGACCAGAGCGTCCTGCTGCGGGCCAAGCGGACGCTCGCCGGGCTGCCTCCGCTGCGGTTCGCGGACGCGGAGTGGTGAGCCTGCGTCATGAGCCGTGAGCGTCACGGGCGGGGCAGCCTCGGCACCCCGGCCCTGTCCTGCCTGATGGTGCTGCTGCTGGCGACGGGATGGGTGGTCTCCGGCAAGCTGGTCAGCGACACCCCGCCGCTCGCGGTGGCGGCCGGCCGCACCGCGGCCAGCTTCGTGGTCATCAGCGTGATCTCCGCGCTGCGGCCGCGGACGTGGACGGCGATCCGGGTCACCCGCGGCCGCCGCGGGGCCGTCGTGCTGCTCGCTTTCCTGGGCTTCTTCGCCTACTACACGGGCACCCTGCTGGGCATCGACCGGATGGGTGCCTCCCGGGTGGGCCTCGTGGTGTCCCTGCTCCCCTGCATCACCTTCGTGATCGGCGTCGTCGCCTTCCGGGAACAGGCAGGCACCCGCCGGGTCCTGGGAACCCTGCTCGCCGTCGCGGCGGCCCTCGGCTACGCGCTGGAGGACGGCCCGGCGCGTGCCGACGCCGGAACCGGAGTGCTCGTCGCCGGGGTCCTCTTCGCCCTGGCGGGCACGTTCGCGTACGCCCTGTACGGCTACGTCTACCGCAAGCACATGTCCGACGTCCCGCCGCTGGCCGCCCTTCCGGCGGTCACGGGCGAGGGCACGGTCATGCTCGGGGTGGCCGCGGCCGTATGCGTGCCGCTGGGCGACATCAGCGCCGCACAGTGGGCCGGAGTCGCCGTGCTCGGCGCGGTACTGACAGCGCCCGTCTTCGTCATCTCCCATGAACTGATCCTGCGCAAGGGCCCCCTGTTCACCTCCTCCGTCGCACTGGTGGTGCCGTTCCTGGTGCGCCTGGGGGAGTGGGCATGGGGTGAGGCGGACGCTCCCGGACCCGCCTCACTGCTCTTCCTCGCACTCTGCTCGGCGGGCGTGTGGATGACCGTCGCCCCGGTCCGCCCGCCGGCCACGGAGGAAGACCAGCCCCTGAGCCCGCCCCAGACCGAAAGAAGCACATCGTGACAGAGCCACACCCCCCACGCCCCACCGTCGTCCTCGTCTACCAGCGCACGTCGCTGCCCTGGATCTTCGCGGCCGCGCAGCGGGCCGGCATCGACATCGTCCTGGTCCCGCGCCCCGATGAGTCGGTGTCCCCGGACCGTCTGCCGCCCGCCGTGGTGGAGCTGCTCCCCCTGGACGTGGAGGGGGATCCGGCCAAGGCCCTGAGCGTCCTGAGGCAACGCCATGAGAGCGCCCCGTTCGACGGCATCACGACGCTCTACGACCCCGCGGTGCCGTTCGTCGCCGACGTGGCCGAGGCCCTCGGCCTGCCGGGTCTGGGCCGCGAGACGGCCCGGGCCGTGCAGGACAAGCGGATCATGCGCCGCCGGCTGGCCGAAGCGGGCCTGAACGTACCCGGCTTCGTCGCCGTGGACGACCCGGGCGCGTGGACCGAGGCCACCCGCCTCACGTTCCCGGTGGTGGTCAAGCCGGCCAACGGCTTCTCCAGCCTCGGCGTGACCAAGGCCGACAGCCCGCAGCAACTCGCCGCCGTGGTCGACGAGGTGTGGCAGGTCTGCCGGAACAACCTGAACCACGTCGCGGGTCTCGTCGTCGAGGAGTACCTGGACGGCCCGGAATTCGCCGTGGAGTCCCTCGCACACCGCGGCGAGGTCCAGGTGCTGTCCATCGGCTACAAGGGCGAGCCGGCCGGCCCGCACTTCGAAGAGGGCGTCTACCGGGCGCCGGCCTCGCTCCCGCCCCATGTCCAGGAGGCCGTGGTGCGCGAGGTCGTCGCCGCCCACGCCGCCCTCGGGGTGACCGACGGCCCGACCCACACCGAACTGCGGCTGCGCGGCGGCGAGAAGCCCTACCTGCTGGAACTCGGCGCCCGCATCGGCGGCTCCGGCGTCTCCCACTACATCGCCGAACACGTCGCGGGAGCCGATCTGGCCGCGGACGCCCTGCGCGTCGCCGCCGGGCTCGGCCCCGCCCCGCTGCCCGGCCCGCCGGCGCAGCCGGCACGAGCCATCGGTGCGGCCGCCAACTACATCGTGCCCTGCGGAGGCTCCGGACGGATCACCGCCATCCACGGCCTGGACGAACTGGCCGAGGACCCCCGGGTGGACCACATCGTCCAGATGCTGCATCCGGGTGACGTCGTACGGCCCTACCCCGAGTTCACCGGCTATCCGGCGTTCGTCCTGTCCCACCACCCTTCCTCCGAGGACGCCGAGGCGTTCCACCGCACCATCGAGCAGATCGTCCGCATCACATACGCACCGGTGGAGGGCGCGCGGTGACCACTCCGGCCCTCGACGACCGTGACGGGCACATCTGGCTGGACGGCCGGCTCGTTCCCTGGCGGGACGCCCGCCTGCACGTGCTCACCCATGGTCTGCACTACGGCGGCGGCGTCTTCGAAGGAGAACGCGTCTACGACGGTCACGTCTTCAAACTGACCGAGCACTCGCAGCGGCTGCACGACTCGGCGCGCGAACTGGGCTTCGCCATCCCCTTCTCCGTCGCCGAGCTGGACGAGGCGACGCTCGAACTCGTGGCCGGACAGGGCATCGGCGACGGCTACGTCCGGCCGGTGGCATGGCGCGGCAGCGAACAGATCAGCGTGGCCGGTGCGGGCACCTCCGTCCATGTCGCCATCGCCGCGTGGGAATGGCCGCACGTCTTCTCGGCCGACGCGAAGAACAGCGGCATCCGGCTGGGGACCTCGCGCTGGCGGCGCCCGGCGCCGGACACCGCGCCCGTCCGGGCCAAAGCCGCTTCCCTGTACAACATCTGCACCCTGGCACGGGACGCCGCCGACGCCGCCGGCTTCGACGACGCGCTGCTCCTGGACTACCGAGGCCTCGTCGCGGAGGCCACGGGGGCCAACATCTTCTTCGTGGCGGGGGACGAGCTGCACACCCCCGTCGCGGACTGCTTCCTCGCGGGCATCACCCGGGCGACCGTTCTCGATCTGGCGCGGGAGCTCGGAATCCGCGTGGTCGAACGCCATGTCCGCCCGGAGGAGCTCGGCGGGTTCGACGAGTGCTTCCTCACGGGCACCGCCTACGAGGTGCAGCCCGTCCGCTCGATCGACTCGCACGAGTACGAGGTGGGCAGCACGACGACCGCCTTGAAGGAGGCGTACACCGAGCTGGTCCGTTCGGCGAACCGGGCCGCCGCTCTCCGTTGAGCGGTGGCCGGGGCCGCCGGGGCGTCAGGCGCCGCGTTCGCGCAGCGCGCGTACGACCGCACCTGACGCCGCGGCGCCCCGGCGCCCCGGAGAGGGTCAGAAGCCGTGGCGGAAGCCGCCGTCGACGGGGAGCATCACGCCCGTCAGGTACGAGGCCGCCGGCGAGAGGAGGAAGGCCGCGGCCCTGCCGAACTCCTCGGCGTTCC
Source organism: Streptomyces sp. NPDC032745 (assembly GCF_055579465.1). NCBI lineage: Bacteria > Bacillati > Actinomycetota > Actinomycetes > Kitasatosporales > Streptomycetaceae > Streptomyces > Streptomyces sp. NPDC032745. The sequence goes on along the minus strand of NZ_JBVING010000007.1, from coordinate 446,513 downwards.
CGTAGCGCCCCAGCGGGATCTGCGCTTCGTTCGCCGCCCGGGCGGCGGCCGCGTCGCCGGACAGCGCGTCCAGCTCCTGCACCCGGTCCGTGTCGATCCGCGCCGGCAGCAGCCCGACCACCCGGATACCGCGCGGACCCACCTCCACGGACAGGGACTTCGCGAAGCCCGCCAGCCCAGGACGCAGGCTGTTGGATATGGTCAGGCCCGGGATCGGCTCGTACACCGAGGCCGACAGCACGAAGCCGATGACGCCGCCCTCCCCCAGCTCGGCCGCCGCGGTCCGGGCGAGCCGCACCGCGCCGAGGAAGACCGACTCGACGGCCGCCGACCACTCCTCGTCCGTGTTCTGCGCCGTCGTGCCCGCGGCCGGGCCGCCGACGCTGATGAGCATCCCGTCGAACCGGCCGAAGTGCTCCCGGGCGGCGGCGACCAGCTTCCCGGCCGCCGCCGGGTCGGAGTTGTCGGCCCCCACACCCACCGCGTTCGGCCCCAGCGAGGCCGCCGCCTGCGCGGCGCGCGCCGCGTCCCGTCCGGTCACGACCACCTTCGCGCCTTCGCCCACCAGCTCGCGCGCGGAGGCGTGCCCGAGGCCCCGCGTGGCTCCGGTGACGACGTAGACACGGTCCTTCAGTCCAAGATCCATACGGACACGCTACGCCGTGCACTGCTGCGGTCGTGCGGTGCGTCGTCGACGAGAGCGGCGTGCCAAACCGCGGCACGCGGACCGGCATGGGCCACACTCGAGGGCGCACGGCCCGCCGGCCGAGGAACCGGGACGGTCGCGGAGAGCTCAGCGAATACACCAAGACCCGCCGGGGGTATGACTACAGCCACCACCACAGCCACCACGCCCGCGGGGCGCGGCGCGACGCGAGGGAGGCCACCATCGACGCCCACGGGCGGCAGCACACGATCCCGGCGCTCAGAACCTGACCCAGACCCCCACCCGACCTGAAGGGGCGTGCGCACATGCCGGACCACACGATCGGCGACACCGCGGACCGCGTCGAGCTCGCTCCCGGCGAGGTCCCCTCCGACAGCCGCTTCGCCAACCCCGACCTGCTGCCCGTACCCGTCGAGGCCAGGCGCTGGACGACGTACAACTTCACGGCCCTCTGGGTCGGCATGGCGCACAACATCCCCTCGTGGCTGCTCGCCTCCGGGCTCGTGGCCCTGGGGATGGACTGGAAACAGGCCGTCTTCACCATCGCACTGGCCAACCTCATCGTGCTGGTGCCGATGCTGCTCACCGGGCACGCCGGTCCCAAGTACGGGATCCCGTTCCCGGTGCTGGCCCGGGCCTCGTTCGGGGTGCGCGGAGCCAATCTGGCCGCGCTGATCCGGGCGGCCGTGGCCTGCGCCTGGTTCGGGATCCAGACCTGGATCGGCGGGTCCGGTATCTACGTCCTGCTCGGCCAGATCTTCGGGGGCTGGGAGGACGCGGGGCAGATCGCCGGGCAGCCCTGGCCGCTGTGGCTGTGCTTCATCCTCTTCTGGGCCCTCGAACTCGCCATCATCTACCGGGGGATGGAGACCCTGCGGCGCTTCGAGAACTGGGCCGCGCCCTTCGTCATCGTCGGCGCGCTCGCGCTGCTGGTGTGGATCGGGGTGAAGGCGGGAGGCTTCGGCGAGCTGCTCGACCAGCCGTCCAAGCTCGGCTGGGGCGAGGACTTCTGGCCGGTCTTCTTCCCGTCCCTGATGGCCATGATCGCCTTCTGGTCCACGCTCTCGCTCAACATTCCGGACTTCACCCGCTTCGGCGCCGGCCAGCGCTCCCAGATCCTCGGACAGACGCTCGGGCTGCCGACGACGATGACCCTCTTCGCGCTGCTGTCGGTGTTCGTCACCTCCGGCTCGGAGGCGGTGTACGGGACCCCGATCTGGGACCCGGTGGAACTGGTCGCCAAGGCCGACAGCGTCTTCGGGCTGCTCTACGCCCTGGTCACGGTGCTCGTGGCGACGATCTCGGTGAACATCGCGGCCAACGTCGTCTCCCCGGCGTACGACCTGGCCAACCTGGCCCCCCGCCTGATCAACTTTCGCAGGGGCGCGCTGATCACGGGTGTGGTCGGCGTACTGATCATGCCGTGGAAGCTGACCTCCACCCCCGAGCTGTACATCTTCACCTGGCTCGGCCTGGTCGGCGGCCTGCTCGGCACGGTCGCCGGCATCCTCATCGCGGACTACTGGTTCGTGCGGCGCACCCGGCTCTCGCTGCCCGACCTGTACCGGGAGGGCGGGCCCTACTGGTACACGGGCGGCTGGAACTTCCGGGCGCTGGCGGCGTTCCTGGTCGGCGGGGTGCTGGCCGTCGGCGGATCGCACTCGGCGCCCGGCAAGGGCCCGTTCCCCGAGGAAGGCCTGATCCCCTTGCTGAAGCCCCTGGCGAACTACGGCTGGGCGGTGGGCGTGGCCTCGTCCTTCCTCCTGTACGCAGCGCTCATGAGCCGGGAACATCCCGAGCGCTGACACCCGGAGTCCACCTGGAGTCCAACCGGCGGACGCCGATTGTCGGTGGGGTTTGTCAGCCGGGCGTGGTGTGATGGGGGCATGATCGAAGAGTTCCTGGCCCAGAACCTGTCCGCGGTGGAAGAAGCGGTCCGCAAGGCGGCGGCGATCGAGATCATGCCGAGATTCCGGCAGCTCGCCGAGCACGAGGTGGACCAGAAGAGCGGCCCGCACGACCTGGTGACCGTCGCCGACCGCAAGGCCGAGGAGCACCTCACGGCCTCCCTGACGCACCTGCTGCCCGGCTCCGCCGTGGTCGGCGAGGAAGCCGTGCACGCCGACCCGACCGTGTACGGGGCGCTGCGCGCCGACGCGCCGGTGTGGATCGTCGACCCCGTCGACGGCACCCGGCAGTTCGTCGCCGGCGACCCGGCCTTCTGCACCCTGGTGGCGCTGGCCCACCGCGGGGAGATCCTCGCCTCATGGACCTTCGCCCCGGCGCTGGACGAGCTGGCGACCGCCGTGCGCGGGCAGGGCGCGTACGTCAACGGCGAGCGGATCCACTGCGGTTCGCCCGAGCCGGGCGCCGCGCTGCGCGTCGCCATCGCCCACCCGCTGTACACCTCCGACGAGGACAAGGCGACCCTGGCCCGGCTCGACGTGCCCGGGGTCGCGGCCCGGCCCTGCGGCTCCGCCGGCCTGGAGTACCTGAAGGTGGCCCGCGGCGAGATGGACGGACTCGCCTTCACCTGGCCCTCGGCGTGGGACCACGCGGCCGGACTGCTGCTGGTCGCCGAGGCCGGCGGCGCGCAGAGCACCGTCGCCGGAGTCCCCTTCCGGGTGGACCGGGACAACGAGCTGCCGTTCGCCGTGGGGCGCGACGAGCCCACGGCCGTACGGATCCGCGACCTGCTCAGCGGCGCGTAGGACAGTCCGACCGGGTGCGGGCCGGAGCCCTTGTGGACGGGCCGAATATCCTGGGAGCGCAGCCGCCACCGGACGAAGGAGTCTCAAGGTGCCGTCGATTCTCGATGCGGTCGTGGTGGGGGCGGGGCCCAACGGGCTGACGGCCGCCGTCGAGCTGGCCCGGCGCGGCTTCTCGGTGGCCGTGTTCGAGGCCGCGGAGACGGTCGGCGGTGGGGCCCGCACCGAGGAGCTCACCCTCCCGGGCTTCCGGCACGACCCCTGCTCGGCCGTGCACCCGCTCGGCATCGGCTCGCCGGTGTTCGCCACCATGCCGCTGAAGCGGTACGGGCTGGAGTGGCTGCACGCCCCGCTGCCCATGGCGCACCCCTTCGACGACGGCACGGCCGCCGTGCTCTCCCGCTCCGTCTCCGAGACGGCCGCCTCCCTCGGGCCGCGCGACGCGGGCACGTACCGGCGGCTGGTGCAGCCGTTCCTCGGCAAGTGGGACACCCTGGCCCGGGACTTCATGTCCCTGCCGTCGACCGCCCTGCCCCGGGACCCCGTCACGCTGGCCCGTTTCGGGCTCGCCGGACTGCCGCCCTCCACCTGGCTGCTGAACCGCTTCCACGAAGAGCGGGCGCGGGCGCTGTTCGCCGGGCTCGTCGCGCACGTCATCGCCCCGCTGGGCGGGATCGCCACCAGCGCCGTCGGCCTCGTCTTCGCCCTGGCCGCACACGCGGGCGGCTGGCCGATGCCGCGCGGCGGCTCGCAGTCGATCTCGGACGCCCTCGCCGGATACCTGCGCGACCTCGGGGGCACGGTCCACACCGGCTTCGAGGTCAAGCGCCTCGACGACCTGCCGCCGGCCCGGGCGTACGTCTTCGACACCTCGCCGACCGCGCTGGCCCGGATCGCCCGGCTGGGGCGCGCGTACGACGGCTACAGGTACGGCGCCGGCGTGTTCAAGATCGACTACGCCCTGTCCGGCCCCGTGCCCTGGACCGCCGAGGCGCCGCGCCGGGCCGGCACCGTCCAGATCGGCCCGCGCGCCCGCGACATCGACGCCGCCCTCCAGCTGGCCACGGGCGGGCGCGCCCCCCGCAACCCCTTCCTGATCACCGCCCAGCCCAGCCTGGCCGACCCCGGCCGGGCGCCCGAGGGCAAGCACGTGTTCTGGGCGTACGGGCACGTCCCCGCGGGCTGGGGCGGCAACCTCACCGACGCCGTCGAGCGCCAGATCGAGCGCTTCGCCCCCGGCTTCCGCGACCTGGTGCTGGCCCGCGCCACGGCCGGCCCGCCGGAGCTGGCCGCCCGCAACCCCAACTACGTCGGCGGCGACATCGCCTGCGGCGCCGCCTCCGGGATCCAACTGCTGCTGCGGCCCAAACTGTCCCTGTTCCCGTACACGACGGCCCACCCTGCCGTGTTCCTCTGCTCCTCGGCCACCCCGCCCGGCCCGGGCGTGCACGGAATGTCGGGGCACAACGCGGCCAAGGCCGTCTGGCGCCACCTGCGAAAGGCCTCCTGATGGTGCGCATCACCCTCGTCCAGGGCGACATCACCGCCGAGCGGGCGGACGCGATCGTCAACGCGGCGAACTCCTCGCTGCTCGGCGGCGGGGGAGTGGACGGCGCCATCCACCGGCGCGGCGGCCCCGAGATCCTGGAGGCCTGCCGGGCGCTGCGCGCCTCCCAGTACGGCAAGGGCCTCCGGACGGGCCGGGCCGTGGCCACGACGGCGGGCCGGCTCCCGGCCGACTGGGTGATCCACACGGTGGGCCCGGTCTGGTCCCGTGACGAGGACCGCTCGGAGCTGCTGGCCTCCTGCTACCGCGAGTCCCTGCGGGTCGCGGCCGAGCTGGGCGCCCGTACGGTCGCCTTCCCGGCCGTCTCCACCGGCATCTTCGGCTGGCCGATGGACGACGGCGCCCGCATCGCGGTGGAAACGGCCCGCGCGGCCGCGGCGCCGCCCGTGGAGGAGGTCCGCTTCGTCCTCTACGACGAGAAGGCGTACGCGGCCTTCGAGGCGGCCCTGGGGTAGCCCCGGGCCGGGGATCCGGCGGATGTGGGCGGGCGTGTCGGTGGAGGTCGCTAGGCTTCTGGGATGAGCCTTGTCGACGCGCCCACCGAGACCCCCGATGCCCTGCAGGTGCTGCACCGCGTCTTCGGATACGACTCCTTCCGCGGCGAGCAGCAGCAGATCATCGAGCACGTGGCCGGTGGCGGCGACGCGCTGGTGCTGATGCCGACCGGCGGCGGCAAATCGCTCTGCTACCAGATCCCGGCGCTGGTCAGAGACGGTACAGGCGTGGTGATCTCGCCGCTGATCGCGCTCATGCAGGACCAGGTGGACGCCCTGACCGCCCTCGGGGTGCGGGCCGGCTTCCTCAACTCGACCCAGGACCCGTACGAGCGGCAGGCCGTCGAGCAGGCCTTCCTCGCCGGCGAGCTGGACCTCCTCTACCTGGCCCCGGAGCGGCTGCGCACCGAGGGCACGCAGCGGCTGCTCGACCGGGGCACGGTGTCGCTCTTCGCGATCGACGAGGCGCACTGCGTGGCCCAGTGGGGCCACGACTTCCGGCCCGACTACCTCGCGCTGTCCATGCTGCACGAGCGCTGGCCCAAGGTGCCGCGGATCGCGCTGACCGCGACGGCGACCGAGGCCACCCACGCCGAGATCGCGGCCCGCCTGGGCCTGGCCGAGGGCGACGCCCGGCACTTCGTCGCCAGCTTCGACCGGCCGAACATCCAGTACCGGATCGCCCCCAAGAACAACCCGGCCCGGCAGCTGCTGGAGCTGATCCGCACCGAGCACGAAGGCGACGCCGGGGTCGTCTACTGCCTGTCGCGGGCCTCCGTGGAGAAGACGGCCGCGTTCCTGGTGGAGAACGGCATCGACGCGGTCGCGTACCACGCGGGCATGGATTCCCGTACGCGCGCGGCGAACCAGGCGCGCTTCCTGCGGGAGGACGGGGTCGTGGTGGTGGCCACGATCGCGTTCGGCATGGGCATCGACAAGCCGGACGTGCGCTTCGTGGCGCACCTGGACCTGCCCAAGTCGGTCGAGGGCTACTACCAGGAGACCGGCCGCGCCGGCCGCGACGGCGAGCCGGCCACGGCCTGGCTCGCGTACGGGCTCCAGGACGTGGTGCAGCAGCGCAAGATGATCGAGGGCTCCGAAGGCGACGAGACGCACCGCCGCTCCCTGGCCGCGCACCTCGACGCGATGCTCGCGCTGTGCGAGACGGTCGAGTGCCGCCGGGTACGGCTGCTCGCGTACTTCGGGCAGGCGGCCGCCGGGCCGTGCGGCAACTGCGACACGTGCCTGACGCCGGCCGAGTCCTGGGACGGCACGGTCGCGGCGCAGAAGCTGCTGTCCACGGTGTGGCGACTGGCCAAGGAACGCCGGCAGAAGTTCGGCGCCGGCCAGATCATCGACATCCTCCAGGGCAAGAAGACGGCCAAGGTCATCCAGTTCGACCACGACGCCCTGTCGGTCTTCGGGGTCGGGGCAGAGCTGAGCACCGCCGAATGGCGCGGAGTCGTACGCCAGCTGCTGGCCTCGGGGCTGCTGGCGGTCGAGGGCGACTACGGGACGCTGGTGCTCACGGACGCCAGCGGCGAGGTGCTGGGCGGCCGCCGCAGCGTTCCGATGCGCAAGGAGGCGGCGCCGGCCGCGGCGTCCCGCAAGTCGTCCGGTTCGGGCTCCGGCTCCGGGAAGGCCGCCCGCGTGCCGGTCGACCTGCCGGCGGCGGCCGTGCCGGTGTTCGAGGCCCTGCGCGCCTGGCGGGGCGCGACCGCGAAGGAACAGGGCGTGCCGGCGTACGTGGTCTTCCACGACGCGACGCTGCGGGAGATCGCGACCCGGCTGCCGGGCACGGCCGAGGAGCTGGGCACGATCAGCGGCGTCGGCGAGGCGAAGCTGGCCAAGTACGCCGAGGGGATCCTCGAGACCCTGGCCGGGACCGGAGGCACCCCCGAGCCCGCGTCCGCGCCCTCCCAGGCGGCACCGCCGGAGCCCGCGGCCCCGCATGCCGACGAGGAACCGCCCTTCGACTTCGACGAGACGGACCCGCCCTGGGACGACTGGGAGTAGCCCGGGCCGCAGGCCGAGGGGAGGGCACGGGGACTACGCCGCGTCGGCGGTGCGGTCCTCGTCCGGGTCCTCCTCCTCGGCCTCGTCGGGGTGTGCGGCGCACGGCGGGCACAGGCGCGCGTACTCCGCCATCACCTCCTCGACCGTCTCCTTCTGCTTGCGCTCGCACGCCTTCTTGCGCGATTCCTCCTTGCAGACGAGCTCGGCGCGGGCGCCCTCCAGTACGGCGATCGCCTGCCAGCCCTTGAGCACGCACAGCAGCGCTTTGCACAGGCAGTCGACGAACTCGGAGACCGTCTCGAAGCCCCGCCAGGCCTCCGTGATGCGGCGCAGCAGCACCATCAGGCGCGCGTAGAGGCGTACGACGTCCTTGCCCAGGACCGCGTCGCAGACGTCGGCCAGCAGCTGGGCCGCCTCCGTCTTGATCTTCGCGGCGCGTTCGGGCAGCGCCGTCAGCTCGCCGTCCAGGTCGGTGAAGCAGGCCGCGGCCTTCAGGGTGTCCGCCGTGTACCGGGCGATGCGCGCCGAGAGCGTCGCGACCGTGTCGTCCCTGCCGACCGTGTCGTCGAACTCGCACCCGCAGTCGTCCACACAGCAGCCCCAACCTCCCCGGCACCTGCGGATGTCGTCGAAGACCTTGTCGACGGCCTGCTGCAGACAGTGGCGCTGCTCGTGCGTGACCCGGCAGCGGATCTGCTCGCGGACCTTGCCGAGCGTCGCCGCCGCCTCGTCCAGATCCGTCTTCGCGGCCAGCCGGGCCTTCGTGTACTGGGTCCGGGCGCTGTTGAACTTCTCCTGGAACTCCCGCAGCTGGGGCAGGTGCTCCTGGGTGACCTCGGCCCGGCGCTGGATGCCCGCGGCGACGCAGGCGAGCTCGTCGATCGCGCCGGGATCGCAGCCGCCGCCTGTGCTGGTGCCGGCCGGGTGGTGGTGCGGGGTGCTGCTCATGGTGGGCTCTCCTGGGTGAGGGGGCAGGCGCCCCCCGAGTGTGGGCCGCGCGGTGTCACCGGCTCGTCGCCCGGCCATCGCCGGGGGCGCGGCCCGGCCGTCGCCGGCGCCCGTCCCCGGGGCGTTGCGCAACGCCCCCGTGACGGGAGGGGCCGCAGCATCGGCCCATGGCTGGATACCGGGCACTCGCCGCCGTGGGGCGCAGCGTCGTCGCGCTGCTCAACCGGCGCTTCGCCGAGGAGATCCCGGCGGGGCGCCGCCCGGAGGCCGTCCTCGCCGGGCCCGTCGACTTCGACAAGGTGGACACCCCGGGCTCCGTCATCCACAACCCGGCGGTGTCCGTCTACTGCTACCGGCTGAGCATCGACCGCGAGACCCGGCCCGCGCTGGCGGCGATGGCGGCCCAGGACGGGCTGCCCCGGCTGCCGCTGCGCATGCACCTGATGATCGCCGCCTGGGACCAGTTCGTGGAGGCCGAGCTCGAATGGCTGGGGCTGGTCGCCCGGGTCCTGGAGAGCGAGGGCCTGCTCACCGGGCCCCTGCTGCATCCGAGCGGGGACTGGCTCGCCGGGGACTCCGTGCAGATCGTCCCCGACGAGCTGGCGATGGACTCGATGAGCGAGGCCTTCCAGGCGATGACCACCGACTACCGGCTCTGCCTGCCCTACGTCGCCCGGGTCATCCGGATCGACGGGCCGGCCGGGCCCGCCCCGGGCGAGGTCACCGTCGTCACCGCCGGGACGGCGCCGGAGCCGCTCCGATGACGCCGGGCGGGCCGACGGCGCCCGACGGACCGGCCGGGCGGATCACCGTCGAGGCCGGCCGGGTCGACGTACTGCACCGGCTCGCGCTGGCCGTCCGGCCGCTCGACGCCAGGAGCCGCGCCGCCGCCGGGCCGGGGCTGCGCGTGGGGTACGAGGAGCACCCCGTCCCCGGGCGCCGCCGGCGCGGGGAGGACCTCGTCCGGCCGCTCGAAGGGCACGGCGCCACCGGATTCGTGCTGCGCCACACCACCGCGGGCAGCCTCCCCGCCGCCGTCACCGTACGCGTCGACGACCCCGCGCGCCGCTGGATCCCGCGCCGTTTCTCCGTACCGCTGTGGACCCGCGCCGAACTCTCCGGCTCCGACGAGCAGCCGCCCACCGCGCCCCATGTCCGCGCGGACGCCCGGCTGTTGATCCCCTGGCTGCTGCCCGGCCCCGGTTACCCCGTACCGCAGGGCACGACCGGCCTCCGGTTCCGCGTCACGCGCCCGGACGCCGCCGCCACCCCCGTGCGCTGGCCGCGGGTGGACGCCTTCGGGCCCGGCGGCGTCCCGCTCGGCTGGGCCCACGGCGACGAGCACGGCCAGGTGCTGCTGCTGATCGACGGGGTCGGAGTGCTCCCGTACCCGGCGCCCTCCCGGTTTCCCGTCGCGCTGCGCACGCACGCCCCCGACCCGCCGGCCGGCCCCCAGGCGGATGCCTCGGCCGATCCGCCGGCCGGCCCGGTCGCCGAGCCGGTCGTCCGCAGCGCCAATCCGCCCCGCCCGCAGGACCTCGACAACGAGGTGCTGCGCGGTACCTCCCGCCCCGCCGGGTACCGCACCGCGGCCGCGGACACCGTCCGCACCCTCACCGTCGGCCGGGTGGTCCGCGCCGCCGACCTGCCGCACACCCCCGCCTGACCCATGACCGAGGAGACCCGTACATGCCCGAGTACCTGACCCCCGGCGTCTACGTCGAGGAGACCAGCTTCCGCTCACGGTCCATCGAGGGCGTGCCGACCAGCACCTTCGCCATGGCGGGGCGGACCGCGTACGGACCCGTGCCCTACATCCTGCCGGGCGGTCCCACCGTGCTGCCCGGACCGGCGCTGGTCACCAGCTTCACCGAGTACGAACGGGCCTTCGGTGGGCTGAAGATCGGTGAGGACGACTGCCAACTCGCCCTAGCCGCACGCGCCTTCTTCGCCAACGGCGGGCGCCGGCTCTACGTGTCCAGGGTCTTCCCGTTCGTCCGTACGAGTGCCGCCGAGGACGCGCCGCCCGCCGTCGACGCCAACTTCGCCTCCCTGGCCGTCCCCGCGCAGGGCGCCCCGCTGTTGTACTGGCGGGCCCGCTGGCCGGGCTCGGCGGGCGCCGGGATCTCCGTCGCGGTGACGTTCCGGCGCGGCAAGAACATCCTCGTCGCCGGCGGCGACGGAGCGCCCCGGCTCACCGGGGTGCAGCAGGGCGCCGCGGTGGAGGTCGTCCAGCTGAGCGGCGGGGCGGTGCCGTCCCTCCCGGACGACACACCGCCGGTGCCCGACAGGGTCAGGACCGTCATCCGGCGCGCCGACGGAGTCCTCGGATATCTGAAGGGCCAGGTCGACTTCGAGCCCGTCGCGGCCGGAACCGCCGCCTTCCACCTGACGCTCGCCGTCACCGTACGCCTGGACGACCGCGTCGACGTCTACAACGAGCTCGAGCTCGACGACCGGCACCCGCGCTCGGTGGGCCGCGTACTCCAGGCCGCCGACCCGGCCGACGAGTTCTCCCTCGTCTGGCTGGACACCGTGAAGCCCGCGGCCGGAGCGCCCCCGCCGCCCCCCGGCGCCCGGCTCGACGCCCTCCTCTCCCTCGGGCAGCCCGGCGTCCACCTGGCCCACGGCGGCGACGGGCTCGAGCTGTCGGCGCAGGACCTGGGCGGCCAGGAGGCCAACCCGGACAGCCTCACCGACCCCGCGCGCGGGCTCGGCGCGCTCGCCGAGATCGACGACATCGCCATCGTCGCCCTCCCGGACACCGTCACCCTGGGCACCGGCGAGCAGAAGACCGCGGTGGACCTCCTCATCGGGCACTGCGAGCGGCTGCGCTACCGGATGGCGATCGTCGACCCGCCCCGCGACAGCTCGATCTCCGAAGTGCGCCGGTTCCGCGCCCAGTTCGACACCAAGTACGCCGCCCTCTACTACCCGTGGGTCCGGATCACCGACCCGAGCCGCCGCCCCGACCCGGGCGCACCGCCGCCGGTCCTGGAGGTGCCGCCCTCCGGGTACGTCGCCGGCATCTACGCCCGCAGCGACGTCGAGCGCGGCGTGCACAAGGCCCCGGCCAACGAAGTCCTCCTCGGCATCAACGACTTCACCGCGAACGTGACCTACGACCGGCAGGCCGTCCTCAACCCGGAAGGCATCAACGCCCTGCGCTTCTTCGAGGGCAGGGCCCGGCGCGTGTGGGGCGCCCGGACGATGAGCTCGGACCCGGAGTGGAAGTACGTCAACGTGCGCAGGCTGTTCATCTACCTGGAGCACTCCATCGAGAAGTCCACCCAGTGGGCGGTGTTCGAGCCGAACAACGAGCGGCTGTGGGCCTCCGTCCGGCAGACCGTCGAGGACTTCCTGATCGCCGTCTGGCGGACCGGCGCCCTGCTCGGCACCAAGCCCGAGGAAGCCTTCTTCGTCCGCTGCGACCGCACCACCATGACCCAGAACGACCTCGACAACGGGCGGCTGATCTGCCTGATCGGCGTGGCACCCACCTACCCCGCCGAGTTCGTCGTGTTCCGCATCGGACAGTTCACGGCCGACGCACAGCGCAGCTGACGCCCCGCAGAACGGGAGGTACCCCCCATGGCCACGCGCAACAACCCCTACGGAGCCTTCAACTTCCTCGTCAAACTCGGTGACACCGGAGGCGAGGACCAGATCGCCGGTGGCTTCTCCGACTTCAGCGGAGCCGGCAACGAGGTGAAGTTCTCCGAGTACCGCAACGGCAACGACCCCGAGAACCACGTCCGCAAGATCGCCAACACCAATACGACGAACGACGTCACCCTCAAGCGCGGGATCATCGGCGACCTGCGCCTCTTCAACTGGATCAAGGCCACCCGCGAGGGCGCGTACGACGCCCGCACCGTCACCGTCACCCTGCACGACGAGGGACGGCAGCCGGTCTGCGCCTGGGTGCTGCGCGCCGCCCAGCCCAAGAAGTGGGTCGGCCCCACCCTCACGGGCAAGGGCGGCGGAGAGGTCGCGATGGAGGAGCTCCACCTCGTCGCCGAGCGCATCGACTTCCAGTCGCTGTGAGCCCGCCCGGACTGCGGCTCGGGGCGCCCGGGGTGTACCGGGACGCCCGCCCGGCGCCGCCCTCCTTGCGGCCGGTGCGCCTGGACATCGCCGGGTTCGTCGGCGTGGCACCCCGCGGGCCCGTCGACGAGCCGGTCGCCGTCGACCGCTGGACCGACTACCAGCGGTACTTCGGCGGCTTCGAGGGGCCCGGGCTGCTGCCGTACGCGGTACGGGCCTTCTTCGCCCAGGGGGGTGCACGGGCCCATGTCCTGCGGGTGGCGCCGCTGCCGCGGGCCCCGCATCCCGCGGCCGAGGAGTCCTGCGCCCTGCACCGGGTCACGCTGGCCCGCGCGGACGCCCCGGGTGCCGACCCCGGCGGCGGGGCGCCCTGCGGGATCGGGCTGCGCGCCCGGAACGAGGGAGGCTGGGGCGGGCGGCTCTCGGTGCGCTGGGAGTTCACCGGCGCCGGGCAGTTCGAGGCCGCCGTGACCGGCCGGGACCTGGCCCTGCCCGAGGGGCGCACGCCGCCGGCCGGCTCCGTGCTGCGGGTACGGGGCCCCGGGCTGCCCGCCGCCGGGACGTTCTTCCGCATCCTCGAACTGGCCGAGCGCCAGGACGCGTCCGGGCGACGCGGCCGGGTCGCGGTCCTGGACCGGCCGCCCGGCGGTGGAATCGGCCTCGGCCTCGGCACCCGGCCGCTGACCCTCGAGGCCGAGCTCGTCACCGCCACCGTCACCGTGGCCGACGGCGACCCCGCCCACCCCCGCCAGGAGCGGTTCGCGGAGCTCGGGCTGAGCCCCGCGCACCCCCGGTACGCCGCCGCCGTACTGGCCGCCGAATCCCTGCTGGTGACCCCCGACGGGCCGTGGCCCCCGGCGCTGCTCCCGCCGGACGCCTTCCTCGGCTCCGCCCTCTCCCGGCCCGTCCGCCCGGGCGCCGACCGCTACGAGGGCATCGGCGCCGACAGCTTCCAGGGGCCGGTCCCCGTCGAACTGCTGCCCGTCGGCGGCGCCGAGAGCGTCGAGGACCCCGGATCCTCCGAGGCCGTCGGCATGGACCGGATGGCACTCGTCCCCGAGGTCGGGCTGCTCTGCGTACCCGATCTGCTCTGGCAGTACGGCGAGGCCCTCCCCACCACCGAGGCCCCGCCGCGGGACGTCGGCGCCCGCTTCGCGCCCTGCCCGCCGGCGCCTGCGCCCATGACCCTCCACCCGGCGCACCCGCGCGGCCTGCTCCTGGACGGCGCCGCCCAGCTGCCCGAGATCCTGCGGCGCCAGCAGCGGCTCGTCGCCCTGGCGGAGCGCCAACGTCGGTTCGTCGCCCTCCTCGACGTGCCCCCGGGACTCCCCGTCCGCGCCGTCGCCCGCTGGCGGGCCGCCTTCGACAGCACGTACGCCGCCGCGTACCACCCCTGGCTCGGCGTCGTCGCGCCCGACGATCCGGACCGCTTGGCCGTGCAGGTCCCGCCCTCCGGGTTCGCCGCCGGGATCATCGCCGAGCGCGAGCGGAGCCTCGGACTGCCCTGGGGCCCGGCCAACACCCTGGCCGCCGGCGCCGTGACCGCGGTGCAGCGGCTCGGCGACGCCGACTGCGACGAGCTGCACCTGCTCGGCATCGACGTGTTCCGCGCCGAACGCGACGGCTACCGGCTCGCCTCGGCCCGCACCCTGTCCCGGGACCCCGACTACGTGCAGCTCGGCGTGCGCCGGCTGATGACCATGCTGCGGCTCGTCCTGGACCGGCAGGCGCAGGGACTGGCCTTCGAACCCCACACCCCGCAGCTGCGCGAAGAGCTGCGCGGAGCCGTCGTCCGGCTGCTGCGCGGGCTGTACCGGAGCGGTGCGTTCGCGGGCGACAGCGAGGACGAGGCCTTCTTCGTACGCTGCGACGAGCGCCTCAACCCCGGCTGGTCGCAAGGGCTCGGACGGCTGGTCGCCGAGATCGGCGTGGCCCCCGCACGCCCTCTGGAATACCTCGTCCTGCGGATCGCGCAGGACGCCGACGGCGCCGTGGCGGTGACGTGAGGTGAGCGTGCCCGAGCTCGTGCAGACCTTCAGGTTCCGGGTGCGGCTCACGCGCAGTGCCACGCCCGGCCGGACCGCCGAGCCGCCTCCCGTCATCCCCCGGCCGCCGTCCGAGGCCGGCGCGCCCGGTTCCGCGGCGGCCGGCCCCGGAGCGGCGGACCGGGCCCCCGACCGGCTCGGCGACGGAGGGTTCCAGGAATGCGCCGGGCTGGCCCTGGAGGCCGACGTCCGCGAGTACCTGCAGGGCGGCGCGAACGACGAAGTGGTGCGCCGGGTGGGGCGGGTCAGACTCCAGCCGCTCGTCCTCAAACGGGGCATGCTCGTCGCCGCCGACGGAGGGAGCGCCGACACGAGCCTGTGGGACTGGCTGCACGGCATGGTCGCCGGCGGCGCCCCCGTTCCCCGGTACGACGGCGACGTCGAGGTGCTCGACCCCGCCGGCCGACGGGTGGTCGCGCACTGGACGTTCGTCCGGGGACTGCCGCTGAAGATCACCGGACCGACGCTCAACGCCCGTACGGGGGAGATCGCCGTGGAGGAACTGCACATCGCCCACGAGGGCCTGCGCCTGGAGCGGACCCCGTGACGGCCCTGGTCCACGCCACCCTGCAGCGGCTCACGGTGACCGCCCAGCCGGGGAAGGACCAGCCGCCGCTGGTCAAGGAGGCCGAGGACAGCCGGCCCCTCGAAGTGCAGTTCAACCCGGCCACCCTGCGGATCAGCCGCAACAACAACGTCGACCGGGGCGGGGCGACCACGAAGAACCAGAAGGTCCAGCACCCCGCCCAGGAGGGCTCGACCCTCACCTTCGACCTCGAATTCGACACCGCCGAACAGCGCGGCGGCGGACAGTACGTCGACGTACGCCGCTGGACGGCCCTGGTACGGCAGTTCGTCGAACCCCCGGCGAAGCCCTCCGACCCGCCGCCCGCCGTCCGCTTCGTCTGGGGCACCCTCCGCTACAACGGCATCGTCACGCAGGTCAACGAGGAGCTCGACCACTTCGCGCCCGACGGGACCCCGCTGCGGGCCAAGGTCGGGGTGACCATCGTCGAGCAGAACTTCGCGTACCAGGCGCACGCCGAGGGCCCCGCCACCCGCGACGCCCGGACCGCCACCGAGGCCGGCGACCAGCGGACCGGAGCCGCGCCCGGTACGTCCGGCACGAACCGGCCCCGGCAGGTCGTCCAGGCCCAGGACGGGGAGTCCGCGCAGCAGCTGCTGTCCCGGCTCGGGCTCGACCCGGCGGCCTGGCGCGGCGCGATGAGCGGGCTCGACAGCCCGCTGACCCTGGCCGCGGGGGCCTCCGTCCAGCTGGGCGCGGAGGTCTCGGCAGGGTTCGCGGCCGCGGCCGGGATCAGCCTCTCGGCGGGCTTCGCCGGGGACGCCGCGCCGACCTCCGTCGGGGGGCTGGCCGCGGCGCTGGGCACGGCCGGCGGGCCCGGGGCGGATCCGGCGCTCGCCGGCTTCGTCCTCAGCGCCGGGGGCGGGATCGCCGCGTCGGCGGACATCGTGGCGGGCGCCGCAGCGGACTCCGCCACCGCGCGGGCCCGGCAGAGCTTCGAGGTGCCGGCCGCCGCGGCACCGGGCCCGCCGGGCGGCGCGGCCCCGGCCGGCCCGCCCGTACGCGGACCGGCCCGGCCCGGACCGGCCGGGTACGCCCCGCCGCAGGTCCCCGACCGGCGCTCCCTCGGCTACGGCCAGGGCATACCGCTGCGGGCCCGCGCCGATCCCGCGACCCTCGCCGAGGTCCGGGCCGGCGGCGGCCGCAGCCTCGCCGACCGGGCCCGGCGCGAGGAGATCCCGCCGCCCGACCCCGCAGCCGCCCCGTGGGAGCGACTGCCGCCCGCCGCACCCGGCCGGGCCGCCGCCGACTGCGAGCAACGCGCCCGTGACGCGGGCCCGACCACCCTGAGGTGGACACCGCGAGGAGGCCCGCCATGAGCGTGTACATCGGAGAGCTGCACACCGACGTCGTGCCCACGGGCGGCGCCGCACCGCCGGCCACCGGTACGGACCGGGCCGGCGGGAAGTGGGCGGCCGCCGAGCACCACCGCGAGGCCTGCGAACGGGCCGCCTGGCTCGCCGCCCGCGTCGCGGCAGAGGGCTTCGATGACTGAGCCGGCGATCGCGGTCGTCTCACCCGTCTTCGAGGTGGGCGGCGCCCTGGTCAGGGACCTCGCGCGGGACTGCGTACGCCTGGAGGTCGCCGAAGGCGTCGAGGGACTGCGCACCCTGCGCGCGCACTTCCTCGCCGTCGGCGCCGGGGCCAAGGGCCCCCAGGACCGGCTGCGGCACCTCGACGGGTCCACGGTCGGCCTCGGCAGCGCCCTCAAGGTCGCCCTCGGCCCGCCTTCCCGCCAGCGCTACGTCTTCGAGGGCGTCGTCTCCGGCCTGGAACTCGTCCTCGGCGACGGCGAACCGCCGCTCGTCCTCGTCCACGCCGAGGACGCGCTGATGCGGCTGCGGATGACCCGCCGGATGCGCACCTACCACGACACCACCGACGCGGGAGTCGCCGAGGAGGTGGCCCGCGAGCACGGGCTCGGCGCCGACGCGGACGTCCCCGGGCCCCGCTACGACGTCGTGCAGCAGCTCAACCAGAGCGATCTGGCCTTCCTGCGGGAACGGGCCCGGCTCGTCCAGGCCGAGCTGTGGGCCACCGGCCGCACCCTGCACTTCCGCCCCCGCGGCAGCCGCGGCACGCCCCCGCAGACCCTCGTCTACGGCAGCGAGCTGATGTCGGTCCGGCTCGCCGCCGACCTGGCCCACCAGCGCAGCGAGGTCGTCGTCACCGGCTACGACGCCGACCGGCGCGAGGTCGTCGACGAGCGCGCCGGCCCCGAGGTCGTCGAGGCGGAGACGGCCGGCGGCCGCACCGGGGCCGGGCTCCTGGCCCGGGCACTGGGGCCCGGCACCAGCCTGCGGGTCCGGGAGGCCGCCCTGAGCGCCGAAGAGGCCGGGACCTGGGCGCGCGCCGAAATGCTGCGCCGCGGACGCCGGTTCGTGACCGTCGCGGGCACCACCAACGGCAGCCCCGATCTCGTCGTCGGCGGCAGGCTCACCCTGCGCTCGGTCGGCGCGCCGTTCGAGGGGGAGGGGTACTACGTCACCAGGATCCGGCACACCTTCGACGCGGACCACGGCTTCCGCACCCGCTTCGACGCCGAACGCTCCAGCCTGAACGAGGTGGTGTGATGTCCCTGCCCGCCCCCGCGGACGGCTCCGCCCCCGGATACTTCGGCGTCTACCCGGCGTTCGTCACCGACATCGTGGACGAGAAGCGGCTCGGCCGGGTCGAGGTGCGCTTCCCCTGGCTCGGCAGGGACGGGGACCGCGACGTACGCGCCTGGGCCACGCTCTGCTCCCCGTACGCCGACGACGAGCAGGGCCTGCTGGTGCTGCCCGAGGTGGGCAGCCAGGTCGTCGTCGCCTTCGAGGCGGGCAACCCGCGCCGCCCGTACGTGCTCGGCGCGGCCTGGAACGGGCGCACCGCCCTGCCGCACGAGCCGCAGGACGCCAACAACCTGCGCGCCCTGCGGTCGAGGGCCGACAGCAGGCTGGAGTTCGACGACACCCGGGGCGCGGCCAAGGTGCGGATCACCATGGCGTCCGGCCACGAGGTGACCCTCGACGACGCCACCCAGCAGGTGACGATCCGGCACAGCGGCGGCTGCGTGGTGCGCCTGACGCCGACCGCCGTGGAGGTCCAGGCGAACGTGTCCGTCGACGTCAAGGCGCCCGTGGTCGCGGTCAACGCCCCGCTGTCCACCTTCAGCGGCCTGGTGAAATGCGGAACGCTGGTCACCGAGCAAGTGGTGATCTCCCCGGCCTACACCCCCGGCGCCGGGAACATCTGGTGACCGCCGCAGCCGCAGCCGCCGAAGGGCACGGCTTCAAGGTGCTCGCCCCCTGGTACGCCTGCGAGCGCGGGCACTTCGACCGCTTCGACCCCTCGGCGCACCCCCCGGCGCTGCAGAAGTACGCCTCAGCCGAGTTCGTCCGGGCGCTGGTGGCGGATCCGCGCGACTCGCTGCAGTTCGACCCCGACGAGGACGTCTGGTCGTTCCCGGTGCCCGTCGACCTCGCCGACCGCGGCCCGGGACGAGCCCGGTTCGCCACCCACCAGCTGGTCCGCACCCGGCTGCGCAAGCTCTACCAGCCCAGCCACGAACGGTTCTACGCGGTCGTCGTGGAGCTCTTCTGCGACCGGCCCGGGCTGCCGCGCCCGCAGTCCGCGGAGGGCCTCGAGGTGGGGTTCGTGATGCGCCGGCGCCACGTGGAGATGAGCGCGCCGCCCAAGGTGCTGCGCACGCTCTCCCGCAGGCTGACGTCCGAGCTGCTCGCGGCCGGGAACCGGGCGGCCCCGGACACGGGCCCGTACCTCTCGGAGGCCCAGGACGTGCTGTGGGCCGACCTGGCGCACCGTACGGCCTTCGAGGAGGAGAACCGCGAACTCCTGGGCCGGGTCGACCTGAAGAAGGAGACCCAGGCGTGGATGGCCGGAGCCGCGGGAGGGCAGTGGCGCAGGCTCGGCGAGCCGCCGCCGGCGGGCCGGCCCGAGGACCGGGAGCAGGAGCTGCCGATGTGGCGGCTGCCCGCCCGCTCGGGCGACTGCAGGCAGGGAGCGCCGCCGCCCCAGCGGTCGCTGTGGTTCGGGGTGGTGCCGACCGCCTCCGCCGACCACGACGACCGGGGCGGCCCCAAGCTCGACGACCGCTCCGTCTACGAACTGCGCTGCTTCGTACGGCGCACCCCGCGGCCGGGCCATGAGCAATGCCCGCCGCAGATCTCCTGGAGCAAGCCCACCGAGCCCTTCCGGCTCGCCCCCTTCTTCGACCCGGAGGGCACCAAGAACCGGAAGATCTCCATCACCATGCCCGACTTGCGGGCGGTGGCCGCCCGGGCCGCCGCGCCGCCCGGCCCCGGCGGGGTCGCGATCACCAGCCCGCCCGGTTCACAGATGTCCTTCGATCCGGGCGGCGGCACCCCGAGCGGCGGCTCGGTGGCCGGCACCTTCCCGCGGACCTGCACGTTCGCCCTCGAGATCTTCATGATCGTGGCGTTCTTCCTGTTCAGCATGTTCCTGCCGATCGTGGTGTTCCTCTTCCAGCTGTGGTGGCTGCTCGCCCTGCGCTTCTGCCTGCCGCCCTCGCTGGAGGCGGCCGCCGCGCTGAAGGCCTTCTTCGACGGCACCAGGACCCTGGCCGACATGGGACAGGCGGAGACGGACGCCTTCGACGAACTCCTCGGTGCCAAGGGCGCGGGCGCCCGGCTCAGGGACGCGAGCGACGCCTTCGCCCAGGACGACCTCGACGACCTGGTGGACCTGGTCACTCCGCCGGCCACCGCCCCGGTCCCGGCGGCGCCCCGGCCGGAGCCGCCGGTCGACGACCCGCTGTGCGAGGGGGGATGAGATGGCAGCTCCGGCCCCCGCGGCCCGGGAACCGGCCCGCGCCCCCGTTCCGGCTGCCCCCGCACCGGCACCCGCGGGCCCCGCGCCCGCCGCCGCCCCCGGGAAGCTCGCGGACGAGCTGTCCCGCGTGGTCGTCGCGCCCGACGTCCCCAAGGAGGAACTGGCCCTGCAGGGCGGGGCGGCGCTCGCCGTGCCCGCACCGGTCGAGGAGTACCTGGACCGCAAGGGGGCCGCGGGCGGGCCCGTACGGGTCCGCCTCGGCCAGGTCGCGGCCGGAACCCTCCACCTCTGCAAGACCGACCGGGGGATCGTCACCGGACCCGGGAGCGGCCTCCAGCCGGTCCCGCTGCTGCACCCGCTGCTGCTGCCGCTGCGCACCCGGGGCATCGAGCCGGTGCTCGCCCTGCGCGTGCGCGACGGCGTACCGGAGGGGCACGCCTCGGCGATGGTGAAGGGCGTACTGCTCGATGGCGCCCGGGGCCTGTTCGACACGCTCCAGGGCTCCGCCGAGGCGCTGGGCTGGCACGGCGTGGGCGGTCTGCGCCTGGCGGGCGTGGAGAACGAACTGCGGGGTCCGACGCTGGTGGTGAAGGCCGGCGGGATGTCCTTCACGCTGGGCGGCTTCCTCAGCGCTTCCGGGAGCCTCGGCCTCGCCAACGAGCTGGTCACCTTCGACGCCGTCGCGAAGGGCACGGTGGCCGGGCTCGGCTCGGTGGAGGTGCCGGTGCTCCGGGGGCCGGACGGGGCGCTGTCGGGGAAGGCGGTCGTGGACCTGGCGCTGCGCGGGTTCACCGGGCAGGTGACGGCCGCCTTCGCCGCGGGGCTCGTCGACGTACGGGGAACCGTCCGGTACGCCAACGACAAGTTCGACGGCGAGGTGACGCTGCTCGCCACCGACGCCGGGACGGCGAAGGAGCTGACGCAGAGCCAACTCCCCGAGCAGGTCAAGTCCGCGAAGGCGGTGACGGGGGAGGCGGCGGCCCCGGATCCGGCGGCGGCCCCGGCACAGCCCACGGGTCCGCGGCCCGGCCCCCGGGTGGTGGCCGGCTGGGGCACGGTCAGCGTGCAGCTGGCGGACTGGCTGCGAGGTGAGGCGCTGGTGGTCGTCGACCACCACGGCGATGTGACGGTGGTCGGCAAGATCCTGCCGAAGATGGACAAGCCGCTCTTCGAGCAGAAGAAATACCTCAAGCAGCTCGCGAAGTTCGAGGTCCGCGCCCTCTACGGAGTCCCGCTCGTCGGCAACGTCTTCCTGTTCGCCAACATCGGCCTCGAAGCGGAGGCGAGGGTCGGCCCCGCGACGCTCGACCGGATGGAGCTGACCGGCACCTGGTCGACCAAACCGGAGGTGCTCAAGAGCTTCGGCCTCACCGGTACCCTCAACATCTCCGCTTACGCGGGCCTGCGGCTCAAGGCCGAGGGCGGCGCGGGCGTCCAGCTCGTGGGCCACGACATCAAGGCGGGCATCGCGCTGATCGCGCTCGCCGGGGTCCGCGGCTACGTCGAGGCCACGCCGGTGATCGGCTACCGGGAGGTCGCCGACCCGAAGGCGGGCAAGCACGGGGAGTTCTTCCTGGCCGGGCACATGGAGATCGCGGCCCAGCCCTTCCTGGGGCTCGGCGGCGAACTCTTCGTCGAACTGGACAGCCCGTGGTGGTCCCCGGCACCGGACAAGCGCTGGAACTGGCCGCTGGCCCAGCTGGAGTACCCGCTGCCGGGGGAGTTCGGCATCGGCGCTGACGTCGAGCACGTCCTGGGCTCGGGCAAGGTTCCCGAGATCACCTTCGGCGAGGTGGACTTCAACGCGGAGAAGTTCCTGACGGACCTGGTGGGCGACCACGTCCCGGCCAAG
Organism: Streptomyces sp. NPDC032745; assembly: GCF_055579465.1. Taxonomy (NCBI): domain Bacteria; kingdom Bacillati; phylum Actinomycetota; class Actinomycetes; order Kitasatosporales; family Streptomycetaceae; genus Streptomyces; species Streptomyces sp. NPDC032745. The sequence goes on along the minus strand of NZ_JBVING010000007.1, from coordinate 424,792 downwards.
TCGGCCAAGGACGAGCAGAAGAAGGGCGCTTGGAAGGACCCCGGCACCCCGACGACCCCGGCCAAGGCTCCGGCCAAGGCTCCGGCCAAGGCCCCTGCCAAGGCCGTTGCCAAGGCCCCTGCGAAGGCCCCCGCCCCGGCGGCCCCCGCCCCGGCCAAGGGCAAGCCGGCCAAGGACGGCCATGAGGTTCCGCCACCGGACAAGAAGGACCGCTGGCTGGCGGGCCTGCAGGCGCTGGGTCAGCTCGCCGAGCGCTCGCACAAGGACCCGTACGACGAGACCGAGCTGCGGGACGCGCTGGCCGGGATCAGGACGAAGCACGGCTTCACCGTCCTCGACGCCGCGTTGGAGGCGGACAAGTGGCAGATCACGGCCGGGATGAGCCCCAAGGTGAAGGGTCCGAAGATCGATGCCGCTCCGAAGGACCCGGCGGACGAACCCGGGAAGGAAGGCGTCGACCGCCGCGTGCGGAGCGTCAAGACGCGAGGCAAGTACAAGGACGAGTACCTGGCCGAGTTCGAGGGAGGCCGGCACGGGGGCCTGAAGAACCCGAAGACCGGGAACAACTTCGCCGGTACGGAGATCAACCACATCCCGCCGTACGGCGTTTTCTCGAAGATCAGCGATCTGTCCTTTGCCCGCGGTCCGGCGATCCAGATGGACAAGATGGACCATCGAGGGCTCAAGGACCGCTGGGGCAAGTGGATCCACCCCCGCGTCCTGAGTACGGGGTCCTGGGACGAATCCAAGGAGCACCGGGCCGACCAGCTGCGCCTGATGAAGCGCAAGGAGTTCAAGGCCGCCGTGGAGAAGGACATCGACGACATCGAGTCGAAGTTCGGCAAGAAGTACGGAAAGGCGATCAACCAGCTGAAGCCGGAGCTCCGCGAGGAAGGCTGGTGGAAGTGACCTCGGCCCCGCAGGGGAGACGCCCCGGTGACGGTCCCTGCGGACCATGGACGCCATGGCAGCATCTGACGCCCTGACATCCGCTCCCGGCGGCCGCGGCCCGGGAGCCCTGTCCGCCGGCGAGGCCCGGCTCGGGACCGGGGTGCGGTTCCCGTTCCGGCCCGGAAGCGGAGGCGGAGGCGGGCTCGGGTGGGTCGCGGGGGCCGCCGCGGTCCGGCAGTCCGTCGAGACGATCCTCGACACCGAGCCCGGGGAACGCATCATGCGCCCCACCTTCGGCTGCGGACTGCGACGCCACCTCATGGCCCCCAACACCCCCGCCACCCGCACCGCGATCGCCGCCGAGATCGCCGAGGCGCTCACCGCCTGGGAGCCCCGGATCCGGGTCACCGAGGTCGCCGTGACCCCGGGGGAGGAGCCGACCCTCGTGTGGATCGACATCGCCTACGTACACCTGCTCGACCTGCGCCCGGGCAACCTCGTCTACCCCTTCTACCTGCGGTAGAGGCCGGGTGACGACGGTATGCCGCTGATCGGCCCCATCCTCGACGACCGCACCTTCGAACAGCTCCGGGACGAGCTGGTCAAGCGGATCCCGGTCTACGCGCCCGAGTGGACCGACCACAACGCGGGCGATCCCGGCATCGCCCTGCTCGAACTCTTCGCGCACCTCGGCGAGTCACTGCTCTTCCGCTTCAACCAGATCCCCGACGCCACGAAGGTCGCCTTCCTGCGGCTGCTCGGTGTCCGGCCGCGCCCCGCGCTCACCGCCCGCACCCTCCTCGTTCTGGAGACCGAACGCCCCGAGGGCGTGCAGGTGCTGCGCGGCGCCGAGGCCCGGGCCGGCGCAGTCGCCTTCGAGACCGACAACGAGGTCGTCGCCTGGCCCCTGGAGACCCTCGCCGTCGGCAAGACGCCCGCCCCCGAGGCCCCCGGCCCGGCCGAGAGCCGGCGCCGGCAGAACGCGGTCGAGGCCCTGCCGAAGGACGAGCGCAAGCGGGTGGCCTCCGGGGCTCCCGTCTCCTTCTACGTCACCACCGCAGTCCCCGCCGACCCGCTCGACCCCGACCAGCAGCCCCTCGACGTCAGCACCACCCTCGACCGGTCCCTGTGGATCGCCCTGCTCGCCAAGAACACCACCGACCCCCGCCTGCTCGCCGGCCGGACCCTGTTCGTCGGCGTCGTCCCCGACGAGCAACTCCCGCGCCCCTACGACCTGCGCGCCCGCGACACCCACGACCCCACCCGGCTGCGGGCGGGCGACCTCGTCAGCGCCCCGCCCGGCTTCCTCTGGGAACTGTGGAACGGCCCCGGAGCCCCCACCGCCTTCACTCCCCTCGCCGTGCTCGGCGACACCAGCCGCGGGCTCACCACCACCGGCGTGGTCTCCGTCGCACTGCCCGCCGCCTTCCCCACCCACCCCCGGGGCCGCACCGGCAGCGGCGGCCTGCACAGCCCGCCGCCGCTCGACGACGAGAAGACCGCCGCCCGGGTCCTGGGCTGGCTGCGCGTACGCCGGCCCGCGGACGAGAACGACGCCATCCACCGCATCCGCTGGGCCGGCGCCAACGCCGTCGGCGCCGTCCAGGCCCGCACCGCCGCACCCGAACTCCTCGGCACCGGCACCGCCGACGCCGGCCAGGTCCTGCGCCTCACCCGGCACCCCGTCCTCGCGGGCAGCGTCCGGCTGGAGGTCGAGGAGGCCGACGGCTGGCGGCCCTGGACCGAGGTCGAGGACTTCGCCGCCAGCGGCCCCTTCGACCGGCACTACACCCTCGACGCCGACGCCGGGCTCGTCCGCTTCGGCACCCGCTGCCGGCTGCCCCAGATCGGCGAACGCATCCGCGTCCTCGCGTACCGGTACGGCGGCGGCTCCGCCGGGAACGTCCCGGCGGGCGCGATCGGCGCGCTCACCGGCGTCTCCGGGGTCAAGGTCACCAACCCGCTCCCGGCGTACGGCGGCGCCGACGCGGCCTCCCTCGCCGACGCCCTCGACGCCCTGCCCGCCGAGGTGCACCGCCGCGACCGGGCCGTCACCTCCGAGGACTTCCGCTCCCTCGCCCTCGAAGTCCCCGGCGTGCGGCGCGCCGAGACCCTGCCCCTGCTGCACCCCGACACGCCCACCCAGCCCGCCGCGGGCGTCGTCAGCGTGCTCGTCTTCCCCACCGAGGACCTGCGCGACCCCGGCGCCCCGCTGCCCGACCTCGCCCTGCTGCGCCAAGTGGCCGCGTACCTCGCCCCCAGGCGGCTGGTCACCACCGAGCTGTACGTCATCCCGCCCACCTACGTGGACATCGCCGTGTCCGTGGGCATCCGGACCCGGGACGGCTACCAGCCCGACGCGGTGCGCCGCTGGGTCGAGCTGATCCTGCGCCAGTACCTCGCCCCGCTGCCGCCGTACGGACCCGAGGGCGCGGGCTGGCCACTGGGCCGGGCCGTGCGGCGCGCCGAACTCGAGGCCGTCGCCGTCCAGGTGGAGGGCCTGGAGTACCTCGAGGACGAACTGCTGCTGGCCCGGCGCGCCGGTACGGGATGGACCCCGCTGCCCCTCGTCCCGCTGAACCCGTGGGAGGTGCCCCGGGTCGCCGCTATCACCGTCGTCACCGGCAGCCCGCTGCCCGTCGGCGCCGGCTACGGCTCCCCGCCACCGCCCCCCGGCGACCCCGTCGTCGCACCGCTGCCCCCGGAGGTGTGCTGATGTACGGCGACCGCGCGATCGGCGTCATGGCAGACCCGGACCAGTGGCTGCGCTGCCGCCACGAGTCCACCGCCCTCCTCGACGAGGGCGGGGTCTGTCTCGCCTGGGAACCCGAGCCGGAGGCGGGGCCGGACCCCGGTACGGCCGGGCACGGACCCGCCGGGCTCGCCTTCGACCGCTGGGGCCGCGCCTACCGCTCGTACCCGCGCGCCGGCCGCGTGGAGGTCATCCCGCCCGGCGCCCCCGGCGACGGCGCCCCGCACCGGCCCGGCACCCTCTGCGTCCCCCGCGGCCTCGCCGTGGACGCCGCCCAGCGGCTCCACATCGCCGAATCCGGAGCCGGCGCCGTCCACGTCGTCGACCTGTGGGGCGAGCGGCTGCTGCGCCGGGTCCCCGTCCGCAGCGCGGACCGGCCGTACCGCCGGCCCCTCGACGTCACCGCCCACTGCGGGGCGGTGGCCGTGCTCGTCACCCGGCCCGCCGGGGTCGTGCTGCTCCAGGGCCGCCGCGGCCCGCTGCGGGGACCCGTACTGCGCCGCCCGCCCGGCAGCGACGGCCTGCGCCCCACCCGGATCGCCGACCACGCCGGGCACCTCCACGTGCTGTGGACCGGCGCGGCCGGCGGGCGCGCCGTCGTCGCCCGCGCCGACGGCACCAGGCCGCTCGTCGTGGACGACGCCACCGACCTCGATCTGACGGCCGACGGGGCACTGGTGGTGGCCCGGGCCCCCGGGCAGCCGTTCCGCCGGTTCCGCTACGCCGCGGCGGCCGGGGCCGCGGGCTGGGCCGAGATCGAACCCCTGCGGGCCCCCGGCTACGACGGCGGCGCCGCGACCGTCGACCCCGACGGCCGCGTCGCGTTCACCACCGCCGACGGCCTCGCCCGTACCGCCGGGCCCGCCGCCCGGTACACGCCCGCCGGGAGCGTCATCGGCTACCGCCTCGACGCGGGCGAGTACCGCACCCGCTGGGGCCGGCTGTTCCTCGACGCGTGCATCCCGCCCGGCACCGAGGTCCGCGTGAGCTTCCTGACCACGGACGAGGACACCGTCCCCGACCCGCTGCCCTGGTCCCCGCCCGTCCGCGGACCGCGCTCCGTGCGCCATGCCGACCGCACCCCGCCGCTGCCATCCCGCGCCCTCTACACCGAACGGCTGCCGCCCCCCGCGCCCCTGTTCCGGCGCCCGACCGGCCGCGAACTGCCCTGGGCCCAGATCGACCCCGACGACGGGTTCGAGACGTACGAGGCCCCCGTGCAGGCCCCGCCCGGCCGCTACCTGTGGATCGTGCTCCGGCTCGCCGGCACCCTGCGCCTGAGCCCCCGCATCCGGGGCCTGCGCGTGGAGCGGCCCGGACACCGGCTGCCCGCCGCGCTCCCCAGGGCCTGGAGCCGGGACGAGGCCGACGCCGCGTTCCTGCAGCGCTTCCTCGCCCCCGCCGAAGGACTGCTGCACGAACTGGACTCCCGTGCCGCCCTGCGCACCCTCCTCCTCGACCCCCGGGCCACCCCGCAGGAGGCCCTCGGCTGGCTGGCCGGGCTGCTCGGCCTGGCCCTGGACCGGCGCTGGCCGCCGGCCGCCCGGCGCGAGCTGATCGCCCAGGCGTACGACCTGTTCCGCATCCGCGGGACCGTGGCCTGCCTCGAACGCATCCTGCGGCTCTACCTTCCGCTGCCCATCAGCGTGGTGGAGCACTGGCGGCTGCGCGGACTCGGCGGAGCGGTGCTCGGCGCCGGACCCGGCGGGGCCCCCGCACCGGCCGTCGGCGGCGCGGCAGGCACCGCCGGGGCGCTGGGCCGGTTCACCGTCGGCGGCACCCGGCCCGGAGAGGACGGATACACCGCCACCGCACACCGGTTCAGCGTGCTCATCCCCGCCGATCCGAGCGCCGGGCAACTCGACGTGGTCCGCGCCATCGTGGAGGCCCACAAACCGGCCCACACCCTCGTCGACATCTGCCCGCTCGGCGCGGGCATGCGGATCGGCCGCACCCTGCACCTCGGGCTCACCTCCGTCGTCGGCCCGGGCGCGGCCTGGGGGCCCGCGGTCGTCGGCCGGGTCGGCGTCGGCGAGGACGGCATCGTGGGCGTGCCCGCCGCAGGCTCCCGCGTCGGCGAGAGCACCATCGCCGGGGCGGTGCGCGTCGGATGAGCGGCCCCACCGTGGTCATCGACCGGCTGTCGGCGACCCTGCGCCACGACCCCGCCGAGGCGCCGCCCGCCGCGGACCGGCTGCGCGGACCGCTGCGGCACGCGGTCGGCGGCGCACTGGAGACGGCCCTGCGCGGCCTGGTCCTGCCGCCCGGGCGCTGGTGCCTGGCCCGGCTCGACCTGACCCTGGGCCTCGACCTGGCCCGCCCCGACCCGGCGCTCGCGCGCGACTGGTCGGAGGCGGTCGCCGCCGCGATCGAACGGACCGTACGCGAGGGCCGCGCGGCCGTGCCGGGCGCCGTCGTGCACTACCGGCACGACGTGGAACTGCTCGCCGACGCGGTCGCCGGCCTCGCCGCCGGGCGCCGCGAACGGCTGTGGGCCTGGCGGCAGACCGGCATCCTCCGCCCCGGCGACCCCGCCCCGGACGCGGCACCCGGCCCGGCGCTGCTGGCCGCCCTGGAACGCCACCCGCAGTACGCCGCGGCCGCCGTGCTCCGCGCCGCCGAGGACTGCGGGCTCGCCGCACTGGACCGGGCCTGGGGGTGCGACGGCTGGCACCGCCTGGCCGCCCTCGTCGCCGGCCGGGACCCTGCGCCGGAGGCCGCCGGACCGGCCCCCGACCCCGGTACCCGTGCGCTCGCCCGGGACCTCCTCGCCGGATCGCGGCTGGCCGCGCTGGTCCGCGAGAGCCGGCTGCGCCCCGCCGGACCGACCCCGGCCGCATGGGCCGTACTCGTCCTCGCCGAAACCGACCCGGCATCGCTGAGCCGGCCCTCCGCCCGCCCCGGGCTGCGCGGGCTGCTGGCGGACGGCCTGCGGACCCTCGGCGGCCCCCCGGCGCTGCCCGATCCCGAACAGGCCTCGCAGCTAGGGGAGTTGCCGGACGCCAGGGCTGCCGAGCCCGCCGGGTCCGGTGTGCAGGCCCCGGCGCCGCCCGCCGACCGTCCCAAGGGCACGCCCGGCCGGGACGCGCCGCCGCAGGAGCCCCCCGGCGCCATCCCGCCCCGCGCCGGTGCGGCCGGACCCGGCCCGGCCAGGGGCGCCCCCGCGGCCGGCGAACCCGATGCGCAGGGTCCCGTACGGGGACCCCGGCAGGACGGTCCGCCGGCCGGGGAGCCGGCCGCCGATCCCGCGGGCGGCGCGGCCACCGGCTGGGCCGGGCTGCCGTTCCTGCTCGCCACCGCCGCCGAGGCCGGACTCCCGGACCGCACCCTCGACGAACAGGCCCTCACCGCACGGCCGTTGCCCTGGGTGCTGCACGCCGCCGCCCGCGCCCTCGTACCCGCCCTCGCGCCCGGGGACCCGGCCGCCCTCGCCCTCGCCGGGCTCGGCCCCGACCGGGCCGCCGGGCTCCTGCGCGCCGCCGCGGCGACCCCGCCCGAGCAGGCCGCCGTGAGCGCGCTCGCCGCCGACTGGGCGCGGGCCACCGCCGCCCGCCTCGGCGACGAGCGGTACGCGGACGACCCGTTCGGCGCCGTCGTCGCCGTCGCCCGCCGCCCCGGCCGGATCACCGCCGAGACCGGCTGGATCGAGGTGCACCTCGCCGTTGCCGACACCGACCCGGCGGTCCGCCGCGCCGGGCTGGACCTCGATCCGGGCTGGGTGGGCTGGCTCGGCGCGGTGGTGAGGTACCGCTATGTCTGAGCGCATCAGCCGCGACCTCTCCCGCCGCGCCGCCGCCGTCGCCGTCCGGGTGGCCGAGCTGCTCGAGACCCTGTGCAGCGAGGACGCGGGCGGCGGATCCGCCGCGTTCCTGCGCGACTGGGCCGCGAGCGCCACGCACCGCGCCGCCGCCTCCGGCCCGCGCCCCCCGGCCTTCACCCCGCTCGACCGGCTCGTGCACCGGTTCGGGCTCGGCTCCCTGGAGACCGAGCTCGTCCTGTTCGCCGGACTCCCCGAGGAACACGAGGGCCTGGCACGGACGTTCCGCACCATGAACCCGGGCGGCGCCCCGCACCCCAGCGTGGGCCTCGCGGGCCTGCTGATCGACTGCGCGGCCCGTACCGGAGCCGAAGGCGGCGTACCAGGGCACGCGCCGGACCGGGTCGCCCTGCGCCGGCTGCTCCACGAAGGACCGGCCGTACGGGCGGGCGTGCTCGCCCTCACCGGCGACGGCCCCTTCCACGAACGCTCCCTGACCCTCGCCGAAGGGCTCTGGGAGGCCCTCCACGGCTACCCGGCCTGGCCCGCCGCGCTGGAGGAGGCCGACCCCGGCCCGCCGGTCGCCGGACTCGACGGCTGGCTCGAACTCCCCGAAAGCGTCCGGGCCGTCGCCGCCCTGCGCTCGCACGAGCCCCGCATCCTGCTGGTCGGCGCGCGGGACGAGACCGTCGCCCTCAGCCGGTGCGCGGCCCTCGCCCGCGCCGCCGGACGCGGCCTGCTCGCCGCCCGGACCCGCCCCGAAGACCCCGGGGCCATGGGGCTGCTGGGCCTGCACGCCGCCCTACGGGACGCCGTGCCACTCCTGGTGGTGCCCGCCCCGGAGGGCGGGGCGGGCCCGGTCACCCCCGCCGTCGGCCGGATCCCCGGCCCGCTGCTCGTCTGCGCCCCGCCGGGCACCGTACGCCCCGGGCCGCAGCGGCCCGTACTCACCGTGCCGGTCGGGCCGATCGGCACGGCGGACCGGCGCACCGCCTGGCGGGCGGCGCTGCCCGGGGCACCGGAGCACGCCCCGGAACTGGCGGCGCGCCACCCGCTCGACCCGGCGCTCACCGCCCAGGTCGCCCTCGACGTGCACAGCCGCACCGGGCTGGCCCCCGACGCGGAGGAGGACGGGGGCAGCCCGGACGTCTCAGGCGCCATCCGGGCCCGCGCCGGGGCGCTGCTGCCCTCGGGCGTCGACCTGGTCAGCCCGGACGCCCGCTGGCCGCGGCTCGTCCTCGGCGGGGAGGCCGACGGCCAGCTGCGGGACGCGGTGGCGCGGCTGCGCCACCAGGCGCTCGTGCTGGACGACTGGCGGCTGCGGGAGGCCGCCCGGGCCGCCCGCGGCGTACGGCTGCTGCTCACCGGGCCGCCCGGGACCGGCAAATCGCTGGCCGCCGAGGTGCTGGCGACCGAGGCGGGCCGGGACCTGCTGGTGGTCGACGGCTCCGAGCTGGTCTCGAAGTACATCGGTGAGACGGAGAAGAACCTCGCCGCCTGCTTCGAAGTGGCCGAGCGCACGCAGGCGGTGTTCCTCCTCGACGAGGCCGACGCCCTGTTCGCCACCCGTACGGAGGTCTCCGAGGCCAACGACCGGTTCGCGAACATGGAGACGGCCTACCTGCTCCAGCGGCTCGACCGGTTCGACGGGCTGGCCGTGCTGACGACCAACCTGCGGCAGAACATCGACGCCGCTTTCATCCGCCGGATGGACTTCGTCGTGGAGTTCCCGCTCCCCGACGAGGCGGGCCGGTACCGCATGTGGGAGCTGCACCTGCCCCGCGCCCTGCTGCACGCCGACGTGGACCTGGCGGGGCTCGCGCAGTACTACCCGGTGCCCGGCGGCTGGATCCGCAACGCCGCGATCGGCGCGGCCTTCCGGGCGGCGGACGACGGGGGAGCGGTCCGCCAGGGCCACCTCGTCGACGCGATGCGGCGCGAATACGGCAAGGCGGGCCGCCCCTTCCCCGGGGAACCGGCCCGGCCGGGCGGCGCGGGCGCGGACCGGCGGGCCGCGCGTGCCCTCGACCCGGCCGCCGGCCCCCCGTCCCCCTCCGCCCCCTTGGTGACCGACAGGCGTACCCAGAAGGAGAGCTCATGACGGCGCTCGGCTCCGGCAGCACACCGTGCGGCTGCGGCGGCGGGTCCGCCCCGGACCTGCCCACCGGCCCCGCGCACGGAGGCGGGCCGTGCGATCCCGGCCCCTGCGGCGGGGACGAGCTGCCCGTCAACCCGTTCCTCGCGCTGCGCGTGGCCTTCGGGATGCTGCTCGGCGAGGACGACTTCCGCGTCCTGATGGGCAATCCGCGCGGCAAGCTGATGCTGCACAACGCCTGGCTGCACGGCCCCGGCGTCGTCTGGGGGCTCGGGGTCGCCCGCGACGGCGACGAGCTCCGGGTGCTCCCCGGGCTGGCCGTCGACGGGCTCGGCCGCGAGCTCACCCTGGAAGCGGCCTGGTGCGTGTCCCTGACCGCATGGGCGCGGGACTGGAGCGACGCGCACCCGCCGCAGGAGGGGCCGCAGACCACCGCCTCGCCCGCAGCCGGGGACTCCGAGCCCGGTCCTCCCGCGCGGCGCACCGTCGAGGCCTGGATCCTCGCGGAGTTCGGGTCGTGCCCGGACCGGCCGGTGCCCGCCCTGGCCGACCCGTGCGACGTCACGCGCCGGCACGACGACTTCTCCCGGATCGTGGAGACCGCCCGGATCACGATCCGCTCCACCGCCCCCGCGCCCTGGCGCCCGTACCACCGAGTACGGGTCCTCCTCGGCCTCGACGAGGCCGCCCCGGGGGACACCGCCGGCCAGGAGGCGCTGCGGGAGGCCGCCGAGGTGGCCCGGGTCCCGGCGCACCTGCGGGCGCCGGCGCTGCTCGCCGCGTTCCGCCGGCTGGCCGCCGCGGACGCCACCGCACTGGCGCCGGAGCGGGAGGAGGGCGACATGTGCCCGCCGTGGGCGCCGGTGACGGAGGACCACGCCCCCGTCGTCCTCGCCCGCCTCACCGTCGAACTCACCGAGTACGACGGCTGCGTACGGATCGAGGAGGTGCGGGCCGACCCGTCCGTCCGCACCGCGGTCCTGCCCGCCACCACCGTCCAGGAGCTGGTGTGCGGCCTGGCGCCCGGGATCATCGGCGCCGCCGCCGAGGCGGACGCCGGAGGCCCGCGCCTGATCCGCGGGTCCCTCGCCTGGAGCCGCGAGCACACCGTGCTGAGCTTCGAGGTCACCTCCCCGCTCGCGCCGGGCTCCGCCGAACCGGAGGGCATCGAGATCACCTCGCTCTCCGACACCGGCCGGGGCTGGGCGACCGACGAGGTCGCCGGGATCCGGGTGTCGGGCGACGGCCGCCGGGTCAAGGTGGACCTCGACCAGCGGCCCGCGTACGAGACGGTCCGCATCCGCGTCCGCGGCACCGGGCCCAAGCCGCTGTACGGCGAGCACCCGCGCGCGCCCTTCGCGGGCCTGGAAGGCGGCCCGCCGGGCACCGCCGACGAGGGGAACGACGCCGTCGTCACCGTCCATCTGCCGCGCCAGGCGGCCCCCGGGAGGACCGAGGAATGACGATCAGCGAAGGCACCACCGAGGCCGCCCCGCCCGCCGGCCCACCGACAGGACCGCCCGCCACCCCGTCCGCGACCGCCGACGGCGGGATCGACCGGCTCAACGCCTTCGACGGGCTGTTCCTGCGCGCCGAACACCTCAACCGCATCCAGGACTACGCCCGCGAACTCGCCCTGGCCGTCGGCGCGGCGGCCGGCCCCGGCGTGGTCGAGGGCTACGAGGTCAGCGTGCAGGACGGCACCCTCCGCGTCGGCGGCGGCCTCGCCGTCTCCCCGGAGGGGCGCCCGCTGCGCTCGGAACGCCTCGTCACGCTCCCGCTCACCGGCCTGAAACCCGGGCCCGACGGCTTCTGGTGGGTCGAAGTGGCGCCCGACTCCCGCCCCTACGGCGACGCCCCGGTGCAGGGCAGCTACTGCGACGACCCGTGCGCGGGTACCGGCACCACCCGGCGCCCGTACATCTCGGAAGGGGTGCGGATCCGGCTGACGGAGGGCACCGAGCGGGGTCTCGACAACCAGCTGCCCGCCTCCCGGCGCAACTTCCTCGCCTCGAGGATCTTCGCAGCCGAACGCACGGAACACTCCCCGTGGCCGTACGGGACCGGCAGCGCACACCTGCCGCCCTCCTGGACCCCGCCGTCAGCGAGCCCCGGACTGCCCAGGACCGTCCGGCTCGCGGTGCTCCTGCGCGATCCCGGCAGGCCCGACGGGTGGGAGGCCGACATCTGGGCCGCCCGCCGCGACCGGGCCGCGGCCCCGCCCTACCGGTACTGGCAGTCACGGCTCGGCATGCGGCCCTGGGACGCGTACACGGCCCAGATCCTCCAGTTCCAGGACCAGTTGGCGCAGGTGCTCGACGCCGCTGAGGTGCCCGCGGCCGATCTGGGGCCGCTGCTGGAGCAGTTGGCCCTCATCGGGGAACAGCAGTTCCTCAAGAGCCACACCAAGGACCAGCTCGGCCGGGAGGTCGCACGGCTCATCACCGGCATCGGCGAGGGCGCCCTGATCAGGCCGGCGGCCGCGGGCGCCGGCCCGTACACCCTGGAGCAGCTGGGCATCGCGGAGCTGCCGCCCGCCGGGTACCTGCCGTTCACGCCCGAGCCGGAGCAGCGCGCCGCCCTCGGCGGGATCCGGGCACTCCTGGGCCAGCAGGTGGACCTGAGGTACTGCTCGTGCGCGCTCGCCGACGTCGCCCGGGCCGTGGAGGAGGCGCAGCACCGGGACCGCATCCGGCTGGCCGAGCCCGTCGGCGTGGACATCCTGCTGCCCGTCGACGACCGGGACACGCCGGTCGGCAACTGGGTCGCGTTCGTCAGGAGGGAGCAGCGCCACTGCTACGACCCCGGGGACGGCGGCGACCGGAGGAACGAGGTGGGAGGAGAGAGCACGGAGAGCGAGGAGACGGATGAAAAATAGCACTCGGTGACTGATCGGTGACGGTGCGCGCATAGCATATGCGGTCGGACTTCTATGCAGGAGGACCGCCTATGAACCAGCAGTTCCTCGAGTCACCGGTCCGTGTTCCCGGGCAGGGGGAGGCGCCGGCCCTCCACCTCCTCGGCGGCCCGCGCGTCGTCCATCAGGGGAGATGGCTGGACGTGCCGGAAGGGGGCAAGCGACTGCTCGCCTTCGTCGCGCTCCACGGCGGCCGGGTCGAGCGCCGGCACGCCGCGGGCACGCTGTGGCCGTCCGGCGACGACCTGAGGGCTGCGGGGAACCTGCGGTCCGCGCTGTGGCGGCTCAAGGCCGCCGGCATCGACCTGCTCGACTCCGACAAGTGCTCACTCGCCGTGCGCGAGCACACGGTGGTCGACCTGTACGTCCTGTACGGCTGGGCCGGGCGGCTCATCGGCGGCACCGCCACCAGCCAGGACCTCTCGGTGCTGAAATGGCGCACCGACGCGCTCGATCTGCTGCCCGGCTGGTACGACGACTGGGTGCTGCTGGAACGCGAACGGGTCCGCCAGCGGCTGCTGCACGCACTGGAGGCGCTGAGCCGCGAGCTGGCCCGCGTCGGCCGGCACGCCGAGGCGGTGGAGTCCGCGCTGGTCGCGGTGAGCGCCGAACCACTGCGTGAGAGCGCCCAGCGGGCCCTGATCGAGGCCCACTTGGCGGAGGGCAACCTGATCGAGGCGATGCGCGCCTACGACACGTACCGCGACCTCGTCACCCGCGAACTCGGAGTGGAGCCGGGGTGCGAACTCTCCGGCCTGATACGCAACTTCTGCCGCTCCGCCACCCGCACCCACGAGGTGGTGGCCGCCCGGGTGCGCCACGCCTGATCCAGGGCCAAGCTGGAGGCATGAGCGACGACCGGCCGGGCCGGCGCAGTACGGAACTGCGGCTGGCCCTCGCGATGCGCGGCGGGGTCAGTCTCGCCGTATGGATGGGCGGGGCCTGTTGCGAGACGGCGGCGCTCCGGGCGGCGGCCGGGCGCCGGCCCGCCCCGGAATCGGGCGTCTACGCAGGGCTGCTGGACACGTGCGGATACGAGGACGTCGACATCGACGTCCTCGTCGGAACCAGTGCAGGGGGGATCAACGGCGTCCTGCTGGCCTGCCACCTCGTGTACGGGATGCCCTTCGGCCGGGGCGTGCGGGACCTGTGGCTGCGCCTGGGCGACCTCGAAGGGCTGCTGCGCCGCTCCACGCCCTTCCACGTGCCGGCCTCGCTGATGCGCGGCGACGAGGTCTTCTACAAGGAGCTGCGCGGTGCGCTGGGCCGGCTCGTCGACGAGGCCCCGCCGGACCGGCGGCCGCCCGCCTCGCTGCGGCTGATCCTGACGGCCACCCGGCTGCGGCCCCGCCGGGACCTGGTCCGGCCCACCCTCGGACGGCCGCTTCCGGTCGGGCGCTCCCAGGCCCACTTCCGCTTCCGGCACCGCGGCGCCCTGACGGACTTCCCCGACGACGTCACGGGCGCGGCCCGGGAGACGGCGCTGGACCGGCTGGCGTACGCGGCGCGGACCTCCTCCTCGTTCCCGGGAGCCTTCGAACCGGGCCGGGTGTACGTCGGCAACGGCGCGCAGCCCGTCGAGGACCCGCCCCGGGTGGACATGCGCGGTGTCAGCAGCGAGAGCGGTCACCCCGACGATGACCTGAACGGCTGCGCCGAACTCATGGACGGCGGGCTGCTGGACAACATCCCCGTCGCCTGGGCCGTACGGGCGGTCGCCGGGGCCCCGGTGGCCCGCAAGGCCGACCGCCGGCTGCTGTTCCTCCAGCCGGTGCCCCCGCTGCCGCCGCCTCCCGAGCCGGGCGGCAGCCGGCGCGTCACCCGGCTGGTACGGATGGCCGCGAAGTCCCTGGCCGTGAAGACCGGCTCGGAGTCCCTGCGCGACGACGCCCTCGAACTGCGCGCCGCCGAAGCCGCGGCCGAGCAGCAGCGGGCCGTCCTCGGGGTGCTGCCCCTGACCCTCACCGAGCTGTACGACGCGGCGATGGCCCGGCTGGACCCGTACGCCCGCACGGCCGGCCGGGCGGAGGCGCAGCGGCTGATCCGGCTGCTGGCGGACCCGGCGGAGGTGACCGGCCCGGACGCGCTGCCGCTGCCCGCGGGCCCGGGGCCGCTGGAGGCGCTGGACGAGAGCGCCGCAGAGGGCTCGGCGGCCCTCTTCGCCCGGCTGCGCCGGGCGGTGGACGGCCTGGCGGTGGGGCCCGGCACGCTGCCCGGGCCGGGGTACTCGCCCCTGGCCCTCGCGCGTACCGTACGGCTGCTCATGGACTGGCTGAGGGCGTACGAGTCCGGTCCCGGGCCGGTGGAGGCGGAGCTGGTGGCGGCGTACCGGACACGGCTGTTCGCGTGCCGCTCCGCCGTCGCCACCCTGAACGCCGCCAGGGACCGGCTGCTGCTCGGCCGCTACCGGGCCGCCCTGTCCCTCGGGCTGATGCCCACCGATGCCACCGCCCCGTACGCCGAGGCGACGCGCCTGCTGGGCGCCCTCATGCCGCCCGTACCCCCGCCCGAGGCCGCGCCCGCGCACTGGGAGACCTGGGCGGCGAACCTCGCGACGGCGGTCTGCGCCGGCTCCCTGCCGGAGGTCCCCGCGACCGGCCCGGCGGCGGTCCCGGAGGGCTTCGCGCACCTGTGGGAGCGGCTGGCGGACCTGGGCCAGGAGATCGGCCTGGACCTGAGCCCCGACGTCGACGGCTACGAGGCCCTCCATGCGGCAGCCCGCGGCGCCGGCCCGCCGATGGCCGAAGCGCTGGCGTACGCCGAGGTGCTGCTCGGCCCGCTGCGCCCCGACCCGCTGGCCGAGGCCACCGACATCGACTTCCACACCGTTTCGGCGGCCGACACCAGCTGGGCCACGCGTACGGTGCTGCCGCAGGTGGCCCCGGATTCCCCGGAGGACATGGTCAGGGCCAAGCTCAGCGGCAACCAGCTGAACAACTTCGCCGCCTTCCTCAGCGCCCGCTGGCGGATGAGCGACTGGACCTGGGGCCGGCTCGACGGGGCCGCCGCCCTCGTGTCGGTCGTCGCCACCGACGGGCGCCTGCACGACGCGTTCGGGGACCCCGCGGACCTGACGGCGCTCGGCGAGGAGATCGCCGGGGAGATGGCGCTCGGCCCGCCGTTCACGGAGCTCTGGGCGCAGGACGTCACCACCCGGCCGGACGTGGCGCCCTGGGACCGGGTACGGGACGTGCTCACCGCGGTCCGCCAGCACGAGATCCTCCAGGAGGAACTGCCGCTCCTCGCCGAGCTGCACCGCAGGGGCTTCCGGGGCGGCAACCGGCCCCCGGACTCCCCGCCGAACCCGCCGGGCCTGCCCACGCGGGCCGCGTTCGACGCGGCCCTGGAGTCCTTCCGCGAGGTCGGCGCCGAGGAGGCCGGCCGGCTGCTCCGGGCGCGGGATCCGCGCCGGGCGGCCCTGCGGACCGGGCTCCTCGCCTGGCCGGCGCTCCAGCCCACGGGCAGAGCCGGGGCCCGCCTCGTACAGGGCATCCTCGGCGTGCTGAAGCCGCTGGTCTGCCTCCCGGTGCTGGCCGGAGCGGTGGCACCCGTACCGGCCCTGTGCGCGGCCGTGCTGATGTGGACGGGCATCGCCTTCTGCACCGGCGACTGGTCCTCGCTCCCCGGCCACGTCCTGGTCTGCCTGTACGCCATGGTCGCCCTGGCGGCACTCGTCCGGCAGCGGGTCCGGCCCGCCCGGCTGCGCGTCCCCGCCCTCCTGATCGCGGCGGCCGGCCCGCCCGTCGCCCTGTGGCAGCTGCGCGGCCTGCACACTCCGGACGTCGGCGACGGCGCCCGCACAGTGATCGTCGGAGCCGCGTTCGCCCTCGCCGCCGCGGCCGTGCTGTACGTCGGCACGGACCGGTGGGCGCTGCTGCCGGGGGCCGCCGCGGTCGCGGGAGCGATCGCCGGGCTCGTCCAGTCCGGCCGCCCCGGGCTCGGCGGCTGGTGGGCCGCCCTCATCCTCTACGCCGTCCTCTTCTGGGTCACCTTCGTCCTTCCCTGGCTGTACCCGAGGCCGCGCCCGCCCGTATCCGGGGCCGCTGACCACACCGACCGACGCAGCGCCCCGCGACGATCGCTCGGATAGGGTGAATCGGTAGGAATCAGACCCCCCGGGGTGAGGTCGGTGCGGTGGACACATACCAGTCGACGAGCGAGGTCCCGGATCAGCCGGCCGCGGCTGTCGGGTACGCCGGTGTGCTCCGCGAACTGCTGCCGATCGCCCTGTGGCGGGAGGACGCCGACGGACTCATCGTCGAATGGTCGCTCGCCGCCCAGGACCTGCTGGGCCACCGCCCCGAGGACATCCTCGGCCTCCCCGGCACCTCCGTGCTCGTCCCCGACACCAACCACGAGCTCGCCGACGACCTGACCCGGCGCGTCCAGGCGGGTGAGACCGTGGTCGGCACCCTCCCCGTACGCCACCGCGACGGGCACCGCGTCACCATGGAGATGTGGATCGTCCCCGCCATCGACCCGCAGGGCCGTACGGGGGCCATGCTGATCGCCGCGGAGACCTCCGAGGTCCTGCGCATGCGGGACTCGCTCGCCGCCCTCCAGAGCCTCTTCACCCAGTCGCCCATCGGCCTCGCCACCCTCGGTCCCGACCTGCGCTTCCTGCGCGTCAACGACGCACTGGCCCGGATGAACGGCGTCTCGGCCGCCGATCACCTCGGCAGACGGCTCACCGAGGTCGTGCCCGGCGTCAACGCCGTCGCCCTCGAGGCGACGATGCAGCAGGTCATGGACCGGGGCACCGCCGTCGTCGACGTCCGCCGCACCGGCCGCACCCCGGCCGACCCCGAGCACGACCACACCTGGTCCTGCTCGTACGCCCCGCTGCTCGACGGCTCCGGCCGCCCGCTCGGCGTGATCGCCTCCCTCATCGACATCACCGACAGCCAGCAGGCCCAGGTCGAGGCCGAGCGGGCCCGCCGCCGCTTCGCCGTCCTCGCCGAGGCCGGCACCCGCATCGGCACCACGCTCGACCTGGACCAGACCGCCCGGGAGATCGTGCAGCTCCTCGTACCCCAGCTGGCCGACTCGGCCGACGTACAGCTGCTGGAGGCCGTCCTCGCGCCCGACGACGCCGCGGTCACCCACCACGGCATGCTGCGCCGCATCGCGGTCGAGTTCCCCGACCCGGACGCCCCCACCGCCCGGCTGGCACCCGGCCAGACCTTCCAGATCCCGGCGGAGTCGGTCTACGAGCAGGTCATCGCCGAGGGGCGGCCCATGAACCTGTACGTCTCCGACGTGCACGCGCTGCTCCCCGACCCGCGCGCCACGGAACTGCGCGACTACCTCGCCACGCTCGGCTCCGCCCGGCTCATCCCGCTCGTCGCCCGCGGCACCGTGCTCGGCGCGGTCACCGTGACACGGGTGCGCGGCCGCGAGCCGTTCGACGAGCAGGACTGCGTACTCCTCGACGAGGTGGTCGCCCGCGGGGCGCTCAACATCGACAACGCCCGCATGTACACCAACCAGCGCCGGGCCGCCCTGACCCTCCAGCGCAGCCTCAGCAACAGCGCCCTGCCGGAGGTCACCGGACTCGAGCTGACCGGCCGCTACCTGCCCGCCAGCGACCACGACGTCGGCGGAGACTGGTACGACGCCATCCAGCTGCCCGGCGGCCGCACCGGCCTGGTCATCGGGGACGTCATGGGTCACGGGATCCACGCCGCCGCCGTCATGGGACAGCTGCGCACGGCCGTCCGCACCCTCGCCCGCCATGACGTCTCCCCGCCCCAGATGCTCCGCTCGCTCGACGCCGCGGTCGCCGACCTGGGCGAGGACGAGATGGCGACCTGCGTCTACGCCGTCTACGACCCGGCGGCGGGCGGCTGCACCATCGCCCGCGCCGGCCATCCGCCGCCCGCCGTGGCCACCGCGGGCGGGGAGGTCACCTTCCTCGACGGCCCGCCCGGCACCCCGCTGGGCACGGGCGGGCGGGAATTCCGCACCGAGGAGGTCGCCCTGCCACCCGGGAGCCTGCTCGTCCTCTACACCGACGGCCTCATCGAGGCCCGCGACCGGGACCTCGACCAGGGCATGGCCCAGCTGGGGTGGGCGCTGCGCGACGCCGGGCAGCCGCTGGACCGGCTGTGCGACGAGATCCTGGCGCGCCTGCTGCCCGGAGCCCCGCAGGACGACGTGGCGGTCCTGCTCGCCCGTACGGTGGCCTCCCGGCCCCGCTGACCGGCCGGATGACCCGGGCGCACGACGACGGCGCCCCGGGCCGTCACCAGGCCAGGTCCTCCAGCGACTCCAGGTCCATCACCGGCAGCACCGGCTCCGGACCACCGGTCAGCGGCAGCTCGGCCCAGATGACCTTGCCGCGCTCGGTGTACCGGGTGCCCCAGCGCTCGGCGTACTGCGCGACCAGGAACAGGCCGCGGCCGCCCTCGTCGGTGGTGGCCGCGTACCGCAGGTGCGGCGACGTGCTGCTGCCGTCGGAGACCTCGCAGATGAGGTTCCGGTCGCGCAGCAGCCGCACCCGGATGGGCGCGGTCCCGTACCGGATCGCGTTGGTGATCAGCTCGCTGAGGATCAGCTCGGCCGTGAACGCGATGTCCCCCAGCCCCCAGGCGGCGAGCTGCGCCGAGCCCGCGTTGCGCACCCGGGAGACCGCGGCCGGTTCGGCCGGCACCTCCCACTCCGCGATCCGGTCCGCCTCCAGCCGGCGCGTGTCGGCGATGAGCAGGGCGATGTCGTCGCTCGGGGACGGGAACAGCAGCGCGGCCAGCACGTCCGCACAGGCCTGCTCGGGGCTGCGGCCGGACTGGGAGAGCGCCTCGGCCAGCAGGTTCAGGCCGGTGTCGAAATCCCGGTCGCGGTCCTCCAGCAGGCCGTCCGTGAACAGCACGAGCCGGGTCGACTCCGGCAGCAGCAGCTCGGTGGCCTCGAAGGGCATGCCGCCCACACCCAGCGGCAGCCCGGCGGGCAGCTCCGGGAACTCCACGCCCCCGTCCGGGCGGACCAGGGCCGGTCCGGGGTGCCCGGCACTCGCCATCGTGCAGACCCCGGCGACCGGGTCGTAGACCGCGTACAGGCAGGTGGCGCCCGTGACACCGGCCGACTCGCCCGCGCCGTCCCCGGCGCCCTCGGCGTCCCCGGACTCGTTCTGGTCGATCCGGTGGATCAGCTCGTCCAAGTGGCCCAGCAGCTCGTCGGGCGGCATGTCCAGGGTGGAGAAGTTGTGCACGGCGGTCCGCAGCCGGCCCATCGTGGCCGCCGCGTGCACCCCGTGCCCGACGACGTCGCCGACGATCAGCGCCACACGGGCGCCGGCGAGCGGGATCACGTCGAACCAGTCCCCGCCCACCCCCGCCTTCGCGGGCAGGTACCGGAAGGCCACGTCCACCGCACTCTGGTCCGGCAGCACCCGGGGCAGCAGGCTCCGCTGGAGGGCCACGGCCGTCGCGTGCTCCCGGGTGAAGCGGCGGGCGTTGTCGATGGAGACGGCCGCCCGCGCCCCCAGCTCCTCCGCGAACGACAGGTCCTCCTCGTCGAAGGCCTCCGGGGTGTCGGCCGCCCGCCAGAAGTTGGCCATGCCGAGGACCACGCCACGGGCCTGGAGCGGCACCGAGATCAGCGAGTGCAGCCCGTACCCCAGCGCCTCGCGGGTGCCCGTCTCGTCCTGGGCCCGCCAGCCCATCGCCGCGTTCAGATCGGCCGCGAGCACCGCGTGCCCGGCGTCCAGGGCCGCCGCCATCGGAGCGGTGGGCACCTCGAAGCGGATGATGTCGCCGACGTGCTGCAGGGGGTGGTCGGTGCGCACACCGCTCATCGCCGCCCTGCGCATCTGCGAGTACATGCCGGTGGCCGGCGAGGGCTCCTCGCCCTTCAGCACCGGCTCCAGCAGCTCCACCGTGACGAAGTCGGCGAACCGGGGCACGGCCACCTCCGACAGCTCCTCGGCGGTCCGCACCACGTCCAGCGTGGTCCCGATCCGCACCCCCGCGTCGTACAGCATCTGGAGCCGCTCCCGGGCCACCTCGGCACGGCCGGAGAGCGCGGCCAGCTCCGTGGTGTCGCGCAGGGTCATGACGCTGCCGGACGGGTGTCCTCCGTACGGCTTGGTCGGACGGACGTTGACGGCGAGGAGCCGGTCGCCCGCCAGGTGCACCTCGTCCGTCGCGACCCGCCCGGACACCAGCAGCGAGGTGGTGCGCGGGTCGAGGCCCAGCTCGCCCACATGGCGCTGCTCGGCGTCCGGCGGCAGGTTCAGCAGCCGCCGGGCCTCGTCGTTGGCGAGCAGCAGCCGCTGGTCGGCGCCGATGATCAGGACGCCCTCGCGCACCGCGTGCAGCACCGCCTCGTGGTGCTCGTTCATCCGGGCCATCTCGATCTCGCCCAGGCCCCGGGTCTGGCGCCGCAGGCGCCGGCTGACCAGGGCGGCGCCGCCCGTGCCGAGCAGCAGCGCGCCCGCCGCGGCGCCGAGCAGCAGCGGCAGCTGGCCCTCGACCACGTCGGAGACCTTGGTGACCTCGATGCCGGTGCCGACCAGGCCGACGATCGCCCCGCTCGCGTCCCGTACCGGGACCACGGCGCGGACCGCATCGCTCGGCGACCCCCTGAACACCTCGGTGAAGGACTGCCCGCCGACGGCCCGCGAGAGGTCGCCGGTGGCCCGTTTGCCGATCAGCTCCGGCCGGGGGTCGGTGTAGCGGACCCCGTCGGGCGTCATCACGGCGATGAAGTCGACGCCCGAGGCCCGCCGGGCGGCCTCGGCCAAGGGTTGCAGCTCGCCCGTCGGGTCCGGCGTCTTCAGGGCCTCGGGGAGGCCGGGGGCGTGCGCGAACGCCTCCGCGGCCGCGAGGGAGCGGTGGCGCGCATCGCGCTCGGTGTCGTACCGCTCCTGGAACACGAGGGCCAGCGACGCGGCGGCGATCAGCAGCACCACGATGACCGCCTGGAGCGCGAAGACCTGACCGGCGACACTGCGGGTGCCCAGGGAGAGGCGCGCCGGCAGGCCCGGGTCCCGCCCGGTCGGCTGCCGGGGCGGGGATCCCCTGGGTCGACCCAAACGTCCGGTCATGAGCCATTTCTAACACTGTCACCGGGATTTGGGCGGGGCTGCCGATGTGGCGATCGCCGCACTGCGGTACGCACGGGGGCTGAGGCCCACGTACGAGGTGAAGTGCTGGCGGAACGTGACCTCGCTGGCGAAGCCCGCGCGCCGGGCCACTTCCGGAACCGGATGGTCCGTGCGCTCCAGGAGTTTGCGGGCCTCGTCCAGGCGGTGGCCGAGGAGCCAGCGGTGCGGGGTGGTGCCGGTGGCGGCGACGAAATGGCGGGCGAAGGAGCGCGGCGACATCCCGGCCCAGCGGGCCAGAGTGGCCACGGACAGCGGCTCGTGCAGATGGCGCAGGGCCCGCTCCCGTACGGCCGCCAGGGCCTCGGCGGTCCGGTCCGCCGCCGGGGTGGGCCGGTCCAGGTACTGGGCGTGACCGCCGGTGCGGAACGGGCCCGTCACCATGGACCGGGCGATGGCGGCGGCGGCCTCCGCGCCGTGGGCCTCCCGTACGAGGTGCAGGCAGAGGTCGATCCCGGAGGCCACCCCCGCGGAGGTCCACAGCCCGCCGTCCTCCACGTACAGCGGGGCGTCCTCGACCAGCACGGCGGGATGGCGTTCGGCGAGCTGCGGAGCCAGCCACCAGTGGGTCACGGCCCGGCGGCCCGCCAGCAGGCCCGCCTCCGCGAGGATGAACGCCCCGGCGCACAGTGCGGCGACCGGCACGCCCCGGGCGTGCGCGTCCCGCAGGGCGGCGAGGACCGGCTCGGGCGTCGGGGCGGCGGGTTCGGCCAGCGCCGGCACGACGACGAGATCGGCACCGGCGAGCCAGTCGAGCCGCCGGTCGGGGGCCAGGGTGAGCCCGCCGGGCAGCGCGATCGGCCCGGTGTCCACGGCGCACCGGCGCAGCTCGAAGCGGGGGACGCCGAGGTGGCTGCGGTCGGGGCCCCAGACCTCGGTGATGACGGCGAGGTCGAAGCTGCGGATGCCGGGCTGGACGACGACGGCGACACGATGCATGCTGCCATCCTGGCAGGATCCCATCGATTTGGGTCCCGGTTGCCGCTGTCGGCGCACCGTCCGGCGGAAGACCATGAAGCCATGACGAAGAACGAGACCGCCCTCGCCCCGAACGCCGCCCTGCTGGTCATCGACGTACAGAAGGGTTTCGACGACGCCTCCTACTGGGGCCCCCGCAACAACCCCGCCGCCGAGGCCAACATCGCCGCCCTGATGGACGCCTGGCAGGAGTCCGGCCGCCCCGTGGTGCTCGTGCAGCACGCCTCGCGGGCCGGCTCGGTCCTGGCGGCCGACCACCCCGGACACGCGTTCAAGGACTTCGTGGCCGACCGGGCGGGGCAGGAGTCGCTGCTGGTCACCAAGACCGTGAACTCCTCCTTCTACGGCACCCCGGACCTGGCGGCCTGGCTCACCGCCCAGGGCATCGGCCAGCTCGTGGTCTCCGGGATCCAGACCAACATGTGCGTCGAGACCACCGCACGGATGGCCGGGAACCTGGGCTACGACGTGCTCGTCCCGCTCGACGCCACCCACACCTTCGACCTCGAGGGCCCGGACGGGCTCCGGCTGACGGCCGACCAGCTGACCGCCGCCACCGCTGTCAACCTCCAGGGCGGCGGCTTCGCCCGCGTGGTGACCACGGCTCAGCTGCTCGCCGCATCCGGGGCGCCGGCCCAGCTCACCGCGTAGTACCGCAGTCGCCCGTCCTCCCCGACGAGCCGCATCCCGGCCGCGGCCATGACCCGGTGCGAGGCCGTGTTCTCCCGGTCGGCATCACCCGCCGCCCCGCTCGCCCCGTGGGCGCGGGCATGGCCGAGCAGGGCCCGCAGGGCCTCGGCGGCGTAGCCGCGGCCGCGGGCGGCCGGGATCAGCCCGTAGCCGACCGTCACCACCCCGGCCGCGTCGGCCGGACCGTGGAAGCCCGCGCCGCCGATCGTCAGCCCGTCGCCCCGCCGGCGGATCTCGTACGCGCCGAACGGCGCGGGATCCCCGGTCTCGGCCAGCACCCGCAGGTACCGCCGGGCCCCGGCCCGGTCCCCGTCGTCCGGATACCCGGGCCCCCACCGGCACCCCGTCCCCGGCACTCCGGCGAGAAGCCCCCGCGCCCGCGCCGGATCCAGCGGTACGAGTACGAGTCGCTCGGTCGGCAGCCGGTCCATGCCTCCACGGATACCAGCCGGACCCGCCGCCCCGCACCGGCTTTTTCCGCTCACACGCCGTGGTCGCGCAGGCGGACCGGCTGCGTGCGGGCGCGCTCCGGGGCGTCGGCGGCGAGCACGTCCAGCACCCCTGCTGGGTCGGGGCAGGCAGGAAGAACGCAGCGGCGCGACACCCCCACCCCCGGCCGGGGGCGAATCCGGCCCCGCCGGCGTGTGAAGCACGGGGTCCGGTGCGCCTGCCCGCCAGCGGCACCGCCCCGTCACCCTGCCCCGTCACCCTGCCCCGGCACCCTGCCCCTGCACCCGGCACCCGGCACCCGGCGCCCTGCGCCCTGCACCCTGCACCCTGCACCCGGCACCCGGCACCCTGCGCCCTGCGCCCTGCGCCCTGCACCCGGCGCAGGGCGCCGGCCGCAAACGCCGAGGCCCGGCACCCTGCCCCGGCACGCGGCACGCGGCACCGGCACGGCACGCGGCACCGGCACCCGGCACCGGCGCCGGCCGCAAACGCCGAGGCCCGGCACCCTGCCCCGGCACCGGCACGGCACGCGGCACCCTGCCCCGGCACGGCACGCGGCACCCGGCACCGGCACGGCACCGGCACCCGGCACCGGCACCCGGCACCGGCACCCGGCACCGGCCGCAAACGCCGAGGCCCGGCACCCCGCTCGGGGGTACCGGGCCTCGCATGGCCGGCCGGAGGTCAGAGAACGTCGGCGGCGATGGCGGCCGCAACCCTCTCCAGCAGGGGACCCGCGTTCGGGATGGACTTGGCCGGGTCGGGCTCCAGGTCCGTCAGCGGGTACGCCTTGCGGATGCCGGCCGCCTCCAGGGCCTCCTGGCCCAGCAGCAGCCGCCCGCACACCGCCACGACCGGCTTGCCCGCCGCGCGCGCGGCCGCCGCGACACCGGCCGGGGCCTTGCCGTGCAGGGTCTGCTCGTCCAGCGAGCCCTCACCGGTGATCACCAGCGTCGCCCGCTCCAGCGCCGGAGCGAACCCCAGCACCTCCAGCATCAGCTCGATGCCGGGCCGGAACGACGCGCCGAGCAACAGCGCCCCGTACCCGATGCCGCCCGCGCCGCCCGCACCCGGGGCGGCGGCCAGCCGGCCGGCCTTCTCGCCGATCGACTTCTCCAGCACCACCGCGAAATGCGCCAGCGCTGCGTCCAGCGTCGCCACGTCCTCGGGCGACGCCCCCTTCTGCGGGCCGTAGACCGCAGGCGCGCCCTTCGGGCCCGTCAGCGGGTTGTCCACGTCGCTCGCCAGGACGAGGTCGACCTCCGAGAAGCGCGGGTCGATCCCGGACAGGTCGGCGGACGCCAGCTCCGCGAGCGCGCCGCCGCCCGGACCGACCGGTTCACCGTTCGCGTCCAGGAACACCGCACCCAGCGCGGCCAGCATCCCCGCACCGCCGTCGGTGGTGGCACTGCCGCCCACACCGAACACGATCGAGCGCGCCCCCGCGTCCAGCGCGGCCTTGAGCAGCTCGCCCGAGCCGTACGTGGTCGCCGTCAGCGGGGCGAACACACCCGCCGGCAGCAGCTGGAGCCCGGAGGCCTCCGCCATCTCGACCACGGCGGTGCCGTCGCGCAGCGCGAAAGCGGCCGTGACCTGCTCACCGAGCGGTCCGGTGACCCGTACCTCCCGGCGTTCGAACCCGGCCGCCACGGCGGCCGCGACCGTGCCGTCGCCGCCGTCCGCGACGGGAAGGGTCTCGATCTCCACGCCCGGTACGGCCTTGCGGAGGCCCGCCGTCACCCGCTCCGCGACCTGAACGGCCGTGAGCGAGCCCTTGAATTTGTCCGCGGCGATGAGCACGCGCGCGGTCTCAGTTACTGCTCCGTCCGTCACCTTGCTAATCCCTTGCTATCGAACAGTGCAGTCGCGCCCCCATGAGCCTATCCGGAGGATCCTCCTATGCCCATGGGTGGCCTGGGTCACGTCCGGCGTGCCATGCCCCTAAATACGGATATACGTCTGCATAGTGTGGCGGCATGAGCGCGGAATCGCCGGAAGGCGCACGTCCGGCGGGTTCGGACCCCGAACCGGACCGTGCCGTCGTCACCATCGGGGTGATCGCCGTGCTGGCCGTCGTCGCCTGGGCGGCGCTGGGCAAGGACTCCTTCGACACCGCGTCGAGCACCGCGCTGGCCTGGGTGCTGGCCAATTTCGCCTGGCTGTTCGTGATCGCCGCCGACGTCTTCCTCGTCATGTGCGTCGTCCTCGCGATCAGCCGGTTCGGCCGGATCCGGCTCGGCGCCGACGACTCGGAACCCGAGTTCACGAACCTCGCGTGGATCGCGATGATGTTCAGCGCCGGCATGGGCATCGGCCTGATGTTCTACGGGGTGGGCGAACCGCTCACCCACTACCTGCACCCGCCGCCCGCCTCCGGGGCGGCCCCCGGCAGCGGCGACGCCGCCCGGGCGGCCCTGGACTACTCCTTCTTCCACTGGACGCTCACCCCCTGGGCGATCTACGGCATCGCCGGCCTCGCCCTCGCCACCTTCCGCAAGCGCCGCGGCAACCGCCTCAGTGCCGCCTTCGTCCCGCTGATGGGGGAGGAGCGCGCCAACGGCCGGCCCGGCAAGGCCATCGACCTGCTCGCCGTTTTCGCGACCGTCTTCGGGACGGCGACCAGCCTCGGCCTCGGGGCGCTCCAGGTCGCCGAAGGGCTCCAGATCACGGCCGGGATCGAGGACTCCACCTCCGTCGAGCTGATCATCATCGCCTCGCTCTCCGCGGCCTTCGTGGTCTCCGCGTTCTCCGGCCTGCACAAGGGCGTGAAATGGCTGAGCACGATCAACATCGTGCTCGCCGCCGCCCTGATGACCTTCGTCTTCCTCCTCGGCCCGACCGTCTACATCCTCGACGTGATCCCCGCCAGCGTGGGCAGTTACCTGCACGAACTGCTGCCCATGGCCACCCGTACCGGCGCCTTCACCGACAGCACCTGGCTCGGCGCGTGGACGATCTTCTACTGGGCGTGGTGGCTGTCCTGGGCGCCGTTCGTCGGCACCTTCATCGCCCGCATCTCGCACGGCCGCACCATCCGCGAGTTCCTGATCGGCGTCCTGCTCGTCCCCAGCGGCGCTACCGTCGTCTGGTTCTGCGTGATGGGCGGCACCGCGATCCGCCTCGACTCCACCGGCGCCGCCGACCTCGCGGCCAAGGTCAAGGACGGGGCGGAGGCCTCGCTGTTCGCCATGCTGGACGCGCTCCCGCTGGGCACGGTCACCTCGTACGTGGCCATGGCCCTGGTCATGACGTACTTCGTCACCAGCGCCGACTCGGCCTCCCTGGTGATGGGTTCGCTCACCAGCCGCGGCTCGCTGAACCCGCCCACCTGGCTCGTCGTCACCTGGGGCGTGCTGATGGCGGCGGTTGCGGCCGTACTCCTGGTCGCGGGCGGCCTCAAATCCCTGCAGACCGCCACCATCCTGGTCGCGCTGCCCTTCGTGATCGTCATGCTGCTGCTCTGCTGGGCCCTGGTGAAGGAGCTCCGCGAGGACCCCGGCGCGGGCCCCGCCCGCCACCATGCCCCGCACGGGATGCGGGACGCGGTCACGGCCATGGTCGGCGACGCGGTCACCGAACAGCGCCCGTCCCGCCATCCCCGCCTGCACCGCGTCGCCGAATCCACCCGCCGCGACCGCGAAGACCCACCCGCCCCGGACACCCCGGAGGCGTGATCCCGGTGGGTGGGGCCGCTGGGTAGGGTTACGGCGTGACCACCACGGATGACTACGCCACGTACATCGCGAGCCTGCCCCGGGTGCTGGCCGGCGCCGCCGCCCTCTACCGGGACGCCGAGGGCCGGGTGCTGCTCGTCGAGCCCAACTACCGTGAGGGCTGGGCCCTGCCGGGCGGCACCATCGAGTCGGACCAGGGCGAGTCCCCGCGCACGGCGGCCCGCCGCGAGAGCGCCGAGGAGATCGGCCTCGACCTGCCGCTCGGCCGGCTGCTCGCCGTCGACTGGACGCTCGGCGAGGGCCGCCCGCCGCTGGTCGCGTACCTCTACGACGGCGGTGTGCTCGACGAGGCGCAGCTCGCCTCGATCAAGCTCCAGGAGGAGGAACTGCTCTCCTGGCGGCTGGTCGAGCCCGCCGAACTCACCGCGTACCTCCCCGGATCGCTCGGCCGGCGCACCCGAGAGGCCTACCGGGTCCTCGAGTCCGGCGAGGGCGCCGCGGAGCTGGAGAACGGCACGCGCCCGGTCTCCTCGTGACACCGGGCTTACTTCGAGCAGAACAGAATCATCTGATGATCACGATGTACGCCTGGCCCAGCACCGCCGACGGGCCCGACGCCCTGCCCATGGTCCACTTCACCACCGAACAGCAGGCGGGCGGCGAGGTCACCGCCGAGGGAACGCCGGTGTGGCTGTTCGACACCGCGATACGCGAGGGCGGCTGGGCCCAGTTCACCGATTTCGAGGGCTGGTCCGTCCCCGCCGCCGGCTGGCAGGCCTTTTACCGCCGCGAGGACGACCTCCTCGCCGTGACCGGCCCCGGCGCCTGCGAGGGCTGGTACCAGGGCAACCTCGGCGCCGACGCCGACTGGGTGGCGGCGGCCACCGCCCAGCAGAGCGTGGTCCTGCTCGCCGCCCCCGTCCAGCACCCCTCGCTCTTCGGCTACGCGGTGGAGGCGGGCGCCGCGTTCGCCCTGCTCGTCCCGCTCGCGCTGGTCTGACCCGCGCCGATCCGGCCCATGCCGGTCCGAATCACCCCGGTCCGAATCACGCTGGTCCGATTCAAAGAGTGGCCTCGCCGGCCTCGAAGGCCAGCAGCCGCACCTTGCGCTCGACGCCGCCGCCGTAGCCGGTCATGCTGCCCGAGGCACCGATCACCCGGTGGCACGGCACGATGATGCTGACCGGGTTCTTCCCGTTGGCCAGGCCCACCGCGCGCGAGGCGTTCGGCTTGCCGAGCTTGGCCGCGAGCTCCCCGTACGACCAGGTCTCGCCGTAGGGGATCCGTACGAGCTGGTCCCACACGCTGCGCTGGAACGCGGTGCCCTCCAGCCGGACGGGCACGTCGAACTCGGTGAGCTCCCCGGCGAAGTACGCGGTCAGCTGCCTCACGACCTCGGGGAAGGGCTCCTCGGTCGCGGCGACCCGCTCCCCGAAGGACTCCTCGGCGGGCCGGTGCCGCTGCCCGGTCATGTACAGGCCGCTGAGGACGCCGTCCGTGGCGACCAGGGTGAGCGGGCCGTAGGGGCTCTCGACAACGGCGTGCTGCTTGGTGCTCATGGTGTTCGTGGTGCTCATGACGGGATGCACTCCTCAGACGGGCAGGTGGTTGACGGGGTGGGCGTCGGTGGCCCACAGGTACTGCACGGCGTACGCGCGCCAGGGCCGCCAGCCGGCGGCCCGGGCGGTGAGCGCCGCGGGCGTGGACGGCAGTCCGAGCTCCTTCGCGGCCCGCCGGACCCCGAGGTCGGACGGCAGGAAGGCGTCGGGATCGCCCAGCGCCCGCATCGCGATCACCTCCGTGGTCCACGGGCCGAACCCGGGCATCGCGTTCAGCTGCGTGCGGGCCGCCTCCCAGTCGCTGTCGATGCCGAGCGGGAGGGAGCCGTCGGCCAGCGCGCCGACGAGGGTGGTGAGGGTGGTGCGCCGGCTCGCCGGGAGGGCCAGGGACGCCGGGTCCAGGGCGGCCAGCGCCTGCGGCGAGGGGAACAGGTGGGTCAGCCCGCCCTCGGGATCGGGGTCGGCCACCGGTTCCCCGTACGAGGTGACCAGCCGGGCGGCGTGCGTACGGGCCGCGGCCGTGGACACCTGCTGGCCGAGCACCGCCCTTACGGCGAACTCCGCCGCGTCGACCGTACGCGGTACCCGGCGCCCCGGGGCCTTGTCGACGAGGGGGGCCAGCAGCGGGTCGGAGCGCAGCTGCTCGTCGACGGCCTCGGGGTCGGCGTCGAGGTCGAGCATCCAGCGGCAGCGGCTGATGGCGATGGTGAGGTCGCGCAGGTCGGTGAGGGCGAGCTGGCAGCCGATGTGGTCGGGCCGCGGGGTCAGTGCGACGACCCCGGTGCCGTACGGGAGCCTCAGCGTCCGGCGGTACGCGCCGGCCCGCCACTCCTCGACGCCGGGGACCGCGGTCGCGGCGAGGTGGCCGAAGAGGTTGTCGGGGTTGAGCGGAGCCCGGAAGGGCAGGCGAAGGCTGATGGTCCCGGGCACCCTGGGGACGTGCCGGTTCGCCTTCTCGGCCCGCAGGCGCAGCTCGCCGGGGGCGAGGGCGAAGACCTCGCGGACGGTCTCGTTGAAGGTCCGGATGGAGGAGAACCCGGCGGCGAAGGCGATGTCGCCCATGGGCAGCTCGGAGGTCTCGATGAGCAGCCGGGCGGTCTGGGCGCGCTGTGCCCGGGCGAGGGCGAGGGGCCCGGCGCCGAGCTCGGCGCCCAGCTGCCGCTCGACCTGGCGGGTGGAGTACCCCAGCCGCGCCGCGAGCCCGGGGACGCCCTCGCGGTCGACGACGCCGTCCTGGATGAGCCGCATGGCCCGGGCGACGGCGTCGGCGCGGGCGTTCCACTCGGGGGAGCCGGGGGAGGTGTCGGGCCGGCACCGCTTGCAGGCCCGGAACCCGGCCTGCTGACAGGCGGCGGCGCTGGGCAGGAAGGTCATGTTCTCGACCTTGGGCGGCACCGCGGGGCAGCTGGGACGGCAGTAGATCCCGGTGGTCCGCACGGCGGTGAAGAACCACCCGTCGAAACGGGCGTCCTTCGACTGCACGGCCCTGACGCAGCGCTCGGTGTCGGTGTACATGGCTCCAGCATCCTGGCCCGGTGGCGCCGGGGCTGGCGGTTTTCCGACATCAAGCGTAGCCCTCCGGGGGTGGTGGGGGCTGCGGCGGCGGGTGGGCCGTAGCTCTCTGGGGGTGGCGGGGGCGCTGCGGCGGCGGGTGGGCTGTAGCCGTTCGGGGGTGGCGGGGGGCTGCGGCGGCGGGTGGGCCGTGGCTCTTCGGGGGTGGCGGGGGCGCTGCGGCGGCGGGTGGGCCGGGGGCCGGTCGGGGTGGGCCGGGGACGGGGGCGGGGTGGGGCACTGTCCGGGGTAGGCATGATTTATGGCCCCTGAGCCCAGCAACACAGGCATTCCGGGGTGTCGGCCACAAATCACGTTTTACACCCCGGACAGTGCCCCACCCCGCCCCCGCCCCCGGCCGGGCGTCTTCGAGGCGCGACCCCGTCCCCGGCCGGGTGTTTTCGAGGCGCGCCCCCATCCCTGGCCGAGGCGACTTCGAGGCCGCCGTCCCCGGCCGGGTGTCGTGGTCTTCGAGGGGCGCCCCCATCCCTTGCCGGGGGTCTTCGAGGGCCGGACGAGGGGGGATTCAGGGGCGTCCCGGGGCGGGGACGGTGGTGGGGCGGGGGGTCGTCCGGGGTGTAAAACGTGATTTGTGGCCCGTAACCCGGCCGAGGTCTCCGGCGCCGGGTGGGGCCATAAATCATGCCTACCCCGGACGCCCCCCGCCCCACCACCGGCCCCGCCCCCCTTCGCAGCCCCCGTACACGCAAAAGGGCCCCCGGTGCCGCATCGGCACCGGGGACCCTTCGAAAGCAGTGTTACGGGAGCTGCGACGCCGCTCGCGCCTCCCGGCGGTTGTGGCGGAACGTGTTCGCGCGACGGGTCGTCGCGAACAGCGGGATGGTCGCCGCGAGAGCGATCTGCAGCGCGCAGCCCGCCTGGAGCAGCAGCTGACCGCCCGGGGCGTCGAACGCCCAGGCCGCCAGCAGGCCCATGGCCCCGACGATCCAGCTCAGCATCGCCACCGCGAGGACACCCCGCGGCTTCGGGTACTCGACCCGGCTCACCATCAGCCAGGCCACCCCGATGATCGCCAGCAGGGTCGGGACGAACGGCAGCTCCAGCAGCACGATCGAGACGACCGTCAGCGCGCCGAAGGGGCTCGGCATGCCCTGGAACATGCCGTCCTTCATGGTCACGCAGCTGAATCTCGCCAGGCGCAGGACCA
Source organism: Streptomyces sp. NPDC032745 (assembly GCF_055579465.1). Lineage (NCBI taxonomy): Bacteria > Bacillati > Actinomycetota > Actinomycetes > Kitasatosporales > Streptomycetaceae > Streptomyces > Streptomyces sp. NPDC032745. The sequence continues at coordinate 393,210 of NZ_JBVING010000007.1, read as the reverse complement.
CGGCCAGCAGCACCACGATCGCGGCCAGCGCCGACATCTTCTGCACCGCGTCGTCGGCGACCATGCCGTAGACGAGCACGAAGTACGCGGGAGCCAGGCCGAAGCTGATCAGGTCGGACAGGTTGTCCAGCTCGGCGCCCATCGGCGAGCTGCGCAGCTTGCGGGCCACGATGCCGTCGAAGAGGTCGAAGACCGCGGCGAGCAGCATCAGTATCACTGCCGTCGCGGCGCTGTTGCGGGCCATGCCCGACTCGCCACTGCCGGTGAGGTGCGGGATGAGGATCCCGGTGGTGGTGAAGTACACCGCCATGAATCCGCACGTTGCGTTGCCGAGGGTGAGGGTGTCCGCTATCGACAGCCGCAGCGAGAGCGGCATGTCGTCCTCGGCGGACTCCTCCTCTGCGGCCTCGGGCACCCACCCACCCGACGGTGTGGTGGGAGTCTCAGGGTCAGTCACGGTCAATTCGGGTCACCCCCGCGGTGGTGGCCTGGCCGACTTCGACCGCGACCTCGACACCCTCGGGGAGGTAGATGTCGACGCGGGAGCCGAAGCGGATCAGACCGATGCGTTCGCCCTGCTCCACCTTGGTACCGGCCGGCAGGTACGGGACGATGCGGCGAGCGACGGCGCCGGCGATCTGCACCATCTCGATGTCGCCGAGCTCGGTGTCGAAGTGCCAGACAACGCGCTCGTTGTTCTCGCTCTCCTTGTTGAACGCCGGGACGAACCCGCCGGGGATGTGCTCCACGGACGTCACCGTGCCCGCGAGGGGCGCGCGGTTGACGTGGACGTTCAGCGGGCTCATGAAGATCGCGACCCGGGTCCGCCCGTCCTTCCACGGCATGATGCTCTGCACCACACCGTCGGCGGGCGAGATGACACGGCCCTGCGTGATCTCACGCTCGGGGTCGCGGAAGAACCACAGCATGCCCGCCGCGAGAGCGGTGGTGGGCACGGCCACTGCCGCCCAGCGCCCGGACTTGCGGGCCCGGGTGAGGCTGAGCGCAGCGGTGGCGACGGTCGGCAGAAGCCACGGCGATGCTCCGCGTGCGAGACGTCCACCGAGGATGCCGACGCGAGGTGCAGAGGTTTGGCTGTGGGGCATGGATGACCTTCGTAGCGGGTGATTGCCGCGCCGCAAACAGGGGGACGGGACGGCGGCTTTACTGGAATGCTATCGGTTGCACGCAACAACTGGGCAAGCCAGAAGCCGAGTCGATGGCCGCAGGCCAGTGACTGCCAGTGATTCTTTTGCGACGAACCCATGGAGGATCCGCCGCAAAAGGGACTTTCAGCCCTGGAGTCGGTACTCCTCGAGAAGGCGCCGACCGATGATCATTTTCTGGATCTCGGCGGTACCTTCACCGATCAGCAGCATCGGTGCCTCCCGGTAGAGGCGCTCGATCTCGTACTCCTTCGAGAATCCGTAGCCGCCATGGATACGGAAGGCGTCCTCCACCACCTCCTTGCAGTATTCGGAGGCGAGGTACTTCGCCATCCCTGCTTCGAGGTCGTTTCGTTCCCCGGAGTCCTTTTTGCGTGCTGCATTCACCATCATCGCATGGGCGGCCTCGACCTTGGTAGCCATCTCGGCCAGCTTGAACTGGATGGCCTGGTGCTCGGCGATCGCCTTGCCGAAAGTGTGACGTTGCTGGGCATACGAGACACCCAGCTCGAACGCACGCTGAGCGACACCGCAGCCACGCGCCGCCACGTTGACGCGGCCGACCTCGACCCCGTCCATCATTTGGTAAAACCCTCGGCCCGTCTGGCCTCCGAGGACCCGATTGGCCGGAATGCGCAGTCCGTCCATGATGAGCTCGGTCGTGTCGACGCCCTTGTAGCCCATCTTGTCGATCTTGCCCGGGATGGTCAGGCCCGGACGGACCTCACCGAAGCCGGGCTCCTTCTCGACGAGGAAGGTCGTCATCGACTTGTGCGGGGCCGTGCCCTCGGGGTGGCCTTCGTCACTTCGCACGAGGACCGCCACCAGCGTGGAGCTGCCGCCGTTCGTCAGCCACATCTTCTGGCCGTTCAGGACGTACTCGTCGCCGTCCTTGACCGCCTTGGACGTGATGGCCGACACGTCGGAGCCCAGCCCCGGCTCGGACATCGAGAACGCGCCGCGCACCTCGCCCAGCGCCATGCGGGGCAGGAAGTGGTCCTTCTGCTCCTGGGTGCCGTGCTGCTTGAGCATGTACGCCACGATGAAGTGGGTGTTGATGATGCCCGAGACGGACATCCAGCCCCGCGCTATCTCCTCCACGCACAGTGCGTAGGTGAGCAGCGACTCACCCAGGCCGCCGTACTCCTCGGGGATCATCAGCCCGAAGAGGCCGAGCTCCTTGAGGCCGTCGACGATCTGCTGCGGGTATTCGTCACGGTGTTCGAGCTCGGTCGCGACCGGGATGATCTCCTTGTCGACGAACTCCCGGACGGTCTTGAGGATCTCCCGCTGGACGTCGGTGAGCCCGGCGGTCTGGGCGAGTCGGGCCATGGCTACTTCCCCTGTTCCTTCAGCTGCGGGCGGCCGGGCTGCTCGCCGCCGCGCTCCTTGATGTACGTCTCGGTCGGGACCATCACCTTGCGCCGGAAGACGCAGACGAGGGTGCCGTCCTGCTTGTAGCCCTTGGTCTCCACGAAGACGATCCCGCGGTCGTTCTTCGACTTGGACGGGGTCTTGTCGAGGACCGTGGTCTCGCCGTAGATGGTGTCGCCGTGGAAGGTCGGCGCCACGTGCCGCAGGGACTCGATCTCCAGGTTGGCGATGGCCTTCCCGGAGACGTCCGGTACGGACATGCCCAGCAGCAGCGAGTAGATGTAGTTGCCCACGACCACGTTCTTGCCGAAGTCGGTCGTGTTCTCCGCGTAATTGCTGTCCATGTGGAGCGGGTGGTGGTTCATGGTCAGCAGGCAGAAGAGGTGGTCGTCGTACTCGGTGACCGTCTTTCCGGGCCAGTGCTTGTAGACCGCCCCGACCTCGAACTCTTCGTAAGTGCGTCCGAACTGCATCGGGATCAGGCCTCCGGGATCTCGAACTTGGTGGTGCGCTGCATCCCGGCCGCGCGGCCCTTGCCCGCGATGACCAGGGCCATCTTGCGGCTGGCCTCGTCGATCATCTCGTCGCCGAGCATGGCCGAGCCCTTCTTGCCGCCGGCCTCGGAGGTGCACCAGTCGTACGCGTCGAGGATCAGCTCGGAGTGGTCGTAGTCCTCCTGGGAGGGGGAGAAGACCTCGTTCGCCGCGTCGACCTGGCCCGGGTGCAGCACCCACTTGCCGTCGAAGCCCAGCGCCGCCGCCCGGCCCGCCACCTCGCGGTACGCGTCCACGTCGCGGATCTGGAGGAAGGGGCCGTCGATCGCCTGGAGGTTGTGCATGCGGGCCGCCATCAGGATCCGCATCAGGATGTAGTGGTAGGCGTCCGCGCCGTAGCCGGGCGGCTGCATGCCCACGACCAGCGACTTCATGTTGATGGAGGCCATGAAGTCGGCCGGGCCGAAGATGATGGTCTCCAGCCGGGGCGAGGCGGCGGCGATCTCGTCGACGTTCACCAGGCCCTTGGCGTTCTCGATCTGCGCCTCGATGCCGATCTTGCCGACCTCGAAGCCCATCGTCTTCTCGATCTGGGTCAGCAGCAGGTCCAGCGCCACGACCTGCTGGGCGTCCTGGACCTTCGGCAGCATGATGCAGTCGAGGTTCTGGCCCGCACCCTCCACGACCGTGATGACGTCGCGGTACGTCCAGTGCGTGGTCCAGTCGTTGACCCGCACGACCCGGGTCTTGCCCGTCCAGTCACCGTTGTTCAGCGCGTCCACGATCGTGTGGCGGGCGCCTTCCTTGGCGAGCGGCGCGCAGGCGTCCTCCAGGTCCAGGAAGACCTGGTCGGCCGGCAGGCCCTGGGCCTTCTCCAGGAAGCGCGGGTTCGAACCCGGGACCGCGAGGCAGGAGCGACGCGGGCGAAGACGGTTCACCGGGTGGACGGGCGTGGTCATGCGGGGACCTCCGTGCTTGCAAGGTTTGCGGTGTCTTGAAGGGGGTCGAGCTTGTTGGCTTTGCGGATCTCGTCGACGATGCGGCCGATGATCTCCGTGATGCCGAAGTCCTTCGGCGTGAAGACGGCTGCCACACCGGCCGCCTTCAGTGTCACGGCATCCGCGTTCGGAATGATGCCTCCGACGATGACGGGAATGTCACCCGCCCCCGCCACGCGCAGGCGTTCGAGGACATCCGGGACGAGTGCGCTGTGGGATCCGGACAGGATGGACAGTCCCACGCAGTGCACGTCCTCGGCCAGCGCCGCGGAGGAGATCTCTTCGGGCGTCAGCCGGATGCCTTGGTAGACCACCTCGAAGCCGGCGTCGCGGGCCCGGACGGCTATCTGCTCGGCGCCGTTGGAGTGTCCGTCCAGGCCGGGCTTGCCGACCAGCAGCCGCAGCCGGCCCGAGCCGAGCTCGTCGGCCGTACGGGCCACCTTCTCGCGGACCTCGTGCATCGGCGTGCCGGGCTCGGCCGTGACCGCGACCGGGGCCGAGGAGACCCCGGTCGGGGCGCGGAACTCGCCGAACACCTCGCGCAGCGCGCTCGACCACTCGCCGGTGGTGACGCCCGCACGGGCGCACTCCAGGGTGGCTTCCATCAGGTTCTCGGTCCCCGCCGCGGCCTCCTTGAGGCGCTCCAGGGCCTGCTGGGTGGTGGGAAAGACGAAGGGATCGCCGTTCCCCTGCCGCTCCGAGGACTCCTGCCGCTCGGCCCGCCAGCGGACGATGCGCTCGACGGTGAGCGCCTCCACTGCAGGGTCGACCGTCATGATGGCGCCGTCCAGGTCGGACGTGAGCGGGTTCTCCTCGGTCTGCTGGAAGCAGTTGACACCGACGATCTTGTCCTCGCCGGCCTCGATCCGGGCACGCCGCTCGGCGTGCGAGGAGACCAGCTGGGACTTCAGGTACCCGGACTCGACGGCGGCCATGGCGCCGCCCATCTCCTGGATCCGGTCGATCTCGGCCAGGCAGTCGGCGACCAGGGAGTCGACTTTGGCCTCGATGACGTGGGAACCGGCGAAGATGTCCTCGTACTCCAGCAGGTCGCTCTCGTGTGCGAGGACCTGCTGGATGCGCAGCGACCACTGCTGGTCCCAGGGCCGGGGCAGGCCCAGCGCCTCGTTCCAGGCGGGCAGCTGCACGGCGCGGGCGCGGGCGTCCTTGGAGAGGGTGACGGCCAGCATCTCCAGCACGATGCGCTGGACGTTGTTCTCCGGCTGCGCCTCGGTCAGGCCCAGGGAGTTGACCTGGACGCCGTACCGGAAGCGGCGCTGCTTGTCGTTCTCGATGCCGTAGCGCTCACGGGTGACCTTGTCCCAGATGCGGCCGAAGGCGCGCATCTTGCACATCTCCTCGATGAAGCGGACGCCCGCGTTCACGAAGAAGGAGATCCGGGCGACCACCTCGCCGAAGCGCTCCTCGGGCACCTGGCCCGAGTCGCGCACCGAGTCGAGGACGGCGATCGCGGTGGACATCGCGTACGAGATCTCCTGGACCGGGGTGGCCCCGGCCTCCTGCAGGTGGTAGCTGCAGATGTTGATCGGGTTCCACTTCGGGATGTGGTTGACCGTGTACGCGATCATGTCCGTCGTCAGGCGGAGGGACGGCCCCGGCGGGAAGACGTGCGTCCCGCGGGAGAGGTACTCCTTGACGATGTCGTTCTGGGTGGTGCCCTGGAGCTGGGAGACGTCCGCGCCCTGCTCCTCGGCGGCCACCTGGTAGAGCGCCAGCAGCCACATGGCGGTGGCGTTGATCGTCATCGAGGTGTTCATCTGTTCCAGGGGGATGTCCTGGAACAGCCGCCGCATGTCGCCCAGATGGGAGACCGGGACCCCGACCCGGCCCACCTCGCCGCGGGCGAGGATGTGGTCGGGGTCGTAGCCGGTCTGCGTCGGAAGGTCGAACGCGACCGACAGGCCGGTCTGGCCCTTGGCGAGGTTGCGGCGGTACAGCTCGTTGGACGCCTCGGCCGTGGAGTGGCCGGCGTACGTCCGCATGAGCCACGGACGGTCCTTCTGGCGCTCTGTCATCTCAGGCTGTCCCTTTGGCCTTTGAGGCTGTCTCAGACGTTGCGGAAGCGGTTGATCGCGTCGAGGTGCGTCGCGCGCATCTCGTGGTCGCGGACACCGAGGCCCTCCTCGGGGGCGAGGGCGAGCACGCCGACCTTGCCCTGGTGGAGGTTGCGGTGGACGTCGTACGCGGCCTGGCCCGTCTCCTCGAGGGAGTAGACCTTGGACAGCGTGGGGTGGATCTTGCCCTTGGCCACCAGGCGGTTGGCCTCCCAGGCCTCGCGGTAGTTGGCGAAGTGCGAGCCCACGATCCGCTTGAGCGACATCCACAGGTAGCGGTTGTCGTACTCGTGGTTGTAGCCCGAGGTCGAGGCGCAGGTGACGATGGTGCCGCCCTTGCGGGTGACGTACACGGAGGCGCCGAAGGTCTCGCGGCCCGGGTGCTCGAAGACGATGTCCACGTCCTCGCCGCCGGTCAGCTCGCGGATGCGCTTGCCGAAGCGCTTCCACTCCTTGGGGTCCTGGGTGTGCTCGTCCTTCCAGAACTTGTAGCCCTCGGCGCTGCGGTCGATGATCGCGGTCGCGCCCATCGCGCGGCAGATGTCCGCCTTCTGCGCGCTGGAGACGACGCAGATCGGGTTGGCGCCGCCGGCCAGCGCGAACTGGGTGGCGTACGAGCCGAGTCCGCCGCTGGCGCCCCAGATCAGGACGTTGTCGCCCTGCTTCATGCCGGCGCCGTTGCGGGAGACCAGCTGGCGGTAGGCGGTGGAGTTGACCAGGCCCGGGGAGGCGGCCTCCTCCCAGCTCAGGTGGTCGGGCTTGGGCATCAGCTGGTTGGACTTGACGAGTGCGATCTCGGCGAGACCGCCGAAGTTCGTCTCGAAGCCCCAGATGCGCTGCTCGGGGTCGAGCATCGTGTCGTTGTGGCCGTCCGAGGACTCCAGCTCGACCGAGAGGCAGTGCGCGACGACCTCGTCGCCGGGCTTCCAGGCGTTGACGCCGGGGCCGGTGCGCAGCACGACGCCCGCGAGGTCCGAACCGATGACGTGGTACGGGAGGTCGTGGCGCTTGGTGAGCTCCGACAGGCGCCCGTAGCGCTCCAGGAAGCTGAAGGTGGACACCGGCTCGAAGATCGAGGTCCACACGGAGTTGTAGTTGACCGACGAGGCCATGACGGCCACCAGGGCCTCGCCCGGGCCGAGCTCCGGCACGGGCACCTGGTCGAGGTGCAGGGACTTGCGCGGGTCCTTCTCGCGGGTGGTGAGCCCTGCGAACATCTCCGCCTCGTCCTTGTGCACGGTGATCGCGCGGTACGAGTCGGGGAGCGGCAGGGCCGCGAAGTCGGCGGCCGTAGCGGCCTGCGACTGGATCGCGTCCAGGATGTCCTTCACGGTGTTGCCTCCGGCGAAGCGCTGATGAGGGTGCGCTGAGGGATACGCAGGTGCGTGGAACGGGTGTGGTGCTGCGGTGCTGCGGTGCTGCGAGATGCCGTCGGTCCGGCGGAGCTGTGGTGCTGGCGACGCCCGTGGTGAGGCGTGCGGTGCCTGGTGACGCAGGCATCCGGGGCGCGGTTCGTGCCGAGTGGGCGTGGACCGCGGGGACATCCGGACGAGATTCAACGTATGGCACCCCGTGTCACTCAGCAAGGCACCGCGTGCCAAAACTTTCTCTCATTTGCCTATTGACCTGCGCAGATGAGCGATGATCGATCAGAGTTACCCGTGAGTAGGGGCAAGTCGGACAAACAAAAGCGGCCGCCCCCGGAACGGGGGCGGCCACTGTGATGTGTGTGACTCGGCGGGTGTGACTACTGCTTGTTCCTCAGTGCTTCCTCGATGGTCCGCATGACCTCGTCGAGCGGGGCGTCCGTACGGGCCACCGCAACCAGCACCTCGCCCTGCGTGCGGACCTCCGCCGGCGCGGCCGGGGCCGACGCCGTATTCAGGGTCCGGCCCGCGCCGATCCCCGTACCGAAGGTCTTCCGCACGATCGAGAAGGCGTGGTCCAGCTGCGCCTCCACGTCCCCCTGACCGCCCGCCCGCAGCCAGCGCCGCAGCACGTGGTTGTGGGCCGTGACGACCGCCGAGGCGGCCACCTCGGCCAGCAGCGGGTCGTCGTTGCCGTCGTGGTGGTCGGTCTCGTCGAAGTGGGCGAGCAGATAGCGGGTGAACAGCCGCTCGTACCGGGCCACCGAGGCGATCTCCCGCTCCCGCAGCGCCGGCACCTCGCGGGTCAGCCGGTAACGCTCCACCGACACCGCCGGCGAGGCGGCGTACATCTTCATGACTTCCTTGATCCCGCGGCACACCGTGTCGAGCGGGTGCTCGTGCGCCGGGGCCACGTCCAGCACCGCCTCGGCCCTGGTCAAGGTGTCGTCGTGGTCCGGGAAGATCGCCTCTTCCTTGGAGCGGAAGTGCCGGAAGAAGGTCCGGCGCGCCACCCCCGCGGTCGCGGCGATCTCGTCGACCGTCGTCGCCTCGTACCCCTTGGTCGCGAACAGCTCCATCGCGGCGGCCGCGAGCTCACGGCGCATCTTGAGCCGCTGCGCGGCCGCCTTGGTGCCGGCCGTGCTCTCCGGGCTGTCGGAGGCCGTGGCGGCGCGGGGCGAGGTCTTGGCGGGCTGGGACATGGATCGAAAGTACTTCATTTGCGCAGGGGAGCGCGCCTGAGGGGGGTGGGACAGGGGTGGATGCGGGGGAGAGCCCGCACTGGGCTCGGAAGGTATGGCCTGCCGTGAGGGTCCGGCAGACCCGAGCAGCCCTCCCCACGCATCCGGCTCTTGGGGCACCTGGCCAGGGCGCTGCTTACCGGCGGGCGTACTCACGGAATCCGCGGCCGGTCTTCCGGCCCAGGCAGCCAGCCGCCACCAGGTGCTCCAGCAGCGGGGAGGGGGCCAGTCCCGGGTCGCGGAACTCCTTGTGGAGGACCTTCTCGATCGCCAGCGAGACGTCCAGGCCGACGACGTCGAGGAGCTCGAACGGCCCCATCGGGTAGCCGCCGCCCAGCTTCATGGCGGCGTCGATGTCGTCGAGGCTGGCGTAGTGCTGCTCGACCATCTTGACGGCGTTGTTCAAGTACGGGAACAGCAGCGCGTTCACGATGAAGCCGGCCCGGTCCCCGCAGTCCACCGGGTGCTTGCGCACCTTCGTGCAGATCTCGCGGACCGTGGCGTGCACGTCGTCGGAGGTCAGGACGGTCCGGACCACCTCGACCAGCTTCATCGCAGGCGCCGGGTTGAAGAAGTGCATGCCGATCACGTCCTGGGGACGCGAGGTCACGCGGGCGACCGCGATCACCGGCAGCGAGGAGGTGGTGGTGGCCAGCACCGCGCCCGGCTTGCAGACCTTGTCCAGGGCCGCGAACAGCTCCTGCTTGACCGCCAGGTCCTCCGCGACGGCCTCCACGGCCAGGTCCACGTCGGCGAACGCGTCCAGCGAGCCGGCCGGGGTGATCAGGGCCAGCGTCTGCGCGGCGCCCTCCTCGGTCAGCCGGCCCTTGGACACCGCACGGCCCAAGGACTTGCCGATCGCGGCCTTCGCGGCGTCCGCCTTCTCCTGGCTGCGGGCGGCGAGCACCACCACGAAGCCGGCCTGCGCGAAGACCTGCGCGATACCGCTCGCCATGGTGCCGGAGCCGGCCACGCCGACCGAGCGGACCGGACGGCCCTCGCCGAGCCGGGCCCCGTCCAGCGGGGTCTGCGCGTCGCGGACGATCGTGGAGCTGCCCGGCTCCTCGTACGTGTAGAACCCGCGCCCGGACTTCTGCCCGGTCAGGCCGGCCTCGGCGAGGTGGCCCAGGATCGGGGCCGGGGCGTGCAGCCGGTCGCCGGAGGAGGAGTACATGGCCTCCAGGACGGTCCGGGCGGTGTCCACGCCGATCAGGTCGAGCAGCGCGAGCGGGCCCATGGGCAGGCCGCAGCCGAGCCGCATCGCCGCGTCGATGTCCTCGCGGGAGGCGTACTTCGACTCGTACATCGCGGCGGCCTGGTTGAGGTAGCCGAAGAGCAGGCCGTCCGCGACGAAGCCGGGGCGGTCGCCGACCGAGACGGGCTCCTTGCCGAGCTCGCGGGCCAGCGCGGTGACCGCCTCGACGGCCGTCGGGGCGGTGAGGACGCTGGAGACGACCTCGACCAGCTTCATCGCCGGGGCCGGGTTGAAGAAGTGCAGGCCGAGGACGCGCTCGGGACGCTGCGACTCGGCGGCGAGGCGGGTCACCGACAGGGCGTTGGTGCCGGTCGCCAGGATCGTGTCGGGCCGGACGATCGCGTCGAGCTCGCGGAACAGGCGCTGCTTGAGCTCGTAGTTCTCCGGAACGACCTCGATGACGAGATCGGCGTCGGCCGCGGCGGTCAGCTCGGTGAAGGTGCGGAAGCGGGCCAGCACGCCCTCCCGCTCCTGCTCGGTGAGGCGCTCGCGGGTCACCGAACGGGCCGTGGCGGCCGCGAGGGAGGCGGTGGCCCGGCGGGTGGCGGTGTCGCTGACGTCGATGCCGATGACCTCGCGGCCGGCCCGGGCGAGGACCTCGGCGATGCCGGTGCCCATCGTGCCGAGGCCGACGACGGCGATGGTCTGGAGGGTGGACTGACTGGACGTGGACGGAAGGTCCATCGCGGGACTCCAGTGGAAGAGGGTGACGACTGAGGGCGGCGCGCGGCGCACGACGCGCGGCAGAGATCCCGGCCCCGGGGAAGGGCGGGCGAGGAGAGCGGCGGACCCTGTCCCGGGGCCGCGCCGTACACGAGATGCACTCGAGGCAGTCGAGGTACACGAGGTGCCTGATGTGCTGAGGTACCGAACACGAGGTACCGAACCGACTGGTACGGGGCGGCTGCGTCACCAGGCCGGCCTCGTACGTTGAAGGGAGCGTAACCCGCCGGTAACTGGCGCGCCAGAGCACGGAGATGTGACCTGTACCGCCCAAATGTACCGATCATCGATCATCGATCACCCATCTGTGGAAACCCGCCGCGGCGGCGCCCGCACCCCCCTAGGGTGGCCGGGTGAACGACGTGCTGGAGCGCCTGCGAACGGAATCCGGGCAGTCCCCTCCGTACGAGGAACTGCTCGCGGCGGCCCCCGACGAGCTGGCGGCCTCCCTGACCACCGCCGGGCTGCCCCTGTGGGCCCGCGAGCTGGCCGCCTACCGCCTCGGCCTGGCCGGGGACCGGCGGGCCTTCGAGCCGCTCGTGCTGCTGCTCAACCACCGGGACCCGCCGCGCTGCGCGGCCGCCGCCGAGGCGCTCGCCGTACTGGGGGACCCGCGCACCGCCCGCGCGGCGGCCGCCCTCGCCACCAACACCCTGCGCACGGCCTACGCACTCCAGCCCGTACGGCTGCTCACGGCCCTGCGCGCCCCTGAGTCGGCGCCGGTCCTGACGGCTACCCTGGCCCGCCTGCTGTCCCCGCACGATCCCTACTGGCGGGTGGCCCTGGCCTGTGTCGAGGGGCTGGGCGCCCTCGGCGACCCCCGGTCCCGTGAGGTGCTGACCCGGGCCCAGTCCCATCCGCGCCTCGCCGTGGCGGCGACGGCCGCGCTGCGCGCGCTCGGCTGACATGATCGCTCGTATGAGCGAACGCAACGACAGCCACATCACCCGCCTGGCCGCGCCGGAGGGCGTCCACCCCGGTACGGGCTACAGCCATGTCACCTGGGGCACCGGGCGGTTCATCGCCATTTCCGGCCAGTGCGCCTTCGACGAGCAGGGCGAGGTCGTCGGCGCGGGCGACGCCTCCGCGCAGGCCCGCCAGGTGTTCGAGAACCTGCGGCGCTGCCTGGCAGCGGCCGGGGCGACCTTCGACGACGTCGTGAAGCTGACCTACTTCGTCACGGACGTCGCGCACCTCCCGGCGGTACGGGAGGCGCGCGACGCCGTCATCCCCGGCGACCGGCAGCCGGCCTCCTCGGCCGTCCAGGTCGTCGCCCTCTTCCGGCCCGAACTCCTGCTGGAGGTGGAGGCGTTCGCGGTGCTGCCGATACCTGCGGGCCAGTAGGCAGGGCCAGTAGGCGGGGTCAGCGGGACGCCGAATGCGGTTCGCCCTGCGCGTGGACGGCGGCGGGCCCGCGGCCCGCGCCGTCCGGCTGCCGGGGCACCAGGATCACATCGGGACCGGCCGCAGCCGTGGCCGGCGCGGACGGCCGGCGGCGCTCCGCCGCCCGCTGGACCCGCCGGCCCAGACGCTGCGCCGGCATGGACCGAGCCAAGCTCCGTCAGCAGCAGCTGCGGGGCCAGGGCCGTGCCGATCGCCAGCGCGGCGTCGGCGAAGGCCGCCGCGATCGCGCCGCTGTGCCGGTGCAGGCCACGTGTGAACAGGGCGGTGAAGAAGAAGTAGAGGACCATCTCGTAGCAGAGGGTCCAGGTGACGTTCATGCCGTGCGGACGCCGAGCAGGTCCTGGAGCATCAGGCCGTTCGCGACCAGCGAGGCCCAGGTTGTCACCGGTGCGCAGCAGCGCGGTCGATCCGTCCCCGGCCGGCAGCATCACGATCGAGGCGGCCAGGGCGACGACGAGGGCCGGGTAGATCCGGAAGATCCGGCCGATCCAGAAGGCCCGGACGTCGCCCCGGCGCTCCAGCGAGGCCGGGATGATCGCCGAGGTCGAAGTTCCGCCGGACCGGCTCGCCGAACGGCAGCATCCGCAGTACGCCGAAGTGGTGCAGGGCCACGACCAGGGCGGCGAAGCCGCGCAGCGCGTCGAGCCAGCCGAGCCGCGCACCGGTGGCGGCCGGGGCCTCGGCGGTCCTCCGCCAGGCGAGTAGGGGTATGTGCTGCTTCACCGCAGGGACCCTGGCTCATACCCGTCCGGCCCGCCCCTGTTCACCGCAGCGTCGGGGACGGGCCGGGCGGAGCCGGTACGAGTGGCGCCGATCCGGCACAAACTCCGGCAAACCGGCGAATCGGCGAACTCGCGAACCGCCCCTAGCCGCGGAAGCCCAGCAGGCCGTGCAGCGCCGTGCCGCCCGCCGACGGGGGCACCGCGCGGGTGGCCGCGGTCGGCTCCGGGGCCGCCTGGGCGGGGCAGGTGGCGTCCGAGGCCCCGCCCGTCCGCAGGTACGCCGCCACCTTCTCGTCCAGGCACTTGTTGCCGCTGAGCGCGACCCCGTGGTTGCCGCCGCCCTCCTCGACCACCAGCGCCGAGCCCTTCAGCTTCCCCTTCATGCTCAGAGCCCCCTCGAACGGGGTCGCCGCATCGTCCGTCGCCTGGAGGAGCAGGGCCGGCGGGAGGTCGGCGTTGGTCACGTCCGGCGCCGCCAGCGGCTCCGTCTGCCAGAACGCGCACGGGGCGTTGTACCAGCCGTTGTTCCAGGTCATGAACGGAGCCTTCGCATGGGTGCGCCACATGTCCGTGCGCCACTGGTTCCAGTCCTTCGGCCAGGCCGAGTCGCGGCACTGCACCGCCGTGTACACGCTGTAGCTGTTGCCCGCGGACGGCTCCACCGCCCCGAACCGCTCGTACGCCGCCACCAGCGGCTTCGGGTCCCCGGCCACCGCGTACGCCGAGAAGGCCTCGGCGAGGACCGGCCAGTAGCCGTTGTAGTAGCCGCCCGGCATGTAGGTGTCCTCCAGCTCCGAGGGGCCCACCTTGCCGCCCGCCGGTGTCGTGCGCAGGGCGTCCCGCATCGCGTACCAGCGCTCCTCGACCCCCACCGGGTCGTCGCCGAGCTTGTACTTCTCCTCGTACCGGGCCACCCAGGCCAGGAAGGCCTTGTGGCGGGCGTCGAAGGCCTGGTCCTGCGCGAGGTTGTCCTCGTACCAGACCCCGCCCGGGTCGACCACGGAGTCCAGGACGAGGCGGTGCACCCGGTCCGGGTGGAGTTTGGCGTACACCGCGCCCAGGTAGGTCCCGTACGAGTAGCCGAAGTAGCTGACCTTCGCCGCGCCGAGGGCGGTGCGCAGCACCTCGATGTCGCGGGCGGCCGAGACGGTGCCGATGTGGGGGAGCACGTCCGCGTGCTTGGCCTGGCAGGACTCGGCGAAGGACTTCACCCGCTCCAGGTTGGCCTGCTCCGTCTGCAGGTCGCGCGGGACGGAGTCCGGGCGTACGGGGGTGAAGTGGCCGGGCCCGCAGTCGAGGGTGGGCTCGCTCTTGCCGACGCCCCGCGGGTCGAAGCCGATCACGTCGTACTGGGCGGCGACGTCCTTGGGGAGCGCGGAGGCGATGAACCCGGCCAGGGCCCGGCCGCTGCCGCCGGGGCCGCCGGGGTTGACCAGCAGCGGGCCCTGGGAGGTGGCGGCGGTGTGCGGGACCCGGGTCAGGGCCAGGGAGATCTGGCGGCCCGCGGGCCGGTCGTGGTCCAGCGGGACCTTGAGGGAGGCGCACTGCAGCGTCGGGTAGCGCTGGGTGGCGCAGCCGGTCCAGCGCAGCGCGGCGGGCGCGGCGGCGGCGCGGGCCTGCGCCGCCGCCGCCGTCGGCGTGGCGCCGGCCGGGCTCGTGACGACGGCGGCCACGGTCGCGGTGGCGATCGAGAGCAGGACGGCGGCGCGCTTCGTGAAGGGGCCGCGCTTCTTCGCGGGGTGCAGCATGGGGCCTCCCAGCCGAGGGTTCTGGGCGGAATCGTCCCGGAAACCATGCCTGGAAGGCGGTATTGGGCTGCTGATTGGCCCGATGTGATGAGCTTTCAGGGGCCGTACGAGGTCACAGGAGGCTGAGCTGGGTGGGGCCGGCGGGCGCGGGCTCGGCCGGGCGTTCGGGGACGGCGATCCTGCGGGCCGCGGTCTGCCGGGAGGGGCCGATGCCGAATTCCGCCGCGAGCTCGTGGACTTGCCGGGTGATCTGCCGCTGGTACCAGGTGGGCGCGTACGAGCCGCCGGCGTACATCCGCTCGTACCGTTCGACGAGGTGGGGGTGGTGGGCCCGCAGCCACGCCGCGAACCACTCGCGGGCGCCCGGCCGCAGATGGAGTACCAGGGGTGTCACGGAGGTCGCCCCGGACTCGGCGACGGCCCGCACCGTGGCCCGCAGCTGCTCGGGGGAGTCCCCGAGGAAGGGGATCACCGGGGCCATCAGCACCCCGCACTCGATCCCTGCATCGGCGAGGGCCCGTACGGCGGCCAGCCGGGCGGCGGGGGAGGGCGTGCCGGGTTCGACGGTCCGCCACAGGGCGGTGTCGGTGAAGCCGACGGATACGGAGATGCCGACGTCGGCGACTTCGGCGGCCTGCTGCAGGAGGGGGAGGTCGCGCAGGATGAGCGTCCCCTTGGTCAGGATGGAGAAGGGGTTGGCCCGCTCGGTCAGGGCCTCGATGATCCCGGGCATCAGCCGGTAGCGCCCCTCGGCGCGCTGGTAGCAGTCGACGTTGGTGCCCATGGCGATGTGCGCGCCGGTCCATCGGCTCGAGGCGAGTTCGCGGCGCAACAGTTCGGGGGCGTTGGTCTTGACGACGATCTGGGAGTCGAAGCCGATGCCGGTGTCGAGGTCGAGGTAGCCGTGGGTCTTGCGGGCGAAGCAGTACACGCAGGCGTGGCTGCACCCGCGGTACGGGTTGACCGTCCACTCGAACGGCATCCGCGAGGCCCCGGGCACCCGGTTGAGGACCGAGCGGGCGCGGACCTCGTGGAAGGTGATCCCGCGGAACTCGGGGGTGTCGAAGGTCCGCGTGACGACGGAGCCGGCCCCGAAGAGCGCCCCAGCGTTCGCCGCGGTCCCGGGTCCGTCGGTCAGATTGTCCCAGCGCATCAGCGCCTCCCTCGGTAGCTCGGCCCGAGAATAGAACAAACGTTCCCATGATCGTGCGGCCCGTGACCCGCCCGATCGCCGCCGAGGGCCGGTGGGAGGCTCCATGAGCCGGACCGGGCGGCCCGGGACCCGGATTTGGGCCCTTGCCCCGGAGGTGGTTGGCTTGCCGCCGACGAGCGAAGACAACTGCTGGAGGAACAGCTATGGCGCAGGTCGAGGCCACCACGGAGCGGATCATCGCGGCTGACGCGGAGACCGTGTTCGACGCGCTGGCGGACTACACCGGGACCCGGGGGAAGGTGCTGCCCGAGCACTTCAGCGAGTACGAGGTGCGCGAGGGCGGCGACGGCGAGGGCACCCTCGTCCACTGGAAGCTCCAGGCCACCAGCAAGCGCGTACGCGACTGCCTGCTGGAGGTCACCGAGCCCACCGACGGGCAGCTCGTGGAGAAGGACCGCAACTCCACCATGGTCACCACCTGGGTCGTCACCCCGGCCGGCGAGGGCAAGTCCAAGGCCGTGGTCACCACCGTCTGGAACGGCGCCGGCGGCATCGGCGGCTTCTTCGAGCGCACCTTCGCCCCCAAGGGCCTCGGCCGGATCTACGACACCCTGCTGGCCAACCTGGCCGCCGAAGTCGAGGGCTGAGCAAGGCCGTTGCCCGGCAGCGACGCCGGGCGGCTCACCGGATCGGGTGGATTTCCCGGCGGCGGTGAGCCCCCGGCCCGGGCGTGACCTCCCGGCGACACTGCGGGCGGGCGCCCAGGCGTGGCCCCCGGCCGCAGCGGGCCCGGGCGGCCAAGGGCCGTCCCGTCATCCCCGGCGGGCGCACGACGCCGGCCACGGCACCTCGCCGCGTTGCCGGAACGCCCGGATACGCCCAGCGCCCGGGTGCGCCCGGTATGGGGACGCTCCTGCGCCTTGCGATGCACCGCGTCCGACGCCGCGCGCTGATCCGCCGGGGATTGCGGGACAGCCCTTAGGGTGGAAGCCTGCGTGGACGGCTCCGTCCGTGTCGGCCGCGCCGTGGCAGCCGACCGCCCAGGGAGCCCGATGAAGATCCTCGTCTCCGCCGACATGGAAGGCGCCACGGGCGTCACCTGGCCCGCTGACGTCCTGCCCGGCACGCCCGAGTGGCAGCGCTGCCGCCACCTCTTCACCTCCGACGTGAACGCCGCCGTACTCGGCTTCCTCGACGGCGGCGCCGACCAGGTCCTCATCAACGAGGCCCACTGGAGCATGCGGAACCTGCTGCTCGAACAGCTCGACGAGCGGGCCGAGCTGCTCACCGGCCGCCACAAGTCCCTCACCATGGTCGAGGGGGTCCAGCACGGCGACGTCGACGGCATCGCCTTCGTCGGCTACCACACCGGTGCCGGAACGCCGGGCGTCCTCGCCCACACCTACCTCGCCAACTCCATCACCGGGGTCTGGCTGAACGGGACCCGTGCGAGCGAGGGACTGCTCAACGCCCACGTCGTCGCCGAGTACGGAGTGCCGGTCGTCCTCGTCACCGGCGACGACCTGACCTGCGTCGACGCCGACGGCTACGCCCCCGACGCGGTGAAGGTCGCCGTCAAGGACCACGTCTCCCGCTACGCCGCCGTCTGCCGCACCCCGGCCCGTACCGCCGCCGACATCCGGGCCGCAGCCAAGGAGGCCGCGGCCCTCGCCGGACGCCGGGAACCCGCGCCCGGCGGGCCGTACACCGTGGAGCTGGAGTTCGACGCCGAGCACCTGGCGATGGCCGCCACCGTCGTCCCGGGCGTCGAACGCTCCGGGGAGCGCAGGGTCGCGTACACCAGCGAGACGATGTACGAGGGGATCCGCACCTTCAAGGCGGTCACGACGGTCGTCTCGGCAGCCGTGGAGGAGCAGTATGGCTGACATGCCCGCAGTCACCTCCCAGCGCCCGGCCGAGGAGACCCCCGCCGGGGAGCCCTCCGCCGGGGAATCCCCCGTCGACCGGGTGGCGCTCGACGAGGCCGTCGAGTTCACCTCCGGCCTGATCCGCATCGACACCACGAACCGGGGCGGCGGCGACTGCCGCGAGCGCCCCGCCGCCGAGTACGTCGCCGAGCGGCTCGCCGCAGCCGGCCTCGAGCCGGTCCTGCTGGAACGCACGCCCGGCCGCACCAACGTGGTGGCCCGGATCGAGGGCACCGACCCCGGTGCCGAGGCCCTGCTCGTCCACGGCCACCTCGACGTGGTCCCCGCCGAGGCCGCCGACTGGAGCGTGGACCCCTTCTCCGGCGAGATCCGCGACGGGGTGGTCTGGGGCCGCGGCGCCGTCGACATGAAGAACATGGACGCGATGGTGCTGGCCGTCGTACGGGCCTGGGCGCGCGTAGGTGTGCAGCCGCGCCGCGACATCGTGATCGCCTACACCGCGGACGAGGAGGACAGTGCGGTCGACGGCTCGGGATTCCTCGCCGACCAGCACCCGCACCTCTTCGAGGGATGTACGGAGGGCCTGAGCGAATCCGGCGCCTTCACCGTGCACAACGGCCCCGGCCAGGCCCTCTACCCGATCGCGGCCGGCGAACGCGGCACCGCCTGGCTGAAGCTGACCGCCCACGGCACGGCCGGCCACGGCTCCAAGCCCAACCGGGCCAATGCCGTCAGCCGGCTCGCCGCCGCCGTGGCCCGGATCGGCGAGTACCGCTGGCCCGTCCGGCTCACCGGCACGGTCGCCGCCTGCATCACCGAACTCGCCGCCCTCCAGGGCCTGTCGGTCGACCCCCGCGCCCGCGGCTTCGACCTCGACGCCGTCCTCGGCAAGCTCGGCCCGGCCGGTGTCCTCGTCGAGGCGACCGTACGCAACAGCGCCAACCCGACCATGCTCAGCGCCGGTTACAAGCTCAACGTCGTTCCGGGTACGGCCACCGCCTACGTGGACGGCCGGATGCTGCCCGGCAGCGAGGCCGAGTTCATCGCCACCCTCGACGAACTCACCGGCCCCGACGTCACCTGGGAGTTCCACCACCGCGAGGTGGCCCTCGAAGCCCCCGTGGACGGACGGACCTTCGCGATCCTGCGCGAGTCCGTGGAGCGCTTCGACCCCGACGGGCACGTGGTGCCGTTCTGCATGGCGGGCGGCACGGACGCCAAGCAGTTCTCCCGGCTCGGGATCACCGGATACGGCTTCTCCCCGCTGAAACTGCCGCCCGGCTTCGACTACTGGTCCCTCTTCCACGGCGTGGACGAGCGGGTCCCCGTCGACGCCCTGCACTTCGGCGTGCGCGTCCTCGACCACGCCCTGCGGACCCTGTGAGGGGGAGCCGGTGATGGCGGTGCCGACCGGGCCCT
Source organism: Streptomyces sp. NPDC032745 (assembly GCF_055579465.1). Classification (NCBI taxonomy): domain Bacteria; kingdom Bacillati; phylum Actinomycetota; class Actinomycetes; order Kitasatosporales; family Streptomycetaceae; genus Streptomyces; species Streptomyces sp. NPDC032745. The sequence continues at coordinate 374,182 of NZ_JBVING010000007.1, read as the reverse complement.
ACGGCAGCTGGCCCTCGCCCATCGACGCGGCGGTCGCCGCCTCGCTCGACGGGCGGCCCGAGTACCTCGGAACCGTCGGCCCCGAGGTGTGGTGGACCGAGCCCCGGCCGGCCGAGGGCGGCCGCCGCACCCTGGTGCGCCGGCCCGCCGACGGTGGCCCCGAGGCCTCCGTGCTGCCCGCCCCGTGGAACGTCCGCAGCCGCGTCACCGAGTACGGCGGCCGGCCCTGGGCGGGCACCGAACGGCCGGCGGGCGGGCCCCTGGTGGTGTTCGTCCACTTCGCCGACCAGCGGATGTACGCGTACGAGCCCGACGCGCCCGGCGGCCCCGCCCCGCGGCCCCTCACCCCCGTATCCGCGGTCGGCGGCGGGCTGCGCTGGGCCGACCCCGTCCTGCGGGACGGTGAAGTCTGGTGCGTGCTCGAGGAGTTCACCGGCCCGGCGCCGACGGACGTACGCCGTGTCCTGGCCGCCGTACCACTCGACGGCTCGGCCGCAGAGGACCGGTCCCTCGTACGCGAACTGACCGACGACCGGCACCGGTTCACCACCGGGCCCCGGCTGTCCCCCGACGGGCTGCACGCGGCCTGGCTGGTGTGGGACCACCCCCGGATGCCGTGGGACGGCACCGAGGTGCGCCTCGCCGGCGTCGCGGCCGACGGGACGCTGACGGGGGCCCGTACGGTGCTCGGCGGTCCCGAGGAGTCCGTGGCGCAGGTGGAGTGGACCCCCGGCGGGGATCTCCTCGCCGTCAGCGACCGCAGCGGCTGGTGGAACCCGTACCGGGTGGATGCGGCGACCGGCGAGGCCGTCAACCTGTGCCCGCGCGAGGAGGAGTTCGGCGGCCCCCTGTGGAAGCCCGGGCTGAGCTGGCTGGCCCCGCTTCCCGGCGGGCTCCTCGCGGTCCTGCACGGCCAGGGCTCCTCGGTGCTCGGCGTCCTCGACCCGGAGAGCGGCGACCTGGTGGACGCCGCCGGGCCGTGGACGGCCTGGCAGCCCACGCTCGCCGCGCACGGCAGCCGCGTCTACGGGGTCGCCGCCAGTCCGCGCAGCGCCTACGAGGTGGTGGAGCTCGACACCGTGGACGGCCACGCCCGGGTGGTCGGCGCGGCCGGGGTGGACCCGGTGGACCCCTCGTACTACCCGGAACCGCAGAGCCGGACCTTCCTCGGTCCGGGCGGCCGGGAGATCCACGCCCACGTCTACCCGCCGCACCACCCCGCGCGGCGGGCCCCCGCCGACGAACTGCCCCCGTACGTGGTGTGGGCGCACGGCGGCCCCACCGACCACGTGCCGCCCGTACTCGACCTGCACATCGCCTACTTCACCTCGCGCGGCATCGGCGTGGCCGAGGTGAACTACGGCGGATCCAGCGGCTACGGGCGCGCCTACCGGGAGCGGCTGCGCGAGCAGTGGGGCGTCGTCGACGTGGAGGACTGCGCCGCGGTGGCCCGGGCGCTGGCCGCCGAGGGCACCGCGGACCCGGACCGGCTCGCCATCCGGGGCGCCAGCGCGGGCGGCTGGACGGCGGCGGCCTCGCTGGCCGCCACCGACCTGTACGCCTGCGGGACGATCATCTACCCCGTGCTGGACCTGCTGGGCTTCGCCGAGGAGACCCACGACCTGGAGTCCCGGTACATCGACGGCCTGGCCGGACCCCCGCAGACCCTGGCCGTACGCTGCCGCGAGCGGTCACCGGTGGCCCGCGCCGGCCGGATCACCGCCCCCTTCGTGCTGCTCCAGGGCCTGGACGACCCGGTCTGCCCGCCGGCCCAGGCGGAGCGCTTCCTGGCCGCCCTGCGGGGGCGGCCGGTCCCGCACGCGTACGTCGCGTTCGAGGGCGAGGGCCACGGCTTCCGGCGGGCGGACACCATGATCCGCGCGCTGGAGGCCGAACTCTCCCTGTACACCCAGGTGTTCGGCATCGACCGGACGGACGTCCCGAAGGTGGTGCTGGCGCCGGGGCCCATGTAGGGCGTGTGGTCAGGCGGTGTGCAGCCAGACGCGGAGCGGGCCGAGCGCGGCGAAGCCGTGGCGGACGGCGGTGTCCAGGTCGTCCCCGGCCTCGTAGCCGACGACCGGCAGGCCGGGCCAGAGGTCCGCGACCGCCGTGAGGGCGCCCGTCCACGCCTCGTCGTCCGGGGTGCCGTCCGCGGTGAACACGTTGGAGAGGCCGACCACCCGGCCCGTCCGGTTGGCCGCGGCGCCGGCGACGACGCGGCCGTCGGCGGACCGGCCGGCGAAGAAGGCGATCTCCTCGGTGAGCAGGCCCGGGTGGAACAGGCCGGTGCTCTCCCCGCCGTCCCAGGCCGCCTCCCAGACGGCCAGCTCCCCGGCGTCGGTGACACGGGACCAGGCCAGGGCGGACGCGGACGGAGCCGGGGCCTGCGCCGGGCGGTGGATCCACTGCGCTGCGAACAGGATCTCGAAGCCCGCCGGAGCCAGGTCGAGCACGGCGAAGCTGTCCTTGACCGAGCAGCCGGGGGAGTCGGTGTCCATGCCGGCCAGCAGCGCGTCCGCCGAGGCCTCGGGGGTCAGGGTCACGCCGTCGGGGTAGTACGGCGGGGTGCGGCGCGCACTGGTCCACGCGTCGGCCGCGAACGAGCCGACGCCGCTGACCGCCGCGCACCACTCGGCGTTGTTGCGTACCGCCGCGCGCAGCAGTTCTCCGGTGTCCTCGTCGATGATCATGCCGGGGATCCTGCCACACCTCATAGCCTGGGCGGATGTCATATTCCACGTACCTCCGCGAGGGGGAGCACGTCGGCCTGCGGCCGTTCCGGCTCGCCGACGGCCCCGAGTTCACCGCACGCGTGCACGAGAGCCGGGACCTCCACCGGCCGTGGCTGTCCCCGCCGGCGACGATCGAAGAGTACGAGCCGTACGCGACGCGCCTGATCGAGGGCGGGAGCCGCGCGGGGTTCCTGGTCTGCGAGCGCGAGACCGGGGCCATCGCCGGGTTCGTCAACGTCAACAACATCGTCCGCGGCGCCTTCGACTGCGGGGCGCTCGGCTACGGCGCCTTCGCGCACGCCGCCGGGCGCGGGCTGTTCCGGGAGGCGCTGGGGCTGGTCGTGGAGTTCGCCTTCACCCCCGAGGACGAGGGCGGCCCGGGACTGCACCGGCTGGAGGCCAACATCCAGCCGGGCAACGCCGCGTCCCTCGCGCTGGTGCGCGGGGCCGGGTTCCGGCTGGAGGGGTTCTCGCCGGACTTCCTCTTCGTCGAGGGGGCCTGGCGCGATCACGAGCGCTGGGCGATCACCGCCGAGATGTGTGGTCCTGCGGGCGCCGATCGCGCAGGATGATGGCATGCGAAGCCTGGTGCTCCTCGACGCCCCGTCCAACCTGGGCCTGCGCCCGTCCGCGCCCGGCACCGTCCCCGGTGTCTACAAACTGGCGGGCGCCCTGCGCGACCAGGGCCTGCTGAGCCGGCTCGGCGCCCGCGAGGGCGGGGTCGTGGTGCCGCCGCGCTACGACCGCGGCAGCTGGAAGGAGGGCGACGGGGTCTTCCACGCCGGCCCGCTCGCCGCGTACACCGTCGCCCTCGCCGACCGGATCGAGACGCACCTGCGCGACGGGGAGTTCCCCGTCGTCCTCGGCGGGGACTGCTCGATCCAGCTCGGCGCCTCCCTCGCCATGCGCCGTCTCGGACGGTACGGGCTGGCCGCGATCGACGGCTCCGCCGACTTCCGCCACCCCGGGAACGAGGCCGTCAACGGGCCCGTCGGGGCCGCCGCCGGGGAGGAGCTCGCCCTCGCCACCGGCCGCGGCCAGGCCGGCCTCGCCGACCTGGAGGGGCTCGGGCCCTACCTCCGGGACGAGGACGTACGGCTCTTCGGGCTGCGCGACGGCGACCAGGACCTGCCGGAGCTGCGCGCGGCGGGGATCTCCGCGGCCACCGTCGGGGACATCCGCGCACGCGGCGCCGCCCCGGTGGCGCGTGCCGCGCTGGTCGGGCTGCACCCGCCGGACACCGCCGGGTTCTGGGTCCACCTGGACGCCGACGTACTGGACCCGGACGTGATGCCGGCCGTCGACAGCCCCGACCCCGGCGGACTGCTCCCCGGCGAACTGGCCGAGCTGCTCGCCGTGTTGGTGGGCTCCCCGCGGTGCGTCGGCCTCAACGTCACGATCTACGATCCCGACCTGGATCCGGACCTGCGGGCCGGGGCGCTGCTCGCCGACCTGGTCGCGGGGGCGTTCGCGTAGCCGGGGATCGTCCCGGGCGGCCGGGCCGTTCGGGTAGCGCTCCGGCCAGGGCTTTGCGTAATCCTGACCGGTGGTGATCCGCGGAACCCCTGTGCACCGGCCGCCGTGGCGTGTTCCATTTCCTGCATGGCCACCACCGTCCGCCGCGCCGTACTGACCCTGCCCGCCGCCCCCTTGGGGCCCGAGAACCCGCTGCCCGTCCTGCGCTCGCCCGCCGACGCGCACGCATCGGACGAGCTCCCCCAGCCCAGGCGCGAGGGGCTGCCGCGCGACATGGCCCGGCAGATCGGGTATGGGCCGCTGCGCTCGCTGCTGCCCGTACGCCTGCTGGACGGGTACCAACGGCGCAGGCAGGAACGCGAGTTCGAGGCAGTCGTCATCGAGAACGCACACCTGCGGGTCACCGTGCTGCCCGGACTCGGCGGCCGGGTCCACTCCCTCGTGCACGTGCCCACCGGTCGTGAACTGCTGTACCGCAACCCGGTGTTCCAGCCCGCAAACTTCGCCCTCAACGGCGCCTGGTTCTCGGGCGGCATCGAGTGGAACATCGGCGCCACCGGCCACACCACCCTCTCCTGCGCCCCGCTGCACGCTGCCCTCGTACCGGCGCCCGACGGGGGCGTGATGGTCCGGCTCTGGGAATGGGAGCGGCTGCGCGACCTGCCGTTCCAGGTGGACCTGTGGCTGCCGGAGGACTCGGAGTTCCTGTACGCCGGAGTCCGCATCCGCAACCCGCACGAGCGGTCCGCCCCCGTCTACTGGTGGTCGAACATCGCCGTCCCGGAGGACCCCGGCACGCGGGTGCTGGCCCCCGCCGACGAGGCCTGGCACTTCGGGTACGAGCGGGCCCTGCGGCGGATCGGCGTACCGCAGTGGGAGGGCGAGGACCGCACGTACCCGCTGCGCAGCACGTACCCGGCCGACTTCTTCTACGAGGTCCCGGCCGGGGCCCGGCCCTGGATCGCCTCGCTGGACGCCGGGGGGCACGGGCTCGTCCAGACGTCCACGGCCCGGCTGCGCGGACGCAAGCTGTTCGTCTGGGGCGCGGGGGAGGGCGGCCGACGCTGGCAGGAGTGGCTGACCGAGCCCGGCACCGGCGGCTACGCCGAGATCCAGGCCGGCCTCGCCCGGACCCAGCTGGAGCACGTACGGCTCGAGGCCGGGGCGGAGTTCAGCTGGCTGGAGGCCTACGGGCCCCTGGCCGCGGACCCGGCGTCGGTGCACGGCCCCGACTGGGCGGCGGCCCGGTCCGCCGCGGAGACGGCCCTGGCGGCGGCCCTGCCCCGGGAGCGGGTCGAGCAGGCGTACGAGGCGTGGCGCGGGTCCGCCGATACGGAGCCCGGGGAGCGGCTGGCGGCGGGCTCGGGGTGGGGCGCGCTGGAGGTGCTGTGCGGCGGGCACAAGCTGCCCGGCACCCCGTTCGGGGAAGCGGGGCTCGGTGAGGCGCAGGCGCCCTGGCTGGAGCTCTGGCGGACCGGGGTCTTCCCCGCCCCGCGGCGGGTCGCACCGCCGGGGCCCAGCCTGGTGGCCCCGCACTGGCGGGACATGCTGGAGACCGCCCCGGCGGATCCGCTGACCGAATACCACCTGGGCGTGGCCCAGTGGCACGCGGGCGATGTGGCCCAGGCGGTGCGCAGCTGGGAGCGCGGCCTGGCGCTGGCGCCCTCGCGGTGGCCGTTGCTGCGCTGCCTGGCGGTGGCCGACGCGCTGGCCGGCGACCCGGCGCGGGCCGCGCAGCGGTTCGCCGAGGCCTTCGAGGACCTGGCCGAGGAGAGCCGGGGCGGCGAGCCGTGGACGGCCGCGGAGTCCGCGCTGGGGCGGGAGGCGATGACGGCGCTGCTGGCGGCCGGTCGTCTGCCGGCGGCGCGGGCGGTGTGGGACCGGCTGCGGCCGGCGCTCCGCGAAGAGGGCCGGTTCCGCCTGCTGGCCGCCCGGCTGCTGGCGGCGGAGGGCCATGTGGGCGCGGCCCGCCGGGTGTTCGAGGAGGGCTTCGAACTGCCCGACCTCCGCGAGGGCGACGAGATCCTCTCGGAGGTCTGGAGCCGCGTGACGGACCGCCCGCTCCCCCCGTCGTACAACTTCCGCATGCGCCCGCCGACGTAGGGCCGGGGCGGGGGCGGGGGCGGGGGCGGGCGAGCCTTCGGTCCCGTCAGGCCCGTGCCAGGATTTCGCCGTTCAGGACCGAGAACCAGGCGTCCGGGGCTGCGGCCCAGCGGTGCCAGGCCTCGGCGACGGCGGACAGTTCGGCTGCGGTCGCATGACCGCCGCCCGTCGCGCGGGACGCGTACGCCGAGGCGGTCGTACGGTCCGCCCACAGGGAGGACCACCACGCGATCTCCTCGGGGGTGGCGAAGCACCAGGCCGTCGCCGACGAGGACACCTCCGTGAAGCCCGCCGCCTTGGCCCAGGACAGCAGGCGGCGCCCGGCGTCCGGTTCGCCGCCGTTCGCGCGGGCCACCCGGCGGTACAGGCCCAGCCACTCGTCCAGGCCCGGCTCCGCCGGGTACCAGGTCATCGCCGCGTAGTCCGCGTCCCGGGCGGCCACGATGCCGCCCGGCCGGCACACCCGCCGCATCTCGCGCAGCGCCTGCACCGGGTCGCCGACGTGCTGCAGCACCTGGTGGGCGTGGACCACGTCGAAGGAGTCGTCGGGGAAGTCCAGTGCGTGGACGTCGGCCGTGGCGAAGGTGACCGACCCGGCCAGGCCGCGCTCCTGCACGTACTCCGCGGCCTGCTCCAGGACGTCCTGCGCGGCGTCGACCGCCGTCACCCGGCCGCCCGGCGCGACCAGTTCTGCCAAGTCCGCCGTGATCGTGCCCGGGCCGCAGCCCACGTCCAGGACGGACATCCCCGGCCGCAGCTCGGCGATCAGGTACGCCGCCGAGTTCGCGGCGGTGCGCCAGCGGTGCGAGCGCAGAACGGATTCGTGGTGCCCGTGCGTGTAGACGGCCGTTTCCCTGGCACTCATGGCCCGGCTCCTCCTCGTCGTTGAAGCGTTGTGATCACCGTAGGGGATGGTTCGGGATATGAGATATGTGTTTTGACATGTGGACATCCTCCTTGTGCTGCAAGGAGGTCGGGCAGGTCGGTGGCAGCGCAGAGCAGGTGCGAGGACAGTGGGCTCCAGAGACGGGACCCGCTGGCAGAGGACGGTGGAAGCCATGCCGGACACGCTGCTCGAACAGCACGCCGAGGCCCTGCGGCTCTTCGGCGAGCGGGTGCACGCCGTCGCGGTCGGCCAATGGGAGGCCCCGACCCCGTGTACGGAATGGACCGTGCGCGACCTGGTCAACCACGTCACCGGCGAACAGCTCTGGATCCCGCCGATGATCTCCGACGGCCGCACCGTCGAGGACATCGGCGACGCGTTCTCCGGCGACGTGCTCGGCCAGGACCCGGCCGGGACCTGGGACCGCGCGGCGGCCGCCGCGCACGCCGCGTTCACCGCGCCCGGTGCGCTGGACCGCACGGTCAGGCTCTCGTACGGGCCCGCGCTGGGCCGGGCGTACTGCGCGGAGCTGACCGCCGACTGCGTCGTGCACACCTGGGACCTCTCCCGGGCCATCGGAGCCGACGACCGGCTCCCGGACGGCCTGGTCGAGTTCTCGCTCAAGGAGGTCATGCCGTACGCCGACGGGCTCGCGGCGAGCGGGTTGTTCGCGGCGCCGCTGGACGTGCCGGCGGGCGCGGACGCCCAGACCCGGCTGCTGGCCCTGGTGGGCCGGCAGGGCTGATCCCCGAGCCCGTGGCCCTCTGACCCCCCGCAGGGCGACAACAGGCGTACCCCCGCAAATAACCGTATAAAGGGCATGGTCAAGGGCATGGCCGGTCGGCGGCACGTACGGAGTCGGCGGTACGTACGGAACGGGGAAGGCAGGGCGGCGAGGTGTCGGGGATGCAGCGCACGGCGGAGGGCCGAGGTCCGGTCCGGTACGGGCCGCCCGCGCCCCAGCCCGGCCTGCCCGTGCTGCCCGAGCTCACCGCCGTGATCGCCGCGGCCGCCGAACGGTCCGCCCCCGAACCCCCGGGAGGCGGGGACCCCGTACGCGAGGCCGCGTGCCGGCACTGGGGGCGGCGCGGGCTCCCCACCGAGCCGGAGAACGTGGCCGCCGGGCCCGGCGCGCCCGGCCTGCTGCTGGCGCTGCTCGGTGCGTACGGGGGCGATGTCATGCTGCCCCGGCCCTGTCCCGCCTGGTGGACGCCGCAGGTCCGGCTGCTGGGACGGCGGGCCTACCACGTACCGACCCCGGCCGAGTGCGGCGGCATCCCGGACCCGTACGCCCTGCTGGAGACCGTACGGCGGGTGCGCGCCGAGGGCGGCGACCCGCGCGTGCTGCTGCTCTCCGTGGCCGACGACCCGACGGCGACGGTGCCCCCGCCCGAACTGCTGCGCGAGGCCTGCGAGGCCGCCGGGGACGCCGGGCTGTTCGTCGTGAGCGACGAGAGCTGGCGCGACACCGTCCACCGGCCGCACGACACCCTCGTCCTGAGCCCGGCCGAGATGCTGCCCGACTCGGCCGCCGTACTCCTGGACCTGTCCGGTGCGCTGCTGCCCGCCGGGTGGCCCGCCGCCGTGGTCCGCTTCCCGGGCACCCCGCGCGGCACCTGGCTGCGGGCCCGGACCCTCGACATCCTCACCGCGACCGGCGCCCTGGTCGCGGGCCCGGTCGCCGGGGCTGCCGCGCACGCCCTCGACGAGCCCGACGCGGTCGTCGGCCGGGCCTACGCCGCGGCCGCGCTGCACGGGGTGGTCGCCGCCGCGGCCCACCGGGAGCTGCTGGCCGTCGGCGCCCTCGCGCGGCCGCCGCAGGCCGGGCGGCACCTGTACGCGGACCTGAACCCGCTGCGCGCCGGTCTGGCGCGGCAGGGGGTCCGCGACGCCATGGAACTGGAGGACTACCTGGGCGGCCGGCTCGGCGCACCCACCCCCGGCGGGCAGCGCTTCGCGGACGACCTGGGCGCGCTGCGGGTCCGTCTGTCGACCGGTCCGCTGCTCGGTGCCACTCCGGAGGAGCGGCTCGCCGCGCTCACCGCGCGCGACCCGCTCGCGCTCCCGCACGTACGGCGCTCCCTGGACCTCCTCGGATCGGTCCTGGCCGGGCTGACCTCCTGACCGACTTTCGCCGACCGTCGCGACGAGCCCGCTGTGCGGTGAACGGAGAGCTCTTGATGAGGCACCAGACGGACACCCCCACGGCCCCAGCCCCCGTGGCCCCCGACCCGGTAGCCCCCAACTCGGCAGCCCCCGCCCTCGCGGCCCCCGGCTCCGGCCGTGGCGGCTCGGGTTCCGGCTCCGCCGGTTCAGGCGTCGGCCTCGCGGCCCCCGGTCCCGCCCCCGCCCCCGGTCCCGCCCCCGCCCCTGGTCCCGCCCCCGGTCCCGGCCGCGGTCCGGCCCCCGGCCCCGGTCCCGGTCCCGGTCCGGCCCCAGCGGCTCCCGGTTTCGGGCGCCCCGGTCCGGGTTCTGCGGGCCCTGACCTCGGTCGCGGTGCGCCGCGGGCTTTGGGGGAGGTGCGGAGTTGGCCGCGGTCCTTCGCCGATCGGCTCACTACGCCGTTGCCCGGCGTGCGGGCCTTCGCGCGGCTTGCCCGCGAGGGTGCGTTCCGGCCCGGTCCCGACGGGCTGCGCGGCATTCCGGACCTCCCGTACGCCCCGGCCCCGCTGCCCGCGGCCGGCGCCGGCACGCTCTGCGCCACCTGGGCGGGACATGCCAGTTGGGTGCTGCGGGTCGGCGGGCTGACCGTACTGACCGACCCCGTCTGGTCCCGGCGCATCCTCGGCACACCGGCGCGGATGACCCCGGTGGGAGTCCGCTGGGAGGAGCTGCCGCCGGTGGACGCGGTGGTGATCAGCCACAACCACTACGACCACCTCGACGCCCCCACCCTCAAGCGGCTGCCCCGGCACACCCCGCTCTTCGTCCCGGCGGGCCTGGCCCGCTGGTGCCGGCGGCGCGGCTTCACCCGGGTCACCGAGCTCGACTGGTGGGAGTGCGCGGAACTGGGCGGCGTACGTTTCGACTTCGTCCCGGCGCACCACTGGTCGAAGCGGTCGCTGCTCGACACCTGCCGGACCCTGTGGGGCGGTTGGGTGCTGACCGACACGCGGGCCGCGACGCCGAGGAGCGTGTACTTCGCGGGGGACACGGGGTACGGGCACTGGTTCGGGGAGATCGGGCGGCGTCATCCGGGGATCGACCTGGCCCTGCTGCCGATTGGCGCGTACGCGCCGAGGTGGTGGCTCAGCGATGTCCACGCGGATCCGGAGGAGGCCGTTCAGGCTTGCCTGGACGTGGGGGCGCGGCGGATGGCGCCGATGCACTGGGGGACGTTCGTGCTCTCTGCGGAGCCGGTGATGGAGCCGTTGCAGCGGGTGCGGGCGGCGTGGGCGCGGGCCGGGCTGGTCCGGGAGGACCTGTGGGATCTGCCGATCGGCGGCTCCCGGGCCGTATAGCCCCCGGGGCCGGGGAGCAGGCGGGTCAGAGGCTGCGCAAGCGTCGCCAGAGGGCGGGGGCTGCGCTGATCAGGAGAGTGAGGGCTACCGCCAGGGCCACGCCCTTCCAGGGCTCCGGGAACAGGGAGCCGCCCAGGATGCCGATCAGGCAGTACGTCGCCGCCCAGGCCAGGCAGGCCGGGGCGTCGCCGCGGGCGAACCGGCGCAGCGGGAGGCGGGCCAGCAGGCAGGCCAGCATCACCGGGATCCGGCCCGCCGGCACCAGTCGGGAGACCACCAGGACCAGGACCCCGTGTTCGTCCAGCTTGTGCTGCGCCTGCGCGAGCCGCTCGGGAGTCGCCCGCCCGCGCAGCGCCTCCAGCCAGCGCGAGCCGTTGCGGGACCGCACCCCGCGCTGCCCCAGCCAGTACAGCGCCACGTCCCCGGTGAACGCGGCGACCGCCCCCACCGCGAACACCATCAACAGCCCGAAAGGCAGCGACTGGTGATGGAACGCCACCACCGCCGCCGTACTCACCAGAGCCCCCGTCGGGATCACCGGCACCAGCGCCCCCAGTGCCACCAGCAGGAACAGCGCCGGGTAGCCCACCGCCTGCTGGGTCGTCTCCGGCGGCGCCTGGCCGACCCCCGCCCCCGCCGCCGCTGCCGCCAGCTCGCGCCACGTCACGGCAGCCGCACCCGCTCGCCGTGGCCGGGCACCCGAACCGTCACCTTCGGCGCCAGCTGCCGGGCCCGCCGTACGAACTCCTCGCCCGGCGCGTGGAATTCGTGCGGCCGCACCGCGTCCAGCCCGATCGGCCAGTACGTCCCGTAGTGCACCGGCACCGCCGCCGCCGGCGCCAGTGCGGCCAGTGCCTGCGCCGCCCGGCCCGCGTCCAGGTGCCCCGGCCCCAGGTACGGGCCCCAGCCGCCGACCGGCAGCAGCGCCACGTCCACCGGCCCGACCTCCTCGGCCATCGCGTCGAACAGCCCGGTGTCCCCGGCGAAGTACGTCCGCGCCGAGCCCTGGACCACGTACCCGAGTGCCGGCGCGAGATGCGGACCGAACGGCAGCCGCCGCCCGTCGTGCCGGGCACTGACCGCCCGAACCCGAACGCCGGCCCGTACGCCGACCTCGTCGCCCGGAGCCATCTCCGTGACCGCCAGCCCGCGCACCCCCGCGACCCGCGCCAGCCCCGGCACGGCCCGCCGTGCCCCGCGCGGCACCAGCAGCCGGGTCCCGGGCGCCAGCCGGGCCAGCGACGGCAGGTGCAGATGGTCGGCATGCAGATGCGACACCAGCACCGCGTCCGCCTCGGCCGCCTCCGGCGGGGGCAGCGCCCCGCGCCGCCGCCGCAGATGCGCGAGCCGCCGCGCGAACAGCGGATCCGTCAGCAGTCGCACCCCGGAGTCCTCGACCGTGCACGTGGCATGCCCCCACCAGGTGATCTCCACCGACACCCGGCCTCCCCGTCGCCCTCGTATCCCCGGACCTCTCGAGCCTAAGCGGCCCCGGCGAAATGGGGCACGCCTCCACGCCGCCGCTCGGAGCCTGCCCCGTCGCTGCGCCCGGAACCGAAGGCCGCAGCCCCCTCCTCCCGGGCGGCGGATCGGAGTAGGGTCGGGCGGCATGGATGAGCTGCGCGTGGCCGCGATCGCCAGCCTGGCCCCGCTCGAGGATCTGGACACCGACCCCTTCGTCGTCGACACCCGGAGCCAGCACGCCATGTGCGCCCGCTGGGCCGCCGGCCAGGGCTACGTCGTGACGCGGGAGCTGCTCTTCTACGGGCTGCGCGCCGACCACTGCGGGCTCTGGTGCGACGTCGACGCCGGGCAGGTCGACCTGTTCGTCGCCCCCAACCACCGGGTACTGGCCCGCGCGCTGCGCTCCGTCGAGGAGTTCACCGCCGAGTGCGAGCGGCGCGGCGTACGGCTGGAGACCGCCGGACTCGCCGAGCCGCAGTACACCTCCGCCATGAAGGCCGAGGTGCACCGCCGGCTGTCCATGCCGACCGCCGGATACGACGGCACGTAGCAGCCCCACTCCCGCCCCGCGCCCCGGCTCCCCGCGCCGCGCCTTCCGTACGTCCGTGCGCCACCCCTGTCACCCGGCCTCCTCCGCCGCCCTGTGCGACGCTGGAGGGTGCGGCGCGGCCGCGCGCGGGGCGCGGGTCCGGGGGAGACACGAGGCGGTACGGCGTGTGGCGAGGACGGTGGCGGACCACGGGCAGCGCCCTGGCACGGGTGATCATCGTCTGGGCGGTGTCCACCCTCACGATGCTCGCGCTGGCCGGCATCCTCCCCGACTTCCGGCTGCAGTCCGGCGACGGCGACAGCGTCACCGAGATCGGGCTGACCGCGGCCTGGGGCGCCGGAGCCTTCGGCCTGCTGAGCGCGCTGGTGTGGCCGGTGCTGGTCCGGGCGCTGCTGCTGGTGCCCGCCCTGGTGCTCGGCCTGCTCGTCTTCTTCCTCAACGGCTCGCTGCTGCTGCTCGCGCTCAGCCTGATCCCGTCCGGGCGCGGCGAAGTGGCCCCGGAGACCGCCGTGGTGGTGGCCGCGGTGATGTCCGCCGTCGCCTCGGCGACCTCCACCGCGCTCGCCGTACGCGACGACGAGGCGTACCGGCGCAGGCTCTACCGGCTCGCCGACCGCCGCCGCCGGCGACTGCGGCACAAGGGCGCGTCCGGCGGCGGGGAGACCGCCCCCGGACTGGTCTTCCTCCAGCTCGACGGGGTCGGGTACGAGGCGCTGCGGCGCGCCGCGGGCAGCGCCCTGATGCCCACGGTGGCCGGCTGGCTGAACGGGAGCCACCGCATCACGTCCTGGCGCACCGACTGGTCCAGCCAGACCGGCGCCAGCCAGCTCGGCATCCTGCACGGCTCCAACTTCGACGTGCCCGCCTTCCGCTGGTACGAGAAGGACACCGGCGAGGTGGTGGTCTGCAACCGGCCCACCAGCGCCGCCGAACTCCAGCGCCGGGCCATCACCCGCACCGGGGACGGCGGGCTGCTCACCCTCGACGGGGCGAGCCGGGGCAACCTGTTCAGCGGCGGCGCCGACCAGCTGGCCCTCGTCCTGTCGGTCTCGGCGCGGCGGGGCCGGGCGAACCGTTCCCGCGCGGGCTACTTCGCGTACTTCTCCGACCCGGCCAATGCCGTCCGCACCGCGCTCTCCTTCGTCGCCGAGGTCGCCCGGGAGCTCGGCCAGGCGCTGCGGGCCCGGCTGCGGGGGGAGCGGCCGCGGGTCGCCCGGGGCGGGCTGTACCCGCTGATCCGGGCCTTCGCGACGGTGGTCGAACGGGACGTCGTGGTGGCGGCGGTGATCGGCGACATGCTCGCCGGGCGTGCCGCGATCTACGCGGACCTGGTCGCCTACGACGAGGTCGCGCACCATTCGGGGCCGCACGGCCGGGACACCGACCAGGTGCTGGCCCGGCTCGACCGGAGCCTCGCGCTGATCGCCCGGGTCGCCGAGCACGCACCCCGGGAGTACCGGATCGTGCTGCTGTCGGACCACGGCCAGAGCCCGGGGGAGACCTTCCTGGGCCGGTACGGGCTGACGCTGAAGGACCTGGTCCGCGCGGGCTGCGGGCTGCCGGTCTCCCGCCGGGCCGGGGGCACCCGCAGCGGCGCCGAGGCCCGCGCGGCGGTGCTGGCGGCCCTGCACCGGCCGGTGGAGGAGGGCGCGGAGGCTCACCCCGAGCGGGGCCCGGACCCGGTGGTGCTGGCCTCGGGCAACCTCGGGCTGATCTCCTTCCCGGACGTGCCGGGCCGGGCCTCGCGGGAGCGGATCGAGCGGGCGCACCCCGCCCTGCTGGCCACCCTGGTCAACCACCCGGGCATCGGGTTCCTGCTGGTGGACGGGCAGGTGCTGGGCCCGGGCGGGGCGGCGGCCCGCCTCGACGAGCCGGGCGCGGCCCAGGAGCTGCTGGCCCGGTTCGGACCGGGTGCGGCGCAGGCGGTCCGCCGGACCGACGCCTTCCCGCACGTGGCCGACGTCATGGTGAACTCGGCGTACGACCCGCGGACCGGGTCGGTGCACGCCTTCGAGGAGCAGATCGGCTCGCACGGCGGCCTGGGCGGGGAGCAGGGGCACCCGTTCCTGATGTGGCCGACGCAGCTGTCGGAGCCGGCCGCCGACCTGGTGGGTGCGGAGGCGGTGCACGAGGTGCTGCGGCGCTGGCTGCGGGAGGCGGACGGGCCCCAGGTGCCGGTGGCTCCGCCGGTGGGCGGGTCGGCGGTGGGCGGGTCGGTGGCGGACCCCGCGGGGCGGCCTGCGGTCCGGGCCGAGGGGCACCCCGAAGGGCACCCCGCGGGGCAGCCCGCGGCGAGGCCCGCGGGACAGCCGGTGGAGGAACCCCGGCCCGGGGGCGCAAATGGCGGAAGCCTTCCTTCCGCAGGGGTGCCCGCGCGGGACGAAATCCGCTGATTTTGTGGCACCTCCGCGCTGGTCAACCATGTGTTGACCCTGCCCAGCATGTGAGACATCCAGAGGCGCACCACCGATGACCAGCACCGCAACCCTGCCCGCCGAGGCCGCCGCACCCCCCGGGCAGGGCTCGGGCCCCCACGCCCGGCGATTCGGCCTGCCGATCGCGACCTGCCTGGTCATGGGCAACATCATCGGCGGCGGGATCTTCCTGCTGCCCGCCTCGGTGGCGCCCTTCGGCACGATCAGCCTGGTTGCCTTCGGCGTGCTCACCGCCGGTGCGATCGCCCTCGCCCTCGTCTTCGGCCGGCTCTCGCAGCGGCTCCCGCAGACCGGCGGCCCCTACGTCTACGCCCGCGCCGCGTTCGGCGACTTCGCCGGCTTCCTCGCGGCCTGGAGCTACTGGATCACCGCCTGGGTCTCGAACGCGGCCCTCGCCGTGGCGGCCGTCGGCTACATCACCGTGCTCTTCCCGGCCATCGGGGAGCACAAGGCGGCGATGTGCCTGGCCGCCCTCGCCGTGCAGTGGCTCCCGGCGCTCGCCAACCTGGCCGGCACCCGCTACGTCGGCGCCGTCCAACTGGTCGCCACCGTACTGAAGTTCGCCCCGCTCCTGCTGGTCGCGGTGGGCGGGCTGTTCTTCTTCGACCCGGCGAACCTCGGCCCCTTCCAGGCCACCGGCCAGAGCCCCGTCGGCGCGGTCTCCGCCGCTGCGGCGATCCTGCTCTTCAGCTACCTCGGCGTCGAATCGGCCGCCGTCAGCGCGGGCGAGGTCCGCGACCCGGCCCGCAACGTCGGCCGGGCCACGATCCTGGGCACCGCCGGTGCGGCCGCCGTCTACCTGCTGAGCACCCTCTCCGTCTTCGGCCTGGTCCCCCACGAGAAGCTGGTCGCCTCCGAGGCCCCGTTCACCGACGCCGTCAACGCCATGTTCTCCGTCGACGGAGGGGCCGGCGGCACCTGGGGCGGCACCCTCGTCGCCTGCGCGGCCGTGATCTCGATGCTCGGCGCCCTCAACGGCTGGACCCTGCTCAGCGCGCAGACCCCGTACGCCGCCGCCCGCGACGGGCTCTTCCCTAAGGTCTTCGAGACGAAGAAGCGGGGAGTCCCGGTGATCGGCGTGCTCGTCACCGTCGCCCTCGCCTCCGGCCTGACCGTCTACAACTACACCGCCGGCTCGGACGGGGTCTTCGAGGTCCTCGTCCTGGTCACCACCTTCACGGCGACCGTCCCCTACCTGCTCTCCACCGCCGCGCAGATCTACTTCCTGCTCTCCGGGCAGTCCGGGCGCGTCCACCGCGGCCGCCTGGTCCGCGACGGCGTCCTCGCCGGCCTGGCCTTCGGCTTCTCGATGTGGCTCGTCGCCGGCTCCGGCTACGCGGCCGTCTACCAGGGCGTCCTGTTCCTCTTCGCGGGCGTCCTCGTCTACGCCGCGATGTCCGCGCGAAAGCACCGCGCGACCGCCTGACCTGCGCGGTAGTTTGGAACGAGAGGAAGAGAGAGGACAAGCAGGGGGCAGTAAAGAGGTCGCCATGTCCGCGATCAGAGAAAGCATCGACATCTCCCGCAGTCCCGAAGACGTCTTCGACTACGTGACGGACCCCACGCATCTGCCGGAGTGGCAGGACAGCGCCGTCTCCGCCCGCCCGCTCGACGGCGCACCCCTCCACGTCGGTTCGAAGGTCAAGGTCACCCGGCGCATGGGCAAGCGGGAGTTCCCGATGACCATGGAGGTCAAGGAGCTCGACCCACCGCGCAGCTGGCGCCTCCACGGGCTCGACGGACCCGTACGGGGCGATGTGCGCGGGACCATCGAACCCCTCGACGGCGGGAAGCGCTCGCGCGTGACCCTCGACCTCGAATTCGAGGGCCACGGCATCGGCAGGGTCATCGCACCGCTCGTGGTCAAGCCGTACGCCCGCAAGGAGATGCCGCGCAACGAGGAGAAGCTCAAGCACCTGCTGGAGCACTGAAACACCCGGCAACCGCCCGCGGCGGAAAACCGGATGCCTCGGGGTACGTGGTGCACCCACACTGGGCGCGCCACGTACCCCACCCCTGAGGACCGCTTCTCGTGCAGGCTGCCGTCACCGTCACCCCCGCCCAGATCCCCGAACTGCTGCTGGGCCTCGCCACCGTGCGGCCCGTGTTCCTCTGGGGGGCACCCGGGATCGGCAAGTCCTCGCTGGTACGGAAGTTCGCCGACTCCCTGGGCCTGGAGTGCGTCAGCCTGCTCGGCACGCAGCTCGCGCCGGAGGACCTGATCGGGGTACCTCAGATCCGTGACGGCCGGTCGGTCTTCTGCCCGCCCGAGGCCATCGCCCGCGACGAGCCGTACTGCCTGTTCCTCGACGAGCTCAACGCCGCGACCCCGGACGTCCAGAAGGCCTTCTACTCGCTCATCCTGGACCGCCGGATCGGCAGTTACGAGCTCCCGGCCGGCTCCATCGTGATCGGCGCGGGCAACCGGGCCACCGACAACGCGCTGGCCCGGCCCATCGCCTCCGCGCTGGTCAACCGGCTGACCCACGTACATCTGCAGGCCTCCGCACAGGACTGGCTGGTCTGGGCCGGGGAGAACGGCATCCACCCGTGGATCACCGACTACCTCACCGACCGCCCCGACCACCTGTGGTCCGCGCCGCCCAAGACCGAGGAGCCCTTCTCCACCCCGCGCTCCTGGCACATGCTCTCCGACGCCCTGCACTCCTTCGGGACCGGCCTGGACGAGCAGACCCTCAAGATCGTCGCGCACGGCACCCTCACCCCGGCGCACGCCGTCTCCTTCTGCGGCTACGCCAAGATCGTCCGCCACACCTTCGGCATCGAGGCGATCATCAAGGGCGATGCCTCCTGGCCCACCCGCCCCGCCGACCGAGATCTGCTCTACTACCTCGCCGAGGCCTTCCGCGGACGCCTGGTCAAGGAGCTCCCGGAACGCAAGGAGCACGTCTCGCCCGCCGTCCGGCAGACCGCGTACCGCGCGAAGTCCCTGCTGGTGCAGCTCGCCGAGATCTCCGTCGAGGTCGCCCAGACGGTCATCGCCGACGACGCCGACGGCCTGCCGGTGCTGCCGGCCTGGTTCCTGGTGGAGGCCGCCCGCGACATGCCGAGGCTGGTCGCGGCGCGCCGGTGAGCCGTACGGGCCGGCCCGTCCCGGGCACCCCTGCGCGCCCGCCCCGCCGGAGCCCTGCCCGTGAGCCGCAAGCAAGCCGGAAGTGAGCCACCCGTGACCCGCAAGAAGAAGCCCGCCGCCCCGGACCCTGCCACCCTCGCCTACGAGGCCGGGCGGGCCGCGATCCGGCAGAACCCGGCCCTGGGCGCCCTCTCCGCCACCCACTGCCGCGACCCCCGGTGCGCCTCGTGCACCTGCGCCGGGCTCGCCCTCGTCACCTCCAACGGGGTGATCCACGCGCACCCCACCCGCCGTGCCGAACCGCAGGAGTGGGCCTGGGCGCTGGCCCACTGCCTGCTCCACCTCGGCTTCGGCCACGTACCCGCCGCCAAGGAGGAGGACCGCCCGCAGCCCGCCCCCGCCCAGCTCGCCGCCCGCTGCGTCGTCGTCAACCGCTTCCTGCTGACCTTCCCCGTCGGCCGCGCCCCCGACCACCTCCCCGCCGAGTACCCCGGCGGGGACGAAGAGCAGCTCGCCGCCCGTTGGCACCGCGACGGCGTTCCCGCCGCGTACGAGCACTGCGGCACCTCCGGCGAGCACCCCGACCAGGTCCTGGCCGGCTGGCGCACCCTGACGACGGAGGTCCCCGACTGGGAGACCTCGTTCTCGCACGCCCTGACCCGCAGCGTCTCCGCCGCCATGGACGTGGCCGGCGGCCGCCGCGACCGGATCACCGGGGAGCGGCTCCGGCAGCACCCCTGGGACCGGGCCCTGAACTGGTTCGTCTCCTCGTACCCGCTGCTCGGCGGGCTCGCCGCCGGCCTGCGAATCGTCGCCGACGCCGAGCTCGCCCGCGCCCAGGACATAGCCGTCGCCGCGGTCAGCGCGAGCGCCGGGGAGATCTACGTCAACCCGCTGCGTACGTTCACCGACGCGGAGTGGCGCTTCGTTCTGGCCCACGAGATGCTGCACGCCGCCCTGCGCCACGGCGAGCGCTGCGGCGCCCGCGATCCGTACCTGCACAACGTGGCCGCCGACTACGTGGTCAACGGCTGGCTCGTGGAGATGGGCGTCGGCGAGATGCCCGAGGGGCTGCTGTACGACCCGGAGCTGAAGGACCTCTCCGTCGAGGAGGTCTACGACCGCATCGCCACCGACCTGCGCCGACTGCGCCGACTGTCGACCTTGCGCGGCAAGGGCCTCGGGGACGTCCTGGGCGAGGCGCTGCCGCATGCGGGCAGCCTCCCGTACACCGATCTGGACGATTTCTACCGGCGTGGCCTCGTCCAGGGCTTCGACCTGCACACCTACGGGGAGCGAGGGATGCTGCCCGCCGGGCTGGTCCAGGAGATCCGGGCGCTGGCCCACCCGCCCGTGCCCTGGGACGCGCAGCTCGCCCGCTGGTTCGACGAGTACGTCCCCAGGCCCGAGCCCGTACGCTCCTACGCGCGCCCGGCACGCCGCCAGGCCTCCACTCCGGACATCCCCCGCGCGGGCCGGTACTTCCCGCCCGAGGAGATCGCCCGCTGCACCTTCGGCGTGGTCCTCGACACCTCGGGGTCGATGCCCGCCGCCCTGCTCGGCAAGGCGCTCGGCGCGATCGCCTCGTACGCGGAAGCCCGCGACGTACCGGCGGCACGCGTCGTGTTCTGCGACGCGGCGCCGTACGACGCGGGCTATCTGCCCCCGACCGAGATCGCGGGGCGAGTAAGGGTGCGCGGGCGGGGCGGGACCGTGCTCCAGCCCGCGATCGACCTGCTCCAGCGCGCGGAGGACTTCCCTCCGCAGGCCCCGGTGCTGGTGATCACGGACGGGTGGTGCGACACCCTGCGGATCCGGCGCGAGCACGCCTATCTGGTTCCGCAGGGTGCTTCCCTGCCGTTCACGCCCCGTGGGCCGGTCTTCCGACTGGCCTGAGGGCGCGGGCCTGCCTAGTCCAGGTAGTCGCGCAGCACCTGCGAACGCGACGGGTGGCGCAGCTTCGACATGGTCTTGGACTCGATCTGGCGGATGCGCTCACGGGTGACCCCGTACACGCGGCCGATCTCGTCCAGGGTCTTCGGCTGGCCGTCGTTCAGGCCGTAACGCATCGAGACGACACCCGCCTCACGCTCGGAGAGCGTGCCCAGGATCGACTGCAGCTGCTCCTGGAGGAAGGTGAAGCTCACCGCGTCGGCCGGGACGACCGCCTCGGAGTCCTCGATCAGGTCACCGAACTCGCTGTCGCCCTCCTCACCCAGGGGGGTGTGCAGGGAGATCGGCTCGCGGCCGTACTTCTGGACCTCGATGACCTTCTCGGGGGTCATGTCGAGTTCCTTGCCCAGCTCCTCCGGAGTGGGCTCCCGGCCGAGGTCCTGGAGCATCTGGCGCTGGACGCGCGCCAGCTTGTTGATGATCTCGACCATGTGGACGGGGATGCGGATGGTGCGCGACTGGTCGGCCATGGCGCGCGTGATCGCCTGGCGGATCCACCAGGTCGCGTACGTGGAGAACTTGAAGCCCTTGGTGTAGTCGAACTTCTCCACGGCGCGGATCAGGCCGACGTTGCCCTCCTGGATCAGGTCCAGGAAGAGCATGCCGCGGCCGGTGTAGCGCTTGGCCAGCGAGACCACGAGGCGGAGGTTGGCCTCCAGCAGGTGGTTCTTGGCGCGGCGGCCGTCCTCGACCAGGATCTCCAGCTCGCGCTTGAAGGCGGGCTTGTGGTCCTCCTCCTCTTCGAGCTTGTACTCGGAGAAGAGGCCCGCCTCGATGCGCTTGGCGAGCTCGACCTCCTGCTCGGCGTTGAGGAGCGGCACCTTGCCGATGAGCTTGAGGTAGTCCTTGACGGGGTCGGCGGTGGCGCCGGCCACCATGACCGTCTGCGCCGGGGCGTCGTCCTCGTCGTCGTCGGACAGGACGAAGCCCTGGGCGCCGCCGGCCTTGGGGGCCTCCTCCTCGACGTCGTCGACGAGGTCCTCGGCGGCCCAGTCCTCGCCCTCGGCGGCCGGGGTCTCGCCCTCGTCGGCGTCCTTGGCGCTGGTCTTCTTGGCCGCGGCGGTCTTCTTCACCGCGGTCTTCTTCGCGGCGGTCTTCTTGACCGTCCGCTTCTTCGGCTCGGCGGCGGTGTCGGCCGTCACCTCGTCCTCGGTGGCCGCGGCCGGCGAAGCGGATATCGCCGCCGCGGTGGCGGTGGCCGGGCTGGTGGCCGAGGCCTTGCGCGCACCGATGGGGCGCGGCGCGGCGGCCGCCTTCTTGGTCACGGTGCGGGCAGGCGCGGCGGCCGCCTTGCGGGGCTTCTTCGCGGCAGCCTTCGTGGCGGGGGCGGCGCTGACGTGCAGCGCGACACCCTCCTCGTCCAGGACCTGGTTCAGGCTGCGCAGGACCCGCTTCCACTGGTCCACCGGGATGCGGCCGGCCTCGAAGGCCTGGCGCACGTCGTCACCGTTGATGTGACCCTGCTCGCGGCCGCGCTCTACGAGCGCGACGAGGGCCTCCGATTCGGCGATCTCCGGAGGGAACGTACGGGACGGGCTGAGCGACACAAGGAGCCTCTCGTTGCGAACAGATAGGGAGTGGGCGGGACATCATCGCGCGGACTCGGGAAACAGACCCGAGGGGGGTCTGTATTCCGGGGCCGCGCGAGGACACCTGTCGGTTCATCGCATGCCCGAGTCGATTCGTTACGCGCTGAATTGAGTGACCTGCGCCACGCTGTGGGCGCGCAACCGATCGGCCGTGGATCCGTCCGCGCCTCCGCCCCCTTTCCCGTCAGCCCGTTTTGCGGGCTTCGATGAGGAAACGGGCGGTGTGCGCCACGAACGGACCGTTGCGTTCGATCTGTTCGTGGAGCTCGCGCAGCCGGTCCCGGTACTGCCCGACCGTGAAGCCGGGCACCATCCAGATCACCTTCCGGAGAAAGTAGATCACGGCTCCGATGTCGTGGAACTCCGTGCTCAGTCTTTCGGAGCGCAGATCGACGACCTCGAGACCGGCCTTGCCGGCATCGGCGACCGCATCGTCGGGGTGCCGGCCGCGCCGGACCTCCTCCGGCTGGGGCCCGAGGAAGTACTCGACGAGCTCGAAGACGCTCGCCGGCCCGACCTGCTGCGAGAGGTACGTTCCGCCCGGACGCAGGACCCGGGCGATCTCCTCCCACCAGATGGTGACCGGGTGCCGGCTCGTGACCAGCTCGAAGGCCTCGTCGCCGAACGGCAGCGGCGGCTCGTCGGCGTCCGCCACCACCACCGCGCCCAGCGGGTGCAGCAGCCGGGTCGCCTTCGTGATGTTCGGCGGCCAGGACTCGGTGGCGGCCATCAGCCGGGGCAGGGTCCCCGCCCCCGCGAGCACCTCTCCGCCGCCGGTCTGGATGTCGAGGGCGGCGTCGACCCGGGCCAGCCGCTCGCCCATGAGTCTCTGGTAGCCCCAGGAGGGGCGCTGCTCGGTGGCCCGGCCGTCGAGCCAGGAGAAGTCCCAGCCGTCGACGGAGACGGACTCGGCCTCGGCTACGAGATGGTCGAAGGTGCGCGTCATGTCTCGATCGTCCCAGGCCGGGCGCCGGTGATCCACCGGTTTGACCGGATCCCGGCGCCCCGGGGCCGCCGTGCACTCCGGACGCGCCGACGAGGTCCATTAGAGTGGGGGCGGGCCGTGACTGGCGTTCGGGTGGATCACCACCGGGGAGCGGCCCGGCGCACCTCCCGTGCGCCCGGCGTACCGCGGGTACGCCGACTTGCCGCGCGCCTGGGCGAACCGCGATCCCGCAGCGACGCTCAGGAGACCCCATGACGACTGCCCAGACGACGACTGCCCAGACCGCCCGGCCGGCGCAGGCTGCCCGGCTCATGGACGGCACCGCCCTCGCCCGCCGCATCTCGGAGCAGACCGCCGTCCTCGCGGCGAAGATCACCGAGCGCACCGGCACCGCTCCCTGCCTCGCGACCGTGCTGGTCGGTGAGGACCCGGCGTCCGTCACGTACGTACGGATGAAGCAGAACCGTTGCGCCAAGGCCGGGATCACCTCCCGCCACGTGGAGCTGCCGGCCGAGACCACCACCGAGGAGCTCGTCGCCGCCCTCACGGCCCTCTCCGAGGACCCGGAGATCAGCGGCATCCTGCTGCAGCACCCGGTCCCGCACCACATCGACGAGCGCGCCGCCTTCGAGGCCATCGCGCCCGGCAAGGACGTCGACGGCGTCACCATGCACTCCTTCGCCGCCATGGGCTTCGGGCTGCCGGGCTTCGTCTCCTGCACCCCCGGCGGGATCATGCGGCTCCTCGCGGAGTACGACGTGGACCTGACCGGCAAGCACGCCGTCGTCGTCGGCCGCAGCGCGATCCTGGGCAAGCCGGCCGGCATGCTCCTGCTGGAGCAGAACGCCACCGTCACCTACTGCCACTCCCGCACCGTGGACCTGCCCTCGATCGTGCGCCAGGCCGACGTGCTGGTCGCCGCGGTCGGCAAGGCCGAGTTCATCCGCGGCGAGGACATCAAGCCGGGCGCCGTGGTCCTGGACGCCGGCTACAACGAGGGCAACGTCGGCGACGTCCACTTCGAGTCCGCCGCCGCCCGCGCCTCGCTGATCACCCCGGTCCCCGGCGGCGTCGGCCCGATGACCATCGCCGTCCTGCTGGAGCAGACCGTCCAGGCGGCCGCCGCCCAGGCCGGACTGGCGCTCGCGGAGCTCTGATCCGCCCCGCACCCGCGCACGGTGAACGCCCCGGGCCCTTCGGTCCGGGGCGTTCCGCATCCCCGGGTGTCCGGTTTCGTACGCCCGCCACCGGTGGGGCGACCGGTGTGCAGCCGTCCCGCCGGGCGCGATGACCGGCGCGGTGACCGGCCGGAGCCCCGACGTCCCGAGGCGGCCGGCCAGCTCGTCGCGGCGGTGCGGCGGAGGCCTTCCCCGGCCTTCCTCACCAAGCGCCTCAAGGGACCCACGGGTGCGCAGCACCCGGCCGAGGGGCCTGCGAACCGGTTGGTGCAGCAGCCTGACGGGGGCCGGGGAGGGAGCGGTATGTTTGCGCCGGGGCGCGAGATGACACGTGCAACACGTTTCCTGGGGGAACTGCTGATGGACCTGTTCACGCCACTGGAGCTGCCCAACGGGACGGCCCTGCCGAACCGCCTGGCGAAGGCGGCCATGGAGGAGGGCCTCGCCGGGGCCGGCCAGCTGCCGGACGAGCGCATCGAACGGCTCTACCACCGCTGGGCCCGCGGCGGCGCCGGGCTGCTGATCACGGGGAACGTCATGGTCGACCGCCGGGCGCTGACCGCGCCGGGGACGATCGTCCTCGACGCCCGCTCCCCGCTCGACCCCTTCCGCCGCTGGGCCGAAGCCGCGTCCTGCGGCGGCGGCCGGGTCTGGATGCAGATCAACCATCCCGGCCGGCAGGTCGGCTCGGAGATGCCCGGCACGGCCTGGGCGCCCTCCGACATAGGGGTGAGCCTCGGCAGGCACACCAAGCGCTTCGCCCGCCCCACCGCGATGACCGAGGCCGACATAGAGGCCACCGTCGGCCGCTTCGCGGTCACGGCCCGGCGGGCCGAGGAGGCCGGCTTCGACGGGGTGCAGATCCACGCCGCCCACGGCTACCTCCTCAGCCAGTTCCTCTCCCCGCTCGTCAACCGGCGCACCGACCGCTGGGGCGGCAGCCTGGAGAACCGGGTCCGGCTGCTCACCGAGGTCGTCGGCGCCGTCCGCGCGCAGGTGGGCCCCGGCTTCGCGGTCGGGGTCAAGCTCAACACCGCCGACTTCCAGCGCGGCGGCTTCGACACCGAGGAGGCGGCGCAGGTCCTCGCGGTCCTCGGCGGTCTCGGCGTCGACCTGGTCGAACTGTCCGGCGGCAGCGTCGAGAGCCCCGCGACCCTGGGCCGCACCGCCGATCTGCGGACCCTCGAACGCGAGGCGTACTTCCTCTCCTTCGCCGAGCAGTTCCTGGGCTCGGCCACGATGCCGCTGATGCTGACCGGAGGGATAGGCCGCCAGGAGACCGCGCAGAAGGTCCTGGAGCGCGGTGTGTCCGTCGTGGGGCTCGCCTCGGCCCTGGCGTTCCGCCCCGACCTGCCGGCCCGCTGGCGCGCCGGGGAGGACGTACGGGTGACGGTGGAGCGGCTGCGCTGGAAGGACCGGGACCTGGCCGGCGCCGGGCTGCTGGCCTTCGTGCGCTTCCAGATGCACCGGCTGGCCCGCGGCCTGGAACCGCGCCCGGAGGCCTCCCCGCGGGCGACGTTCGCCCTCGACCAGCTCCAGCACTGGCGCAAGGTGCGGGCGTACGGGGCCTGGCTCGCCCGCAATCCCGAGCCCGAGGACGCCCTCGCCGGCTGACGCCGACCCCGCGCGGGCCGCTCACAGGCTCGCCGGGTCCCGCCGTACGGCCGCCACGATGGGGGAGGCGCGGAACTCGCGGGCCAGTGCCGCGAGCGGCCGTGAGTCCAGCCGGTACGGCTCGGGCAGCCCCTCATCGGCCTCGGCGGAGTGCTCCCCGGCGTCGTCCGCGTCCGCCGGGCCGAGAGCTTCGGCGGCCTCGGCTGCCTCCCGGCGCCGGCAGGCCGCGGCGAGCATGGCCGCGTCGGCCACGACCGAGGCCTGCGACTCGCACATGCCCTGGCCGAGCGCGGCCTCGTACGCGGCGCTCCGTACGGCCGGGTCGAACCAGCGGCCCAGCGCCAGGATCCCGTCGTCGATCACCGACTCGCGGTGGATCAGCCGGATCCCGATCGGCGACCACCAGGTCAGCGGCACGATCGTCACGCTCGACGCGGCGAACCCGCGCAGCGCCTTCCACAGCGGGTGCAGCCGCCGGTACCGGCTGAAGTCCCGCCAGGCGGCCGAGCCGCCGACCAGCGGCACGATGAACCCCGACCCCACCATCAGGGCCGCCGCGGAGGCGAACGGCGGGGCCACGTACGTCGACAGGCCGTCCCAGTCGCGGCCCGTCCAGCGGGCGCCCACCGCCGCCCACTTCGTGACGAGGTAGCCGAGGTCCAGCACCCCGCCGAGCACGATCAGGGCCAGTCCGGTGCGCAGCGGACGCAGCGAGGGGCGCACGCGCAGCAGCCACTTCCAGCACAGCACGGTGAGCGTCGAACTGCCCACGGTGTGCGCGAGCAGGTAGCAGACGATCATCTCGCGCAGCCAGGGCGTGTTGGCGTAGTACGTGTCCAGGTCGCGCAGCCGCTCCACCGGCGCGTCGCCGATCGCGAAGAGGACGACGATGAGCAGCGTGACGGCGCCGAACGCGGCCACCGTCAGCCGGGTCGCCCGCCGCACGACGGCGGGCGGGCCGCCGCCCCACTGCAGGACCAGCACGATGCACGACCCCGAGAACGCGGTGAGCACGCTGTACACCAGCGGGGCGGAGAAGTTGACGACGCCGGTGAGCCGGTTGACCGCGGAGATCGTCGGCGGAGCCGCCAGGAACATGACCATGCAGCCGACGACGAGCAGGGTGCACACGGCCCGCATGAGCGGCTGGTCCCAGCCCCGGCGCAGGGTCGGCGCCTTGATCAGCAGCGCCAGGATCATCACCGACCCCGGTACGTACAGGATGAGACCGTCGGTCATCGCGCCTGGCCGACGGGACCGACCGGGCCGACCGGGTCCACGGGGTCGACCGGGTCCACGGGGCCGACCGGGCCGACGGGGCCGGACCCCTGGTCGAGCCCCGCGACGGCCCGCTCGGCCGCGGTCAGCGGCGGCGCCTTCAGCGCGCCCCGGTCCGAGGCGCGCAGCACGTGCCAGACCACCGAGGGGCGCAGCCAGTACGTGGGCGGGCTGCTCATGGTGATGACCTGGAGGAACGCGGCGGTCAGCGCCTCCCGCGTGGTGGCCCCGGTCATCAGCCGGCTGACGTACGCGTTGAGCAGCCCGGCGCCGGCCCGCGGCTTCATACCGGTGGCCCCGGGATACAGGATGTCCTGCGAGGTGGCGAGCTCCCAGGCGGTGGCCACCTGCGGGACCAGCGCGCGCTGCGCCTCGCGCCCGAAGCCGGGATGCGCGAGGCCCCTGGCGCGCAGCAGGGCGCGTACGGCCAGCAGGCCCTGGGCGGCGACCGTCATGCCCTGTCCGTACAGCGGGTTGAAGGTGGCGACGGAGTCGCCGACGGCGAAGAAGCCGTCGGGCAGGTCCGCCTTCTCGAAGTAGACCCTGCGGTTGGCGGTGCCCTGGGTGACGGCGACGTCGCTGAGGGGCTTCCTGCCCTCGAGGAGCTCGCCGACGACGGGATCGCGGATGCCCTTGGCGAACGGGATGAACTGCTCGGGGTCGCCGGTGGGCTGGCCGCCCCGGGTGCCGGACAGGGTGGCCTGCCACTGGCCGTCCTCGATGGGCACGATCGTCGCCGTCTGCCCGGGTACGTACACCCGTGGATCGGACTGCACGTTGACGATCGGGAAGCCCATCTCGTGGGCTCCCGCAGGGGCTTCGAAGATCCGCGTCGCGTACACCAGGCCGGAGTCGACCTGGGCCTGTCTGATCCCGCCGACCCCGAGTTCGCGCAGCCAGGCCCGGGCCCGGGAGCCGCGCCCGCTCGCGTCCACCACGAGGTCGGCGGTCAGCAGCCGGCCCGCCTCGCCGGGGGTGTCGACGCGGACGCCGGTGACGCGGGCCGCCGTCCCCTCCAGGGCCTGTACGCGGCTCTGCTGGAGCGTGGTGACGCCGCGCAGGCCGGTCACCCGGGCGCGGACCACCGAGTCGAGGAGGTCGCGGCTGCACGAGATGTTGAACTGCTTCTCCCCGCAGCGCGGGATCCAGCCCTGGGCGGTCTTGGTGACCAGGTCGGTGGGCAGGCTGCGGCGGATCGCGCCCGCCGCCGTCCAGTCGTCGGTGATGCCCGGGAGTATCTTCTCGATGGCGCGGGCCCCGCCCGACCACATGACGTGTACGTGCCGGGCCTGCGGCAGTCCGCGCCGCGGCGCAGGGCTGTCGGGCAGTGTGTCGGCGTCGATGATCGTGACCGTCGCGTGCTCGGCGAGCACGGCCGCAGCGAGCAGGCCGGCCATGCTGCCGCCGATGACGACGGCGTGGCGGGGCGGGGAAGACTGGGTCATCGTGGTGCTCTCTGTCGGGGCCGTGCGAGGGCAGCGGCACGTGAGGTGCGTCGGCGGGGAAGGCGGTGGTCACCGGGGCGTCATCGGTACGCCGCGGGGACGTGCACTCAACGACCCCAGCCGAGCGAGGTCTTGATGCGTTCGATCGCCTCGGGGAACCGTTCCTCGCGGGGCCCCGGCAGGTACGCCTTCAGGACCTGACCGAGGTACAGCCCGAAGGTCTCGGCCCGGATCTCCGCCGGATCCTCCCGGTCCGCCCGGGCGGCCGCCTGCCGGACCACGCTGCCCAGTCCGGCCTCCGAGTGCAGCAGTTCGGCGAGATCGCCCCGGTGCCCCGTGAGCCGGGCCGCCACGGCCATGCCCGGGCCGTGGCTGTCACAGGTGCCTTCCTCCAAGTGCCATAACTCGTGGCAGGCGATGACGAGCTGGTGCTCGGGCCGGGTCCGCTCCTCGATGACGAGCAGGTCGCGCTCTTCCATCTCCAGCCACAGTCCGCTGGCCGTGTCGGGCGGGAATCCGGCGAACCGGAACTCCACCGGCCGGCCGCCGCGCCGACGGCCGTACGCGGCGCACAGGCTCCCGATGATCTCGGCGGCATCGGCCGGCTGCGCCAGGCGCGCATCCGCCAGCAGATCTCCGCCGAGTTTCCGCATGGTCCGTGTGGTCCTCATGGCGTTCCCCCCTCGGCAGCCTTACGGTCGTCGGGCACCGCCGCGTGGAGCGGGCGTTCGCTTTCCGCGCCCGGGCGCCCCAGCCGGCCCTCGCGGGCCAGCAGGTCGTCGAGGTGGTCGGCCAGCGACTTCCAGCCCGCCGGAGAGAGCCGTCCGGCCCGCGTGACGATGCTCCGTACATCGTGCGCCCGCAGCACGGCGAGCATCGGGTTTTCGGCGTTCCTTCCGGCGGTTTCCAGCTCGTGCTCGATCGCGGAGAGCGCGCTGGCGAGCGCCTCGGTGTCGTCGGCCAGCAGGAAGCCGCCGTCGACCCCGTAGAAGCGCTGGATCCCGGCGGCCGCCGCGAGGTTGGGCAGGCCCTCACCGCGTGCGAGACGGGTCAGCGACTGCCCCGAAGCGTCGAAGGAATGGGCGATGGCCGCGAGGGAGTGGGCCTGGCCGTCCGCGCGCAGCCTGGTGCGGCGCAGGTGCTCGAACCGCTGGTGCACCTGCTCCTTCAGCGGGAGCCGGGGCGGTGCGCCGTCGAGGGTGAGCCGGATGTCGTGCGGGGGCATGCCCGTCAGGTACGAGAGGTGCTCGAGGTCGTCCGCGACGCCGGCGGCCGGGCCGGCGAGGGCGTGTTCCACCGCGCACTGGCTGTCGGCGAGGAGGAAGCCGGCGTAGACCCCGAAGAACCGCTGCACGCCCGCCGCGTGGCCCAGCCGGGGCATCCCGGTGCCCGCGTTGAGGGGTCCGAGGGAGGCGCCGGGCGCCTGGAAGTCCTCCGCGATGGCGGCGAGGGACCACTCCCGGCCGTGCTTGTCGCGGCGAGTGGCGCGCAGCCGCAGGAAGCGCCGGTGCACCCGCCTGCACAGCGGCACTTCGGGCGCGGTCCCGGCAACGACCTCGGGGACGAGCGCGGGTTCGACCCCGCAGAGGCGGCTCAGCCGCTCCGGGGACAGCACCTCGGCCGGGTCCCGGCCGCTCCGCTCCGCCGACGCCGCGACGCGGGCCCAGGCCGAGGCCAGGTCGGGTCGGGCGCCGGATAACACCGTGAGGTTCTCCGTAATGCCGAGAGGACGTTCGAGAGCTTCAGCTCCGCGCAGCGTAGCCCGCAGCCCCCCTGCGAAACAGGCGATCCCCCACCTTTCTTGCGATGTGAGTCAAAGAAGGTTGGCACGAGCGCCGACGGAACCGGCATGACCCCCGAGGTAATCGACCCCGGCGCGCAGCGGTGGGCACAGTGGAGCCATCGGGTTCCGAGTCCGCGCACTCGGCCTCGGAACCCCTCCCCACCAGCGCATTCGAGCGCGTGGCCGTCCGGCCGTGCCCCGACCCGACCTTCGACGGAGGCTGATCCGCCATGTCCGCAACCCTGCTCGGCAGCGTCGCCCGCACCACCGTCCCGCAGACCGCGCTGCGCCGCTTCCTCGCCCTCGACTCCGTGGTCACCACCGGGAACGGCCTCGCGTACGCCGCCTTCTCCGCCCCGCTCGGCCGGTTCCTCGGCGTCGGCCAGGCCACCCTGCTCGAACTCGGCCTGTTCCTGACCCTCTACGGGGCCGGCGTCGGCTGGCTGGCCTCGCGCCGCCGGCCGCCGGTCCCTGCGGTGAAGGGCGTCATCGGGGCCAACTGCGCCTGGGCGGTCCTCAGTCTGCTCTCGCTCCTCCTCTGGGACGCGCCCACCACCGCCGGCCTGGTGTGGATCCCGGTGCAGGCCCTCGCCGTCGCGGCCTTCGCCTTCCTCCAGCAGCTGGCGGTGCGTTCCGCCTCAGGGCCCCAGTGAGCGCAGGTACTTCACCGTCGCCGCGTCGGCCGGCAGGAGGGTCTCGACGGCCAGCTCGGCGACGGTCACGTCCATCGGCGTGTTGAACGTCGCGATCGAGGACACGAAGGAGAGCAGGTGCCCGTCGTGCTCGATCACCAGCGGCAGCGCGATGTACGGGACGGCCTCCTCGGGTCCTGCGTCCCCCGGCCGGTCGGCGACCGGATAGGCGGACACCTCCTCGTACAGCGCGCGCAGCGGCGCGGAACGGGCCAGTGCGATCTGCCGCTCCATCTGGGCCAGCAGATGCCCGCGCCACTGCGCGAAATTGCGGATCTTCGGAGCCAGGCCCTCCGGGTGCAGGGTGATCCGCATGGCGTTCAGCGGCGGGACCAGCAGGTGTTCCGGCAGACCGTCGAGCAGCATCGCGATGCCGCGGTTGGCGGCGACGACCTGGTACGTGGCGTCCACGACCAGCGCCGGATACGGCTCGTAGCCGGTCAGCAGCCGCTCCAGGCCCTCGCGCAGCGCCTCCATGGAGGGGTCGTCCAGCGGGGTCTGCGCGTAGCGCGGGGCGTAACCGGCCGCGAGGAGCAGGGCGTTGCGCTCGCGCACCGGTACGTCGAGGCGGTCCGCGAGGCGCAGGAGCATCTCCTCGCTCGGCCGGGACCGGCCGGTCTCGATGAAGCTGATGTGGCGGGAGGAGGAGTCGGCGCGGCCCGCCAGCTCCAGCTGGCTGATGCCGCGCCGCTCCCGCCAGGTGCGCAGCAGGGCTCCGACGGACGGGATGGAGGTCATGCCCACGACGGTAGCCCAGAGGGGGTCAGCCCAGGTCGAAGACGTTGCGCAGGCCGAGCCGGTAGCGCCACAGGTCGTGCCGCTTGAAGGACTCCACCTCCGGAGCCCGGTACATCGGCAGGACCGCACACCGTTCGGTCTTCGAACCGTCCCTGTCCAGCAGGGCGTTGACGGCGGCGCGGGCCGAGGCGTTCGCGCCCTCCATCGTCGCCAGGTCGATGTCGACGGCCACGTAGTCCCCGCTCAGGAAGAAGTTGGGGACCTGGGTGTCCGCGCTCGGCCGGTTGTGGAAGGTGCCGGTGGGGTGGATCAGCAGCTGGTCCTGGTTGGTCGGGTTCGGGGTGCCGAGCCCGTCCACCCCCGGGTCCAGGAACCAGGAGTGCAGGGTGCGGTCCGTCAGCAGCGTCTTCCCGGTGTCGTTGAGGGAGGCCTTCAGCTGCGCCCACACCTCGCGGGCGACCTCCTCGCGGGTGCACTGCTTGGCCGT
Source organism: Streptomyces sp. NPDC032745 (assembly GCF_055579465.1). Taxonomy (NCBI): domain Bacteria; kingdom Bacillati; phylum Actinomycetota; class Actinomycetes; order Kitasatosporales; family Streptomycetaceae; genus Streptomyces; species Streptomyces sp. NPDC032745. Next base: position 342,278 of record NZ_JBVING010000007.1, on the reverse strand, counting down.
CTTCCCGTACAGGATCCCCGGCTTGTCCCAGTCCGAGATGTCCACCGACAGGCAGTCCACCGCGACCCCGTCGCCGTAGTCGGCCGGGAAGTCGCGGGCCGGCCAGTGCTCGGCCTGCTGGATCGCCGTCAACGACCAGGGCGAGTCGATGCAGTTGAGGTGCCCGTGGACGAGGGGTGCGCGCTCGGTGAGGTAGAACTGGATGCCGGTCATCCAGTCGGTCTCCAGCCGGTCGCAGCGGCCCAGCATCGGGTCCGCGGCCCGCAGCCCCGCACTCCAGGTGCGCCGGGCGTGCTCGACCGGCAGCGCGCTGACGTAGTGGTCGGCGGTGACGGTCTGCCGGGCCCCCGCCGGGTCCAGGACCGTGACCCCGCTCACCCGGCCGTTCCCGTACTGCACCTCCTGCACCGTCCAGCCGATCCTGAACTCCACGCCGAGGGAGCGCAGATGGGCCTCCCAAGGGTCGATCCAGGCCTCGTTGGTCGGCAGGTTGAGGATCCGGTCCGGCGGCCCGTCCGCGCCGCGCCCCAGCGCGTTGAAGACGAAGGCCTCGCCCAAGGCGCCGACGGTGCGGGTGGAGGCCTCCTCGGCCTTGGTCGCAACGATGTTGCGCGTGATGCCCACGGCGAGGATGCGCTGGTACTCGTTCGACATCTGCGCGGCCCGCACGAACTCCCACCAGGGGGTGTGCTCCCAGACCTCGTTGCGGCGCTGGTCGCAGCTGGTGAGGAAGACCAGCACGCGGTCGACGAAGTACGCGCTCTCGTGCGGCGGCAGCCGGACCAGCGACTGCAGGATGCCGGTCAGGGTGCGGCGGATCTCGTCGGGCGTCAGCTCGGCGGGGGAGTGGCCGGGCCAGGGGATGGGCGCGCGCAGGTCCTCCCGGCCGCCGGCCCGGGCGAACATCATCTCGGGCGGGGCGACGAGGTTGTCCCACACCCCGTGGGCGTTGCCGGGGAAGGGGATGCGCCGCATGGTGTCGGGCAGGTTGTGGTAGATGCCCGGGATGAAGCGGAAGCCGTGCTCGGCCGGCAGCGGCCGGCGGCCGCCGCGGGCGCTGCCGGGGACGTCCATGCTGCGGGCCTTGCCGCCGAGCGCGCGGCGCTCGTAGACGGTGACGGCGTAGCCGCGCTCGGCGAGTTCGTGGGCCGCGGTGAGCCCGGCGACCCCGCCGCCGAGGACGGCGACGCGGCGGGCGGTGGTTATCGGGGCCGGGGCCTGGGCCTGGGCCTTGGCGGGGGCGGCCAGGGCCCCGGAGGCCCCCAGCGCCCCGGCGGTGGCCGCTGCCCCCGCGCCCGCGATGAACGTGCGCCTCGAACTGCCCGTGCGCGTCATGAGGAAGCCCCTTCGGAGTCGTCGGCAGCGTGTGCATTACCGGCGGTAACAGTCACGTCCGGCGCAGGAGCATAGGGGCGACACCGTGGACCCGGAAGGCGCGGAAGTACCCGCACGCACTATGGCGCGAAACCTTCTCTCCGGCGTGCGCTGTGGGAACCTTGATCCCACGTCAGAAGTCGGGCCCGAACGGTGAAGGAGCATGCCGATGGCAGACGAGCCGCTTTCGCAGAAGGAGATCGAGGACCGGTTGCGGGAACTCCCCGGCTGGGCCTTCGAGGACGACCGGATCATCCGCACCTACCGGCTGGGCACCCACTTCGCGGCGAGCGCCCTCGTCGCCCACATCGCCGCGGTCCAGGAGGAGTTGAACCACCACTCCGACCTCACCCTCGGCTACAACACGGTCCGGGTGTCGGTCAACACGCACAGCGCCGGAGACGCCGTCACCGGCGCCGACTTCGCACTCGCCGAACGGGTGGAGGCCCTCGCCCCCGCGCACGGCGCGAGCTGATACCGGCGGCGGAGCCGCCGCTCGACCACGAAACCGGCTGACGGGCGGCGAGCCAGGGGCGACGGGCGCGGGGCAGGGCGACGGGCGGGCGCGGGACCAGCCGACCGGCGCCCGCCCCGTGCCCGGTACGAACATGCCCGCGCGGCGCGCTACGGCGCGGCCGCCCCCGCCCCGGCCCGGCCGCCCGGGCCGGGAAGGACGGGCTCCAGGCGCCACCACTGCGACGGCGCATCGGTGTCCTCGCACTGGCGGGCCCGGCCCTCCTCGTCCCCCTCCAGCGGCAGCCCGCTGATACAGGCGATCAGCGACACCACACCGGGATCGTCGAGATGCTCCTCGACGATCCACTCCTGCGCGCCGAACGCGTTCGGCCGCCACACCTGGACCCTGGTGCCGCTCTCCGTCGACGCGTTCGCGACATCGAGCCGCTTGTCGTTGTGCACGCTGACGACGTGGACGATCCCGCCGCCGCTGTGCACCGGCGAGATCCGCCACTGCCGGGCGGCAGGGGGACCTGCCGGATCCTCGGGCCCCACCCGCACCCTCGTGCCGCCCTCCAGCTGGAGCAGCAGCCCACTGGCCGCGTTGCGCACGAGGTACACCCCCTCGGGGACGCTCACACCGCACCCCTCAGTAGTCGAAGACGGCCGGGTCCGGCCCGATCCGCCGGGCAGCGGGACCCGTACCCAGCGCGTCCAGCACGGCGACGTCGGCGGCGTCCAGCTCGAAGCCGAAGACGTCCAGGTTCTCCCGGATCCGCGCCGGGGTCACGGACTTCGGGATCACGATGTTCCCGGCCTGCAGGTGCCAGCGCAGCACCACCTGGGCGGCCGAGCGCCCGTGCTTGGCCGCGACCTCGGCGACGGCCGGGAGCGTCAGCAGCTCCTTGCCCTGGCCGAGCGGGGACCAGGCCTCGGTCGCGATGCCGAGCCGGCGGTGCAGGGCGCGCAGCTCGGCCTGCGGGAAGAGCGGGTGCAGCTCGATCTGGTTCACGGCCGGGACCAGGGAGCTCTCGGCGCCGAGCCGCTCCAGGTCCGCAGGGCGGAAGTTCGACACACCGACGGCGCGGGCGCGACCGCTCGCCGCGATCTCCTCGAAGGCCTTCCAGATGGCGACGAAGCCCTCGCGCATCGGGCGCGGCCAGTGGATCAGGTACAGGTCGATGTGATCGAGGCCCAGCTTGGCCAGGGAGTCGTCGAACGCGCGCAGCACGGCGTCCCGGTCCCAGGCCTGCGACCGCCCGTTCCACAGCTTGGTGGTGACGAACAGCTCCTCGCGCGGCACCCCGGCCCCGGCCAGGCCCCGGCCGGTGCCCTGCTCGTTGCCGTAGACGGCCGCCGTGTCGATGCTGCGGTAGCCCGCCTGCAGCGCCACCCCGACCACCCGCTCGGCCTCGGCGTCCGGGACCTGCCAGACGCCGAAGCCGAGCTGTGGCATGAGTGTGCCGTTGTTGAGTCTGATGCTGGGGACCTGGTTCACGTCTGGCTGTTCCCTCGGATCGTCGGCCGGTACGGGGGGCGACAACCGGCCGCCCCTGCGACGTATTCCCGCCAGGAGCCGGAGGGATCGGACACCCCGTCAGGACGTACCCAGATAGGCCTCCCGGACGAGCGGATCGGCACGGATCCCGGCGGGGGTGCCCTCGGCGAGGACCGTGCCGAGGTCCAGGACGACCACCCGGGTGCAGAGCTCCATCACGAAGGCCACGTTGTGCTCCACCAGCAGCACCGCGCACCCCTCTTCCTCGGCCAGCCGCCGCACGACCGCCGCGAGCTGCTCGCGCTCGGGCGCCGACAGCCCGGACGCGGGCTCGTCCAGCAACAGCACCCGCGGCGGATCGGCCACCGCGCGGGCCAGCTCGACCATCCGCGCCTGACCGACCGGCAGCCCGCCCGCGTACGCCGTCCCCAGCGCGCCGATCCCGCAGGAGGCGAGCACCCGCTCGCCCTGCTCCCGCCGCTCCCGTTCCCGGCGGCGCCGGGCCGGGGAGCCGAGCAGGTCGGCGGCGATCCCGCCCCCGCCACCGCGCCACTCCTGCGCGACGAGCACGTTGTCGGCCACGCTGAGCTGCCCGAACAGCTGCTGGCGCTGAAACGTCCGGCGCATCCCGTGCCGGGCCCGCCAGACCGGGGAGCGCCGGGTGATGTCCGCCCCGTCGAGCAGCATCCGCCCGCGGTCGGGCCGCCGGATCCCGGACAGTACGTCGAACAGCGTGGTCTTCCCGGCCCCGTTCGGCCCGATCAGCCCGCACACCTCGCCGGCGCGGACCCCGAGGTCCACCCCGGTGAGCGCCTTCACCCCGCCGAACCGGACGCTGATTCCGGCGCCCTCCAGTACGTACGGCATCGTCATCGCGCCAACCCCAGATAGGCCGCGGTGAGCCGGTCGGCCTCCACCTCGCCGCGCGGACCGCACCAGGAGACCCGGCCCTGGGAGAGGTACGCGACGGTGTCGGCGACACCGAGGATCCCGGCGGCCTTCTCCTCGACCAGCAGCAGCGCGGTGCCGGCGTCGCGCAACTCGGTGAGCAGCGCGTACACCTCCTCCACGACGCGGGGAGCGAGCCCCAGCGAGGGTTCGTCGGCGACCAGCACCTCCGGCGGGCGCTGCAGCAGCGGAGCGAGGGCCAGCATCTGCTGCTCCCCGCCGGACAGCGCCCCCGCGGCGATGTTCCGCCGCTCCCCGAGCCGGGGGAACCGGTCGTAGACGGCGGTCCGCGCGTCCGCTTCGCGGAGGTACAGCGCGAGGTTCTCCTCGATCGTCAGCGCCGGGAAGATGCCACGCCCCTCGGGGGCGAGCAGCACCCCGGCCCGCGAGCGGCGCACGGGCCCGTCGCGGGTCGCGTCGCGCCCGTGCACGAGGACCGCTCCGCTCACGGCGGGCAGGAGTCCGGCGGCGACCCGGCACATGGTGCTCTTCCCGGCCCCGTTCGGCCCGAGCACGGCGAGGATCTCCCCCTTCCGGACGGCGAGATCGACCCCGTGCAGTACGAGCCCCCCGTCGTACCCGGCGGTGACCCCGCGCAGCGCGAGGGCGGGGCCGGACCCTGCGGGGCCGTCCGCCACCCCGACCTTTCGCCGTTCCCTGGCGCTCCGCCCCAGACCCCGCGCCTCAAACGCCGGCGAGGCTGATTCAGCCCGCCCATCCAGCCCGGCCGGCGTTTGACGCCCGGGGGTCCGGGGCGGAGCCACGGTTTCGGGAAGGGGCGGGGTGGGGGAGAGCCCCGCAGGGCCCCGGTCCGGCCCGGCAACCACGGCAGCCCGCGCGGGTTCGGCGGCCCCGGCAGCCCCCGGGGGCTCGGCCGCCCCGGCCCTGGCCGCCCGCACGGCCAACCGCACCGGAACGGCTGCGCAATACCCGTCCGGATCGTTGGCCAAGGCCAGTCCCGCCAGCCCGAACAGGATCACCGGCAGGTGCGCGGACTCCGTCACGTAGTCGGACAGCAGCCGCGGGGCCACCGCGAAGACCACCCCCGCCACCACCGCGTACTGCGGCCGCCGGACCCCCGCGGCCACCACCACCGCCAGCCACACCAGCCCCGTCATCGCCGTGAAGTCCGTCGCCGTGATCCGGGTGTTGTACGACGCCACCAGGACGCCCCCGAACCCGGCCAGCCCCGCCGACAGCGTGAACAGCAGCAGCTTCGTGCGCAGTACGGACACCCCCGAGGCCATCGCCGCCGCCGGAGCCGACCGCACGGCCAGCATCGCCCGGCCCGACGGCGAGTTCCGCAGCGCGCTCAGCCCGGCCGCGCACACCGCGACGACCACCACCAGAGCCACCCCCAGTGCCCGGTCGTCCCCCAGGTCCACGGGGCCGAACACGGGCCGCGGGACCGGCCACCCGGAATCCCCGTTCCGCAGCCACCGCAGCTGGAACAGCACCTGGTCCGCGAGGAACGCCAGCGCCAGCGTCGCCAGCGCCAAGGTCCGACCCCCCAGCCGCAGCGCCGGCAGTGCGACCAGTGCCCCGAGCAGCGCCGCCACGCACGTCCCCACCGCCAGCGCCGCCACGAACGGCCAGCCCCGGCTCATCAGCAGCCCCGCCACCAGCGCGGCCCCCGTCACGAACGTGCCCTGAGCCAGCGACACCATCGCCCCGAGCCCGGTCACCACGGTGAAGGACATGAACACCAGCCCGAGGGCCAGCCCCTGCGCGAGCAGCCCGCTCCAGAACGGCGTCGTCACGGTGTAGAAAGCCACGCACAACACCCCGGCGAGCGCTGCCCACACCCCCCACCGCCGCCCCCACGAGGCCCCCGCCAGGTGGTCCACGGGCGCCGCGTCCACGGCCGCGGTCCCCGCCGTCCGGGCCCGCCGGGTCAGTACCAGCAGCCCGCCGAACAGGATCAGGAACGGCACCGCCGTCCGGAACCCGGTGATCCCCTCGGCGAACGACGCGTACCCGGCCACCAGGTTCTGCAGCACCCCGAGCCCCAGCCCGCCCGCGAACGCGAGCGGTACGGAAGCGAACCGCCCGAGCACCGCCGCCGTCGCCGAAACGAACAGGAACAGGGTGAAGTCGTGCGCCGACAGCCCCAGCAGCGGCGTCGCCAGCACCCCCGCCAGCCCCGCCAGCCCGGACGCGATCATCCACGCCACCGACGACAGCCGGTCGGCGCCGATACCGCGCAGCTCGGTCAGCGAGCGGTTGTCGACGGCCGCCCGCAGCTGCAGCCCCAGCCGCGTGTGCCGCATCAGCACCCACAGGGCCACCGCCACGACGGCGGTCACGACCCAGGTGATCAGCTGGTCGGAGTCGATGCCGACGCCCTCCGTGAGCTGCCAGGACCTCGCCGGACTCGGTCCCACCCCCGGCAGTCCGAACTGGTTCTCCGCGGGTTTCACGGGCGCACCCGCGTCCCCCAGCAGTTCGACGGCCCACAGCCCGGCCGCCGGCAGCGCGACCAGCAGCCCGATCGTGGCCACGATCTGCGCGGTCTCGCCGACCCGCGCCAGCCGCCGGAACATCAGCCGGTCCAGCCCCCACCCGAGCCCGGGGGCCAGTACGCACACCACCAGCAGGGCCGCCGGGACCGCGGGCCAGCCCAGCCCGGAGTGCACCTCGTAGAAGGTCAGCGCGCACAGGTAGGCGGTGGCCCCGTGCGCGAAGTTGAACAGCCCGGATGCCGAGTACGACAGCACCAGCCCGGTGGCGAGCAGTGCGTACAGGGCGCCGGAGACCAGACCGCTCAGGACGAAGACGAGCAGATCTCCCATGGGTCCGGACCTACTTGAAGGGGATGGGGGCGTGGCACTTGAACGGCACGGAGACCTCGTACGCCCCGTTCTTCAGCTGGACCAGTGCCCCGCAGCCGAAGCTGTCCTTCTGGCCCTTGGGCTCGGCCCGGTCGCCGACGAGGGTGCCGGTGTCGGAGAAGCTCTGCGCGGCGTTCTGGAAGTGTGTGACGGTGAGGTCCTTGCCCGCCTTCTGCGCGATGGCCACGAACAGGTCCGCCGACATGTATCCGGTCAACATGTGCATGTTCAGGGGCACTTCCTGGCCTCCCGAGGCGGCCTTGATGTCCGCCTTGAACCGGGCCATGGCCGGGCTCGTCGACTCGAAGGGCTCGAACTGGAGCAGGACGTGCACCCCGTCGAGGGCCTGTTTGGTGGCGTCCTTCGCGAGCAGCCCCGGGTCGTAGTCGGTGGGGTCGGAGAGCACGCCCTTGTACCCGGCGCGCTTGAGCGCCGTGAACAGGCCGATGTTGTTCGGGGTCTGCATGACCGAGACGACGGCGTCGGGGCCCTTGCCGCCGTTGCCCTCCAGGATCTCCTTCACGTAGGCCGACCAGTCGCTCGGCACCGCCGTCGCGGGTACCGAGGCCTTGGCGTACGAGACCGTGAACCCGGCGCTCGCGAAGCCCTGCTGGAAGGTGCGGATGCCGAACTTCCCGGCGTCGCTGTCGTTGGCGATGACCGCGACCGACTTGCCCTTGGCTCCGCCGAGGATCTGGGCGATGCCCTCGGGCCAGGTCTGGTTCAGGGTGCCGCCGGGGGAGGGGACCAGGCAGCCGTTGAAGCCGTAGATGTACTTGGGCCCGCAGAAGGAGGGCAGGGTGCCCCAGCCGAAGGTGGGGACCTTCTCCTGCTCCAGGAAGTCGGCACCGGAGAAGGTGACCGAGCTCATCGGGGAGATCGCGAAGACCTTGTCCTGCTGGACGAGCTTGCGGGCGGCGGCCATGTTCTTGGCGGGGTCCTGGCCGTCGTCCTCCGCGCCCAGGTACTCGATCTTGCGCCCGTTGATCCCGCCCTCGGCGTTGGCCCTCAGGTAGCGGGCCTTGGCCCCGAGGTCGGTGTCCTTCTTGCTGTACCCGCTGGCACTGGTCATGGAGACGATGCCGCCGACCTTGATCGATCGGTCGGTCACCCCGCGGAAGTTGGCGGCCGCGTCCGCGTCGGGCTTGCCGGGGGAGCTGCTGTCGGAGGCGGAGTTGCAGGCGGAGACGAGCGCGAGCGCCGCCGCCGCGGCGGCCAGGGTGCGGATCGGTCGCAGCATGTGTGGGATCCCCTCCGGTCGGAATCCCCGCATTCTGTGGCCGAGCTGACGGATCGTCAATATCACCGGCGAAGGTAAAGTGACGCATCGTCAGGTAGCTGGTCCGCGGGGCCGTCAGGGCTGGTAGAGGGCCGCCACCTCCGTCGCGTACGCCTTCTCGATCGCCCGCCGCTTCAGCTTCAACGAGGGCGTCAGCAGACCCTGCTCCTCCGTGAACTGCTCCGCCAGCACCCGGAAGGTGCGGATCGCCTCGGCCTGCGAGACCAGCGTGTTCGCGGCCACCACCGCCCGCCGGACCTCCGCCGTCAGATCCGGGTCGTGGACCAGCTGCGACGCGGGCATCTGCGGGCGCCCTCTCATCGACAGCCAGTGCGCGATCCCCTCCATGTCCAGCGTGAGCAGGGCGGCCACGTACGGCCGGTCGTTGCCCACCAGTACGCACTGCGCGACCAGCGGATGGGAACGCACCCGCTCCTCGAGGGCGGTCGGCGCGACGCTCTTGCCGTTGGAGGTCACCAGGATCTCCTTCTTGCGCCCGGTGATGGTGAGGTACCCGTCCTCGTCCAGCCGGCCCAGGTCGCCCGTCGCCAGCCAGCCGCCGCGCAGCACCTCCTCGGTGGCGCGGGGGTCGTTGAGGTACCCGCTGAAGATGTGGCCGCCGTGCAGCCAGACCTCCCCGTCGTCGGCGATGTGCACCGTACTGCCCGGGATCGGCCGGCCCACCGTGCCGTACTTCGTCGCGCCCGGCGGATTCGCGGTGGCCGCCGCGCAGGACTCGGTCAGCCCATAGCCCTCGAACACCGTGATCCCGGCCCCGTCGAAGAACAGCCCGAGGCGGCGCGCCATCGCCGACCCGCCCGACATGGCGTGCCGCACCCGCCCGCCCATCGCCTCGCGGACCTTCCCGTACACCAGCTTCTCGAAGAGCTGGTGCTCCATGCGCAGCGCCGCCGAGGGGCCCGGCCCGATGCCGAACGCCTTCTGCTCGCGCGCCTCCGCGTACCGTACGGCCGCCTCGACCGCCCGGTCGAAGGGGCCCGTACGCCCCTCCGTCTCCGCCTTGCGGCGGGCTGCCGCGAAGACCTTCTCGAAGACGTACGGGACCCCCAGGACGAACGTCGGCCGGAACGCGGCGAGGTCCGGCAGCAATTCGGCGGCCGCCAGCACCGGCTGGTGCCCGAGCTTGACCCGCGCCCGGACGGCCGCCACCTCCACCATCCGCCCGAAGACGTGGGCGAGCGGCAGGAACAGCAGTGTGGAGGGCTGCTCCCCGGGCCCGGCCTGGAAGACGGACTCCCAGCGGGCCACCATCGTGTCGGCCTCGTACATGAAATTGCCGTGGGTGAGGACGCAGCCCTTGGGGCGGCCGGTGGTCCCCGAGGTGTAGATCACGGTGGCGACGGCGTCGGGCGTGACCGCGGCGCGGTGCCGGTGCACCAGGTCGTCGGCGACCCCGCGGCCGTCCGCGACGAGCGCCTCGACGGCCCCGGCGTCGAGCTGCCACAACCGGCGCAGGTGCGGGAGCCGCTCGATGACGGACCCGACGGTCATGGCCTGGTCCTCGTCCTCGACGACGCAGGCGGTGCAGTCGGAGTCCTGCAGGATCCAGTGCACCTGCTCGACGGACGAGGTCGGGTAGACGGGGACGGGCTGGGCGCCGACCGCCCACAGGGCGAAGTCGAACAGGGTCCACTCGTACCGGGTCCGGGACATGACGGCGACCCGCTCCCCGAACCGGACCCCCTGGGCCAGCAGACCCTTCGCCAGCGCGAGCACCTCGGCGGCCAGCTCCCCGGACGTCACGTCCCGCCAGACCCCGTCGACCTTGCGCCCGAGCACCACCCGGCCGGGATCCTCCTGGGCATGCCGGAAGACGGCGTCGGCGAGCCCGCCGACGGGCGCCGCAACAACGACTGGTGGGACGGTGATCTCGCGCATGCCCCGCTCCTCTCCGCGCAGCGCGGCGACGCTACCCCACGCCTCCCCGCGGTTGATCACCGTGCGAAGACCTCCACAAGACCTCCCCAGGGAGCTGGGGAAGGGCCGGCCGGAGGTGCGGAAGGGCCGTCCGGGGAGACACTCCCCGCGGCGACGGCCCGGAAACACCGGGCGCCCCGCCGATCGTGCACCGGACTGCAGGCACCGGGGCGCGAGCTCAGCCGTTCGCGGCCGCCGGCCCGCCCGGAACGAAGGAGTCCAGCGCCGCATCGAAGTGGCTCCGTGCCTGCGCGAGCCGGCCTACCGGCGCGGACACCCACACGTCGTACAGGCGCCCGTTCTCGTCCCAGCAGACGTCGAAGGTGTGCCGGGCGCCTTCGGCAGCGGTGAAGCCGTTCCAGGTGAACTCCCAGAGGGCGGCGGGCAGCCCGTTGTGCGTGGTCGGGACGACCGTGCCGTCGCGGTAGCCGGGGTTGGTGGCCGGGCCGCTCGCGTGCGCGAGCTGCATGACGGCGACCGGCCCGTCGGACACCGCCGGCTTCACCTTGACGCCGATACGGAACGCCCCGTCCGGCGACACGTAGAAGACCCGCTCGCCGTCGGTGGAGCGCTGGAAGCCCTCGGGTACGGCGAGGCTGAAGCCCGCCGGGTCGGACACGGACCGGTACCCGGCGGGCGCGGGCTTGGCCGGTGCAGGCACCGACGGGGGCGCGGTACGGGCGGGGGCCGGCGTCGGCGAGAGGGTCTGCGCGGGCTTGGCGTCGGCGGGGGCGGAGGAGGCCCGGCCCGAGCCGGAGGCGGTGGCGGCCGGCGTCGCCTCCCGCGCGCCGTGCGCCGACCGGTCGCCGAACTGTGAGGTGACGGCCACGGCGCCGGCGACCGCGACGGCGAACAGTGCGGCGATCAGCCCCGCCCGCAGGGCGGGCCGGGCCCGCCGGGCCGGGGCGGACGGCTGTGAGACGTGCTCGGTCGGTGAATAGCCGACGGCGGCGCCCGCACCGGACGCGGTCCCGGCCGGCGGCGCGGTCGCCGGACTCGGTGCCGGTACCCGGTCGGCGACGACGGGGACCTTGCCGGTGCTCACGTAGGCCGACAGCAGCCGCTCGGCCTCCGCCGCCCCCATCCGCCGCTCCGGGAGGCGCTCCAGCAGGCCGCGGATGACCGGAACCAGCGGCCCCGCCTGCGCCGGCGGCCGGATCTCGTCGTACACGACGGCATGCAGGACCCCGCCGAGCGAATCGCGGTGGAAGGGCGATTCGCCGGTCAGCGCCGCGCACAGCAGGACGCCGAGCGACCACAGGTCGGATTCGGGTCCCGCGGCGGCTCCCTGCATGCGCTCGGGCGAGGTGTACTCGGGCGAGCCGACGAACGCGCCGGTCTCGCTGATGGTGGTGGACCCGGCGAGCCGCGCGATGCCGAAGTCGGTGAGCACCACCCGCCCTGTCCCGTCCTCCATGAGGACGTTGGCCGGCTTGACGTCCCGGTGGAGCACCCCGCGCGCGTGCGCCGCGGTCAGGGCGCCGAGCAGGGCCAGCCCGGTCCGCGCGGTCTCGGCAGGGGTGAGCGGCCCTTCGGAGCCGAGCCGGTCGGCCAGCGAGCCGCCGTCGACGAGCTCCATGACGATGTGGGGGCGCCCGTCGTGCTCCACCACGTCGTGCACGACGACGACGTGCGGATGCCTGACCTGGGCGACGGTCCGGGCCTCCCGCAACGCGGCCCTGGCGTCCGCACCCCCGTCGACGTGGAGCTCCTTGACGGCGACGGGCCGCCCGAGGAGCTCGTCGGAGGCCCGCCAGACGGTCCCCATGCCGCCTCTGCCCAACCGCTTCTCCAGGCGGTACCGCCCGGCGATCACGATGCTGCTGTCCGGCCCGTCGTGCGACACGTTGCTTCCCCTCCGACCCCGTGGCGCCCCATGATGCCGCACAACCGGATACACCCCCGCCGCCCGAGCCGGACAACGCAAGGCCACCGCACCCCCAACGCAAAAAACCCCACCGAAGTGGGGTTTTTGTTTTGTGTCCGAGGGGGGACTTGAACCCCCACGCCCGATAAAGGGCACTAGCACCTCAAGCTAGCGCGTCTGCCATTCCGCCACCCGGACCAGGTGGTCGGCCCCGGTTTCCCGCGGCGACAAGGACAACAATAGCAAAGGATCGGGGTGGTTCCGACCAGGTATTCGGGCCCGGGCCGCACGCTGACCTGCAGGCATGTCCCCGAGGGGGTAGCGAGACTCCGCGTCTCGCGGGTCAGCGGGCCGCCGCGGTGCTCTCGGCCCTCAGCCAGTCGTCGTTGTGCTGCCAGGCGTAGAGGGTGGTGCCGTCCATGTAGGCGTAGTACAGGCCGCAGCGCGCGGTGGCCTTCCCCCGGGCGTCCTTCGGGAACCAGTCCTCCGCGAGCGGGACCTCCTGCGCGTGCGGCCGCGGCTCCGTCGTGCACGCGGTCGGGAGCCGTTCGTCCGGCAGGGTCGCCGTCAGCAGGCGGTCGCCGCCCGTCGTCTTCATCGCGTACCGCACCGACGTCGCGTCGTCCGCCAGCCAGCGCGGGACCGAGGCCCGCGCCGTCTTCGCCTCGGCGCCCGTCGCGTACGTGCCCGCCTCCTGGTGGCGGTTCCCGTACCAGTCGGCCGCGGCCGGGAGGGCGACCACGGTCGCGAGCCCCACGGCCGAGACGACTGCGGCGGTGGTCAGGATGACGGACCTGCGGATCATGCGGCGTTCGCTTCCCTCGGCGGCGGATGGCGTGCGTGCCTTCATCCTCCGGCCCCGCCCGGGGCGGGCGCGTCCCTCCACCGGGCGGGATCCGCGTACATCTCAGGTCGCACACCCCCGGGGCGCCCCCCGTTGCTGGTATGAGTCGCGCATGGAAACCCAGCACCGCGTCAGCACGTTGGAGCTCTTCTTCGACCTCGTCTTCGTCTTCACCATCACCCAGCTGACCGTGCTCCTGGCGGACGACATCAGCTTCCGGGGCGCGGGCCAGATGCTGGTGATCTTCACCGTGCTGTTCTGGATGTACGGCGGCTACGCCCACCTGACCAACCAGGTGCCGCCCGACCGGACCGTGCGCAGGGTGCTGCTGATCCTGGCCATGGGGGCGTTCCTGGTGTGCGCGCTGGCGGTGCCGACGGCCTTCGGGGCCGGCGGGGTCGCCTTCGGGATCGGATACCTGTGCGTCGTCCTCGTGCACAGCGCCCTCTTCACGCAGGCGCACGGGTTCGGCGTGATCTGGTTCGCGCTGCCCAACGTGCTGTGCGCGCTGTCGGTGCTGGCCGCCGGGTTCTTCGACGGACCGCCCGCCCGGGCGCTGTGGACGCTCGCGCTGCTGATCCAGTTCGTCGTGCCTCAGCTGGTCCAGCGGGCCGCGGCGAGCGGGGCGGAGCCGATCGGTTCCGCCCGGGACGCGACCGGGGTGACGACCCTCGGCGACCAGCTCGGCGGCATGAGCTCCGCGCACCTCGTGGAGCGGCACGGGCTGCTGCTGATCATCGTCTTCGGCGAGTCCGTGATCGCGATCGGCATCGGGGTCGGCTCGCTGCCGCTGTCCGTGGGGATCGTCGCAGGGGCTCTCCTGGCGCTCGCCCTCGCGTCCGCGCTGTGGTGGATGTGCTTCGTACGCGACGAGGGCCGGGCCGAGCAGGTCTTCGCCGAGGCCCCGCCGGAGAAGCGTTTCAATCTGGCGATGCGCGCGTACTACTACGCCTTCCTGCCCATGCTGCTCGGCATCGCCGCCTTCGCGGCCGGCGTCAAGAAGACCATCGGACATCTGGGCGAGCACCTGGACACGGGCCCGGCACTCGTCCTCGCGGGCGGGGTCGCCGTCTACCTGGCCGGGGACCTGGCCTTCCGGGCCGTGCTCGGGATCGGCCCGGCCCGGTTCCGGGCGGCGGCGCTGGTGCTCGTCCTGGCCACCGTCCCCGTCGGCACGGCCACCACCGGGCTCTGGCAGCTGCTGGCGCTGGTCCTCGTCCTCCTGGCCGCGCTGGGAGCCGAGGCCCGCTGGGCCCCGGCCGCCACGGCAGCCGCTACGGGCAGCGGATGACCTGGCCCGCGTACGAGAGGTTGCCGCCGAAGCCGAAGAGGAGGACCGGGGCGCCGGTGGGGATCTCGCCGCGCTGGACCAGCTTCGAGAGGGCCATCGGGATGCTGGCGGCCGAGGTGTTGCCCGAGTCCACGACATCGCGGGCGACGACCGCGTTGACGGCGCCGATCTTCGCGGCGAGCGGCTCGATGATCCGCAGGTTCGCCTGGTGCAGGACGACGGCGGCCAGCTCCTCGGGGGCGACCCCGGCCTTCTCGCACACCTTGCGGGCGAGCGGCGGGAGCTGGCTGGTGGTCCAGCGGTAGACGGACTGGCCCTCCTGGGCGAAGACCGGCGGGGAGCCCTCGATCCGGACGGCGTGGCCCATCTCCGGGACCGAACCCCACAGGACCGGGCCGATGCCCGGCTCCTCGCTGGCCTCGACCACGGCCGCGCCCGCACCGTCGCCGGTCAGCACGCAGGTGGTGCGGTCGGTCCAGTCGGTGATCTCGGTCATCTTGTCGGCGCCGATGACCAGGGCGCGGGTGGCGGAGCCGGCCCGGATCGCGTGGTCGGCGGTGGCCAGGGCGTGGGTGAAGCCCGAGCAGACGACGTTGAGGTCCATCACGGCCGGGCTGCCGCCCATGCCCAGCTTGGCGGCGACGCGGGCCGCCATGTTGGGCGAACGGTCGATCGCGGTGGAGGTGGCCACCAGGACGAGGTCGATGTCGTCGGGGGACAGGCCGGCGCCGGCGAGGGCCTTGCCCGCGGCCTGGAAAGCCAGCTCGTCCACCGGTTCGTCGGGGCCCGCCATGTGCCGGGTCTTGATGCCGACCCGGGAGCGGATCCACTCGTCGTTGGTGTCGACCATCGCCGCGAGGTCCTCGTTGGTGATCACTTTCGCGGGCTGGTAGTGCCCTAGCGCCACCACGCGTGAACCGGTCATGGGCGGGGTCCCCCCTCGTACGGAAGTCAGGATCACCCAGCTTGACCTGCTACTGGTGGGTACATGTGCACGTGACCCAACAGGATTACCTGCCCTGAATTTGGAGATTCCGGAGGATCTTCCTGCCGGGAGCACCCTGGAACGGCGATCCGGGAGAATGGGCTCGTCAGCTGCACGACGAGGTGCGCGACGAGGACAGAACGGGCGGGCTGATCACCATGGGACGGGTCACCGAGCGCCGTCGTGTCATCCGGGTGCGGAACGGGGTGAGCGGGGTCCGCCCGGACACGCTGGTCGCCGAGGAGCCGCTGGAGATACGGCTGAGCGGCAAACCGCTCGCCATCACGATGCGCACCCCCGGCGACGATTTCGCGCTGGCGGTGGGCTTCCTGGTGAGCGAGGGCGTGCTCGCCTCCGCGTCGGACGTACAAGCCGTGACCTACTGCGAGGGGGCGACGGAGGACGGCTCGAACACCTACAACGTGGTCAACGTGCAGCTCGCGCCCGGGGTCCCGGTGCCGGACATCACGCTCGAACGGAACGTCTACACCACCTCCTCCTGCGGCCTGTGCGGAAAGGCCAGCCTGGACGCGGTGCGCACGGCGACCCGCTTCCCGCTCCGGCGGAGCGCGGCCGAAGACACCGTACGGATTCCCGCGGAGCTCCTCGGCGAGCTGCCGGACCGGCTCCGCGCGGCGCAGAAGGTGTTCGACCGCACCGGCGGCCTGCACGCGGCCGGGCTGTTCTCCCCGCAGGGCGAGCTGCTGGACCTGCGGGAGGACGTCGGCCGGCACAACGCCGTCGACAAGATCGTCGGCCGGGCGTTGCAGGCCGGCCTCCTCCCGCTGGCGGGCGCGGTGCTGCTGGTGTCCGGCCGGGCCTCGTTCGAGCTCGCACAGAAGGCGGTGATGGCGGGCGTCCCGATCCTGGCCGCCGTCTCGGCGCCGTCCTCGCTGGCCGTGGACCTGGCCCTGGAGTCGGGCCTGACCCTGGTCGGCTTCCTGCGCGGGCAGAACATGAACATCTACGCGGGCGAGGAACGGATCACCCTGTAGCGGTTCTCCCCGGGCGCTCCCGCGGTCCGCTCCTGCGGCTTGCGGTCCTGAGGTCTTCCGGTCCTGCGGTCAGCGGCCCCGGCGGGTGCGGCGCTTGGCTTCCGGCCTGGGCTTGGGCTCGGGCGGGTCGATGCGGTGGAGGTCCAGGGTCGCCGGGACCGGGGTGACGCCCGGGCCGCCGGATTCCGCCCACGCGATGACCTCGTCGGTCGCGGTGTCGTCCAGGGCCCAGCCGAACCAGGCCGCGCGGGCGCCCCGCCGGCGGGCCTCGGTGGTGGGCTGGACCACGATGACATTGGCCTGCGCGCACGGCCCGAGGCAGTCGCTCGTACGGACGGCCAGCCGGCCCCCCGACGCGGCGGCGGCCTCACGCAGCCGGGCCAGCTGGCCGGCGTGGTCGGAGCCGGGGTTCTTGCGGGGGTCCCCGCAGCAGCAGCCGCGGCAGACCACGAGGGTGCAGGGGCGTTCGGCGTGGGCGGCGAGCGGGCGAATCCAGGTCACCGCCGCACGTTACCGGGCCCGCGGCGCGGGGTGTTGGGCCCCGGGGGAGACCTCCACCACATGTCCGGCGGGCAGTTCGCAGCCCGTTGCGGCCCCGGCGTCCCGGGCGCGGCGGCGCGCCAGCACAGCACACACCATCAGTTGCATCTGGTGGAACAGCATCAGCGGCAGCACCGCGAGGCTCGCCTGGGGCCCGAACAGCACGCTGGCCATGGGCAGTCCGGCCGCGAGGCTCTTCTTCGACCCGGCGAACTGGATGGCGATCCGGTCCGCCCGGCCGAACCCGAGCCGCTTCGCCCCGTACCAGCTGACCAGGAGCATGACGGCGAGCAGTACGGCCTCCACCGCCATCAGTGCGGCCAGGCGCGGAACGCTGACCTGGTGCCAGATCCCGGCGGCCATGCCCGCGCTGAAGGCGGCGTAGACGACGAGCAGGATCGAGCCGCGGTCGACGAGGCCGAGGACCTTCTTGTTCCGGACCAGGAATCCGCCGACCCGGGGGCGCAGCAGCTGGCCCAGCAGGAAGGGCAGCAGGAGCTGGAGGACGATCTTGACGAGGGAGTCGGGGGAGAACCCGCCCGCGCCGCTGCCGAGCAGGCCGGCGGCGAGGAGCGGGGTGAGGAAGATGCCGATGAGGCTGGAGAAGGAGCCCGCGCAGATCGCCGCGGGGACGTTGCCGCGGGCGATCGAGGTGAAGGCGATCGAGGACTGGATGGTCGAGGGGACCAGGCACAGGAAGAGCAGTCCGCCGTAGAGCGGGGGCGTGAGGAGGGTGGGGACCAGCCCGCGGGCGGCCAGGCCGAGCAGCGGGAAGAGGACGAAGGTGCAGGCCAGCACGGTCAGGTGGAGCCGCCAGTGGCGCAGGCCGTCGAGAGCCTCCCGGGTGGACAGCCGGGCGCCGTAGAGGAAGAAGAGCAGGGTCACGGCCCCGGTGGCCGCGCCCTCGGCGACGGAGCCGGCCGGCCCGCGGGCGGGCAGCAGCGCGGCGAGGCCGACGGTGCCGAGGAGGGCCAGGACGTACGGGTCCAGGGGCAGCCGGGAAGGTATCTGCGGGCGGCGCATGTACGGAGCTCTCCTGCTGTCGTGGTGGTGGCGGGGCGGGGCGGGGGCGGGCCCCGGGTGCCTCCTCATCGTGGCGCTCAGGCCGGTGATCGGGAAACCTGCACACCGCACTTACTGTCATTGCGATTCGTGATGGCCGTGGGAGCATGGGAGCCATGCCCGCCATGTACGACCCCGTCCAGTTGCGCACGTTCCTCACGGTGGCCCAGACGCTCAGCTTCACCCAGGCCGCCGGCCGGCTCGGCGTCCGGCAGTCCACGGTCAGCCAGCACGTGAGGCGGCTGGAGGAGGCGACGGGGCGGCAGCTCTTCCTCCGGGACACGCACAGCGTGGAGCTGACGGAGGACGGAGAAGCGCTGCTGGGCTTCGCCCGGACCATCCTGGAGGCGCACGAGCGGGCGGCGGCCTACTTCACGGGGACGCGCCTGCGGGGGCGGCTGCGGTTCGGGGCGTCGGAGGACTTCGTGCTGACCCGGCTGCCGGAGATCCTCGAGGGGTTCCGGCACGAGCATCCCGAGGTGGACCTGGAGTTGTCCGTCGAGCTGTCCGGGACCCTGCACGAACGGCTGGACGCGGGGCGGCTCGACCTCGTCCTGGCGAAGCGGCGCGGCCCGGGGGACGAGCGGGGCCGGCTGGTGTGGCGCGACCGGATGGTGTGGATCGGCGCGGAGGGGCTGCGGGTCGACCCGGACCGGCCCGTGCCGCTGATCGTCTTCCCGCCGCCGGGGATCACCCGGGCCCGGGCGCTGGAGGTGCTGGAACGGGACGGGCGGGAGTGGCGGATCGCGTGCACGAGCGGCAGCCTGAGCGGGCTGGTCGCGGCGGCGCGGGCGGGGCTGGGCGTGATGGCGCACACGCGGGGGCTGATCCCGCCGGGGCTGGTCCGGGTGCCGGGGCTGCCCGACCTCGGCTCGGTGGAGTTCGCGCTGCTGCGGGGCGAGCGGAGCTCGCAGGCGGCGGAGGCACTGGCGGCCGCGATCCTCTCGGGCGCAGACCGCCTCACCCGCCCCGCCTGACCCCCGGCCGGGAGCCGGACGGTCCCGGCGGTCCCGGCAGGGCCGGGTCAGGTGCCCAGGATCAGGAGGCCTTCGGACTGGGGGAGGCTGCCCGGGGTGAGGGGGGCGAAGGTGAGGGGGAGGGCCAGGCGGGGCGGGCCGGACTCCGGGAGGGGGCCGAAGAAGTACGCCGCCTCCGACGCGGTGTCGCTGACCAGGTGGGGACCGGCCGGGGACGGCGTGGCGCGGGTCAGCGGGGTGCGGAAGAGGCTGCGGAGGTGGCGGAGGGTCTCCGGAGTGACGTGCGACGGACGGGAGAGGGGGGTGGTCGTGGGGGCGCCGCCGGCGTCCGGGGCGTGTGCGGCGTCCGGGTGGTCCGGGGCAGCCGGGGCGTCCGGGGGGATCGCACCCGACAGGAGCAGCGCCAGGAGCACCGGGACGGCCTTGCGGCGCAGGGCCTCGGTGGCCTCGGGCAGCCGGTGGGCGCGGTTCGCGGGCAGCGACAGCGCGAGGCTCCCGGCGGCGTCGCCGGTCGCGATCGGCACCGCGGAGCACACCACACCCGGGGAGTACTCGCGCAGGTCGAAGACCGGTGCGCCCGGAGCCAGCGCGTCGAGGGCGCTGAACAGGACCCGGCTGTCGGTGATCGTCCGAGGGGTGAACCGGGCCGGCCGGTACCGCGCGACATGGTCGCGGCGGCGGTCGTGGTCGAGCTGGGTCAGCAGGCACTTGCCGACGGCGCTGGCGTGCGCCGCGGTCTTGAAGTCCACCCACTCCTGCACCGGCGGTGCCCCCGGCCCGTCGGCCATCTGGGTGATCCTGACCTCCCCCTCGGCATACCTGCTCAGGTACACGGCGGCGCCCGCGCTGTCCCGGGCCAGGGCCAGGGTGCGCTGCAGCTGGCCCGCCAGCCCGCTGCCGCCGGGGGCGGCGAGCCGGTCGAGGGCGGGCCCGCGCGCGTACACGCCCGCGCCCGGCCGGTACGCGTACTCCTCCTCGCACAGCATCGCGAGCAGCGGCCGCAGCTCCGCCTCCGCCAGACCGGCCTCCCGCCCCAGCTGGCCGGCCCGTACCCCCAGCGGATGCCTCTCGAGGACCCGTACGACGGCCAGCGCGCGCCGCGCCTGCGCCAAGGCCTCGCTCGTCCCGGCCCGAGCGCGGCCGTCGCGTGCCGCCGACGCCAGCGCGGGATGCCGCAGCGGCCCCGCGCCCAGCCCGGTCCGCTCCGGGGACTGCGCCACCACCGGGGGCGCCGGCCGGAACGCATCCAGCACCGAGGGCAGTCCGGGCCTCGGCACCGGCACCTGGCCCAGATCGGGATCGTCGAGCTGGTCGACGTAACGCAGGACCGTCGCCTGCGCGCACAGCCGCACCTCGCGCAGATCCCGCCGGCCGCTCGGCCGGAAGCCGCGCCGGCCCAGCTCGCGCGCCCAGATCCGCGCGTCGTGGTGCTCCCCGCGCCGGGAGTGGTCGAGGAACAGGCAGTACGCGGCGGGCGCGGTCCGCGCCCGCCCGGACCCGGCCGCGAACTGCCACCAGAAGCGGGCCCCTTCGCGCAGCCCGGCCAGGTGCAGCAGACAGCCGAAGACGACCGCCCCGGCCAGATCGGTGTGCCCGCTCTCCACGAAGGCCGTCAGCTGCGCCTCGGCCTTCGGGGTGCACACGGCGGCCAGGCAGACGGCCTTCAGGTCGCGCCGGGCCCGTTCGGAGTCGAGCGGGCAGTCCCGCGCGGGGTCGCTCCACCCGTACGCCCGGCGCCGGGAGGGCGCCGCGGCGGCCTGCCCCCGGGCGGCGCGCAGCAGCCGCGCCTCGGCAGCGCCCAGGTCGTAGTGCGGGTACCGGTCGCGGACCCCGGCCCGGGTCAGGAATTCGGCCAGGGAGCGGCGGGTGGCGTCGCCGCGCTCCTCCCTGCCCTCGCGCCGCCTCATGATTCGGCGGAGGTGTCGAGCAGGCGGGCGAGCCGCCGGTGGGCCTGGCCGAGCTGCGAGCGGACGGTGGCCTCGTCGACGCCCATCACGGAGGCGGCCTCGCCGGGGGTGCACTGGAGCCCGTACCGCAGCAGCACGGCGTCGCGCTGGCGCTCGGCGAGCCGGGACACGGCGGAGTAGAAGCGGATGGTGTCGGTCAGCACCTCGTACTGGTCGGCGTGGGCCTCCTTGAGGGCGGCCTCGAAGGCGCTGATGTCCATCGGTTCGGGCCAGGTGCTGCGCCGCTGCTGCCGGTCGACCAGCCGTTGTTTGAGGATGGTCCAGGCGTAGGCGTCGAGCCGGTCCATGTGGAGCATGCGTAACCACTCGTTCATGATCGAGTCGAAGGCGGCGTCCACCGCGTCCTCGGCAGCCGTGTCGGAGCCCAGCTGCAGGTACGCGAAACGCATGTACGAGGGCCGCCGGTTGGCGTGGAAGGCCCAGTACGACAGGCGTGCCGTCGGGTCCCACTGACTCATGGGCGTCGGCCGCCGCCGTCGGCTGGGCAGTCCCACGGCCCCACCGGACTCCTCTGGTCCGCCATCGCTCACCGTTCCACCTCACCTCATCCCCTGTGCGCGGACAGCCTGGCAGTGCGAGCGCACCCGGGGGGCGCAGAAGAGAGACGTCGAGAGATTACGTTCGGTGATGATCGGCGCGTGACCGACTTCGACCGTGCGCGGGCCCAGTCCGCGCGTACGCATATGCCGGGGCCAAGCCGGGCCGCCATGCACCGGCGTACGCCGTGTGACCAGCCAGGACGACCGCCGGGCGGGGCCGCCCGGCCGAACCCCGGACACCGGTCCGCGGTGATCCGGTCCGGCTGTAGCATGGGCCCACTGCGAGGGCCGTGACGGAGAGGTCACTTCCCTCGCTTTTGCGTTACGTCCACCCCGAAAAAATGCGGCACGTGGCCTTTCGGCGGTTCGATACGATGAACCGCATCACAATCCGTCACGGCACGTTGTCACCGCATAGATGAAATGGAGCATCCGAGGATGGCTCGACACCTGATCACCAGCGCGCTTCCCTACATCAACGGGATCAAGCACCTGGGCAACATGGTCGGGTCGATGCTTCCGGCGGATGTGTACTCCCGGTACCTCCGCCAGCGCGGCCACGACGTCCTCTACATCTGCGCCACCGACGAGCACGGCACCCCCGCCGAGCTCGCCGCCAAGGAGGCCGGCGTCTCGGTCGCCGAGTTCTGCGCGCAGGCGCACGACGCCCAGAAGGCGGTCTACGACGGCTTCGAGCTGTCCTTCGACTACTTCGGCCGCAGCTCCTCGCAGCAGAACGCGGAGATCACCCAGCACTTCGCGCGCCAGCTGCAGAAGAACGGCTTCATCGAGGAGCGTGCGATCCGGCAGGTCTACTCGCCGGTCGACGGCCGCTTCCTGCCGGACCGCTACGTCGAGGGCACCTGCCCGCACTGCGGCTACGACAAGGCCCGTGGCGACCAGTGCGAGAACTGCACCCGCGTCCTCGACCCCACGGACCTGATCGAGCCCCGCTCGGCCATCTCCGGCTCCACCGAGCTCGAGGTCCGCGAGACCAAGCACCTCTTCCTCCTCCAGTCCAAGCTCCAGCACGAGGTCGAGGCCTGGGTCGCGGAGCACGAGGAGGAGTGGCCGCAGCTGGCTTCCTCCATCGCCCGCAAGTGGCTGACCGAGGGCCTGCACGACCGCGCGATCACCCGCGACCTCGACTGGGGCGTCCCGGTCCCGGCCGACACGTGGCCCGAGCTGGCCGCCGACGGCAAGGTCTTCTACGTCTGGTTCGACGCCCCGATCGAGTACATCGCCTCCACCAAGGAATGGGCGGACGCCGACCCGGCCACCCGCGACTACAAGTCCTGGTGGTACGAGGCCGCGGACGTGCGCTACACGCAGTTCATGGCCAAGGACAACGTCCCGTTCCACACGGTGATGTTCCCCGCCACCGAGATCGGCACCCGCGAGCCCTGGAAGAAGGTCGACTACGTCAAGGCCTTCAACTGGCTGACGTACTACGGCGGCAAGTTCTCCACCTCGCAGAAGCGCGGCGTCTTCACCGACCAGGCGCTGGAGACCCTGCCGGCCGACTTCTGGCGCTACTTCCTCATCGCCAACGCGCCCGAGTCCGACGACTCGTCCTTCACGTGGGAGCACTTCACCGCCACGGTCAACAAGGACCTCGGCGGCACCCTCGGCAACTTCGTCAACCGCGTGCTGACCTTCTCCCGCAAGAAGTTCGGCGACGAGGTCCCGGCGGGCAGCCCGGCCGGCGAGGTCGAGGCCAAGCTGGGCGAGCAGATCGCCGAGCTGCTGGCCGAGTACGAGGGCCACATGGAGTCCCTCCAGTACCGCAAGGCCGCGGCCGCGCTGCGCGCCCTGTGGTCCGCCGGCAACGCGTACCTCGACGAGAAGGCCCCCTGGCTGGAGGTCAAGACCGACCTGGACGGCGCGGCGCTCACGCTGCGCACCGCGATGAACCTGATCCACCTCTACTCGGTGGTCTCGGAGCCGTTCATCCCGGCCTCGGCGCGCGTCATGCGCTCCGCGTTCGCGCTCGCCGACGACACGGCGACGTGGATCACCCCGGAGCAGGCCAGGTCCCTGGACGCGGTCCCGGCGGGCACGCCGTTCACCGTGCCGCCGGTGCTCTTCGCGCGGATCACCGAGGAGGACCTGGAGTCCTACCGCGAGCGCTTCGGCGGCACCGAGGCCGGCTGACCTCTCCCCGTCCGAGCCAAGGGGCGCGACCTTCGGGTCGCGCCCCTTCGCCGTACCCCCGGGCCCGCACGCGGGCACGGCGAGGTAGGGGAAACCCGACCCCGAAGTGTCCACCTGGGTGGGCAGACCCGGCCGGGGGCACGCGGCTGGAATGGGCCCATGACCCCTTCCCGTAGTGTCCGTCCCGCCCTTCGGGCAACCGGCTGGCTCGCGGCGGCCGCCTGGGCGCTGTCCTTCCCGCTCTTCTCCTCACTGGCACCGCACCGGCTGTGGGGCTGGTGCGCGGCGGCCGGCTACCTGTGCGCCGCGGCGCTCACCGCCCGGCGGCCGCGGGCCGCCGTCGCGGCCGCCCTCGTGGGAGCCGTAGCCGTCCCGCTGCTGTGGCTGGTGCTGACCGGCCGGGGGCAGTCCGAGGTGATGGTCGTCGAACGGTCCGGACGGCTGCTGCTGGAGACCGGCCGAATGTACGTGGACCGCCCCGCCGGAGTGGACGAGTACACGCCGTACCTGCCGGGCATGGCGGCCCTCGGCATCCCGCACACGGTGCTGGGACGGCTGGGCGACGCCCGGATCTGGTGCGCGGCGGTCCTGTTCGGCGGGATGTGGGCCGGGCGCCGCCTGCTCGGCGGGCCGCGGTCGCCCCTGGTGCCCGTGCTGGTGGCCTCGCCGGTGGTGGCGCTGCCGCTGGCGGTGAGCGGCGTGGACCTGCCACTGGCCGGGCTGTGCTGCCTGGCGCTGGCGGCGGCCGCTGCGGGACGGCCGGTCCTGGCCGGGGCGGCCCTCGCCGGGGCGTGCGCGCTGAAATGGACGGCGCTGCCCGCGGTCGCCGTGGCGGTGGCCCTGCTCGCGGCCTGCCGGGGCGGGCGCGCGGCGGTCCGCTGCGCTGTGGTGGCGGCCCTCGGCACGGCCGCACTGGTGCTGCCGAGCGCGCTGCTCCAGCCTGCCGAGACGGTACGGCAGGTGTTCGCCTTCCCGACCGGCCGCGCGGAGGTACCCACCCCGGCGAGCAGCCCGCTGCCGGGACACCTGCTGGCCGAACTGGGCACCTGGGGCTGGTGGCTGACGGTGGCTCTGCTCGCGGTGGGCGGCCTTGCGGTCGCGCTCTCGCTGGCGCTGCGGCCGCCGCGCACGCTGGTGGCGGCGGCCGACCGCCTCGCGACCGGCCTCACGCTGGCCTTCCTGCTGGCCCCGGCCGGGCGCTTCGGCTACCTGGCACTACCGGTGCTGCTGGTGGTCTGGGCGAGGTCGGTGACCACCCCCGGGTTCTCCCGCATCGTGGCCGGCTCCGCCGGTCAGTACGTCAGGGGCGGGGCCGAGACGGATTCCCGGCATGCGGTCCGAGG
The DNA here is from genome assembly GCF_055579465.1 of Streptomyces sp. NPDC032745. Lineage (NCBI taxonomy): Bacteria > Bacillati > Actinomycetota > Actinomycetes > Kitasatosporales > Streptomycetaceae > Streptomyces > Streptomyces sp. NPDC032745. The sequence continues at coordinate 317,390 of NZ_JBVING010000007.1, read as the reverse complement.
CCGCCGCGCCTGAATTTCCCGGCCGGATTCCGGAGGGGGAGGGGAAGGGACTCAGCCCTCCGCGCCCCGCAGGTGGGCCAGCACGGCCAGGACGCGCCGGTTGCCCTCGGTCGGGTCGAGGTCCAGCTTCATGAAGATGCTGCTCGCGTGTTTGACGACGGCCGCCTCGGTGACGAACAGCCGGGCCGCCAGGGCCTGGTTGTTGAGGCCCTCTGCCATCAGGGCCAGCACCTCGCGTTCGCGCGGGGTGAGCCGGGCGAGCGGTCGGTCCGCCGCCTGCCGGCCCAGCAGGACCCGGACCACCTCGGGGTCGATGACCGTCTGGCCCCCGGCGACCCGTTCGAGGGCGTCGAGGAACTCCGCCACCTCACCGACGCGGTCCTTGAGCAGGTAGCCGAGCCCTGCCGGGCCGCCTGCCGCCGGGCCGGCGGTGAGCAGCTGGGTCGCGTACGCCGTGGCGACGTACTGCGAGAGCACGAGCACCGGCAACGAGCCGTCCCGGGAGCGCAGTTCGAGGGCGGCGCGCAGGCCCTCGTCGCGGAAGCCGGGCGGCATCCGGACATCGGTGACGACGGCGTCGGGCCGTTCGGCCTCCACCGCCCGGATCAGCTCCTCGGCGTCGCCGACGGCGGCGAGGACGCGGTGGCCGCTGCGGGTGAGGAGTTCCGTCAGCCCGGCGCGCAGCAGGACGGAGTCCTCCGCGAGGATCAGCCGGAGCACGGCACCTCCACCCTGAGTTCGGTCGGACCGCCCACCGGACTGGACACCACCAGCCTGCCCTGCAACATCGCCACCCTGTCCGCGAGACCCGCCAGGCCCGCTCCCGCGCCGGGATCCGCCCCGCCGCGGCCGTCGTCGGTGACGGAGAGAGTCAGCCGGCCCCCGTCGACCTTACCGGCGATCCCGATGTGCGAGGCCCCGCTGTGCTTGGCCGCGTTGGCCAAGGCCTCGGTGACGGTGAAGTACGCCGTGATCTCCACCGGTTCGGGCAGCCGGGGCACGTCCAGGTCCACGGTCACCGGCACGGGATGGCGCAGCGCGACCTCCGCGACGGCCGCAGCGAGCCCGTGGTCGGTGAGCACCTGCGGGTGTATCCCCCGTACGAGGTCCCGCAGTTGCTCCAGGGCCAGCCGTGCCTCGCCGCGGCCCCGGGCCACCAGCCCGGCCGCGTCGGCGGCCTGTGGCACCCTGCGCAGCTCCAGCTCGGCGAGCCCGAGGGTCATGCTCAGGGCGACCAGCTGCTGCTGGGCCCCGTCGTGCAGATCCCGTTCGATCCGCCGCCGTTCGGCCTCGAAGGCGTCCACGAGGCGGACCCGGGAGCGGGTCAGCTCCAGCACCCGGGCGTCCTCCTCGCGCGCTCCGAGCAGCAGCCGCGCGGTCTTCACCTGAGCCCCTGCGAGGAGCCCTCCCGCGTACGCGGCCACCACGAGCCCGGCGAGCCCGACGGCGGTACCGCCCAGGGCCTCCAGCGGTCCGGAGACCGGCCTGCCGGGGATCAGCATCACGGTCTCCGGGGCAAGGGCCCACACGATGACCGGGCTCGCCACGAGCATCAGCGAGAAGGCGAGCAGTGTGACGACCCCGAAGCCGGCCGCGGCGAACACCGGCCCGAGCAGGGCCGCGTACCCGAGCTCCCGCCACGTGGCCCGCTCGCGCAGCCGGGTCCGCAGCCAGGCGGCGGTGCCGGCCCCGGCGAGCGAGGTGTGCGGATCCGGCACCGGGGCGGGCTCCACCCACCGCAGCCGCCACCGCTCGAACTGCCCGAGCGGTACTGCGCCGGCCACCGCGCCGAGCAGCAGGAGCAGCCCGATCCCGGCCACGGCCAGCAGTACTCCCAGCCCGAGGAGCAGCGCCAGTGCGAGCAGGACCCCGTACCCGAGGAGGATCCCGCTGCCGAGGTACGCCCAGCAGCGCCACGGCCACCAGGAGGCGAGGAAGCGGCCCGGCCGCTTCAGCGCCGCCCAGACGGCGACCGGCGGCTCGGCTGCCGGCGGCTCGGCTGCCGGCGGCTCGGCTGCCGGCGGCTCGGCGACCGGCTCCTCGGCGACCGGCACCTCGGTCGTGGCGGCTTCGGACACGCGGGACATCCGGCCAGCCTACGGGCTGTCCGATCACGGGGGCCGGGGAGAGTGTGGGGTGCCGTGGCGGAATAGGCCGGGCCGGTTAATGGTCTTTATGAGAGCACGAGCCACAAAAAGGACAACCTGATGCTCTACGGAGGTCATCATGGATGTGCTGGTGCTCATCGGCCGTCTGCTGTTCATCGGCCTCTTCGCCGCTTCCGGGGTGAACCACCTGACCCAGACCAAGGCGATGGCCGGATATGCGGCATCCCGCGGACTGCCCCTCGCCGTGCCCGCCACCGTCGCCAGCGGGCTGGCCATGCTCGTCGGCGCCGTCAGCGTGGGCGTCGGCCTGTGGGCCGACATCGGGGCACTGCTGCTGGCCGCGTTCTCCTTCTCGGTGGCCGTCCTGATGCACGGCTTCTGGGCCGAGAAGGACCCGCAGGCCAAGATGATGGAGCAGGTCCAGTTCTTCAAGGACGTGTCGCTGGGCGGCGCGGCCCTGGTCATGTTCGCGTTCTTCGCCTACGCGGGCCACGACCTCGGGCTCATGGTCACCGGCCCGGCGCTGTCCCTCGGCTAGTGCTGTCGATGGCCTGAAGTAACCCCTCCGACGGGGATCTTGACGCGTCTGCAGCGTATCGAAGCGCTCCCGTGATCGTTTCTTCAGCCGAAACCTTCACAACAGTCCCCCCGCTACCGCCGGGGGCGGCCGGTGGAACGGGAGGACGCGCGGTGACCGCTTGGCAGTACTTCGCCGGAGCAGGCCTGGTGGCGGCGCTCTGCCCGCTGCAGGGCCATGTGGCGGTGGCGGACGACGGCGGCGCCGGCCGCGGCCACGGGGCCCGGCTCGACGTCTGCGTGCCGACCGAGCAGCCGCGGCCGCCCGCCGCCCTGCCCGCCGCCGCCACGCCCTCCGCCGCCCCGCCCCCTGCCGCCACACCCCCCGCGGTCCGGCCTGCGGTACGGGCCGTCCTGCCCGGCGCCGAGCGGCCGACCGTGCACCACCCCGGGCGGGGCCCCGCGCCGGCGGTCGCCGCCCCCGAGCCGCCCGAGCCGCCCCGGCCGACGGCGAAGGCAAGGGCCGCGGAGCCGGAGCCCGCGCCGCCCGCGCCGGGTCCCGAGGCGGTGGCGACGCCGGCGCCGGCCGGAGCGCCGGCCCCGCCCCGGCCCGCAGCCGTGGCCGGGCCCGCGAGCGCCTTCCACGTGCGTCCGTACCACTCGATCGCCCTGGAGCGGCGCGGCCCGGGCGGCATGTCCACCGTGATGCTCATGGTCGTCGTCACCACCCCGGCCGTGCTCGCCGCCGCCGCACTGCGGCCGCGCTCCAAGAGCCGCGGCTGAGCCCGCCTCCTGCCGCGCATCCACCCACCGATCCACCCACCGATCCACCAACGGGAGAACCCTCGTGTCCGAATGGCTGGTCCTGGCCGTCGCCATGGCGCTCGTCTGCGCCCTCGTCCTCGCCTGCACCGCGCTCCGGCACCGCCGGGTCGCGGAGGACGAGGACACCAGCGAAACCCCCGACGTCATCGAGTACATGACGATGATGGTGGGCGTGGTCTACGCGATCGTGCTCGGCCTGGCCATCGCCGGCGTCTGGGAGGCCCGCGGCGCCGCCGAGGACAGCGTGCGCCGCGAGGCCCAGTCGCTGTACGAGGTCACCCAGCGCGCCGACGTCTACCCGGCCGCCGTCCGCGACCGGATCCGCGGCGAGGTGGACGCGTACGTCTCCCACACCGTCGCCGTCGACTGGCCGCTGCTGACCTCGGGCGAGGGCGCGTCCCCGCAGGGCGCCGAGCTGCTCGGCAAGCTGCGCAGCGACGTCACCCACCAGAGCCCGACGAGCGAGCTGCAGGCCCAGGCCTACCAGCCGCTGCTGGACCACATCGCGGCCGCCGACGACGCCCGCCACTCGCGCATGCAGGCCGACGAGTCGACCCTGCCGAGCGTGGTGTGGTTCGGGCTGCTGGTCGGCGGGCTGGTCACGGTGGGGCTGATCTTCACCCTGCAGATCCGCCGGTCCGGGCGGGAGCTGCTGCTGGCCGGGCTGTTCAGCGCGCTGATCGTGTTCCTGCTGTTCATGGTGTGGAGCTTCGACGCACCCTACGGCCGTGAGGGAATCGATTCCGCGGCCCCGTTCCAGGACCTCTTCCCGAAGGTGGCGCTGGCCTCGGCCGAGCACTGACGTCCCTGGGTCGTGCCGTCGAAGCAGCGCCGGCGCAGGGCGCGAGCGGGGCCGGCTCAGGCCGGCCCGCTCCCCGTCAGCGCGACCTGCCGGCGGACGGCCGCCACCACCGGCGAATGCCGCAGCGCGTGGGAGATCCGTACGAGGTCGCGCGCGCTGCCGAGGGTGTCGAGGACGCTCTCCTCGCTGGCCCCGATGACCGCGCCCTCCGGGTCCGCCGAGCGGGCCTGGACGGCGGCCGCGACCATCGCCGCGTCGGCGACAGCGCGCGCCGTCTCCTCCTCCGCCCCGTCCGCGAGGGCCCGCGCGTACGCCTCCTCGCGGCGGCTCAGGTCGAAGTACGGGCCGAGGTGCAGGAATCCGTCGTGGATGTCCGACTCGCGCTGGATCACCCGTAGTTCGGCCGGGGCCCACCAGGACATCTGCACGCAGGGCGTGCCGCTGGGGGCGCCGATCTGCACCTCGTCCCACAGCGCGCCGAGCCGCCGGTACGTCGTCCAGGTCTGCCAGCTGTCGGACAGCCGCTGGCACAGCAGGGGCAGTACGAAGCCGATCGCGCTGATGAGCGCGCCGACGGAGGCGAGCGGCGGGGCGATGAAGGTGCTCAGGCCGTCGAGGTCGTGGCCGGCCCAGCGGGCGACGACCGCGGAGATCTTGGTGGCGTCGTAGCTGAGGTTGAAGATGTAGCCCGACACGATGATCATCAGGCCGATCCGCAGCCAGCCGTGCACCTGGAGCGACCAGCGCCAGCACATCGCCACCATCACGACGGCCGCCACCAGGTGCGCCGTCAGGTAGAGGGCGATCATCTGCTGGATGTACGGGGTGTTGGCGTAGTAGGTGTCGAAGTCGCGCAGCCGCTCGACCGGGGTCTCACCGAGCAGGAAGAGCACCACCAGGACCACGACGACCGCGGCGTAGCCGAGGATCCAGCGGCGCGAGATGCGCCGGGTCACTTCGGGCGGGCCGCCGCGCCAGTTCACGATCAGCACCAGGCAGGCGGCGCTGAACAGGGTGATCAGGCAGTAGACGAGCGGTGCGGAGAAGTTGGCCACGCCGGTCCAGCGGTTGACCGCCTCGATGGTGGGCGGAGCGGCGAAGGTGAACACCGAACCGGCCAGGATCAGCAGGGCGCAGACCGACCGCAGCAGCGGGTCGCGCCAGTTGTGCCGTAGCGCCGGCAGCTTGAAGGCGAGTGAGACCGCCAGGGCGGCTGCCGGTATGTAGTAGTCCTGGCCGTTCAACGGTCGTTCCTGTGCCCCCGGTATCCGAGCGAGGCCTCGATGCGGCCCGCCAACTGGTCACGCTGTGCGGGCGCCCGATGGCTCGCGGAACCGGCGAGCCAGGTCCGGCAGCGGCTGCCCAGCAGTAAACCGAACGTCTCCGCCTCGGTCTCCTCCGAAACGTCGGCGCGCGTGCGCGCGGCGACGCGCCGGACCGTCTCCCCGAGATCGGCCTCGTCGGTCAGCAGCCGGGCGGCGACGGCGGCTCCGTCGACGTGGTGGCTGCAGTGGCCGGCCTTCATGTGCCACAGCTCGTGGCCCAGGATGACCAGCTGGTGGTCCGGTGCGGTGCGTTCCTCGATGACCACCAGATCGCGGTCCGCCATGTCGAGCCACAGGCCGCTGGCCGTCCCCGGCGGGAACGAGGCCATCCGGAAGTCCACCCGGCGGCCGCGGTGCTTGCTCATGCCCTCGCAGAGGGCGGCGTAGAGGTCCACGGGTTCCACGGGCGCGGTCAGCCGGAGCCCGGCCACCAGTTCGCTGCACAACCGGCGCTGCTCTCTGCCTATGCTCACCGTTCTCCCCGTCGGCGCGGATCCGGATCAGGACTCAAGGATCAGACCCAGACTCTCGACTGGGTCATCATTCATTCGGTTTGACGCTTTCGAGAAGCATGTCCAGCCATTCGGTCACCTTGTCCCGGTGCTTGTCGCTGGGCAGTTGGGCAGCGCGCCAGGCGATGCCCCGGACACCGTGGTTCTGGAGGAGTCTTGCCAGCGGATCGCCGGTCGAAGCCGCCGGAGCGGGTACGGTTTCGCGCGTGCGGCCCGCGTAGTCCTGGAGCAGCTGCTGCTCGGTCCGCTGGAGCGCATCGGTGAGGGCGTCGGCGTCGTGCGCGGTGAGGAACCCGGCGTGGACGCCGAAGAAGCGCTGGATCGCGTCGCAGTGCTCCATGGTGGGCCTGCGGTCGCCGTTGATCAGGGCGCCGGCCTGCTGCCGGGACATGCCGGCGCCGTCCGCGATCTCCTGCTGCGTGTAGCGGCGCCCGTTGGCCTTCAGCCGGGTGCGCCGGAGCAGGTCGAGGCGCTGGAGGAAGCGGGTCTGCAGACAGGGCTCGCCGGCGGGCCGGCCGTCCAGCAGGGTCCGGACCACGTCGGCGGGGACGCCGGAGGCCTCCGAGAGGCGGCGCAGGTCGAAGACCTTGTTCAGGTCGTGGCCCATCTTGCCCGCGAGTTCGGCGACGCGCGTGACGGTGGCTGCCAGGGGCGCGTTGGCCACCGCGACGGGAGCCGGGAAGCCGTCTGTCACCAGTGGTTCTCCTAGATCGCGGCGGGGTCGGTACGGGCACATGGTCGGCTTTTGGAATCTAGCCGAGGAGCCGCCGCAGGGCCAGAACTTGCCACAGCTGTGGCGGGAATGAGCTGTCAAGAGGCTGGAATTGCCACGATAGTTGACACTCGAATGAAGTCGGTAGCAGGATCGCCACAGGCAATTGAAGATCCAGACCGTGAAGAGGGGGAGCTCTCGGTGCCACATCTCGCAGCGGTGGGCCCGTCCGATGGCCTCGCCCGAGCCGGTGAGGAGCGCCTGGCGGGCGAAGAGTCCGCACGCGGCGCAGTGCGGTCGGAGCGACGCAAGGAGATTTTGCGCCAGCGGCGCGAGGAGCTCGGACTGAGCCAGGAAGACCTCGCCGCCCGGCTCCGTATCAGCGTCCGCGCCTACGGGAACTGGGAGCGCGGCCTGGTCAAGGAGTGGACGGACCGCAAACTGCTCGCCCTGGCCGAGGCCTTGGAGATGAGCGAGCGGCAGTGCTTCTGGCTCTTCCGCGTCATGGTCGACCGGGACCCGCCGCCGACCTGGCGGGCGGCCGAGGAGAACCGGCTGCCCCAGGACCCCGCCCAGCGCGACTACCTGTGCGACTACGCGGCCCTCATGGAGGCCGTGCCCTACCCGAGCTTCCTGGTGGACCACCGCTGGGACGTGGCGCTCACCAACTCGGCGTTCGACAAGCTCTTCCAGTCGGTGCGCCCCCACCCGACCGCCCTGCCGGACGACAACTTCCTGCGCTTCGTGCTGTTCCACCCGGACGCCGCGGCCGTGCTGGAGGACCACGAACCGGCCTGGTGCGTCCCGCTGCTGGCCCAGTTCGCGAACGCGCTCGCCGCCGCTCCGGAGGACGAGGGCCTGAGCAGCATCCGGCAGGAGGTGGCCCGCGACCCGTTCATGGAAGCGGCCTACCGGTACGGGGTGCCGCACTGGCTGAGCACCCATGGGGCCGACGCCGCCGAGCGCGACGGGGCCGTGCGGACCGTCCGCCACTGGGACCCGCGCTGGGGGCACGTACGCTGCCGGCTGGTGGCCGAATCCAGCCGGATGCTCGACGGGATGGGCCTCACCCGGATCACCATGATCCTGTCGGCGCCGCAGGGCGCGGCGACGGGTCCGGTGCCGGGCGCCGCCGCCCCGCTCCACCAGGGACCCCGGCTGCGCGCCGTCCCGTCGCTGGAGGACTGAGCGACCGAGCCCCCGCCGCGCCGCCCGGCAGGGGACACTGGAGCCCTCCATCATGTGTCGATCACGTGTCGCGGAGCGGATGCCACGGATCGTGGCACCGATCGTGGCACGGGCGAAGGGCGGTAGGGCGTGCGGCTGACCATCCTCGGCGGGGGCGGATTCCGGGTACCGCTCGTCTACGGTGCACTGCTCGGCGACCATGCCGAGGGCCGGGTCTCCCAGGTGACGCTGTACGACGAGGACCCCGCCCGGCTCGGCGCCATGGCCCGGGTGCTCGCCGACCAGGCGGCCGCCTCCGGAGCGCCCGACGCCCCGGCCGTCACCGCCACCGGGGACCTCGACGAGGCACTGCGCGGGGCCGACTTCGTCTTCTCCGCCATCCGCGTCGGCGGCCTCGAGGGGCGCGCCGCGGACGAGCGGATCGCCCTGGCCGAGGGCGTACTGGGCCAGGAGACGGTCGGCGCGGGCGGGATCGCGTACGGCCTGCGGACGGTGCCGGTCGCCCGGGAGATCGCCCGCAGGGTCGCCCGTACCGCCCCCGACGCCTGGGTCATCAACTTCACCAACCCGGCCGGGCTGGTCACCGAGGCCATGGCCGAGGAGCTCGGCGACCGGGTGATCGGGATCTGCGACTCCCCGGTGGGGCTCGGCCGACGCGTCGCCCGGCTGCTCGGCGCCCGCCCGGACGAGGCCTGGATCGACTACGTCGGCCTCAACCACCTGGGCTGGCTCCGCGGGCTGCGCATCGGCGGCCGTGACGAACTGCCCCGGCTGCTGGCCGACGGCGAGGCGCTGGAGTCCTTCGAGGAGGGCCGGCTGTTCGGGGCCGACTGGCTGCGCTCGCTCGGCGCGATCCCCAACGAGTACCTGCATTACTACTACTTCAACCGTGACACCGTACGGGCGTACACGGAGGCCAAGCAGACCCGTGGCGCGTTCCTGCGCGACCAGCAGCGCGGCTTCTACGCCGAGGCGGGCCGCGCGGACCGGCCGGCCGGGGCGGCGCTGGCCGCCTGGGACCGGACCAGGGCCGAGCGGGAGGCCACGTACATGGCCGCGAACCGCGAGGCGGCGGGCACGGGTGAGCGCGACGAGAGCGATCTGGAGTCCGGCGGGTACGAGAAGGTCGCGCTCGCGCTGATGAGGGCCATCGCCCGGGACGAGCGGGCCACGCTGATCCTCAACGTCCGCAACCGCTCGACCCTGTCCGTGCTCGACGCGCAGGCGGTCATCGAGGTGCCGTGCCTGGTCGACGCGAACGGCGCCCACCCGGTGGCCGTGGACCCGCTGCCGCTGCACGCGGTGGGCCTGGTGACCTCGGTCAAGGCGGTCGAGCGGGAGGTCCTCGCGGCCGCCGCGAGCGGCTCCCGGGCCGACGCCGTCAAGGCCTTCGCGCTGCACCCGCTGGTGGACTCGGTCGCAGTGGCCCGGCGGCTCCTGGACGGCTACGCGGCGGAGCACCCCGGGCTGGCCTACCTGCGCTGATCCCGCGCCCGGGAGCCCGGCAGGAGGTCCCTCGTACGGCCCGGTGCGCATGCGGCGGGGTGGGGGCGCTGTGAGAGTGCGAGATGTGACCACTGCCCCCGCCGAAGCCTCCGCCGCAGCCACGGCGCCTCCTGAGCTCGACCGGCGGCGGCGCAACGTCGTCTTCGGCACGATCATGCTGGGCGTGCTGCTCGCGGCCCTCGACCAGACGATCGTCGGGACCGCCCTGCCCACGATCGTGGCGGATCTCGGCGGCGGGGACCACATGTCGTGGGTGGTGACCTCCTACCTGCTCGCGGAGACCGTCGCGACGGTGCTGGTGGGCAAGTTCGGCGACCTCTTCGGCCGGAAACTGATCTTCCAGATCTCGGCGATCGTCTTCATCACCGGCTCGTTCCTGTGTGGCCTGGCGAGCAACATGTCGCTGCTCATCCTGTGGCGGGGAGTCCAGGGCGTCGGCGCCGGCGGCCTGATGGTCACCTCCATGGCCTTGATCGCCGACGTGGTCCCCTTGCGCGAACGCGGCAAGTACCAGGGCGCGATCGGCGCCGTCTTCGGGGTCGCGACCGTCATCGGGCCCCTGCTCGGCGGCCTGTTCACCGATCACCTGACCTGGCGGTGGGCGTTCTACGTGAACGTCCCGATCGCGATCGGGGTCGTGATCGCGGCGGCCCGGACGATCCCCTCGGTCCGGGCCGCCGGGGGGACCCGTATCGACTACCTGGGCATCGCCCTGGTCGCGGTGGGCTCCAGCGCCCTGATCCTGGCCACCAGCTGGGGCGGGAACGAGTACGCCTGGGGCTCCGCGACGATCATCGGGCTCTTCGTGCTGGGCGTGCTGGCCCTGGCCCTGTTCTGCCTGGTCGAGACGCGGGCCGCGGAACCGATGCTGCCGATGCGGCTGTTCCGCAACCCGGTCTTCACGGTCTGCTCGGTGCTCAGCTTCGTGGTCGGCTTCGCGATGCTCGGCGCGATGACGTTCCTGCCGACGTACCTGCAGTTCGTGGACGGGGATTCGGCCACGGTCTCTGGCGTACGGACCCTGCCGCTGGTGATCGGCCTGCTGATCGCGTCCGTCTTCAGCGGCAACGTCACCAGCAAGACCGGGCGGTACCGGATCTTCCCCATCGTGGGCTGCCTGGTGATGGGGATCGGGCTGTACCTGCTGTCCCGGATGGGACCGGGGACCGGCGCCTGGCTGGAATCGCTGTACATGTTCGTGCTCGGTGCCGGGATCGGCCTGTGCATGCAGGTCCTCACGATCGCCGTGCAGAACACCGTGGACTACGCCGACCTCGGGACCGCCACGTCAGGTGTCACGTTCTTCCGTACGCTCGGCAGCTCGTTCGGCACCGCCGTCTTCGGCACGATCTACGCCAACACCCTGGGCCCTGCGCTGGACGAGGCGGTCGCGGAGGCCGCCCGGGCCACCGGGGGCGATCCGGCGCAGCTGGCCGAGGCGGCCCAGAGCCCCAAGGGCGTCCACGGGCTCGACCCGGCGGCGGCCGAGCCGATCGTCGAGGCGTACGCGCAGACGCTGCACACGGTGTTCCTGTGGACCGTGCCGGTGGCCGGGATCGGTTTCGTCGTCGCGCTCTTCCTCAAACAGGTCCGGTTGCGCGACACCGCCCGCGCGGCGTCGACGGACATGGGGGACGGCTTCGCCTCACCGGCCACGGCCTCCGGCAACTCGGCCAAGCTGCTGGAGCTGGCGGTCGGCACACTCGTCCGGAACATGGGGCCGGCGACGGCGCGGGCGATCGTGAACGCCTCGGACACCCGGCTGGACGTGGCGGGCGCCTGGGCGGTGATGCAGGTGGAGCTCATGACCCGCACCGTCGGCCACGCCAGCCTCGGGCTCGTCGCCTCGCGCCGCTCCCTGCCGCCGGAGGTCCTGCTGCCCGTCTTCGACCGGATGACGGAGGAGGGCTACCTGACCCGCGAGGGCACCTTCTTCATGCTCACGGCGGCGGGGGAGCGGGAGGCGGCGACCATCTCGAAGGCGTGGGGCGACTGGCTCGGCGACCAGCTGGAGAAGGACCGCGGCCGCCCGCGGAGCGAGGAACTGCGGGCGGCGGCCGACGCGATCGCGAAGCGGCTGCTGGCGGAGGACCTGCGCGAGGGCCACTTCGCACAGAAGGCCCCGACGGGCGTGTGATCCGCCGTCTCGCGCCGACAGCCGGGTGAACGCCCTGGTCAGAGCCCGGTGCGGCCGCTGGTGATGCGGTTCCACAGGGAACGGGTCGCGCCGAAACCGCTCTCGTGAACCCAGACGTGCGTGCAGGAAGGGCACTGCAGGTGCAGCAGGCTTCCGGTGTTGGACAGCAGGTAACGCCAGTGGTCGGAGCACGTGCGCTGCTGCTCGCACGGATCGCACCCGCGACTGTCGTTGCAGCTCGGACAGGCCACCCACGCGCGGCGCCCGAGGTCCGCCTGCGGGTCAAGCGGCAGCATGGCCGCCCCCGCGCGAGGGAAGCACACCGGCCGCGACCAGGTCGTCGTACACGCGCTGCTGTTCCTCGTCGAGGCCGGAGTACAGCAGGTCGTACGCCGCCTCCTCGCCGCGCAGTACCTCGATCGGGTCCCAGTCGGAGCCGAGGGCTTCCATGACCTGGGCCCGGCGGAGCACCTCCTGCGCGGTGAGGTCGACGGTGAAGTCGACCAGCGCCGGGGTGCCCGGGCCGGTGGGGGGTGTGGGGTGGTGTGGGGCCATACGTCTGAACTTAGGTATGCCTTCTTTCCCGTGGCAAGAGGGGGTGGGAGATGTCACAGGAGGTCGGCGACCGCCGAGGGCGCGTCCTACGCCGTCGGGTAGTCGTACGACGGGACGGGCGGCAGGGTCGCCCCGAGCTCGGGGCGCCACGTGCGCAGGACCGCCGTCGAGGGGGCGTACAGGGCATCCGGGATCCGGTCCGGGGCGAACCACTGCCAGCGCAGGATCTTGTGCGGCTCAGTGACCCTGGGGGTGCCCTCGGCGGAGGTGGTGACGGCCCCCGCGGTCAGGCGGGTCACCCCGGCCTTCGGGGAGAGCTGGACGGTCAGGATCCGGACGTCCTCGGGAGCCACCCGCAGATCCGTCTCCTCGGCCAGTTCCCGGGCGGCGGCCTGCTCGAAGCTCTCCCCGGGGTCCACCTTCCCGCCGGGCAGCTCCCAGCGGCCGTCGTGCGCCTGCCCGAGGAGCACCCGGCCCTCGGCGTCGGCCACGACCAGCCCGACGCCGACGACGGCGTTGGGCTGCGGGACGGCCCGGGCGGGGCGTTCGGGCCGGTCGTTCGGCATCGTCATCGCTCTGCTCGGCTTTCCTGCTTCGGTGGGGTGGTGGGTCTGGCGCGTACGTGGATCCGCTCGCCCTGCGGTCCGAACAGGCTGAGGAACTCGGCGGGCTGCGGACCCGCGTTGAAGAAGGCGTGCGGGGTGCGGGTGTCGAACTCGGCGGCCTCCCCGGCGCCGAGCACGAGGTCGTGCTCGCCGAGCAGCAGCCGGACCTGCCCCGAGAGCACGTACAGCCACTCGTAGCCCTCGTGGACCTGCAGCTCCGGGTCGGCCGGCGGCCCGTCCAGCGGCGGCAGGATCTGCTTGAACGCGTGCACCCCGCCGAAATTGCGGCTGAGCGGCACGTACGTACAGCCGTGCCGGACGAAGGGGCGCGGGCGGATCCGCGGATCGCCCGTCTCCGGCGCGCCGACCAGCTCGTCCAGCGCGACGCGGTGCGCCTTGGCCAGCGGAAGCAGCAGCTCCAGAGTCGGCCGGCGCTGCCCGGACTCCAGCCGGGAGAGGGTGGAGAGCGAGATGCCGGTGGCCTCGGCGAGCTGGGCGAGGGTGTTCCCGCGCTGCAGGCGCAGGGCGCGCAGCCGTGGCCCGACGGCGGTCAGCACGTCCGCGAGTTCCTCGTCGTCCTGCTGCCGCTGGTCGTCCCGCTGCCGTTGCGGCTGCTCCTCGGTGGCCATGGCTCCATTTGCCGGTTCGGCAAGAGCATTTGTCAAGCGGCCGCCTCCGGCCACACCCTCACCGGTATGGACAACGCAACGGACGGCATCGGCATCGGCACGGGCATCGGCATCGACATCGAGATGCGGACGAGCTTCTTCGACGTGGTGGTCGTGGGCGGCGGGACCGCCGGACTCGCCGGGGCGCTGACCCTGGCCCGGGCGCGCCGGTCGGTACTGGTGCTCGACTCGGGCAGCCCCCGCAACGCCCCCGCCGCCCACCTGCACGGATACCTGGGCCGGGACGGGGCGAGCCCGGCGGAGCTGCTGGCCGCGGGGCGGGCGGAGGTCGCCGGGTACGGGGGCGGGATCCGGTCCGGGGTGGCCGGCACCGCGATCGCGGCCGACCGGCTGCCCGGGGGCGGCTTCCTGGTCCGGTGCGCCGACGGGTCGGCGGTCCGGGCCGGCCGGCTGCTGATCGCCACCGGCCTGGTGGACGAGCTGCCGGAGCTTGCGGGGCTGCGGGAGCGCTGGGGGCGGGACGTGCTGCACTGCCCGTACTGCCACGGCTGGGAGGTCCGCGACGAACCGATCGCGGTGCTGGCCACCGGACCGGTCGCCGTGCACCAGGCGCAGATGTGGCGGAACTGGAGCGACCGGGTCACCCTGCTGTCCCACACCTGGCCGCTCACCGACGAGGACCGGGAGCTGCTGGCCGCCCTCGGCATCGCGGTGGCGGAGGGCGAGGTGACCGGCCTCGCCGTCGCCGACGGCCGGCTGACCGGGGTGACCCTGGCCGACGGGGGGACCGTGGCGTGCGCTGCCCTCGTGGTGGGGCCGCGGTTCGCCGCCCGCGCCGGGGTGGCGGCGAGCCTGGGGCTGCCCGTCGCCACCGTGGCGCGGGCCGGGGTGGCGATCGGCACCTGCCTGGAAGCGGATCCGGCGACCGGGGCCACCGCGCTGCGGGGCGTCTGGGCGGCCGGGAACGTGGCCGGCCCGATGGAGCAGCTGGCGGGCGCGGCCGCGGCCGGGGTGCGTGCGGCCGTGGCGATCAACACCGACCTGATCGAGGAGGAGACCCGGCAGGCCCTGGAGGCCCATCGCGCGGGCAAGAGCGTGGGCTGAGCGGCCTCGGGGGAGTGGGGCATCGGACAGGTGTGCGGGTTTCGGCCAGGGCCCGCCCGTGCAGGCTCTGAGCGGTCTGATCTTCGTACCGTTCGTCGGCTCACAGGCTCGGGGGGCACGCAATGGCACATGTGCTGGTCATCGGCGGAGGTGTCGGAGGGCTGGCGACCGCGCTGCTCGCGGCGCGGCACGGACACACCGCCGAACTCTTCGAACGGGACACGCGTGCCCCGGGCGCCGCACTCGACCGGGACTTCTTCGGCTGGCACCGGCCGGGCGTCCCGCAGGCCACCCAGCCGCACGCCCTGCTCGGCGCGGCCCGCACCGTGCTGCGGGACGAACTGCCCGACGTCCACGCGGAGATGCTGCGGCTCGGCGCCCGAGAACGGCACGAGCTGGACTGGTTCGAGGTGCGCCCGCCGGCGCGGCCCGGCGACGAGGGCCTCGTGATGCTGCAGGCCCGGCGCATCGTGCTGGAGAGCGCCCTGGCCACGGCCCTGCGCGCCGAACCGGGGGCCGTCATGCACCACGGGGAGCCCGTGACCGGACTGACCACCACGGCCGGGCCCGGAGCCTGCGGGGTGCGGGTGACGGGAGTGACCACGCAGGACGGTGCGTACGCGGCGGACCTCGTCGTGGACGCGGGCGGGCGGCGCGGCGGTGTCGAACGGCTGCTGGCCGCGGCGGGCTGCCGCCCGGCGGCCGTGGAACGCCACCGTACGGGGCTGGCGTACTTCTGCCGCTGGTACCGGCTGCCCGAGGGACTGGAGGAGGGGCCGCGCCGGCCGTGGGCGGTGACCGGCGGCACGTTCGCCGGGTGCGCCGTCTTCCCGGCCGACAACCGGGTGTTCGCCGTGACCCTGTTCGTCCACACCCGGGACACCACCCGCTCGGCGCTGCGCGATCCCGCCGTGTTCGAGGCCGCCGCCCGGGCCTTCCCGCCCGGCGCGGCCTGGCTGGACCTGGGCGCCGAGCCGCTGTCCGGCGTACTGGCCACGGCGAGCCTGGACAATCGGTGGAGCGCTCTCGTCGACGAGCAGGGGCCGGTGGCGACCGGACTGGTGCCGGTCGGGGACGCGATCACGCACACCAACCCGACGCTCGGGCAGGGCACCTCGCTCGCGCTGTGGGCCGCCCGCAGGGTGGCCCGTACGGCGCACCAGGACCCGGGATCGGCGCGGTTCGCCGCCGAGTACCACGCGTGGGCCCTGCGCACCCTGAAGCCGTGGTTCGACTTCCAGGTGGTGGCCGACGCGGCCATCGGCGAGCGGTTCGCGACCCGGGCCGGGCGGACGGGGACGGCCCGTGAGGTGGCCGCGCTGTTCGAGTGCGCCCTGGAGGATCCCGAGGTGATGCGGGCCCGGGCGCGGGTCCGGCACCTGGCCGAGCCGCCGGAGCGGGCGTACGCGGACCCGGAGGTCCGGGCCCGGGTGGCGCGCTGGCTGGCGGACCGGCCGGACTACGCACCGCACGTGGCGGGCCCGGACCGGGAGGAGTGGGAGAAGCTGACGGCGGGGCCCTGACGGCGGGATCCTGACGGCGGGGCCCTGGCGGCGGGATCCTCCGGCGGCTGGTTCCTCCGGCGTCGGGCCGGGGGAGGCCGCCTACGTGCCGGCGGCCGGGCCGAGGACCTCGGCGAGGTCGTAGCCGACGACCTCCTCGAGCTGGGCGTACGTACAGCTCTCCGGTGCCCGGTCGGGCCGCCAGCGGCGGAACTGGGCGGTGTGCCGGAAGCGGTCGCCCTCCATGTGGTCGTACGCCACCTCGCAGACGCGTTCGGGGCGCAGCGGCACCCAGGAGAGGTCCTTCTTGCCGGTCCAGCGGCTCTGCGCGCCGGGCAGCCGGGCGCTCTCGTGGGCGGACTCCTCGGCCCAGGCGGCCCACGGGTGCCCGGCGGTGTCGGCCATCCGCAGCGGTGCCAGCTCGTCCACCAGCTCGGCGCGGCGCTTCATGGGGAAGGCGGCGCAGACCCCCACGTGCTGGAGGGCGCCGTGGGCGTCGTGCAGGCCCAGGAGCAGCGATCCGACGATCGGACCGCTCTTGTGGAAACGGAAACCCGCGATGACGACGTCGGCCGTACGCTCGTGCTTGATCTTGTACATGAGACGGGCATCGGGCCGGTAGGGGAGATCGAGCGGTTTGGCGATCACCCCGTCGAGCCCGGCGCCCTCGAACCGCTCGAACCACTCCTGCGCGAGCGCGGGGTCGGTGGTCGCGGGCGCGAGGTGAACGGGGGGCCGAGCGGTGGACAGGGCGTCGGTGAGGGCGGTGCGGCGGTCGGTGAGCGGGGTGTCGAGGAGCGGCTCGTCGCCGAGCGCGAGCAGATCGAAGGCGACGAAGCTGGCGGGGGTCTTCTGCGCCAGCATGTCGACACGGGACTGCGCGGGATGGATCCGCTCGGTCAGCCGGTCGAAGTCGAGCCGCCCGCCGTGAACGATGACGATCTCGCCGTCCACCACGCAGCGGGGCGGCAGGTTTTCCTTCAGGGCGGTCACCAGCTCGGGAAAGTACCGGGTCAGGGTCTTGCCGGTGCGGCTGCCGATCTCCACCTCGTCGCCGTCGCGGTGCACGATGGCCCGGAAGCCGTCCCACTTCGCCTCGTACTGCATGCCCGGCGGGATCTTGGCCACCGACTTGGCGAGCATCGGCTTCACGGGCGGCATCACGGGCAGATCCATGTCTAGATTCTGCGGTGGTACGCCCCGACCCGCCCGGTATGCACACCTGGCCGGGCCCGCCTACCGTGGCGCACATGGGTGCATCCGGTAATGCGATCGAGCTGGACGCGGGCGGGCGGACCGTGCGGCTGTCCAGCCCGGACAAGGTGTACTTCCCCGAGCGGGGCCTGACGAAGCTGGACGTGGCGCAGTACTACCTGGCCGTGGGCGACGGGATCACCCGCGCCCTGCGCAACCGGCCCACCACCCTGGAGCGCTACCCCGAAGGGGTGGAGGGCGAATCCTTCTTCCAGAAGCGCGCCCCGAAGAACCTGCCCGACTGGATCCCGACCGCCCACATCGAATTCCCCTCCGGGCGGACGGCCGACGAGATCTGCCCGACCGAGCCCGCCGCCGTGCTGTGGGCGGCCAACCTGGGCTGCCTGACCTTCCACCCCTGGCCGGTGCGCCGCGAGGACACCGACCGGCCCGACGAACTGCGCATCGACCTGGACCCGCAGCCGGGCACCGACTACCACCACGCGGTGATCTGCGCCCACGAACTGCGCGACGTACTGGAGGACCTGGGCCTGCGCGGCTGGCCCAAGACCTCGGGCGGGCGCGGTCTGCACGTCTTCGTCCCGATCGAGCCGCGCTGGACCTTCACCGAAGTCCGGCGCTGCGCGATCGCGATCGGCCGGGAGCTGGAACAGCGGATGCCCGGGAAGGTGACCACGGCGTGGTGGAAGGAGGAGCGCGGCGAGCGGATCTTCGTCGACTACAACCAGACCGCCCGCGACCGCACGATCGCCTCCGCCTACTCCGTGCGCCCGCGCCCGCACGCCCCGGTCTCGGCCCCGCTGCGCTGGGACGAGATCGACTCCGCCGAGCCCCGCGACTTCGACATCACCACCATGCCCGCGCGCTACGCCGAACTGGGCGACCTGCACGCGGACATGGACGACCACGCCTTCACCCTGGACGCGGCCCTGGAACTGGCCGACCGCCACGAACACGACCACGGCCTGGGCGACATGCCGTACCCGCCGGACTACCCGAAGATGCCGGGCGAACCGAAGCGCGTCCAGCCGAGCCGCGCGAAGCACGAGGACTGAGCCCGCTGTCAGTGGCGGGTGCCATGCTCGTAGTGAGGACGGAAGGAGTACGGGCCATGCTCACGACGGACTACAAGGACGGCTCCCCGAACTGGGTCGACCTCGGCACGCCCGACCTCGACGGCGCCGCCGGGTTCTACACCGGACTGTTCGGCTGGGACTTCCGGCCGGGCGGCGAGGAAGCCGGCGGATACGCGATGTTCCACCTCGGCGGCAAGACGGTGGCGGGCGGCATGGCCGTCGCGCCGGAGGAGGTCCGGTCGGCCTGGACGCTGTACTTCCAGAGCCCCGACGCGGACGCCACTGCGGCTGCCGTGGTCAAGGCGGGCGGCACGGTGGCCGTCGAACCCAGGGACGTCATGGGCCTCGGCCGGATGGCGATCTTCGCCGACCCGGCGGGGGTCACGTTCTCGATCTGGCAGCCGCAGCAGATCAAAGGCCTGGGTGCGGTGACCGACATCGGCACCCTGTGCTGGACCGAGCTGTACACGGGCGATGTGCAGGCGGCCGCGGCCTTCTACGGCTCGGTCTTCGGCTGGGAGATCAGCGAGATGCCCTTCGAAGGCGGCTCGTACACGATGGTCAAGCCCGCGGGCACGCCCGACGACGCGGCCTTCGGCGGCCTGGTCCCGATCGGCTCGGACCCGGTGGAGGACGCCGAACGCCCCTACTGGACCCCGTACTTCGAGGTCGCGGACTGCGACGTGACCGCGGCCAGGGCCGAGGAGTCGGGCGGCAAGGTCCGGCTGTCGCCGGTGTTCATGGAGGGAGTCGGCCGCTTCGCGAAGCTGGCGGACCCCTACGGTGCGCGGTTCGCGGTCATAGCCAGCGCTCCCGCGCCGGGAGCCTGAGGCCACGCGGTCGTGAGGCCGTACAGGCCGTGCGGCCCCTGCGGCGGTCCGGGAGCGGCCGGTGTTGATCAGGCGTTGATCGGACGTCCATCGCCGGCGGTGAGTATCTCCGGCATGTCGATGAACACCGCTACCGCCACCACCGCCACCACCGCGCCCGCCTGGTACGACCTCGCCCTCTGCGCCCAGACGGGCCCGGGCTTCTTCTTCCCGGAGCCCGGCTCGTCCCTGCGGGACGCGAAGCGGCTGTGCGGGGCGTGCGAGGGCCGCGTGGCATGCCTGGAGTACGCCCTGGCCAACGACGAGCGCTTCGGCGTCTGGGGCGGCCTCTCGGAGTCGGAGCGCCTCGCCCTGCGCCCGCGCAGCTGACCGGCTCATGCCCCGCGTAGCCGCCGGCGCGAGGCCACGACGCGAAACCCTGGCAGAGTACGGCTCTGCCAGGGTTTCGGTGACGCGTCCGAGCGGTCAGGCCTTGCGGGCCGCGATACGTGCCGCGCGGGCGGCCAGGCGCTCGTCGAACTTGCGGGCCTCGGAGTCCAGGCCGTTCATGAACAGCCCCAGCTCCTCCTGGGCCTTCTGGCCCTCGGGGCCGAGACCGTCGATGTCCATGATCTTCAGGAAGCGGATCACGGGGCTCAGTACGTCGTCGTGGTGGATCCGCAGGTTGTAGACCCCGCCGATCGCCATCTGGGCGGCCATCCGCTCGAAGCCGGGCATGCCGTGTCCGGGCATCCGGAAGTTGACCACGACGTCCCGTACGGCCTGCATCGTCAGGTCCGGGGCGAGCTCGAAGGCCGAGCCCAGCAGGTTGCGGTAGAAGATCATGTGCAGGTTCTCGTCCTGCGCGATGCGCGCCAGCATCCGGTCGCAGACCGGGTCACCGGACTGGTGGCCGGTGTTGCGGTGCGAGATGCGGGTCGCGAGCTCCTGGAAGGCCACGTACGCCACCGAGTGCAGCATCGAGTGGCGGTTGTCGGACTCGAAGCCCTCCGACATGTGCTGCATGCGGAACGCTTCCAGCTTGTCCGGGTCCACGGCGCGCGAGGCCAGCAGGTAGTCGCGCATCACGATGCCGTGGCGGCCCTCCTCGGCCGTCCAGCGGTGCACCCAGGTGCCCCAGGCGCCGTTGCGCCCGAAGAGCGTGGCGATCTCGTGGTGGTAGCTGGGGAGGTTGTCCTCGGTCAGCAGGTTCACGACCAGCGCGATCTTGCCGATGTCGGTGACCTTGGACTGCTCCGGGTCCCAGGCCTCGCCGTCCTCGAAGAAGCCCGGGAAGTTCCGGCCGTCGCTCCACGGGACGTACTCGTGGGGCATCCAGTCCTTGGTGACCTTCAGATGGCGGTTGAGTTCCTTCTCGACCACCTCTTCCAGCGCGTACAGCAGCTTGGCGTCGGTCCACGCCTCCGAGCTGCCGAGGTGGGGAGAGGTGATCGTCACGGGTGCTCCTGGGGACAAAGCGAATTACCTACGGTTCCGTAGCCTACGAACCCGTAGGTTAAGCGGAGCGTGAGGAGCCGCCAAGCCCCAGACGTTCATATGCCCGGTTACATCCGGTTATCTATGCAGTTTGTAGGCGCGTCGGGAGGGCGGCGCGGAGCGAAAGTCACGCCGACAGGTGGTCCCCGACGCCTTCCTTGACGGCGGGGACCGGAACGCCCGTCACTCGTGCCAGAGCCCCTCCCGCACCTCCTCGGCCGTGGTCGGCCGCAGCTCGCCGTCGAGCAGCAGCCAGCGCGTGATCCCGATCGACTCGAGGAACGGCACGTCGTGGCTCGCCACCAGCAGCGCGCCCTCGTACGACTCCAGCGCGCCCGTCAGCTGCCGCACGCTCGCCAGGTCCAGGTTGTTCGTCGGTTCGTCCAGCATCAGCAGCTGCGGCGCCGGCTCCGCCAGCAGCAGCGCCGCCAGCGCCGCCCGGAACCGCTCGCCGCCCGACAGGGTGCCGGCCGGCCGGTCCGCCCGGGCGCCCCGGAACAGGAAGTGCGCGAGCCGCGCCCGGATCAGGTTGTTCGAGGCCTGCGGGGCGAACCGCGCCACGTTCTCCACCACCGAACGGCTCTCGTCGAGCACGTCCAGCCGCTGCGGCAGGAACCGCGTCGGCACATGGATCAACGCTTCCCCGGACACCGGCGCGAGCTGCCCCGCGATCGTGCGCAGCAGGGTCGTCTTGCCCGAACCGTTGCGGCCCACGAGCGCGATCCGCTCCGGACCGCGCAGCTCCCATTCGCCCGCAGCCCTGGCCCCGTGCACCAGGTGCACATTGCTCAAGGTCAGGACCCGGCGACCCGGCGGGACCTGCGTGGCGGGCAGCTCGATCCGGATCTCGTCGTCGTCCCGGACCGCCTCAACCGCCTGGTCCAGCCGCTCCTTCGCCTGCGCCAGCTTCTCGGTGTGCATGATGCGGTGCTTGCCGGCCGACTCCTGGGCCGCGCGCCGGCGGGCACCCATGACGATCTTCGGCTCGCGCTTCGAGTCGTACATCTTCTGGCCGTACCGCTTGCGCCGCGCCAACTTGCCGTGGGCGTCCGCAAGTTCCCGTTTCTGCCGCTGTACGTCCGCCTCGGCGACCCGGACCATCCGCTCGGCCGCGTCCTGCTCGGTGGTGAGCTGCTCCTCGTACGCGCTGAAGTTCCCCCCGTACCAGCGGACTTCGCCGTCGTGCAGGTCGGCGATCTGGTCGACCCGCTCCAGCAGCTCCCGGTCGTGGCTGACCAGGAGCATCACCCCGGACCAGGACTCCACCGCCGCGTACAGGCGGCGCCGGGCCCGCAGGTCGAGGTTGTTGGTCGGCTCGTCCAGCAGCAGGACGTCGGGGCGGGCGACCAGCAGGGCGGCGAGGCGCAGCAACACGCATTCGCCGCCGGAGAGTTCGCCGACCGTACGGTCCAGGCCGATCCGGGCGAGCCCGAGCTGGTCGAGGGTGGCCAGGGCCCGCTCCTCGACGTCCCAGTCGTCGCCGACGGCGGCGAAGTTCGCCTCGGTGGCCTCGCCCGCCTCGATGGCGTGCAGGGCGGCGCGGGTGGCACGGATGCCGAGCGCCTCGTCGACACGCAGGCCGGTGTCGAGGGTGACGCTCTGCGGGAGGTGGCCGACGGTTCCGGCTACGGACAACTGGCCGTCGGACGGGGCCAGTTCACCTGCGAAGAGCTTCAGCAGGGTGGACTTCCCGCAGCCGTTGAGCCCGATGAGGCCGGTACGGCCGGGGCCGACGGCCAGGTGGAAGTCCTCGAAGACGGAAGTGCCGTCGGGCCAGTCGAAGGACAGGGCGGAACAGGTGATGAAAGCAGGGGCATGACTCATGGAGGCCTCCAGGTTGCGTGAGTGGTGCGTGCAACGCGGGGAGACAGCCGACGGTGGATACAGCCACGGTCACGGCCGAGGGCATGGCCAGGGGCACGTGCTGACAAGGGTGGCGTGGTCGGTCGGTGTCTCGAACCTCAGACGTACAATGTCCTGCTCCGTTTCGACGGCGGTGGGGCGCCTACGAAACTACGGGCGGCCGGGGCCGCCCGCAAACGAATAACAGCGATGGGCCGGGCGGTTCGGCGTCAGCGGGGGTCGCGCATCAGCTCGGCCAGGCTGTGGTCCATGTCGAGGTACAGGTGCTCCAGACCCGGCGGCACGACCGTCGCGGCCCGTTCCAGGAACCGGTGCAGTTCGGCCGTCAGCATCAGCACGATCGCCACACCCTCGGGCGCGTGGAATTCGACGGTGGTCCGGTCGATGTCGTACGGCCGCACCCGCACGTCGCCGCACCCCGTCGGGCGGTCCAGCCCCGATTCGAGGAGCTCACGCGCGAAGGTCCACGAGACCTCGATGCCCTCGAGGGTGGCGGGAGCGGGGAAGGCCATCCGCACGGCGAAGGGATCCGCACGGTCGTAGCAGAGCGTGACGGGTACGGTCTCGACCTTCGGGGCGGTGGCGACCAGACGGGCCTGCACGGCCTGCTCGATAACAGTGATCAAGGCTCGCTCCCTTGCGGCGGATCTGCTGCCGGGCGTGGGGTGGAACCCGGCAACCGGATAGACGCCGGAATCGGCAAATCCGTGCACGCGAACTGACGTGAGCTGTGTCACCGATTGGCTGGAACGCGTCTGTTTGATCGCACAGAGTGACGGCGCGAGTGGGTGTGAGCGGGTGTGAGCGGGTGCGCGCGAAGGGGCATCAGTCGCTGCCGCAGGCTCCGGAGTGGTCGCAGAACGGCTGGTTCCCGCTCACTCCACAGGCGCAAAGCATCGCCCTGGTCTCCCTGCGGACGGTTCCGTCGGGCGTCGTCACGCGCAGATCGCCGCGCATCACGAGCTGGCCGGCGGGCGACCGCACGACCGTGGTCGGCCGGTCCGGCTCCTCGGCCGGCCCGTCGTCCGCGAGCCGGTACTGCAGGGCGCCCGAGGGGCAGCGGCGGATCACCTCGGCCACCCGCTCCGGCTCGGCCCCGTCGGGCTGCACCCACGGACGCTTCCCCGAGTCGAACACCTCGGGCAGTCCGCCCACGCACTCGGCGGCGTGCAGACACCGGCCGGTGTCGTACGTGACGGTGATGCGCTTGCCGTCGTAGGCCTTGGGTTCCTTGGAGGGCATGGCCCCAGCCTAGGAACGCGGCGGCCCGGATGCACCCTGGACGCCGGATCCGGGGTGCATTAGCTTCCGGCGCCATGAGACTTCTGGGAGTTGGCATGTGCGCGGCGGCTCTGGCGGTGGGGCTGCTGGCCGCCCCCGCGTACGCGGAGGACGTTCACGACGTGCAGGGGTACGACGTGCAGGGATTACGGGGCGCGGGCTGGGCGCTGAAGGACACCGGCAAGGACTCCCGCTTCCGCGGGCTGGCCGCGGTCAGCCGCTCCACGGCCTGGGTGGCCGGCTCCAAGGGCACGGTGCTGCGCACCGTGGACGGCGGCCGGAGCTGGCGCGACGTCTCGCCGCCGGGCGCGGTCGCGGAAGGCCTGGAGCTGCGCGACATCGAGGCCTTCGACGCACGGCGCGCGGTGGCCCTGTCCATCGGGGAGGGCGAGGCGTCACGCGTGCTGCGCACCGAGGACGGCGGCGCCACATGGACCGAGACCTTCCGCAACCCCGACCCGCGCGCCTTCTACGACTGCCTCACCTTCTTCGACTCCCGGCACGGGCTGGCCATGAGCGACCCGGTGGACGGCAGGTTCCGGATCCTGTCGACGGACGACGGCGGCCGGAACTGGTCGGTGCTGCCGAGTACGGGCATGCCGGACGCCCTGCCGGGCGAGGCGGGCTTCGCGGCCAGCGGCCAGTGCCTGGTGAGCGCCGGGTCGCGGGACGTCTGGCTGGCCACGGGCGGCGGCTCGGCCGCCCGGATCCTGCACTCGGCGGACCGCGGCCGCACCTGGCGGGTCGCCGAATCGGGCATCCCGGCGGGCGACCCGGCCAAGGGGGTCTTCGCCCTGGCCTTCCGCGACCGCACGAGGGGCCTCGCGGTCGGCGGCGACTACCGCACCGGCGAAGCCTCCCCGCAGGCCGCGGCCGTATCGGCGGACGCGGGCCGCACCTGGCGCCCGGCCCACACCCCGCCGCCCGCGTACCGCTCGGGCGCGGCCTGGCTCCCGCACCTGCGCGACGCGGCCCTGGCGGTGGGCCCGACGGGCACGGACGTCACGACGGACGGCGGCAGGAGCTGGCGGTCGCTGACGCCGGGCTCGTTCGACACCGTCGACTGCGCCACCGACGGGGGCTGCTGGGCGGCGGGGGAGAAGGGCCGGGTGGGGAGGCTGGAACCCAGGCTGGAACCGGAGCGGTCCTGACGCTTGATCAGGGGCGGGGGGCGGCTTGCGGGGTGTCCCCTGGAGTGTTGTGTGGGGTGTCCCGTGGGTCCCGTGGAGTGGTGAACAGGTCCATTCCCGGGTAGCGGCCGGTGACGAAGCCGGCCGCCTTGTACACGGGCTCGCCGTCGGAGCTGGCGTGCAGCTGGATGTAGTGGATCCCGTTGCCGTTCAGCCAGGCGGTGAGCCCGTCGACGATCCGCCGGCCGTGGCCCTGTCCGCGGGCGCCTTCGTCGGTGACGATCCCGTCGAGGTAGCCGCGCCGCCCGTCGGTCCACCGGGGACTGGGCAGGTGGTACGTGATCCAGGCCATGCCGGTGGCCAGCAGGGGCTCGCCGGGTGCTCCGCCGACGACCAGGCAGTGCACATCGGGGCGTTCGCTGATCCGCTCGAGGAACCACCCACGGGCGACGTCCCGCCAGGCGGCATCGAGGGGTCCGGGGTCAACCCCGAGGGCGGCAAGAGCCACGGCCCGAAGCCGGACCAGCTCGGGTATGTCGGCAGGGGCGGCGGGCCGGGGAGAGTGGTGCACGGGTGGCTCCAGGGGGGTCTGTCGACTCGGGGTCGGGAGAGTGGATCGGAGGCTGGGGGGCGGGGTCTGTCAACTCGGCGTCGGAGGAGTGTCCGGGGGCTTCCCGGCAGTCCACTGTCCTTCCGGTGCGGTCCGGGCCGTCAAGGGCGCTCCTCCTTCGTCGTCGCGTCGCTTCGCGATGGCCTTCGGCCACCCTTGACTGCCCGGCCCACCCCGGAAAGACAACAGACTGCCGGGAAGCCCCCGAAGGATGGCCAGGGGGTTCAGGGTTCCGGTCAGCCCCGATCAGAGATGCCCGACCTTGGCCCCCTGGCCATCCGCACCCAGCCCACCAGGACCACGGAGCCAGGCTGGCGACGGGGCCGCGGGGAGGGGACGGCCCCCTCAAGGGCCCAGATGAAACCCTTTCCGGTTCGGGGCGGGGTCAACCTGCACCAGACAGCGGCCAGGCCCATGTTGACAGGAGCGGGCCCGTGGACGCGTCAGATCGCTACGCGCTTCGCCTGGCACAGCGTCCGACGACCGTC
This sequence comes from Streptomyces sp. NPDC032745, assembly GCF_055579465.1. Taxonomy (NCBI): domain Bacteria; kingdom Bacillati; phylum Actinomycetota; class Actinomycetes; order Kitasatosporales; family Streptomycetaceae; genus Streptomyces; species Streptomyces sp. NPDC032745. The sequence continues at coordinate 291,395 of NZ_JBVING010000007.1, read as the reverse complement.
CGGGGCCGGGCACACATCACTGGCGCGGTTTGGTCTGCGCCGAACGGGTCGACGATGTGGTTGGACGACGTTGCGGCCTGGGCATTTCGGACGTCCGTCATATGGTGGCCGTCGTTCAGGGGGACGGAAGAACGGACGTTCATGGCGTACGAACTACGGGACCGCGCGATCTTTCGTGCCACCTCGACTCCTGACACGACCGCCACCCACGACACCGGCTTGCTTGTGCTTCGGCTCGTCGTCGGCCTCACCATGGCCGGCCACGGCACACAGAAGCTCTTCGGCTGGTTCAATGGCCCGGGCCTCACCGCGACCGGCAAGGGCTTCTCGATGAGTGGCTACCCCGCGGGGGATGCCATGGCCGTGATCGCCGGACTCTCCGAGACCCTGGGTGGCCTCGGTCTCGCGCTCGGCCTGCTCACTCCCCTCGCCGGTGCGGCCCTGACGGGTACCCTCATCAACATCCTCGCCATTCGCGGCTTGAGCACCTTCTTCGCCCCCAAGGGTGTGGAACTCGAGTCGGTGCTCTTCGCCGCGGTCGTCGCCCTCACCCTCACCGGGCCGGGCCGCTTCTCCGTCGACCACTTCCTCCCCGTCCTACGTGAGTCGCGGCCCCGGTACTCCGTCCTCGGGCTGCTCCTGGGAGCCGTGGTGGGATTCGTCGTCCTCCTCATCCGCGACTGACCCCCTTGGAACCTTCCACGTGGTTGGATCACTCCGGTTGAGCGTCGGCTCCGGTATCCAGGGCGGAAGCGGCATCCGCACCGGCTGGTGTTCCGGGGCGTCTGGCGGCGCTGCTTCAGGCCGTGCCGCCCGTGAGGGGCAAGCGCGGCCGGGACCGATACTCATCTCCGCCCGCCCATGGCCTGTGCGGCCCGAGTCCGCCGGTCAGGGGCGCGGGGCTTGAGCAGCATCCGATTGAGGGCAACCATGGTCAGTACCGGGGCGAGCACATGTCTGATCGTGGCAGTTTCTAGGATCTGCGCATGGCAACAAGACTTGTACAGATCAATATGAAGGCCCAAGACGACTCCGTGCTCGGCCGGTTCTGGGCGGAGGCACTCGGTTGGGGTGTCGACAGCGAGGGACCCGGTGTGACCAACCTCGAACCCGTGGGTTTCGCCTACCCCGACCCCGTGGCCGTCTGCATCGACATCATCGCCCGCCCGGAACCCAAAACGGTGAAGAACCGGGTGCACCTTGATCTGGCCACCACCTCGACCGCCCATCAGGCGGAGTTGGTCGCGCGCTTGAAGGATCTCGGCGCGACGCTCGCCGACGTGGGGCAGGGTGACGTCCCCTGGACGGTCATGGCCGACCCGGAAGGCAACGAGTTCTGCGTCCTGGAGCCCCGTCCGATCTACCAGAACACCGGGCCGATCGCCGCGGTGGTGGTCGACTGCACCGACCCACGAGGGATGGCCCGGTTCTGGGGCGAGGCGACAGACTGGACACTGCACGAGGTCACCGACGACCACGCGACCATGCGCTCCGCCAAAGGCGTCGGCCCCTACCTTGAGTTCCTCCGCACCCCCGACATCAAGAGCGTGTGGAACCGCGTCCACCTCGACGTCTGCCCCTACCCCGGTGACGACCTGGCCGCGGAGGCAGCCCGACTGCGCGCCCTGGGCGCCACCGACCCTGATTTCGACCAGTCCGCAATCTCCTGGACGGTTCTGGCCGACCCGGAAGGCAACGAGTTCTGCCTCCTGAGTCCTCGCTGACCTTGAGCATCGGCTCCGGCCGGTTCCGGGGCAGCGGCGAAGGCCGCCGGTGATCCAGCGCGCGTCATCGGACGCCAGGAAGGCCACGAGCGTGCCGTAGTCGTCGGCGGTGCCCGTACACCCCGGCGCCTACGGCGGCCTACCCATCCCGCAGTCGCCTCACCAGGGAACGGGCGGCCACCGCAGGCGGCTTATGAACGGCCCCAGACGGCCCTCGGACGCCGAGGTATGAAGAGCGCGTAGCGATCTGGTGCGCCTGCGGGCCTACCACTCACCGCAGCGTCATCTCATCGCTGTCTGGTGCAGGTTGACCCCGCCCTGACCCGGAAAGGGGTTTCATCTGGGCCCTTCAGGGAGTCGTCCCCTCCCCGCGCGCCCATCACCGGCCCGGCTCGGCGCTCCTGCTGGGCTGGGTGCGGATGGACAGGGCCTGCCGGTCAGGATCTCTGATGGGCCCTCATCGGAACATGAACCCCCTGGCCATCCTTCGGGGGCTTCCCGGCAGTCTGTTGTCTTTCCGGGGCGGGTCGGTCGGTCAAGGGTGGCCGGAGGCCATCGCGTAGCGACGCGACCGCAGGGAGCGCCCTTGAGGGACCGGCACGACACGGAAGGACAGTGGACTGACGGGACGCCCCCGGACACACACCCGACCCCGAGTACGCGGACCCCGACCAGGGCGTCCCGGCTGCCCCTCCCGACGCCGAGCCGACAGCCCCCGCCCCATGCCCCCCGACCAGCCGTCCCCCCTAAACCACCGGGTTCTCCCGCACCGCCGCCAAGTCCCCCGACGTCTTCGTCGCGATGAACTCCGTGATGCGGTACGTGCAGACGCCGGCCACCGTGAAGGGGTCCTCCGCCGCGATCTTTTCGATCTCCGCGCGGGAGACCCCGGCCGCCAGGATGATGCCGCCGTCGCGCGGGACCTTGCGGCCCGAGGCGAGGAAGACGCCCGATGCGTAGTAGCCGTCCAGCCAGGCGATGTGCGCGTCCATCTCCTCTTCGACGGCTTCGACGGGTGCGGTGTAGGCGAGCTCCATGACGAACATGATCGCCAGGCTACTCTCGCACCATCATGACGAGCGTAAAGACCCCCGCCGACGAGGCCGAGGCCCGGGCGATACAAGACGAACTCCGCCATCACGTCGTGCTCGACGAGACCGGCCCGCCGCCCGGACGAGGGCTCGTCGCAGGCGTGGACGTCGCCTACGACGACGAGCGCGACCTGGTCGCCGCCGCGGCCGTCGTCCTCGACGCCGCCACCCTCGAGGTCGTCGAGGAGGCGACCGCCGTCGGGCACGTCAGCTTCCCGTACGTGCCCGGGCTCCTCGCCTTCCGGGAGCTGCCCACCGTGCTGGCCGCGCTCGACTCGCTCACCGCCGCCCCCGACCTCGTCGTCTGCGACGGCTACGGGCTCGCCCACCCCCGCGGCTTCGGCCTCGCCTGCCACCTCGGGGTGGTCACGGGACTGCCGAGCATGGGCGTCGCGAAGAACCCGTTCACGTTCACCTACGAGGAGCCCCTCGCCCAGCGCGGCGACGCCGCCCCGCTGCTCGCGGCCGACGGCGCCGTCGTCGGGCGGGCGCTGCGTACGCAGGACCGGATCAAGCCGGTGTACGTCTCCGTCGGCCACCGGGTCTCGCTCGACAACGCCTGCGCCCACGCCCTCGCGCTGAGTCCCCGCTTCCGGATCCCGGAGACCACCCGGCACGCCGACTCCCTCTGCCGACGGGCCCTGCGCGAAGCCTCCTGACCACCGCCCCCCGGCTGACCACCGCCCCCCGGCCGGTTCAGCGGACCGCGGCCACCCGGAAGCGGATGCCGGCCTTCTGGAGCCGGTCCAGCAGGGCGTCGCCCATCGCCACCGCCGTGGTGAGCTGGCCGGCCCGCTCCGGCAGGGCGTCGTGCGCGAGGCACAGCGCCGACTCGGCCAGCATCTTGGCGGTCTCGCCGTAGCCCGGGTCGCCGCCCGAGACCTCGGTGAACACGCGGCGGCCGCCGCCCTCGCCCACGAAGCGGACCGTGAACCAGCTGCGCGCCCGGCGCTCCGCGTCCGGGCCGCGGCCCGGCTCCCAGCGGCCCATCAGCCACCGCCGCGCCGCCGGGAGCTGCGCCAGGGCCGCCGTCGCGCCGATCGCCGCCGTACCACCCACGGCGACCGGGAGGTGCTTCACCGAGGCGTACTGCCGGTAGCGGAAGTCCGGCCCGTACCGCTCCAGCGCGGCCGCCGAGCGGGTCACGATCCGGGGGTCCAGGGTCGGCAGCGGCAGCGCCCACGCCCCGGTCTCCCGGCTGAACCGCGGCGCGCCCAGGGGCCCCCGTACCCGCCGTTCCAGCAGCCGGGGCTCGTGCAGCCGGCGCTCGTGCGCCGCGGCCAGGGCCTGCGGCCCGCGGCCCATGATGGTGAGGACGGAGGCCAGGGTCCCGCCGGAGAAGACCGCGTTGGACCGCATGAACCCGTCCACCCGCAGCGGCACGCCCTCCGGCAGCTGTCCCACCGTGAAGTACGCGCCGAGGTCGGCCGGGATCGAGTCGAAGCCGCAGGCGTGCACCAGCCGTGCGCCCGTCTCCCGGGCCCGGGCGTCGTGCTCGACGTACGTCCGGTCCACGAACTCCGGCTCGCCGGTGAGGTCCACGTAGTCCGTGCCCGCCGCGGCGCAGGCGGCGACCAGCTCCGCCCCGTACAGGATGTACGGTCCGACGGTCGTGGCCAGGACCCGCGTGGAGGCGGCCAGTTCCCGTACGGCCCGTGCGTCCCCGGCGTCCGCACGGAGCAGCGGCAGCGACGCGCAGCCGGGGTCGAGCTCGGCCAGCCGCTCGCGCAGCCGCTCCAGTTTGCCGAGGTCGCGGCCGGCGAGGGCCCACCGGCAGCCGGCGGGGGCGTGCGCGGCGAGGTACTCGGCGGTCAGGGCCCCGACGAACCCGGTCGCCCCGAACAGCACCACGTCATAGGCGCGGTCCCGGTCCCGTCCACGCCCCGCAGCCTCGTCGGTCTGGCGAACCTCTTCGTTCATCACGGTTCCTCCCCGCTCCCCGTTCCTGTCGGTGGCTGAGGCTAGCGCGCGGTCACGGTACGGAGAACAGCGCCCCGGGGGCGGCCTGGACGGCCGTTCCCGGGGCGCTGCGTCCTGCGCACGACCGGTGGGTCAGTTGTCCTGGTACATGCCGAAGACGTCGACGATGAGGTCAGCGTCGCCGTCGCTCTGGTTCCAGAAGTCGATGATGCCGGTGCCGCCGGTGCTCGCCTGGACCAGGTTCGGGACGGTCTTGCCGGTCGTCCAGTTCAGGGTGGAGGAGGTGGGCGGCGTCGGCTGGCTCGCCGTGTCGTTGTCGTACTCGTCCAGCGTGTTCGGGTCCGGGGCCACCGCGAGGAAGCCGCTGTCCTTGGTGTTGGTCACCGTGGCGTTCAGCACGAAGCCCGTGATGCCGGAGCCGGGCCCGCCCATCGGTGCGTAGACGTAGTCGCGGCCGCCGAGCGGCCCGTAGACCGGGCTCTGGGGGTCGCGGGTGTCGAGCATCCGCTCCGGGGTGAAGGGCAGGTAGGAGCTCTTGCTCTGCGGGCTGTAGTAGCCGACGACGTCGACGATGACGTCGGCCGGGTTCCAGCCGCCGTTGCGGATGCTGATCTTGCCGTCGGGGCCGACGGGGACGATCACCGAGTTGGCGATGGTCTGACCGGTCGTGAAGTTCACGTTGGACGCGGTCGGGGCCTGCTGGCCGCTCGGGTAGACGGTCAGGTGGCCGTCGCTGCGCGGATTGGTGACGGTCACGTTGAGCGCCACGGCGGTGACGCCGGAGGCCGGCACCTTGCCCAGGCCGCTGATCTGGGTGCTGAAGGACCCGTACCCGGCGAGCTGGCCCTTGGCGGTGCCCGTGCCGCTGCGGGTGTCGACGAACCGCTGGGGCGCCAGCGGGGTGTAGCCGCTGGAGGCCGTCTGCGTGAAGTAGCCGGTGACGTCGGCGATGAGGTCGACCGACTCCCAGCCGCCGTTGTACAGGTTGACGTAGCCGTTCGGGCCGACCGGCACGATGACCAGGTTCGGGACCGTCTGGCCGGGGACGAAGTTGACGTTGGACGTGGTCGGCTTGTCGTCGCCGTCGGCGAAGGCGGTGACGTGGCCGCCGCTGGTGGTGCCGGTGACGGTGACGTTGAGGACCACCGCGGTCACGCCGGCGGGGATGCCGCCGTTCCCGCCGATCTTCAGGTGCGCCGAGGTGTACGCGGCGACCTTGCTCTTCGGGGCGCCGGTGCCGTTGCGGGTGTCCAGCAGACGGGTCGGGCCGTACGGGGTGTAGTCCGAGCCCGCGGTCGTGAACGCCACCTCGTTGGTGACCGTGGTGTTGGCCGCCTTGTCGGTCACGGTGACCTTGACGGTGTAGGTGCCGAGCTCCGCGTAGGTGTGCTCGGAGGACACCATCTGGGTGCCGGATGCCGAGGCGGCGGTCGTGGCCCCGTCGCCCCAGGCGATGCTGATGTCGAGCGGGGTGGCCGAGCTGGTGACGGAGCTGTCCAGCGCGATCGTGTGTGCGCTGATGGCGAACGCGTCCAGGCCGACCGCGAGGGTGGGGTTGGCGGCGCCTGCGGCTTCCGCCATGGGAGCGGCCGCGAGCTGGTTCTTGGCGGCCGGTGCGGTCGCCGCGGTCTGCCGGGTCGAGTGGTCGGCCGGGCTGTGGAACTTGGGGCCGTCCTTCACGCCGGCCTGGGTCAGGTCGGGCGTGGTGACGCCACGAGCACCGCTGGTGGCCGGGTCGGCCGCGTGGGCCATGCCCGGTATGAGAGAAATGCCGGCCGCGAAGACGGCGGCGGATGCTGCGAGTCGGCGGTAGGACACCGAGCCCCCTATGTTTCCGTGAGCCCTTGGCCAGGGCTGAAAGCTCGCTCAGATTACATAGCTCCTGAGCTTCCGGTTAAGGTCCCCCTCCCTGACTTCGCCCGCGTGCCGGGAGCGCCCCGAAAGCGGCCTGGAAACCACCTTCAGTCTGCTGTGATCAGCGGTTTCGCCTTCTCGTATCAGTTATCCGGGTTGGCCCCGAAAAGCTCGAAGGCGAGGTCGATGTCGCCATCGATCTGATTCCGGTAGTCGATGGCGCCGGGGTGAAAGGCCGTGGCGGCCCGATTGCCCGGACAGTGCCGGGGGGCGGCGCTAGCGTGAGGGGCGACTGTCCGTGCGAGCAGGTGTGACCTGTGCTGGGTGGAGGCGTCCATGAAGGCTGCGGTGCGCAAGTGGGAGGCGGTGCGGGAGTTTGCGCGCGGGCTGCCGGAAGCCGTGGAGGAGTTTCCGTGGGGTCCGGAGGACTGCGTCGTGAAGGTCAACAAGAAGATCTTCGTCTTCCTGGGCAACGCCGACGGCCCGCAGCCGCCCGGGCTCTCCGTGAAGCTCAAGGACGAGGCGCTGCACGGCCACGCCATGACCGCGCCCGGGGCGGAGCCGACCGGGTACGGGCTGGGGAAGGCCGGCTGGGTCTCCCTGCCGCTGGGGGAGAAGGGGGCGCCGTCCCTCGAGGTGCTGTGCGAATGGGTGGAGGAGAGCTACCGGACGGTCGCCCTCAAGCGGCACCTGAAGGAGCTCGACGCGCGGCTCGAAGGGCGGCTCGACGCGCGAAACGAGTCAACCGGCTAAGCGCTTGCTCTTGTGCTGAGTGGAACGCGTTCCTAGCATCGCTGGTGTTACATCAGTTGTGTCACACGTGGCGGCAGTGGTGCCAGGGATGCTGGGGGCTCGATGGCAGTGACAGGGAACGTGCCCGGCAACGGCCCGCTCGCGGGCGTGCGCGTCGTCGAACTGGCGGGCATCGGCCCGGGCCCGTTCGCCGCCATGCTCCTCGCCGATCTCGGTGCGGACGTCGTACGGGTGGACCGTCCCGGTGGTGGCGGGCTCGCGGTCGATCCCGCGTACGACATCACCAACCGCGGCAAGCGGTCCGTCCTGGTCGACCTGAAGTCCGCCGGGGGCCCCGCCCGCGTGCTGGACCTGGTCGAGCGGGCCGACGTGCTCATCGAGGGCTTCCGCCCCGGGGTCGCCGAGCGGCTCGGCGTCGGCCCGGCCGACTGCCACGCCCGCAATCCGGGTCTCGTCTACGGCCGGATGACCGGCTGGGGCCAGGGTGGCCCGCTCGCGCACACCGCCGGGCACGACATCGCGTACATCGCCGTCACCGGCGCCCTCGGCATGATCGGGAATCCGGGTGAGCCGCCGGCCGTCCCCGCCAACCTCGTCGGGGACTACGCGGGCGGCTCGCTCTACCTGGTCATCGGGATCCTCGCCGCGCTCCGGTACGCCCGCACCCCGGGCGGCACCGGCCAGGTCGTGGACGCGGCCATCGTCGACGGCACCGCCCACCTCACCGCGATGATCCACGGGATGATGGCGGCCGGCGGCTGGCAGGACCGGCGCGGGGCCAACCTCCTCGACGGCGGCTGCCCCTTCTACGGCACCTACGAGACCTCCGACGGCCGGTACATGGCGGTCGGCGCGCTGGAGCAGCAGTTCTACGACACCTTCGTGCAACTGCTCGGCATCGAGGAGGGGGCCCCGGCCCGCAAGGACACGGCCCGCTGGGGCGAGCTCCGCGAGACCGTCGCCGCCCGCTTCAAGTCCCGTACGCGGGACGAGTGGACGGCCGTTTTCGAGGGCTCCGACGCCTGCGTCGCGCCCGTGCTGTCGCTGCGCGAGGCGCCGCACCACCCGCACCTCGCCGCCCGGGGAACCTTCACCGAGTACGCCGGGATCGTCCAGCCCGCCCCCGCCCCGCGCTTCTCCGCGACCCCGACCCGCGTCACCTCCGAACCCGCACAGCCGGGCGTGGACACCGAGTCCGTGGCCGCCGACTGGGACGTACCGGCCCTGCTCCCGAAAGAGGACTGATGGAACTCTCCATGATGCTCGACTACTCCGGGGACCCGCGCCGGGCCGCCGACGAGGCGGCGGCGCTGGAGGCGGCCGGGCTCGACGCCGTGTGGGTCGCCGAGGCCTGGGGCTTCGACTCCCCGACGATCATGGGGTATCTGGCGGCCCGCACCGAGCGGATGAAGATCGGCTCGGCCATCCTCAACGTCTACTCCCGCACCCCCGCCCTCGTCGCCCAGACGGCGGCCGGGCTCGACGCCATGTCGGGCGGCCGGGCGCTGCTGGGCCTCGGCGCCTCCGGACCGCAGGTCGTCGAGGGCTGGCACGGCAAGCCGTACGACAAGCCGCTCGGCCGGACCCGCGAGACCGTCGAGCTGTGCCGCCGGATCTGGCGCCGCGAGACGATCGACCACCACGGCATCACCGACATGCCGCTGCCCCCCGAGAAGGGCGGCCGGCACGGCAAGCCGCTGAAGATCCTCACCCGGCCGGTCCGCGAGGCGATCCCGGTGTACATCGCCTCGCTCGGTCCCGCGAACGTACGGATGACCGCCGAGATCGCCGACGGCTGGCTGCCCACCCTCTTCATCCCGGAGAAGGCCCATGCGGTGTGGGGGAGCGCCCTCGCCGAGGGCGCGGCCCTGCGCGCCCCGGAGCTCGGCCCGCTGCAGACCGTGGCGGGCGGGCTGCTCGCGATCGGCGAGGACGCGGCCGCCGTACGGGACCTGGCGCGCCCGCAGATCGCGCTGTACGTCGGCGGGATGGGGGCGGTCGGCAAGAACTTCTACAACGACCTCGCCGTCGCGTACGGCTACGCGGAGGAGGCCCGCAAGATCCAGGAGCTCTACCTCTCCGGCCGCAAGCGCGATGCGGCGGCCGCCGTACCGGACGAGTTCTGCGAGCTCATGACGTTGTGCGGGCCGCCGGGTTACGTGCGCGAGCGGGTCGAGGCCTTTCGGGAGGCGGGCGTCACCATGCTCAACGTCACACCCGTCGGTGCCGAGCCGGCCCGGCTGATCGAAACCGTCAAGAGCTGGCTCTAGGAGGCCCCGATGCAACGCCGCATCTTCGACGCCGACCACGAGGCGTTCCGCGAAACGGTCCGCACCTTCCTCGCCAAGGAGGTGCTGCCGCACTACGAGCAGTGGGAGAAGGACGGCATCGTCAGCCGCGAGGCCTGGCGGGCCGCAGGCCGGCAGGGCCTGCTGGGCCTGGCCGTCCCGGAGGAGTACGGGGGCGGCGGGAACACCGACTTCCGCTACGCGGCCGTGATCGCCGAGGAGTTCACCCGGGCCGGGGCGGCGGGGCTCGCGATCGGCCTGCACAACGACATCATCGGCCCGTACCTGACCTCGCTCGCCACGGAGGAGCAGAAGCGGCGCTGGCTGCCCGGCTTCTGCTCCGGCGAGACGATCACGGCGATCGCGATGACCGAGCCGGGCGCGGGCTCCGACCTCCAGGGGATCCGCACCAGCGCCGAGGACCGGGGCGACCACTGGGTGCTCAACGGCTCCAAGACCTTCATCTCCAACGGCATCCTGGCCGACCTGGTGGTCGTGGTCGCCAGGACCACCCCGGAGGGCGGGGCCCACGGCCTGTCGCTGCTGGTGGTCGAGCGCGGCACGGAGGGCTTCGAGCGCGGCCGCAACCTCGACAAGATCGGCCAGAAGGCGCAGGACACCGCCGAGCTCTTCTTCCACGACGTACGCGTCCCCAAGGAGAACCTGCTCGGCGAGCTGAACGGCGCGTTCGTCCACCTGATGACCAACCTCGCGCAGGAGCGGATGGGCATCGCGATGGCCGGCATCGCCGCCGCCGAACACCTGCTGGAGATCACCACCGCCTACGTGAAGGAGCGCGAGGCCTTCGGGCGGCCGCTCTCCAAGCTCCAGCACATCCGCTTCGAGATAGCGGAGATGGCCACCGAGTGCGCCGTCACCCGCACCTTCCTGGACCGCTGCATCGTCGACCACTCCAACGGCGAGCTGGATCACGTCCACGCCTCGATGGCCAAGTGGTGGGCGACCGAGCTCCAGAAGCGGGTCGCGGACCGCTGCCTGCAACTGCACGGCGGATACGGCTACATGAGCGAATACCGGGTCGCACGGGCCTTCACCGACGGCCGCATCCAGACCATCTACGGCGGCACGACCGAGATCATGAAAGAGATCATCGGCCGCTCGTTGCTCGGCTGACCTCCCCCATCGATGACCTCCCCCTTGGAAACCTCCGAAAGGCTTGACCAGTGAGCACCGAAGCTTACGTATACGACGCGATCCGCACCCCGCGCGGCCGCGGCAAGGCCAACGGCGCCCTGCACGGCACCAAGCCGATCGACCTGGTCGTCGGCCTCATCCACGCCCTGCGCGAGCGCAACCCCGGCCTGGACCCGGCCACCATCGACGACATCGTCCTCGGCGTCGTCGGCCCGGTCGGCGACCAGGGCTCCGACATCGCCCGGATCGCGGCCATCGCCGCGGGACTCCCGGACACGGTGGCCGGCGTACAGGAGAACCGCTTCTGCGCCTCCGGCCTGGAGGCCGTCAACATGGCCGCCGCCAAGGTCCGCTCCGGCTGGGAGGACCTGGTCCTCGCGGGCGGCGTGGAGTCCATGTCCCGCGTGCCGATGGCCTCCGACGGCGGTGCCTGGTTCAACGACCCGATGACCAACTGGGACACCGGCTTCGTCCCCCAGGGCATCGGCGCCGACCTGATCGCCACCATCGAGGGATTCTCCCGGCGCGACGTGGACGAGTACGCCGCCCTCTCCCAGGAGCGCGCGGCCACCGCCATCAAGGAGGGCCGCTTCGCGAAGTCCGTCGTCCCGGTGACCGACCGCAACGGCCTGGTCGTCCTGGACCACGAGGAGTTCGTCCGCCCGGGCACCACGGCCGACACCCTGGCCAAGCTCAAGCCGTCCTTCGCGGACATCGGCGACCTCGGCGGCTTCGACGCCGTGGCCCTGCAGAAGTACCACTGGGTCGAGAAGATCGACCACGTCCACCACGCGGGCAACTCCTCGGGCATCGTCGACGGCGCCTCGCTCGTCGCCATCGGCACCCGCGAGGCGGGTGAGCGCAACGGTCTGGCGCCCCGCGCCCGGATCGTCTCGGCCGCCGTCTCCGGCTCCGAGCCCACCATCATGCTCACCGGCCCCGCCCCGGCCACCCGCAAGGCCCTCGCCAAGGCCGGCCTGACCATCGACGACATCGACCTGATCGAGATGAACGAGGCCTTCGCCGGCGTCGTGCTCCGTTTCGTCAAGGACATGGGCGTCTCCCTCGACAAGGTCAACGTCAACGGCGGCGCCATCGCGCTCGGCCACCCGCTCGGCGCCACCGGCGCGATGCTGCTCGGCACCGTCATCGACGAACTGGAGCGCCAGGACAAGCGCTACGGGCTCGTCACCCTCTGCGTCGGCGGCGGCATGGGCGTCGCGACCGTCGTCGAACGCCTCTGAACCGCGTCCTGTATCCCCCAGACCTCCTCTCTGACACGGAAGTAGCGAGAAAATGAGCGAGTCCACCACGATCCGCTGGGAACAGGACGAGACCGGCGTCGTCACCCTGACCCTCGACGACCCGAACCAGTCCGCCAACACGATGAACCAGGCCTTCAAGGACTCCATCGCGGCGATCGCCGACCGCGCCGAGGCCGAGAAGGACTCCATCCGCGGCATCATCTACACCTCCGCGAAGAAGACCTTCTTCGCGGGCGGCGACCTCAAGGACATGATCGGGCTGCGCCCCGAGCACGCGCAGCTCGCCTTCGACACCGGCACCGCGATCAAGAGCTCGCTGCGCCGCATCGAGACCCTCGGCAAGCCCGTCGTCGCCGCGATCAACGGCGCGGCCCTCGGCGGCGGTTACGAGATCTGCCTGGCCTCCCACCACCGCGTCGCCCTCGACGCCCCCGGCTCCAAGATCGGCCTGCCCGAGGTCACCCTCGGCCTGCTCCCGGCCGGCGGCGGTGTCACCCGCACCGTGCGCCTGATGGGCATCGCCGACGCGCTGCTCAAGGTCCTGCTCCAGGGGACCCAGTACAACCCGCAGCGCGCCCTGGACAACGGTCTCGTCCACGAACTGGCCGCCACCCCCGAGGAGATGCTGGCCAAGGCCCGCGCCTTCATCGACGCCAACCCCGAGTCGAAGCAGCCGTGGGACGTGCCCGGCTACAAGATCCCGGGCGGTACGCCGTCCAACCCGCGCTTCGCCGCCAACCTCCCGGCGTTCCCCGCGAACCTGAAGAAGCAGCTGAACGGGGCCCCGTACCCGGCCCCGCGCAACATCCTGGCCTGCGCCGTCGAGGGCGCGCAGGTGGACTTCGAGACCGCGCTGACCATCGAGGCCCGCTACTTCACCGAGCTGGTCACCGGACAGACCGCCAAGAACATGATCCAGGCGTTCTTCTTCGACCTCCAGGCCGTCAACGCCGGCCGCAGCCGCCCGCAGGGCATCGCGCCCCGCAAGGTCACCAAGGTCGCCGTCCTCGGTGCCGGCATGATGGGCGCGGGCATCGCGTACTCCTGTGCCCGCGCGGGCATCGAGGTGGTGCTGAAGGACGTCACCCCCGAGGCGGCCGCGAAGGGCAAGGCGTACTCCGAGAAGCTGCTCGACAAGGCGCTCTCCCGGGGCCGTACGACCGAGGCCCAGCGCGCCGAACTGCTCGCCCGGATCACCCCGACCGCCGAGGCCGCCGACCTGGCCGGCTGCGACGCCGTCATCGAGGCCGTCTTCGAGGACACTTCCCTCAAGCACAAGGTGTTCCAGGAGATCCAGGACGTCATCGAGCCCGACGCGCTGCTCTGCTCCAACACCTCCACGCTGCCCATCACGGGACTCGCGGAAGGGGTTTCGCGGCCGGAGGACTTCATCGGACTGCACTTCTTCTCGCCCGTCGACAAGATGCCGCTGGTGGAGATCATCAAGGGCGAGCGCACCGGCGACGAGGCCATCGCCCGCGCGTTCGACCTCGTACGGCAGATCAACAAGACCCCGATCGTGGTCAACGACTCGCGCGGCTTCTTCACCTCGCGCGTCATCGGCCAGTTCATCAACGAGGGCGTGGCGATGGTCGGGGAGGGCGTCGAACCCGCCTCCATCGAGCAGGCCGCGGCCCAGGCCGGCTACCCGGCCAAGGTGCTCTCCCTGATGGACGAGCTGACCCTGACCCTGCCGCGCAAGATCCGCAACGAGACCCGCAAGGCCTTCGAGGCCGAGGGCCGCACCTGGACCGCGCACCCCGCGGACACGGTCATCGACCGGATGGTCGACGAGTTCGGCCGCCCCGGCCGCAGTGGCGGGGCCGGCTTCTACGCGTACGACGAGGCGGGCAAGCGCGCCGGCATCTGGCCGGGGCTGCGCGAGCACTTCGCCAAGCCCGACGCGGACATCCCCTTCGAGGACATGAAGGAGCGGATGCTCTTCTCCGAGGCCCTGGACACCGTCCGCTGCCTCGACGAGGGCGTGCTCACCTCGATCGCCGACGCCAACATCGGTTCCATCATGGGGATCGGCTTCCCGGCCTGGACCGGCGGCGTGATCCAGTACATCAACGGCTACGAGGGCGGCCTGCCGGGCTTCGTCGCCCGCTCCCGCGAGCTGGCCGACCAGTACGGCGAGCGCTTCACCCCGCCGGCCTCCCTGGTCGAGAAGGCCGAGCGCGGCGAGACGTACGCCGACTGAGTCCGACCGCCCCGGGCCCGCCCACGAGCGGGCCCGGGGCGTGTGCTCCGGCTGCCGTCAGGCGGCGGGCGGGGTCCAGTCGGCGGGCAGGCCGGACTGGCGGAGGACGGCGGCCAGGCTGTAGTGGTCCCGGTCGGAGGCGATCCGGCAGTGGTTCTCGTCGAGGTCGAGCAGGGTGGTCATCGGCACGGCGAACGGCTTGGGTGCGCCCTTGAGCCGGCCGGAGTAGACGGCCCGGACGGTGATGCGGTCGCCGTCGCGGTGGGTGGCGCGGATCGTGACGTGGACGTTGTCGATGAGGCTGTCGGCGCGGGCCTTCCACCCTGCGATCTCCGTTCGGCCACGGAAGGTGACGGCCACGGCTTCATCGGTGTACGTGCCGTCGGAGGTGAACAGGGCGCCGAGCGCCTGGGGTTCGGTGCCGTTCCAGGCACGGGCCCAGGCGGTGACGATCCCCGGCGCGCGCCGGTCGCCGTCCTGTGCGGCGTGGGCGGCGGGGGCGGTGGCGCAGAGGGCTGCGGCGGCGGTCAGTACCGTCATGGCGCGGAGCGCGCGGGACGTCGTGGTCGTACGTGCAGGATTCATGGCACACAGACTCGCGTCGGGCGGTGTCCACTTTCCAGGCCCTGCAGGGTCGGTGACCGTCCAACACTGCCCGCTCCTGTCCACCGCTCCGAGGTACGGATCAGTCGGTCCTCCCCGCCTCCGGTTCCGAGACGAACGCCGCCCGCAGTTCCTCCCTCAGCGAGCGCTGGAACGCGGTCACCAGGGCCTGCACCACCATCGGCTGCATGTGCGCCGACAGGGCCTTCATCGACTCCACCCGCTCCGGATCGCTCTCGCCCTCCGTGAACGGCCCCCACACCTCGTCCCGGAACAGCGCGGTCAGCTGGTGCGCCGCCGTCCGCGCGTGCTCCAGCAGCACCTTGCGCGCCACCAGGATCGTCTCGTGCGCGATCGGCACGTCGAGCAGCGCGACCCCCAGCCGCAGCAGCCCCACGTCCACCCGGAAGCCCTCCGGGGCCGGTGCCAGCACGTTCATCGCCGTCAGCCGCCGGATGTCCGTGTCCGTCAGGGTGCGCCCGGCCCGCTTCTCCAGCTCCTCCCGCGAGGACTCCAGCGCCGAGTCCGGGGCCCAGGCGGCCACCAGCGCCCGGTGGATCGCCAGGTCGTGCGGGCTCAGGTCGTCCGGCAGCGCGTCCAGGTACCGCCCGATGGCCGACAGGGTCATGCCCTGGTGCTGCAACTCCTCGATCAGGGCCAGCCGCGAGAGGTGCTCCGGGCCGTAGTGCCCCACCCGACGGGGGCCGATCACGGGAGGGGGCAAAAGCCCGCGCGTGCTGTAGAACCGTACGGTGCGGACGGTCACACCCGCCCGGGCGGCCAGCTCGTCGACGGTGAGCGTGGGTTCGGGTGCCCGGGTGGTCATGGTCTCCGCCTCGCTCTCTGTTCCGCGCGTGCCCGTTCGTAAGTACAGCTCAACAGTATTGCTGTCGCACCAACGATGTGAAACGGCCAGGAGCTGCCCATGACCACGAAACTGCGACTGCCCGGACGACCCGAAGAGCTCACCCTCCCCGCGCTGCTGGCGCGCAACGCCGCCGAGTACGGGGATCTCCCCGCCCTCTCGTGGCGCGAGGGCGATGGCTGGACGACCCTCAGCTGGACCGAGGTCCGCCGCAAGGTCGCCGTCCTCGCCTCCGGATACGCCGCCCTCGGCGTCGAACGCGGCGAACACGTCCTGATCATGATGGGCAACCGCCCCGAGCACTGGCTCAGCGACCTCGCCCTCGTCCACCTCGGCGCCGTCCCCGTCACCGTGTACGGGACCTCCGCGCCCGAGCAGATCGCCCACATCGCCCGCCACAGCCGGGCCCGGGTCGCCGTCCTCGAGGGCGCCCGTGAGCTGGCCCGGTGGGAACCGCTGCTCGCCGACGGGCAGGTGCCGCTGGAGCGGCTGGTCGTAGCCGAGGCCGCCGATGCGGGTACGCACCGCACGTACGGCTCGCTGCACGCGAGCGGCGCCCGTACGCACCGCCCCGACGCCTTCGAGAAGGCCTGGCGGGAGACCCGCCCCGAGGACCCGCTGACCGTCGTCTACACCTCCGGCACCACCGGCGACCCCAAGGGCGTCCGGCTGACCCACCGCAACATCATGCTCCAGTCCGTCCGCCTCGACGGGCGCGTGGACCTGCCCGAGCACGCCGAGCACATCTGCTACCTGCCGTTCGCGCACATCGCCGAGCGGATCCTCGGCATATACCTGCCGCTGCTGCGGGCCGCCCACGTCCGGCTCGTCGCCGATCCCGCCGCCGTGGGGAGTGCCGTCCGCGAGCTGCACCCGGTGCAGTTCTTCGGCGTGCCCCGGGTGTGGGAAAAGCTCGCCGCGTCCGTACGGGCCGTGCTCGCGCAGCTTCCGGCCGCGCAGCGGGAGGCCATCGAGGCCGCGAACGACCTCGCCCGTGCCCGGGCGGGCCACCGGGAGCGCGGCGAGGAGATCCCGGCCGCGCTCGAAGCCTCGTACGCCCGGGCCAAGGAGCAGGTACTGGACCCGCTGCTGGGCCTGGCCGGGCTGGACCGGCTCCAGTGGACGGCCAGCGCCACCGCGCCGATGCCGATCGACGTCGTGCGGTTCTGGGCGGGCTGGGGGATCACCATCATGGACGCCTGGGGGCTCACCGAGACCTCGGGCGTGTGCACGGTCAACAGCCCGGACGGCTTCCGGCTGGGCTCGGTGGGGCGCCCGATCGAGGGGCTCGAGCTGCGGCTCGCCGAAGACGGGGAGATCCTCACGCGGGGTGGGACCGTCTTCGGCGGCTACCTGCGGCCCGACGGGTCGGTGGAGAGCGCGCACGACACGGAGGGCTGGTTCCCGACCGGGGACATCGGCCGCCTCGACGAGGACGGGTTCCTCTGGCTGACCGACCGCAAGAAGGAACTCATCATCACCTCGAACGGCAAGAACGTCTCTCCCGCCCTGGTGGAGAACACCGTCAAGGAGCATCCGCTGATCGGCCAGGCCCTGGTGCACGGCGACGGCCGTTCCTACCTCGTCGCCCTGCTGGTGCTGGACGGGGAGCTGGCCCCGGCGTGGGCGGCGGCCCGCGGCATCGAGGCCGGCTCGCTCGCCGGGATCGCGGCGCACCCGGCCGTCCGGGAGGAGGTCGCCCGCGCGGTCGCGGCGGCCAACAGCCGGCTCAACCGGACCGAGCAGATCAAGCGGTACCGGCTGCTGACGCAGGAGTGGGGCCCGGAGACCGGGGAGCTCACCCCGTCGCTGAAGCTGCGCCGCCGGGTGGTCCGGGAGAAGTACGGAGCCCTGATCGACGGGCTGTACGAGGAGCCGCACGAGGAGCCGTACGAGGAGCCGTACGGGGACGCGCACGAGGGATCGCCCGGGGCGGTGTAGCCCGGATGGCCCCGTCCGGTGGGCGCAGCGCCGCCCACCGGACGAGGGTGGGAGGATGCCGGAGCCCCGTTTCAGCCGCGAGGAGATCCAGGCCCTCGCGCAGCTCAGCCCGTTCGAGCTGAAGGACAGGTTCATCCAGCTCGCCCAGGCGGCCCAGGCCGACGAGCCGGGCCAGAAGGGCACCGCCGCCCGGGCCATGCTCAACGCGGGCCGCGGCAACCCCAACTGGATCGCCACCGGCCCCCGCGAGGCCTTCCACGCCCTCGGCCACTTCGCCCTGGACGAGTCCCGGCGCGTGTGGACCGCCGACCACCTCGGCGGGATGCCCGAGCGGCAGGGGATCGGGAAGCGGTTCGACGCGTGGATCCGGCGCCACCCGGACCTGCCCGGCACCGAGCTGCTGGCCGCGTGCGTCGCGTACGCCCTGTCGAGGTGGGGATTCGACCAGGACGCCTTCGTGCACGAGCTGACCGATGCCGTCACCGGCGACAACTACCCGGTGCCGGACCGGATGCTGGTCCACGCCGAGCAGGTCGTCCGCGGCTACCTCGACTTCGAGATCTTCGGCGACCGGCCGGCCGTGGACCGCCTGTCGCTGTTCGCGACCGAGGGCGGCACGGCCGCCGTGTGCTACATCTTCGACTCGCTCGTACAGAACGGGATCCTCCGCAAGGGCGACAAGATCGCCCTGATGACCCCGGTGTTCGCCCCGTACGTCGAGATCCCCGGCCTCGACACCTTCGAGTTCGAGCTGGTCGACGTCAGCGCGAGCCCGTTCGCCGAGACGGGCGTGCGCCAGTGGCGCTATCCGGCGGAGGAGGTCGCCAAGCTCGCCGACCCGGAGGTCAAGCTCGTCTGCCTGGTCAACCCGAGCAACCCGCCGTCCCTGGCGCTGAGCGACCGGGTGGCGCAGCAGATCAAGGAGATCGTGGCCACGGCCAACCCGCGGCTGCTGATCGTCACCGACGACGTGTACGGCACCTTCGTGCCCGGGTTCCGCTCACTCGCCGCCGAACTCCCGCGCAACACGCTGCTGGTGTACTCGTACTCCAAGCACTACGGGGCGACCGGCTGGCGGCTCGGCGTCATCGGCCTGCACGACGACAACGTCATCGACGAGATGATCGCGGAGCTGCCGCAGGAGCAGAAGGACCGGCTCGCCCGGCGGTACGGCTCGCTCGGCCCGGAGCCGGAGGGGATCCGCTTCATCGACCGGATGGTCGCGGACTCCCGCTCGGTGGCCCTCAACCACACGGCGGGACTCTCCCCGCCGCAGCAGGCGCTGATGGTGCTCTTCTCGCTGTTCGACCTGCTGGACGAGGGCCAGGAGTACAAGGAACGCATCCGCGGGATCGTCCGGCGCCGCCTCGACCTCCTGCTGGAGGGCGCGCAGATGAAGATCCCCGACGACGACGGGCGGGCCGGCTACTACGTGGAACTCGACCTGCTGGCCGAGGCGGAACGCGTCCACGGCAAGGACTTCGCGGACTTCCTGGAGAAGAACTACGAGCCGGTCGACCCGCTGTTCCGCCTCGCGGAACAGACCTCGGTGGTCCTCCTGAACGGCGGCGGCTTCGACGGACCGCAGTGGTCGGTGCGCGTCTCCCTGGCCAACCTCGACGACCTGGACTACCTCAAGGTCGGCCACCACCTGCGGGCGATCTTCCAGGAGTACGCGGCGGAATGGCGCCGCGCGAAGGCCGACGCCGACGACTGAGCTGCGCGCGGGGGCGGTCCCGCGGGTGCCCGTCGTGCGGAGGCACCCGCGGGAGCGCGGACTAGGCCGTGTCGTCAAAGTCCCGTCTGGCTGGCGGGGTCTGGCACGCACGCTCGCCGCGTTGTCGTCAGTCACCGACGCTCCGCGTCGCTTCCCTCCTCCGCCTTGCGATCGCACGCACCAGACCCCGCCAGCCCCGCCCTTCCGGGCGGCCGACGCTACTTTGACGACACTCCCTAGGCCGACACGACCTATCGGCCGATCAGCGGGTAGTGGTCGGAGAGGTTGGTGTACGTGTACGAGGTGCCCCAGCTGGAGACCGTCCAGGGCGCCGACTGCTCCTTGACCACGTTGTTCTCCCAGCCCGCCGGGCGGGCGTTGCCCTTGCGGTAGAGGACGTAGTCCAGGTCCTCGCGCGGGTCGGTCGGGTAGCGGTAGTTCGCGATGGAGTTCAGCGCGGTGTCGAAGGAGTACGGGTGGCCCGTGCGCGAGTCGGAGTTCGCCAGGTCGGCATTGGCGAGCATCGACGCGAACTCGGGGGTGCGGGAGTCGACGTTCATGTCGCCCGCGACGATGACCTGCTCGTCCGCCGGGATGTTCTTGCCGTCCAGGAAGGCGTCTATCGCCTTGAACTGGCGGGCGCGCATGTCCGCCGCCTCGCCCGCGCCGCAGCCCGGGTCGGTGGACTGCGCGTGGGTGCCGACCACGTGGACCTTGGTGCCGTTGACGTTCAGCACGACGTAGGCGAAGCCCTTGTTGGACCACCAGTCGGCGCCGCAGGCGTCCTTGTAGACGACCTGCTCCTTGCGGATGATCGGCCACTTGCTCAGGACCGTGACGCCGCCGTCCTCGGGGGTGGTGGAGGAGTACGCGCCGCCCGTCGCGTCCCAGCCGCTCTTGCTGCGGCCGACGACCGGGGTCTGGTACGGGTACTGCGCGGAGGCGTTGGACTTCAGGGCGTCCGAGGCGCCGTTGTCGAAGGCCTCCTGGAGCACGACCACGTCGTGGCCCTGGAAGAAGGACGCCTTGGGGATCTCCGAAGCGCGGTGGTCCTGACCCCAGTTGGGGTAGAGGTTCTTGCTCATCAGGAACACGTTGTACGTCAGGACGCTGAGCCGCGGGGCCGCGGCGCTCTCTGCGGCCGAGGCGGCCGGCGCGCTGGTGGCGGCCAGCGCGCCGACGGCGATCGCCGCAACGGCCGTGGCGGCGGCACGGCGCGGGCGGAGCTTGGTGGGCAGCATGAGGTCTCCATCATTCCTGCAGGGGGGAGATCGACTCCGTCATCCAAGCAGCCGCGGTTACCTCTGGGTAACACCCGTGACAAGACTTTCTGTCCGGGAGCGGACGTCTGGCACTCGCATACTGGAACCATGAGAGAAACAGGGCTTCCCGCACCCGGACCGACGGCCGCGCGCCGCCCCGATCCCGAGCCGCCGGCGCCCGGCGGGGTGCTCTGGACCATCTCCGGGGACGTCCGGGCCCTGCTGATGCTGCCCGCCGCCTTCACCATGCAGGTCGCCCACCCCGCGATCGGGGCCGGCGTCGACGAGTACTCGGTCTTCCGCACCGACCCCTGGGGGCGCGGCGAGCGCTCGCTGCGCTCCGTCCAGCTGTGGGTGTACGGCGGGGAGGAGGCCGCCGAGGAGGGCCGCCGGGTGCGCCGCCTGCACAAGGAGATCCAGGGCATCGACACCCGGGGCCGGCGCTACCACTCCCTCGACCCCGCCTGCTACTCCTGGGTGCACGCCACCGGTTTCCCGATCTACCTGTACGCCGGGCGCTACCTGCTGCGCCGCTTCACCCCCGCCCAGGAGCGGCAGCTGTACCGGGAGTGGCTCCAGGTGGGCCGGATCCTCGGCGTCCGTGACCGGGACATGCCGCAGAGCATCGAGGAGTACTGGGTCTACTACCGCCGGATGCTGGCCGAGGAGATCGAGCCCACCAAGGTCGCCCGCGAGCTGGTCGCCACGGACGTGCCGCTGCCCCGGCCCGAGGGCGGCTCGCTGCCGGTGCGGCTGCTGCTGCGGCTCACGTGGCCGGTGCTCCGTGCGGCGTTCCTGCACTTCCGGGCCTTCGTCACCGTCGGGTACATGCCGCCCGACGCGCGCGCCGCCATCGGGCTGGAGTGGAGCCCGGCGCAGGAGCGCAGGCTCAGGCGGTTCAGCACGGCCGTACGGCTCCTCGTACCGCTGCTCCCGGAACGGCTGCGGTACCTGCCGATCGCGCGGGCGGCGCGGGAGCGGTGGCGCGCCGGCACCCCCTGAGGGCGCCGGCGCGCGGGTCCCGGTCGTACGCGACCGGGAATCAGTGCTCGTGGATCGTGTTCGTCTCGGCGATCTTCTTCCAGGACTTCGGCTCCACGGGCTTGGCGGCGGGCGCCTTGAGCGACCGGGCGCTCGGCGAGGCGGCACCCGGGGCCGCGGCGGCCGGCGGGGCGAAGGCCGGCTTGCCCGGGGTGTACAGCCAGGTCTCGAACAGCTGGGCCAGCGGCTTGTTCGACACCTTCTCCGCGTACCGGACGAAGTCCCCGACCTTGGCGTTGCCGTAGGCCCGCTCGGCCGGCCAGCCCTTGAGGATCTGGAAGAACTTCTCGTCGCCGATCTCGTTGCGCAGCGCCTGCAGGGCGATCGCGCCGCGGTCGTAGACGGACCCGTGGAACTGGTTGTCCGGGCCCGGGTCGCCCGGCTTCACCTGCCAGAACGGGTCGTCCGCCGCGCGCAGCCCGTACGCCCAGTCGGCGAGCTCCTGTGCGGTGCCCTCGCCCTCCTTCTCCGACCAGAGCCACTGGCTGTAGCGGGCGAAGCCCTCGTTGATCCAGATGTCCTTCCAGCCGTCGACGGACACGCTGTCGCCGTACCACTGGTGGGCCAGCTCGTGCACGACCACCGAGACGTTCGCGCCGTTCGAGAACTGCTTCGGGCTGTAGAACGGCCGGGTCTGCGTCTCCAGCGCGAAGCTCGACGGCACGTTGGGCACGTAGCCGCCCAGGGCGTTGAAGGGGTACGGCCCGAAGACCCCCTCCAGCCACTCGGCGACCTCGCCGGTCCGCTCCACGCTCGCGCGCGCCGCGCCCGCGTTGTCGCCGAGGTCCTTGCTGTAGGCGTTCAGGATGGGCAGCCCGCTCGCCGTCTTGTCGGTGGTGACGTCGAACTTGCCGATGGCGAGGGTTGCCAGGTACGTGGCCTGCGGCTTGTTCGAGCGCCAGTTGTACCGGGTCCAGCCGAGCCGGGAACTCTGCGACTGGAGCACGCCGTTGCTGATGGCCTGCGTACCGTCGGGGACGTTGACCGAGATGTCGAAGGTGGCCTTGTCGAGCGGGTGGTCGTTGCTCGGGAACCACCAGACGGCCGAGTCGGGCTCCTGCGCCGCGACACCGCCGTCCGGGGTGCGCTGCCAGGCCGACCAGCCGTCGATCTTGAACTCCGAGGGCTTTCCGGCGTACTTGACGACGACGCTCGCCGGCTTGTCCTTCTGCAGCGGCTGGGCGGGGGTCACCTCCAGCTCGTGGTCCCCGGACGTGGCGAACTTCGCCTTGGCGCCGTTGACCCGGATCTCGCTGACCTTCAGGCCGAAGTCCAGGTTGAAGCGGGAGAGGTCCTGCTTGGCGGTGGCCAGCAGGGTGGCGGTGCCCTCCAGCAGGTCCGTCTTCGGCTGGTACTGCAGGCGCAGGTCGTAGTGGGACACGTCGTATCCGCTGTTGCCGCTGGCCGGGTAGTAGGGATCGCCGATACCCGGGGCCCCTTGGACCGAACTCGCCGCCGACGCCGGGATCACCAGCAGGAGGGAAGCGGCGAGCACGCTCGGGGCGATGACTTTGCGGTGCACGAAGAGCTCCAATTGGTAGGGAGTCAGTTCCGATCAAGGCCTTGTCGTTCGACCGTATTCACGCCTGACCCCCCACGTCATGTCCATGGCCCCTGCTGTCACACGATCGCCATTCGGCCGTCACGGGCCCGCGGCCGAAACGGGCCCCGGCTGCGGCGCAGCCGGGCGCTCACCCTCCCGAAGAGCCCGATCCGGGTGCGCGTACCGCCGGCTCCCGGGGCGGCGAAGTGCCGAAGAAAGGCCAGAAAGTGAGTGCGGCCGTGGTCACGCCGGCCGGCCGGCGCCCCTGCCGGGAGCCGGCGACGGCCCGCAGGGCAGCTTCCCCGCGGGCCGTCATGGGCTGTGGTGGGCCGTCTGGTGCCGTTCGGCTAGCTGCCGTTCGGCGAGAGGCCGTGCAGCTTCGACTGCGTCGACAGGAACTGGCTGCCGATGCCGGTGTCGTTGTTCGCGAAGAGACCCGAGGCGCCGCGCAGTGCGGTCTTCTCCGCCGACAGGCGGCCCATCAGGCTCTTCACCTGCTGGTCCCAGGTGTCCGCCACCTTCTTCAGGCCGGCGGCCGTCTCCCAGCCCTCGAAACCCTTCTGGGCGGTCCCGGTGTCCGCGTCCGCGTGCTCGGCGGCGCTCTTGGTGTTCGGCTCCAGCTCGGTCTCGATCGTGCCCGCCGCGGCCTTCTTCTCGGCCGGCGTCGAAGCGAAGTCCCCGGATCCGCCCGGAACGAACGGCCCCATCGGCTTGGCCGGCCCGGTCGGCCCCGTCGGTCCGCTCGGATCGGCCGGCACGTGGTTCAGCTGCATGGCGACCTGCAGGTCCGACACCTGACTGCTATCTCCTGGCATGTCCACGCCTCCCCGTTGGCATCGGCTCGATCCTATGCACGGCAACTGCACGCCGGCCAAGCCCCCTGGCCAATCTCACGTTTCCTTCACGGTCCGGCGAGCGACCCGGACTACCCTGCATACTGAGCGGTCGGTAACCTGAGCGGTATGACGATTCCTGTGCGCGCCGCCCGCAACTGTTGGCATGCAGCGATCAACCCGCTGCACGCGACCATCTACTTCTCGCCCGACCTGGGCAAGGAGTTCGCCGCCCTCGGTGTCACCGAGCGGCCCGCCGTGAACCTCGCCTCGCGGTCCGCCGCCATGGGCGCCGTCGGAGCCGGGACGGTCACCGCCACCTTCTACAACTACCGCCACGACTTCGTCGCCCGGCACCTGCCCGCCGTCTGGGAGACGATCACCCCCGAGCAGGCCCTCGACGCCCGGCTGCGCGCCGCCGACAGCACCCTGCGCCGGCTGCTCGGCAACGAGACCGTCGAGTCCCCCGAGCTCGCCGAGGCCGCCGACCTCGCCCTGCGCGCCACCGAGGGCTGCAGCCGGCACGCCCGGACCCTGTACGCCGCCCACGCCGACCTCCCCGTTCCCGAGGAGCCGCACCTGCGCCTGTGGCACGCCACCACCCTGCTGCGCGAGCACCGCGGCGACGGCCACCTCGCCGCCCTGCTCCTCGCCGGGCTGGACCCGCTGGAGGCCCTGGTCAGCCACACCGCCACCGGCCGCGGCATGACCCCGAAGTGGATCAAGGCCATCCGCGGCTGGGAGCAGTCCGACCTCGACGCCGCCGCCCACCGGCTGCGCGAGCGCGGGATCCTCGACTCCGACGGCGAGCTCACCGAGGAGGGCAAGGCCGTACGCGAGCGCCTGGAGACCGACACCGACCGCCTCGACGCAGCCCCGTACGAGCACCTCGGCGCGGACGGCCTGGCCCGGCTCGCCGAACTCGGCGGCGGATTCGTCATGAAGGCCCTCGCCGCCGGAGCCTTCCCCGCCGACGCCTTCGGCAAGGCCTGAGGAAGCCGGGCGCAGGCCCGAGCGCGGGGCTCCCGGACCCCGTCACCGCCACCTGCCACAATTGGCAGCCTTCCAGTGCAAACGAAGGCAGGCGGGACCCGATCGTGACGATGTCCATCGAAGGCAGGATCGCCGAGGAGCTCGGCGTACGGGAGCGGCAGGTCAAGGCCGCCGTCGAGCTGCTCGACGGCGGCTCCACCGTGCCGTTCATCGCGCGCTACCGCAAGGAAGCGACCGAGATGCTCGACGACGCCCAGCTGCGCA
Organism: Streptomyces sp. NPDC032745; assembly: GCF_055579465.1. Taxonomy (NCBI): domain Bacteria; kingdom Bacillati; phylum Actinomycetota; class Actinomycetes; order Kitasatosporales; family Streptomycetaceae; genus Streptomyces; species Streptomyces sp. NPDC032745. Next base: position 266,080 of record NZ_JBVING010000007.1, on the reverse strand, counting down.
CCCTCGAGGAGCGGCTGCGGTATCTGCGCGAGCTCGAAGACCGCCGCGCGGCGATCCTGGACTCCGTACGGGAGCAGGGCAAGCTCGACGCCGAGCTGGAGGCCCGGATCAACGCGGCCGACACCAAGGCCCGGCTGGAGGACATCTACCTCCCCTTCAAGCCCAAGCGCCGCACCAAGGCGCAGATCGCCCGCGAGGCCGGCCTGGAGCCGCTCGCCGAGGGCCTGCTGACCGACCCGTCGGTGGATCCGGCCGCCGCCGCGGCCGCGTTCGTGGACGCCGACAAGGGCGTCGCGGACCCGGCCGCCGCCCTGGAGGGCGCCCGCGCCATCCTCACCGAGCGGTTCGCCGAGGACGCCGACCTGATCGGCGAGCTGCGCGAGCGCATGTGGGGCCGCGGCCGGCTCGCCGCGAAGGTCCGCGAGGGCAAGGAGGAGGCGGGCGCCAAGTTCGCCGACTACTTCGAATTCGCCGAGCCGTTCACCGCCCTGCCCTCGCACCGCGTCCTCGCCATGCTGCGCGGCGAGAAGGAGGACGTCCTCGACCTCACCCTGGAGCCCGAGGCCCCCGAGGACGCGGCCGCCCCCGGCCCGTCCACGTACGAGGGCATGGTCGCGCGCCGCTTCGGCGTCGCCGACCGCGGCCGCCCCGGCGACAAGTGGCTGGCCGACACCGTCCGCTGGGCCTGGCGTACGAAGATCCAGGTGCACCTCGGCATCGACCTGCGGATGCGGCTGCGCGCCGCCGCCGAGGACGAGGCCGTCCGGGTCTTCGCCGCCAACCTGCGCGACCTGCTGCTCGCGGCCCCCGCCGGCACCCGGGCCACGCTCGGCCTCGACCCGGGATTCCGCACCGGCGTGAAGGTCGCCGTCGTGGACGCCACCGGCAAGGTAGTGGCCACGGACGTGATCTACCCGCACGTGCCCGCGAACAAGTGGGACGAGGCCCTCGCGAAGCTGGCGCGCCTCGCGAAGGAGCACGCGGTCGAGCTGATCGCCATCGGCAACGGCACCGCCTCGCGCGAGACCGACAAGCTCGCCGGGGACCTGATCACCCGCCACCCCGAGCTGAAGCTCACCAAGGTGATGGTGTCCGAGGCGGGCGCCTCCGTGTACTCGGCCTCCGCCTTCGCCTCGCAGGAACTCCCGGACATGGACGTGTCGCTGCGCGGCGCGGTCTCCATCGCCCGCCGCCTCCAGGACCCGCTCGCCGAGCTCGTCAAGATCGACCCCAAGTCGATCGGCGTGGGCCAGTACCAGCACGACCTCGCCGAGGTGAAGCTCTCGCGCTCGCTCGACGCAGTCGTCGAGGACTGTGTGAACGGTGTCGGCGTGGACGTCAACACCGCCTCCGCGCCCCTGCTCTCGCGGGTGTCGGGCATCAGCGGCGGACTCGCCGAGAACATCGTGGCCCACCGCGACGCCAACGGCCCCTTCCGCAGCCGCAAGGCGCTCAAGGACGTGGCCCGGCTCGGCCCGAAGGCGTACGAGCAGTGTGCGGGCTTCCTGCGGATCCGCGGCGGGGACGACCCGCTGGACTTCTCCAGCGTGCACCCCGAGTCGTACCCGCTGGTCCGGGGCATGGCCAAGTCGGCCGGCAGCGAGGTGGCGGCCCTGATCGGCAACACCGGCGTACTGCGCTCGCTGCGGCCGGAGCAGTTCGTCACCGAGGCCTTCGGCCTGCCGACCGTGACGGACATCCTGCGCGAGCTGGAGAAGCCGGGCCGCGACCCGCGGCCGGCCTTCAAGACGGCCACCTTCAAGGAGGGCGTCGAGAAGATCGGTGACCTGGCGCCCGGGATGATCCTGGAGGGCGTGGTCACCAATGTGGCCGCCTTCGGCGCGTTCATCGACATCGGCGTCCACCAGGACGGGCTTGCCCACGTCTCGGCGCTGTCGAAGAACTTCGTCAAGGACCCGCGGGACGTGGTCAAGCCGGGCGACATCGTCCGCGTGAAGGTCATGGACGTGGACATCCCGCGCAAGCGGATCTCGCTGACCCTGCGGCTGGAGGACGAGGCCGACCGCTCGGCGGGCGCACCCCGGCAGCGCGAGGACCGCCAGGACCGGCAGGACCGGCGGGGCGGCGGCCGTCCCCCGCAGCAGCGCGGAGGCGGCCAGGGCGGCGGCCAGCGCCAGGGCGGCCAGGGCGGCGGTGGCCAGCGCCAGGGCGGCGGCCAGGGCGGCCAGCGCCAAGGCGGCAGCGGCTCCCCGGCCCCGGCCAACAGCGCGATGGCGGACGCCCTCCGCCGCGCCGGCCTCACCGGCGCCCCCGAGGACCGCCGCAAGCGCTAGCGCCGGCGTGGTTCCCCGGCACCCGGCCGGGGGACCCGGGGCGGCGGGGGAGCGCCGAGGGTGTGGTTCTGGCCGACGGCGGGCGGTGGGGCGGCTTCCGGGGTGGCCGAATAGGCACCCCACCTGGGCAGCTGCCTTGCGAATTCCCGTACAAGATCTGTAGGCATGGTGGAACGCCCGTTCGCCGACTGGTGAACGGGCTTCCGTTTCTCCCCTCAGGACCCCACTCCCAGAGGCCGCCTTGAAGGCACAGGACGCCATGCCCACGCCCACGCACGCCTATCGACGCTGCCCGCGAAAGGGTCCGAAGAGGGATCACATGCCCCACTCGCAACCCAGCCTCCGTAAACGCTGCGAGAAGATTCTCGGCCATCTGGATCTGACGCATCCCTTTTCCCTCGAAGGGCTGTGCAGCCGGATCGCCGAGCAGCGAGGGCGCCCCATCCGGCTGCACCCGCTCCCCAAGGAGGCGGCGGAATCCGGGGTCTGCGGGCTGTGGGTGGGCACCGCCACCGTCGACTACGTCTTCTACGAGGCCCAGACCACCCCGCTCCACCGCGAGCACATCGTGCTCCACGAGCTCGGGCACATCCTGTTCGGCCACCACTCCCTGGAGGCGGAGGACACCGACGGGCAGGCCCCGGTCGTCCTCGGCCGCACCAACTACACCACCAGCCAGGAGCGGGAGGCGGAGATGCTCGCCAGCATGATCCGAATCCGTACGACGAGCCCCTGTCCGCAGTCCGCCGCCGCACCCCGCGGCACCCTCGCCTGGCTGGAATCCGCCATGGGTTACGGGCGGGGGGACCATGGGCGCCGCTGAACTCACCGCCTTCGGCGACTGGCTCGCCGTGCCCAGCGTGATCTGCCTCTGGACCGCGGTCCTGCTGCGCGCCCCGGCCGCCCTGCGCTCCCCGCAGCAGCGCGGCCTGTGGCTCGCCGTCGCCACCGCCGCCGCGGCGATGACCCTGAACCTCCCGGACGTCGTCACGTACGCGATGCGCGACCCGGACTACGCGCACACCGTCGGGCTCGTCCGCAACCTCATCGGCGTGCTCTCCGCGGGCACCGTGCTCTACTTCGTCGCCGCCGCCACCCGCGGCCGGGTCCTCCAACTCGCCGCCTGGACGGGCACGGCCGCCTGGCTGACCATCCTCGTGGTGCTGGACACCGCCGCTCCCGCGCACGGCACGCACACCATCCCGCCGCAGGGCGATCCGGTGCCGTCCCTCGCGTACTGGCTGTTCCTGATCTCCGCGCACCTCCTCGCCAACATCACCTGCGTCTCCCTCTGCTGGCGCTACAGCCGCCGCAGCGAGAGCAGGGGCCTCGCCGCCGGGCTGCGGCTCTTCGGCCTCGGCACCGCGCTCGCCGGCCTGTTCTGGTTCGTGTACCTCCTCAAGGCCCTGTTCGGCAGCACCTGGGCGATGCCCGCCCTGCCGCTGATGATGAACCTGCACGGGCTGCTGCGCGCCGCCGCGATCCTCGTGCCGACCCTGTTCGTCCTGCGCCGCACGAGCGCCGACATCGCCACCGCCTGGCGGCTGTGGCCGCTGTGGCACGACCTGGTCCAGGCCGTCCCGCACGTCGCCCTCACCAAGCCGCGGGCCGGCCGGGTCGTGGAGCTGCTGTGGCCGCCGGTCCCGCGCAACCTGCTGGTGTACCGCAAGGTGATCGAGACCCGCGACGCGATCCTGATCCTCGGCGAGTACGTCGCCCCGGGCGTCCCGGAGCAAGCCCGCAGCCATGTCACCGGGCACGGGATCCCCGAGCAGCGGCGCACCGCGGCCGCGCTGGCCTGCGTACTGAAGGAGGCGCGGCAGGCGAAGCTCGCCGGACGCCCCGGACAGCCGGGGGAGGACGCCGCCTGGGAGCTGCCGGCCGCGATGCAGACCTCCGCCGAGGGCGGCGACCTCGACGACGAGGCCCGGTTCCTGGTCGACGTGGCGCAGGCCTACGGCTCGCCGGCGACCACGGACTTCACCCCGGCGCGCCCGAAGGCCGTGCAGGACCCGGGGACCTGAGGACCCGAACCCTGAACAACCGTAGGAAGTGACGTTCTCTTGACGACCGTTCTGATCACCGGGGCCAGTGCCGGACTCGGCGCCGCCTTCGCCCGCGGCTTCGCGGCCAAGGGCTGCGACCTCGTCCTGGTCGCCCGCGACAAGGACCGCCTCGAAGCCGTGGCCCGGGAGCTCGGCCGGGAGTTCGGCACGGCCAGCGAGGTGCTGCCCGCCGATCTGCTGGACGACGCGGACTGCACGGCCGTCGCCGAGCGGCTCGCCGACCGGGACCGGCCCGTGGACATCCTGGTCAACAACGCGGGCTTCGGGCTCCCCGCACCCTTCCCGTACAGCCCGGTCGAGGACGAGGAGCGGATGCTCGACCTGCTGGTGAAGGTCCCGCTGCGGCTCACCCACGCCGTGCTGCCGCGGCTGCGCGAGCGCCGCCGGGGCGCGGTGGTGAACGTCTCCTCGGTGGCCGGGCTGCTGCCGACCGGGACGTACGGGGCCGCCAAGGCCTGGGTCACCGCGTTCAGCGAGTCCCTGCGGGTGGACATGGCGCCGTACGGGGTCCGGGTGCTCGCCGTGGTCCCGGGATTCACCCGCACCGAGTTCCAGGCGCGGGCCGGGATGGACGTCAGCGCCCTGCGCGAGGCGGTGTGGCTGGAGCCCGAGGCCGTCGTGGCCAAGGCCCTGCGGGATCTGGCCCTTCGCCGGCCGGTGAGCATCACCGGCCGGCGCTACCAGGCGTACGCGCTCGCCGCACGGCACCTGCCGCGGGGCTTCGTGGCCGAGAGGCTGCCCCGCAAGCGCCGGGCGCCGCAGCAGTAGCAGCAGCCCGGAGCCACCGACTAGAGCTCGGTGACCTTGCCGTTCGCGACCTCCAGGCGGCGGGTCACGTGCACCGCGTCCAGCATCCGGCGGTCGTGCGTGACCAGCAGCAGGGTGCCCTCGTACGCCTCCAGGGCCGACTCCAGCTGTTCGATCGCCGGAAGGTCCAGGTGGTTCGTGGGCTCGTCCAGCACCAGCAGGTTCACCCCGCGGCCCTGGAGCAGCGCCAGGGCCGCCCGGGTGCGCTCGCCGGGGGAGAGCGTGGCCGCCGGGCGCAGCACGTGCACGGCCTTCAGGCCGAACTTGGCCAGCAGGGTCCGCACTTCGGCCGGCTCGGTGTCCGGAACCGCCGCGCAGAAGGCCTCCAGCAGTGGTTCGTCCCCGAGGAAGAGGCCGCGCGCCTGGTCCACCTCGCCGATCAGCACGCCCGAACCGAGCGTGGCCGCACCGGAGTCGGGTACCAGCCGGCCGAGGAGGACGGCGAGCAGCGTGGACTTGCCCGCGCCGTTGGCGCCGGTGATCGCCACCCGGTCCGCCCAGTCGATCTGCAGGCTGGCCGGGCCGAAGGAGAAGTCCCCGCGCCGGACGGCCGCCTCGTTCAGGGTGGCGACGACCGAGCCGGAGCGCGGCGCCGCCGCGATCTCCATGCGCAGCTCCCACTCCTTGCGGGGCTCGTCGACGACCTCGAGCCGCTCGATGGCGCGCTGCGTCTGGCGGGCCTTGGAGGCCTGCTTCTCGCTCGCCTCGCTGCGGAACTTCTTGCCGATCTTGTCGTTGTCCGTGGCCTTGCGGCGGGCGTTCTTGACGCCCTTGTCCATCCAGCCGCGCTGCATCTGGGCCCGGCCTTCGAGTGCCGCCCGCTTGTCGGCGTACTCGTCGTACTCCTCGCGGGCGTGCGTACGGGACCGCTCGCGCTCCTCCAGATAGGCGTCGTAGCCGCCGCCGTAGAGGTTGATCTGCTGCTGGGCCAGGTCCAGTTCGAGGACCTTGGTGACGGTCCGGGTCAGGAACTCGCGGTCGTGGCTGATCACGACCGTGCCCGCGCGCAGGCCCTTCACGAACTGCTCGAGGCGCTCCAGACCCTCCAGGTCCAGGTCGTTCGTCGGCTCGTCGAGCAGGAAGACGTCGTAGCGGGAGAGCAGCAGCGAGGCGAGGCCCGCGCGGGCCGCCTGGCCGCCGGACAGTGCGGTCATCGGCAGGTCCAGGCTGACGGCGAGCCCGAGCTCGTCGGCGACCTCCTGGGCCCGCTCGTCGAGGTCGGCGCCGCCGAGGTTCAGCCACTGGTCCAGCGTCGTCGCGTACGCGTCGTCCGCGCCCGGGGTCCCGTCGACCAGGCCCTGGGTCGCCGCGTCCAGCGCCGCCTGGGCGGCGGCGACGCCCGTACGCCGGGCCAGGAAGTCCCGTACGGACTCTTCGGGGCGCCGCTCCGGCTCCTGGGGCAGATGGCCGACGGCGGCGGTGGGCGGGGAGAGCCGCAGCTCACCGGTCTCGGGCGTGTCCAGGCCGGCGAGCAGGCGCAGCAGGGTGGACTTCCCGGCGCCGTTGACGCCGACGAGGCCGATGACGTCGCCGGGGGCGACGACGAGGTCGAGATCGGCGAAGAGCGTGCGCTCACCGTGCGCGGCGGTGAGGTTCTTGGCGACGAGGGTTGCAGTCATGGTCCGTCGATCCTATCCGCGCCCCTCCACGCCGCCGGACCGTGGCCGTAAAGGTGGGACGGACGTCATTGCGGCCATCGGCGGGGCGTCACACCATGGGGTCATGTCGTTGCGAAACGTGCTCGTCGTCCTCTACGACGGCGTGCAGAGCCTGGACGTCACCGGTCCCGTGGAGGTGTTCGCCGCCGTCGCCCGCTTCCCGGGTCGGGCGGGGGACGGGTACGTGATCCGTACGGTGTCCCCCGGCGGGGCGTCCGTACGGACGAGCAGCGGGCTCACCCTGGTCCCGGACGGGGAGCTGGAGAGCGCGCGGCCGGGGGCGGGCACCACGCTGCTGGTGCCGGGCGGGCAGTACCGGGGGGACTTCGAGCCCCGGCTGACCGGGTGGCTCCGCGCGCACGGGGGCGGCGCGGAGCGGCTGGTGTCCGTCTGCACGGGCGGGCTGCTGCTGGCCGAGGCCGGGCTGCTGGACGGGCGGCGGGCCACGACGCACTGGTACGTCTGCGAGCAGATGGCCCGGGACTACCCGACGGTGACCGTCGAACCGGACCCGATCTACGTACGGGACGGCCCGGTCGCCACCTCGGCCGGGGTCACGGCGGGGATCGACCTCGCGCTGGCGCTGGTGGAGGAGGACCACGGCCGGGAGCTGGCGCTGGGCATCGCGCGGCACCTGGTGGTGTTCCTGCGCAGGCCCGGGAACCAGGCGCAGTTCAGCGCGCAGCTGGCGGCGCAGACCGCGCAGCGGGATCCGCTGCGGGAGGTGCAGCAGTGGATCACGGAGCATCCGGGGGCGGACCTGAGCGTGGAGTCCCTGGCGGCGCGGGCCAGGCTGTCGCCGCGGCACTTCGCGCGTGCCTTCCAGGCGGAGACGGGGGTCACGCCCGGCCGCTACGTGGAGCGCGTACGCGTGGAACACGCGCGGCGCCTCCTGGAGGACACGGGGGACGGGGTCGCTCAGATCTCCCGGGCCTGCGGCTACGGCACCCCGGAGGCCCTCCGCCGCGCTTTCGTGAAAACCCTGGGCCAGCCCCCGGCCGAATACCGCCGCCGCTTCGGTCCCGACCCCGCGTAGTCGCCCCGATTCTTCACCACTCTGGAGGAAACATGCAGATCGCAGTCCTGCTCTACGACCGGTTCACCGCGCTCGACGCCATCGGGCCCTTCGACACCCTCGGACGGCTTCCCGACGCCGAGGTCGTGTTCGTGTCGGAGCGGCCCGGGCCGGTGCGGACCGACAGCGGTGCACTCGCGCTCGTCGCCGACAAGGGGCTCGACGAGGTGACCCGGCCCGACATCGTCATCGTGCCCGGCGGGCCGCACCCCGAGTTGGAGATGGAGAACCCGGCCGTCGTGGACTGGCTGCGCGCCGTCGACGCCACCACCACCTGGACCACCTCCGTCTGCACCGGCTCGCTCCTCCTGGCCGCCGCCGGGCTGCTCAAGGGGCGGCGGGCCGCAAGCCACTGGCTCTACCTGGACCGGCTGCCCGCCTTCGGCGCCGAACCCACCGGCGAGCGCGTCGTGTACGACGGGAAGTACGTCACCGCGGCCGGGGTGTCCTCCGGCATCGACATGGGCCTCGGCCTCCTCGGCCGCATCGCCGGCGACGAGTACGCCCAGACCGTCCAGCTCATGACCGAGTACGACCCCCAGCCGCCCTACGACGCCGGCTCGCCGGACAAGGCCCCGGCCGAGATCGTGGCGCGGCTGCGCGCGGTCAACCCGCTCGGCCCCCGGTAGTCCAGCCGAACGACGGGGTACGGCGCTCCAGGAACGCGGCGACGCCCTCCGCGGTGTCGCCGCTTCCGGCCGCCTGCTCCGCCCAGTGACCGTCCCGGTCCGTGCGCCCGTCCGCGAACTCCTTGGCCGCCGCCTGCGTCAGCTGCGAGCGGGTGGTCAGGATGCGGGCGAAGTCCGCGACCCGCTTGTCCAGTTGCCCGGCCGGCAGCAGCTCGTTGAGGAAGCCCGCGCGCAACGCGTGCTCCGCGTCGATCAACTCGGCAGAGAAGAGGAGGTACTTGGCCACCGCCGGGCCGACCAGCGCGGCCAGCCGGCGGGTCGAGGACGCGGCGTAGACGATGCCCAGCCTCGCCGGGGTCACCCCGAACGACGCCCCCTCCTCCGCGAAGCGCAGATCGCAGGCGGCAGCCAGCTGGCTGCCGCCGCCCACGCAGAATCCGCGGATCGCCGCGAGCGTCGGCTTCGGGAAGGCGGCCAGGGCCTCCTCCGCCGCCACGGCCAGGGCCTGCGGTTCCGCGTCCCCGGCCAGTGAGGAGATGTCGGCCCCCGCGCAGAAGGTCGGACCGGCTCCGGTCAGGACGAGCACCCGTACGGCCGGGTCGGCCGCGAGCCCGTCCAGCAGCTCGGGGAGGGCCCGCCACATCGCCGCGGTCATTGCGTTGCGCTTGGCGGGATGCGAGATGACGACCGTGGCGACCCCGTCGGCGACGGTGTGCAAGAGCGCTGCGTCCATGCGCCGGATGCTATCCCGGTCGGCCGAACCTATGATCAAGGGGAGTCCGTCCGGGGGGTGCTGGAAGGTGGCACGACCATGGGCGCAGACCGTTCCGCGGCCGGGACCGGCGCCGAGGCCAAGGACACGAAGCAGCTCAAGCGCAGTTTCGGGCTGCTGGCCGTGCTCGGGGTGCTCCTGGTGGTGGCCGGACTGGTCGGCCTGTTCTACGCCGCCTTCGCCACCCTGACGACGATGTTCCTGTTCGGCTGGCTGCTGCTGGCCGGCGGCCTGGTGGGCCTGGTCCAGGCGTTCCAGTCCCGCAAGAGCAACCACTTCTGGCTCGCCGTCGTCGTCGCCGCGATCAACATCGCCGCCGGTTTCGTGATCCTGCGACGGCCCGAGGCGAGCGCCGAGGCGCTGACGATGTTCGCCGCGCTGTTCTTCCTCATCGGCGGGCTGTTCCGGCTGGTCGGGGGCCTGGTGGTGCGGGGGGCGCACCTGTGGCTGAACCTGGTCCAGGGAGCCTTCGGCATCCTGCTGGGTTTCCTGGTCCTCTCCAACTGGCCGGGCAACAGTCTCTACGTGATCGGAACCTTCTTCTCCCTCGCCCTCTTGTTCGACGGGCTGAGCCTGCTGGTCCTGGGCATGAGCGCCCGGCGCATTCTGGGCTTGGTCAGGGAAGACGAGGTCCCGGCGGCCGTGGGCGGGGCGGGTGCCGCGGCCGAGAAGGGTCCCGCAGAAGATCAGGAACAGTCGCACAACTGACGCTGTCATACGCCAACGGTCAGAAAGCGTCCGATTGACGCTGACTTCTGGTCAGGGGTCCGGTCCGGACCAGCCCGTTCCCCACTCTGGACGCGTGGAGACGATCGAGCGTGAAGACGGGGGCCGGAAGATGGATGTCAGCGGGAGCGTCCCGCCAGCCAAGGAGGGTGAGCCGGAGGCGCCGGCCGACCCCCTCGCGTACGAAGGCGTGTGGCGGTTCACCGTGCCCGCTGTAGAAGAATCCGTTCCGCAGGCCCGCCGCGCCGTCCGCGACCTGCTCGGCCGCCAGGGCGTCCCGGCCCACCGGGACCTGGTGTACTCCCTGCTGCTGATCGTCTCCGAACTGGTGACGAACTCGGTCCGGCACGCGGCCCTGCTCTCGCCGGAGGTCGCGGTCGAGGTCGCCATCGGCCGGGAATGGGTACGGGTGGCGGTCGAGGACAACCACCCGTACCGCCCCAAGGCACTGGAGGCGGATTTCGGCCAGACCGGCGGCCGGGGCCTGCTTCTGGTGCGCGAGATCACGCTCGAGTCCGGCGGGGTCTGCGACGTCGAGCACACCTCGACGGGCGGCAAGGTCATCTGGGCGGCCCTGCCGCTCACCACGCCGGGCGCGCGGACCCCCGCGGTCTGAGCGTCCCCGAGACCCGAGACCCCGCGGTCGGAAAACCGGCGGTCGCAGCGGCGTACGGGCTACCAGCCCGCGGCATCACCGGTCAGTTCCCGGATCGCGGGCCGGGCCGCGTCCAGCACGGTCATGAACCAGGCGGAGAACGGCGCCTCGGCGTGCCGCTCGGCCAGTTCCCCGGCGGTGACGAACGCGGTGTCGCCGACCTCCTCCGGATCCGGCCGCAGCTGCGCCTGTGCCAGTCCCACGAACAGGTGGTTGTACTCCTGCTCCACCAGACCCGACGCGGGGTCCGGGTGGTTGTAGCGGACGGTCCCCGCCTCCGCGAGCAGCGAGGGCGACAGGCCCAGCTCCTCGTAGGTCCGCCGGGCCGCCGCCGCGAACGGAGACTCCCCGGGGTAGGGGTGGCCGCAACACGTGTTCGACCAGACGCCGGGTGAGTGGTACTTCCCCAGGGCACGCTGCTGGAGCAGCAGGCGGCCCTGCTCGTCGAAGAGGAACACGGAGAAGGCCCGGTGCAGCAGACCGGGCGCCTGATGGGCGGAGAGCTTCTCCGCCGTGCCGATGGTGTTGCCGGACTCATCGACCAGTTCGAGCATGATCGGTTCCTGAGTGCCGGTGCCGGGGGACGCGGTGTTCGCGGCGGTGGCTGGTGTGGTCGGCATACCCATCCTTCGCTTCGGACTTCGGCCTTCAGTCTGCCGTACAAAAGAGGCTTGTCCCCACTTCGGTGATCCGCGCATGTCCGCCCCCGCCGCGTGGTAAGCGGCGAGGGGCAGATCACACGAGCGGTCAGATCCCGAAGGGTGCCGGGTACGCGATGGTGCCCTGCGGGACGGGCACGGAGGCGTCCAGCACCAACGCCATCATCACCTCGTCGGGCACCTCGAACGGCGCCCGGATCCCGAACCGCGAGGCCGGTACGAAGCCGAAGCGCGGGTAGTACGCCGGGTGCCCGAGGACCAGGACCAGCGACTCCCCCCGCTCCGCGGCCGCCGCGAGCAGTGCGCGTACGACCGAGCTGCCGGCGCCCGAGCGCTGGTGCGCGGGACGGGCCGCCACCGGAGCGAGGGCGAGGGCCGGGACCCCGTCGACCTCGCAGCGGGTCAGCAGTGCGTGTGCGGCCACCGACCCGTCCGGGCCCTCGGCCACGTACGACAGCCCCGGCAGCCAGGAGGCGTCCGCGCGCAGCGCGTCCACGAGGTCCGCCTCCAGCGGGGTCTCGAACGCCGCCAGGTTGACGGCCCGTACGGCGGCCGCGTCGGCCGGGGTCTCGGGCCGGGTGCGCCAGGCGCTGCGGGTGTTGTCGGTGTTGTTCTTGTCACCAGTGATGTCGGTCAACGTGACCCCTTTGGGAAGGGGGCTCCGGCCGACGCGGCGGATCGGTGTGATCAGGCCCGGCCGGACGCCCGGAAGGAAGAGGGGATGAACCGGAGTTCGCCGCGCTCGGCAGCGACCACTGCGACGGTCATCAACCCACCTCCTCCCGCTCGGCTGTTCCGACGGTTCGACAAGCCGTTTCACCTTAACATCCAGGCGGTTTGTGGTATCTGGACGTGATCGTCAATGATGATCGCGCCAGGGCCCGAGGCCCCGGAATATTAGGGTTATCGGGGAGCAAACGGGTGGTGAACCCCGGCTTCCTTTCATCCGATAGCCTCTGCCGACGTGCCGCCGCCCCCACCAGGCGGCCGTCCAGTGTTCGCTGCAAGGAGTGAGTTCGTCTGTCGACCGTCATCCTCACCGGCCTGCCGGTCCCCGGATCACCGCTCACCGACGAGCTGCGCTCCCTCGGCTTCGACGTCCGCCCGGCTGCCGGGCCTGAAGACACCGCCGCGGTGCTGGCCGGCGTCTCCGCCGACCAGCGTGTCGCCGTCGTCGACAGCGCCTTCGTCGGGCACGTCCACGCGCTGCGGCTCGCACTGACCGACCCGCGCTTCGACGCCTGCGCCGTGACCGGCGCCCTCGCCGTACAGCCCGGTGCCCGCGCGGCCCTGGACAAGGCCGCGGCCCTCCCGGCGCAGGGGGACGGCCCGTACGCGGACCGGCTCGCCGCCGCCGTCGAGGCCGCCGGGACCACCGTCCAGCGCCCCGAGCTCGGCACCCTGGTCGCCGCCGTCCCCGCCGACGACGCGGAGCGCGCCGCGGCGGACGCCGCAGTCGCCGCCGTCGACGACGAGGCCGTGCGCCTGCGCACCGCCGTGAAGTCCCGCGACGGCTTCTTCACCACCTTCTTCATCAGCCCGTACTCGCGCTACATCGCCCGCTGGTGCGCCCGCCGCGGCCTGACCCCGAACCAGGTCACGACCGCCTCCCTGATCACCGCGCTGATCGCGGCCGGCTGCGCCGCCACCGGCGAGCGCTGGGGCTACGTCGCCGCCGGCGTGCTCCTCCTCGTCTCCTTCGTCCTGGACTGCACGGACGGGCAGCTCGCCCGCTACTCGCTGCAGTACTCGACGATGGGCGCCTGGCTCGACGCGACCTTCGACCGCGCGAAGGAGTACTCCTTCTATGCGGGCCTCGCGCTCGGCGCGGCCAGGAACGGCGACGACGTATGGGCCCTCGCGCTCGGCGCGATGATCCTCATGACCTGCCGCCATGTCGTGGACTTCTCCTTCAACGAGGCCAACCACGACGCCACGGCCAACACGAGCCCCACCGCGGCCCTGTCCGACAAGCTCGACAGCGTCGGCTGGACGGTCTGGGTCCGGCGGATGATCATCCTGCCGATCGGTGAGCGCTGGGCCATGATCGCGGTGCTCACCGCGGCCACCAGCCCCCGGATCGTGTTCTACGCCCTGCTCATCGGCTGCGCCTTCGGAGCCCTCTACACCACCGCAGGCCGGGTGCTCCGCTCGCTGACCCGGAAGGCCAGGCGCACCGACCGGGCCGCCCAGGCGCTGGCCGACCTCGCCGACTCCGGACCGCTTGCCGAGGTGTTCGCCCGCCTGTCCGCCCGCCCCGTGCAGCGGATGCGCCTGCTCTTCGCCGCGGCCGGCTCCGTCCTGGTGGTGGCGGCCGCCTGGGTCGAGCCGTTCGGCAGCCGTACGGCCGTCTTCTGCGCGCTGCTCTACGCCGTATTCGCCGGCGGCGCGGTCTCGCAGCCCCTCAAGGGCGCCCTGGACTGGCTGCTCCCGCCGCTGTTCCGGGCCGCCGAGTACCTGACGGTCCTGGCCCTGGCCGTCAAGGCGGACGTCCCCGGGGCGCTCCCCGCGGCATTCGGACTGGTCGCGGCGGTCGCCTACCATCACTACGACACGGTCTACCGCATCCGCGGTGGCTCGGGCGCGCCCCCGCGGTGGCTGGTGTGGACGATCGGCGGTCACGACGGCCGGGTGCTGCTGACCGTGGTCCTGGCCTCCGTCCTGGCGACGCGCGCCACGGACTTCCCCGTCGCGCTCACGGCACTGGCCGTGTTCGTGGCACTCGTGGTGCTCGTGGAGAGCATCCGCTTCTGGGTCTCCTCCGGGGCACCCGCCGTACATGACGAAGGAGAACCAGCATGATCGGCCTTGTACTCGCTGCCGGTGCCGGACGCCGCCTGCGTCCCTACACCGACACCCTGCCCAAGGCCCTCGTGCCCGTCGGCCCCGAAGGCGACGAGGAAAGCCTGACCGTGCTGGACCTCACCCTCGGCAACTTCGCCGAGGTCGGCCTCACCGAGGTCGCGATCGTCGTCGGCTACCGCAAGGAAGCTGTCTACGCGCGCCGGGAGGCCTTGGAGGCCAAGTACGGCGTCAAGATCACGCTGATCGACAACGACAAGGCCGAGGAGTGGAACAACGCCTACTCCCTGTGGTGCGCACGTGACGTTCTGAAGCAGGGTGTGATCCTCGCCAACGGCGACACCGTCCACCCGGTCTCCGTCGAGCGGACCCTGCTCGGCGCCCGCGGCAACGGCCAGAAGATCATCCTCGCGCTGGACACGGTCAAGAGCCTGGCCGACGAGGAGATGAAGGTCGTCGTCGACGGCGCCAAGGGCGTCCGGAAGATCACCAAGCTGATGGAGCCGTCCGACGCCACCGGCGAGTACATCGGCGTCACGCTCATCGAGCCGGAGGCCGCCGAGGCCCTCGCCGAGGCGCTGAAGACCACCTTCGAGCGCGACCCCGACCTGTACTACGAGGACGGCTACCAGCAGCTCGTCAACGACGGCTTCGTCATCGACGTGGCCCCCATCGGCGACGTCAAGTGGGTCGAGATCGACAACCACGACGACCTCGCCAAGGGCCGGACGATCGCATGCCAGTACTGACGAGGCTCATCCCCTCCCCGGTCGTCGTCGACATCAGCCGCGGCGCCATGGACGACCTGGCCGGCCTCCTGGCCGACCAGCGGATCTCGGCGTCCGGCAAGCTGGCGATCGCGATCAGCGGCGGCTCCGGCCAGGTGCTGCGCGCCAAGCTGGAGCCCGTACTGCCGCACGCCGACTGGTACGCGGTCGTCGACGGCACCCTCGACTCCGCGGTCAAGCTGGCCGACGACATAAAGGGCCGCCGCTACGACGCGGTGGTCGGCCTGGGCGGCGGCAAGATCATCGACGTGGCGAAGTACGCCGCGGCGCGGGTCGGGCTGCCGATGGTGTCCGTCGCCACCAACCTCTCGCACGACGGCATCTGCTCGCCGGTGTCCATCCTGGACAACGACAACGGCCGGGGCTCCTACGGCGTCCCCATGCCGATCGCGATGGTCATCGACCTCGACGTGATCAAGGAAGCCCCGGCGAGGTTCGTCCGTGCCGGCATCGGCGACGTGATCTCCAACATCTCGGCGATCGCCGACTGGGAGCTCTCGCACCGCCTCAACGGCGAGCCGGTCGACGGCCTGGCCGCCGCGATGGCCCGTACGGCGGGCGAGGCCGTCCTGCGCCACCCCGGCGGCTGCGGCGACGACGAGTTCCTCACGGTCTTCTCGGAGTCCCTCGTGCTCTCCGGCATCGCCATGGCGATCAGCGGGGACACCCGCCCGTCCTCCGGCGCGTGCCATGAGATCAGTCACGCCTTCGACCTGCTCTACCCCGGACGCTCCGCGCTCCACGGCGAGCAGGTGGGCATCGGGGCCGCCTTCGCGATGTACCTGCGCGGCGCCAAGGAGCAGTCCGAGCTGTTCGTGCAGGTGCTGCGCCGCCACGGGCTGCCCGTGCTGCCCGCCGAGATCGGGTTCAGCGTGGACGAGTTCGTCGCGGCCGTCGAGTACGCCCCCCAGACCCGTCCGGGACGCTTCACGATCCTGGAGCACCTCAATCTGTCCGCAGCCGAGATCAGGGACGCTTACGCCGACTATGCCAAGACCATCCGTAGCTGAACTCCGGCCCGTCGTTCACCCGCCGGGCGTCAAGGACCGGCGCAGTGGCGAGCACTGGGGCGGTCGCCTGTACATGCGCGAGATCTCCCTGCGCATCACCCGCGTCCTGGTGAACACCAAGGTCACGCCCAACCAGCTGACCTACGTGATGACCCTCGCCGGTGTCCTGGCGGCCCCGGCGCTGCTGGTGCCGGGCATCTGGGGCGCCGTCCTCGGCGTGGTGGCGGTCCAGCTGTACCTGCTGCTCGACTGCGTCGACGGCGAGGTCGCCCGCTGGAAGAAGCAGTTCTCGCTCTCCGGCGTGTACCTGGACCGGGTCGGCGCCTACCTGTGCGACGCGGCGGTCCTCGTCGGCTTCGGCCTGCGCGCCTCCGACCTGTGGGGCACCGGGCGGATCGACTGGCTGTGGGCCTTCCTGGGCACCCTCGCCGCCCTCGGCGCCATCCTGATCAAGGCCGAGACCGACCTGGTCGGCGTCGCCCGGCACCAGACCGGCAAGGCGCCCGTGGCGGAGTCCGCCGCCGAGCCGCGCTCCTCCGGCATGGCGTTCGCCCGCCGGGCCGCGTCCGCGCTGAAGTTCCACCGGCTCGTCCTCGGCATCGAGGCCTCGCTGCTCATCCTGCTGCTGGCCGTCCTGGACCAGATGCGGGGCGACCTGTTCTTCTCCCGGCTCGGTGTTGCTGTTCTCGCCGGCATCGCCATGCTCCAGACGGTGCTGCACCTCGTCTCGATCCTGGCCTCGAGCAGGCTCAAGTGACGACGCCGATGCGGCTGGGCGCCGTGATCATCACCATGGGCAACCGGCCCGACGAGCTGAAGGCGCTCCTCGATTCGGTGGCCCGCCAGGACGGTGACCCGGTCGAGGTCGTCGTCGTGGGCCAGGGCGTCCAGGTCACCGGGCTGGCGGAGCTGCCGCCGGGTGTACGCACCGTGGACCTGCCCGAGAACCTGGGCATCCCCGGCGGCCGCAACGTCGGCATCGAGGCCTTCGGCCCCGGCGGCCGCGAGGTCGACGCCCTGCTCTTCCTGGACGACGACGGGCTGCTGGAGCGCACCGACACCGCCGAGCTGTGCCGGCAGGCCTTCGCCGAGGACCCGAAGCTCGGGATCGTCAGCTTCCGGATCGCCGATCCGGAGTCCGGCGAGACCCAGCGCCGGCACGTGCCGCGGCTGCGCGCCGCGGACCCGATGCGTTCCTCCCGCGTGACCACCTTCCTCGGCGGCGCCAACGCCGTCCGTACGAGGGTGTTCGAGCAGGTCGGAGCGCTGCCGGGCGAGTTCTTCTACGCGCACGAGGAGACCGATCTGGCCTGGCGGGCACTCGACGCAGGGTGGCTGATCGACTACCGGGCGGACATGGTGCTCCTGCATCCGAAGACCGCCCCCTCCCGGCACGCGGTCTACCACCGTATGGTTGCCCGTAACCGGGTGTGGCTCGCCCGCCGTAACCTGCCTGCCCCGCTGGTCCCGGTCTACCTGGGCGTCTGGCTCCTGCTGACGCTCCTGCGCAGACCGTCGGCGCCGGCGCTCAAGGCCTGGTTCGGTGGGTTCAAGGAGGGATGGACCACCCCCTGCGGTCCCCGGCGCCCCATGAAGTGGCGCACGGTCTGGCGGCTGACCCGGCTGGGCCGACCGCCTGTCATCTGACACGCTCGCGTCTGAGAACATGACGCGTCACGGGCCGAGCGCCCCAGGCCCGATGCCACCTTCTGCCGCATCTTGAAGACGGAAAGTTTCAACTTGTGAGTGACACAACCCAGGATGGCGCCCTCGCCACGAGCAAGCCGCCGTCCGAAGACGCCGGGCTGACCCCGGCGGAGCTCGCCAGGAAGTACGGCCTGTCCGTCAGCGGTGCCCGGCCGACCCTGACCGAGTACGTGCGGCAGCTCTGGGACCGGCGCCACTTCATCATGGCGTTCTCCCGGGCCAAGCTGATGGCCCAGTACAGCGAGGCGAGGCTCGGCCAGATCTGGCAGGTGGCGACCCCGCTGCTCAACGCGCTGGTGTACTACCTGATCTTCGGCCTGATCCTGAACGCGGGCCGGGGCATGGAGAAGGGGGTCTACATCCCCTTCCTGGTGACGGGCATCTTCGTCTTCACCTTCACCCAGAGCTCGCTGATGGCGGGGGTCCGGGCCATCCCCGGCAACCTCGGCCTGGTCCGCGCCCTGCACTTCCCGCGCGCCTCCCTGCCGATCTCCTTCTCGATGCAGCAGCTCCAGCAGCTGCTGTACTCGATGATCGTCGTGGTGGTCGTCACGGTCGGCTTCGGCAACTACCCGAGGCTGTCGTGGCTGCTGGTCATCCCGACCCTGGCGCTCCAGTTCATCTTCAACACCGGCCTCGCGCTGGTCTTCGGGCGGATGGGTTCCAAGACCCCCGACCTCGCGCAGCTGATGCCGTTCATCACGCGTACGTGGATGTACGCCTCGGGCGTCATGTTCTCGATCAGCGGGGCGCTCGAGGAGAGGGACGTGCCCGCGTGGGTCTCGGACGTGCTCCAGTGGAACCCGGCGGCGATCTACATGGACCTGGTCCGGTTCGCGCTGATCGACGACTACGGCCGGGAGAACCTGCCGCCGCACGTCTGGGCGTTCGCCGTCGGCTGGGCCGTCGTGATCGGCCTCGGCGGTTTCGTGTACTTCTGGAAGGCTGAGGAGCGTTACGGCCGTGGCTGAGAACTACCGGGGCAACGTCCCCACCGTCATCGCCGACGACGTGCACATCGTCTACCGCGTCAACACCGGCAGCTCCGGCAAGGGCAGCGCCACCGCCGCGCTGAGCAAGATAATGCGCCGGGGCAAGGGCGATGCCCCGGGCGTCCGCCGGGTCCACGCCGTGCGCGGCGTCTCCTTCACGGCGTACCGCGGCGAGGCCATCGGCGTCATCGGCTCCAACGGCTCCGGCAAGTCCACCCTGCTGCGAGCCATCGCCGGCCTGCTGCCCTGCGAGTCCGGCAAGGTCTACACCGACGGCCAGCCCTCGCTGCTGGGTGTCAACGCCGCACTGATGAACGACCTCACCGGTGAGCGCAACGTGGTCCTCGGCGGTCTCGCGATGGGAATGAGCCGCGAGCAGATCCGGGACCGCTACGAGGACATCGTCGACTTCTCGGGCATCAACGAGAAGGGCGATTTCATCTCCCTTCCGATGCGCACGTACTCCTCCGGTATGGCGGCGCGCCTGCGCTTTTCCATTGCGGCGGCCAAGGACCACGACGTTCTGATGATCGACGAGGCCCTGGCTACCGGTGACCGCAAGTTCCAGGTGCGTTCCGAGGAGCGCATCCGCGAACTGCGCAAGCATGCCGGAACCGTTTTCCTGGTGAGCCACAACAACAAGTCCATCCGCGACACCTGCAGCCGTGTGCTGTGGCTGGAGAAGGGTGAACTGCTGATGGACGGGCCCACCGAGGAAGTCGTCTCGGCCTACGAGAAGGCGACCAGCGCCTGACGCGGCCCGTGCCGGCCCCCGTCGCCTCGAGCGGCGGGGGCTTCGGCATGTCCGGGACGCCCGGCGCCGACATTCGGTAGCGGAGTGAATACCCGAGCGGCTGCCGCGGCGTTGTACAGCGTAAGCTGGAGCAGGCCTCAATCGCGGTCAGAGGGGACGATTCCCCGCAGGTGAACGGCCTGGGGTACCCCGGGGAAAGTCCGGCGGCGTGTCCGAAATAGGATGTATTGGGTCGGCAGTGTAGAACGGGAGATGTGACGGCAATGGCTACGGGAATTCTCCGGCCCCCAGGCATTACTGCCGTCCCCCGCGCGGGCGGCGGGCGGTGACCGCCGGGAACGGTATCCGGCCACGGCGGGACGCGGCCCCCACAGCCCCCGACCTCCACGCGCGCGCCACCCTCGGCAAGGCGCGGACGGAGAACTTCCCCGTCGCCCCGTCCTTCCTCCCGCGCGCCTGGCGCGACGGCCTGATGGCGGTGTACGGGTACGCCCGCCTGGTCGACGACATCGGCGACGGCGACCTCGCCCCCGGCGGCCACGACGCCGTACTCCTCGGCCTCGACCCCGCCGCGGCGGACGACCGGCTCGCGATGCTCGACGCGCTCGAGGCGGACCTGCGTCGCGTCTTCGGCGGCTCCGACGGCCCGCCGCGTCACCCCCTGCTGCTGGCCCTGCGGCCCGTGGTCCGCGCCCACGGCCTCACCCCCGAGCCCTTCCTCGGGCTCATCGAGGCCAACCGCCGGGACCAGCACGTCACGCGCTACGAGACGTACGGCGACCTGCTCGCGTACTGCGAGCTCTCCGCGAACCCGGTCGGCCGCCTCGTGCTCTCCCTCACCGGCACCAGCACCCCCGAGCGGATCCGCCGCTCCGACGCCGTCTGCACCGCCCTGCAGATCGTCGAACACGTACAGGACGTCGCGGAGGACCTCGGCCGGGGCAGGATCTACCTCCCGGCCGAGGACATGCGCCGCTTCCACGTGGCCGAGGCCGACCTCAAGGCCCACCACGCAGGAGCGTCCGTACGGTCCCTGGTCGCGTTCGAAGCCGAACGCGCCCGCGACCTCCTGAATGAAGGCACCCCGCTCGTGGGTAGCGTGCACGGCAGGCTCCGGCTGTTGCTCGCGGGCTTCGTGGGAGGAGGGCGTGCCGCCCTGCGAGCCGTCACCGCCGCCGGCTTCGACGTACTCCCCGGCCCGCCCAAGCCCACCCGGAGCGGCCTGCTCCGCGAGGTGGCCACCGTCCTGCGCACAGCGCCGAGAAAGGGGTGAGCCCGACCGTGGAGGGTTCCGCACACACGTCCGCACCATCCGCGCCGGTCCTGGCGGCCTACAGCTACTGCGAGGCCGTCACCGGTTCGCAGGCGCGCAACTTCGCGTACGGCATCCGGCTGCTGCCCTCCGACAAGCGGCAGGCGATGTCCGCGCTGTACGCGTTCTCCCGGCGCGTCGACGACATCGGCGACGGCACGCTGGCTCCCGAGGCGAAGCTCGCCCGGCTCGAGGAGACCCGCGCCGTCCTCGGCCGGATCCGGGCCGAGGAGATCGACGAGGACGACACCGACCCGGTAGCCGTCGCCCTCGCCCACGCGGCCCGCCGCTTCCCCATTCCGCTCGGCGGCCTCGACGAGCTCATCGACGGCGTCCTGATGGACGTCCGCGGCGAGACCTACGAGACCTGGGACGACCTCAAGGTCTACTGCCGCTGCGTGGCCGGAGCCATCGGGCGGCTCTCCCTCGGCGTGTTCGGCACGGTGAACACCGCAGGCCTCGGCGCATCCGACGCGGCGCGCGCCGACGAGTACGCGGACACCCTCGGCCTCGCCCTCCAGCTCACCAACATCCTGCGCGACGTCCGCGAGGACGCCGGCAACGGGCGCACCTACCTGCCCGCCGAGGACCTCGCCAAGTTCGGCTGCTCGGACGGGTTCGGGAGCGACCGGATGCCCGCCGGGGCCGACTTCGCCGGACTCGTCCACCACGAAGTCCGGCGCGCCCGCGCCCTGTTCGTCGAGGGCTACCGGCTGCTGCCGATGCTCGACCGGCGCAGCGGCGCCTGCGTCGCCGCCATGGCCGGCATCTACCGGCGCCTCCTCGACCGGATCGAGCGGGAGCCCGAGGCCGTACTCCGCGGCCGTGTCTCGCTGCCCACGCACGAGAAGGCGTACGTCGCCGTCCGCGGACTCTCCGGCCTCGACGCGCGGACCATCTCGCGCCAGAGCACGCGGAGGCGCATGTGACCGGGACGCCCCGCCCGACGCCCCGGCCGGGCGCCGACGCAACCCCCGTCCGCACGGCCGCGTCCCTCCAGGCGGGCGCGGCAGGCCACGGCACCGGGGAGGGCTCATGAGCGGCAGCGACAACCGCGCCGTCGTCATCGGCGGAGGCCTCGCCGGAGTGACCGCAGCCCTCGAACTCGCCGACGCGGGAGTGCAGGTCACCCTGCTCGAAGGCCGCCCGCGGCTCGGCGGGCTCGCCTTCTCCTTCAAGCGCGGCGAGCTCACCGTCGACAACGGCCAGCACGTCTACCTGCGCTGCTGCACCGCCTACCGGTGGTTCCTCGACCGCATCGAGGGCGCCGGCCTCGCACCGCTGCAGGACCGGCTCGACGTACCCGTACTCGACGTCGCCCACCCCGGCGGACCACGCCTGGGCCGGCTGCGCCGCACGGCCCTGCCCGTACCCCTGCACCTGGCGAGCTCCCTGGCCCGCTACCCGCACCTCTCGCTCGCCGAGCGCGTGAGCGTCGGCCGCGCCGCCCTCGCGCTGCGCCGGCTCGACCCCGCCGACCCGGCGCTGGACGGTCTGGACTTCGCGACCTGGCTCGGGCGGTACGGCCAGAGCCCGCGCACCATCGAGGCCCTGTGGGACCTCGTCGGCATCGCCACGCTCAACGCCACCGCCGACCAGTCCTCGCTGGGCCTGGCCGCCATGGTCTTCAAGACCGGCCTGCTCTCCGAGAACGGGGCCGCCGACATCGGCTGGGCCTCGGTCCCGCTCGGCGACCTGCACGACACCCTCGCCCGCAAGCAGCTCGACGCCGCCGGCGTACGCACCGAACTGCGCACCCGCGTCACCTCCATCTCCCGTACTCAGGACGGGAACTGGCGCGTCGACACCGAGGGCGGGTCCCTCGACGCGGGCACCGTCGTCCTCGCCGTCCCGCAGCGCGAGGCCCACGGACTGCTGCCGCCCGGTGCGCTCGCCGACCCGGACAAGCTCCTCGACATCGGCACCGCGCCCATCCTCAACGTCCACGTGGTCTACGACCGCAAGGTGCTCAAGCAGCCCTTCTTCGCCGCGCTCGGCTCCCCGGTCCAGTGGGTCTTCGACCGCACCGACGCCTCCGGGCTGCCCGACGGCGGCCAGTACCTGGCCCTGTCCCAGTCGGCCGCCCAGGACGACATCGACGAGCCCGTCTCGGTGCTGCGCACGAAGTACCTGCCCGAGCTGGAACGGCTGCTGCCGGCCGCGCGGGGCGCCAAGGTACGGGACTTCTTCGTCACCCGGGAGCGGACGGCCACGTTCGCCCCCACCCCCGGCGTCGGCCGGCTGCGCCCCGGGGCGCGGACCGACACGCCGGGCCTCTACCTCGCCGGTGCGTGGACCGCCACCGGTTGGCCCGCGACCATGGAGGGCGCTGTCCGCAGCGGACTGAGTGCGGCGCACGCCGCACTCGCCGCGCTCGGCCGCCACCGGGAGCACCCCCTGCAGGAGGCGGCATGACGATCACCAGCACGACCGGAACAGCACGTACAGGAAACAGAGGAGAGCCAGTGAACCCGGGGAATCCGGCTGTCGAGAACACGGACGCCGGCAACGGCGCAGCCGGAGGGGGCGTCGAGAAGGCGGACACGCTCGCCCTCCTGGAGCGCGGCCGCGCGCTGTCGACCCCCGTGCTCCGCGCCGCAGTCGGCCGGCTCGCGGCGCCCATGGACACCGTCGCCGCGTACCACTTCGGCTGGATCGACGCCGAGGGCAACGCGGCCGACGGCGACGGCGGCAAGGCCGTCCGCCCCGCTCTCGCGCTGCTCTCCGCCGAGGCCGCGGGAGCCGCGGCCGAGGTCGGGATCCCCGGCGCGGTCGCCGTCGAGCTCGTCCACAACTTCTCGCTGCTGCACGACGACCTGATGGACGGCGACGAGCAGCGCCGCCACCGCGACACGGTGTGGAAGGTGCACGGCCCGGCCCTCGCGATCCTGGTCGGCGACGCGCTCTTCGCCCTCGCCAACGAGGTCCTGCTGGAGCTCGGCACCGTCGAGGCCGGCCGCGCCGCCCGCCGGCTGACCACCGCCAGCCGCAAGCTCATCGACGGCCAGGCCCAGGACATCTCCTACGAGCACCGCGAGCGCGTCAGCGTCGAGGAGTGCCTGGAGATGGAGGGCAACAAGACCGGCGCCCTGCTCGCCTGCGCGGTCTCCATCGGCGCCGTCCTCGGCGGCGCGGACGACCGTACGGCCGACAAGCTGGAGGAGTACGGCTACCACCTCGGCCTCGCCTTCCAGGCCGTCGACGACCTCCTCGGCATCTGGGGCGACCCGGAGTCCACCGGCAAGCAGACCTGGAGCGACCTGCGCCAGCGCAAGAAGTCCCTGCCGGTCGTCGCCGCCCTCGCGGCGGGTGGACCCGCCTGCGAGGAGCTCGCGAAGCTGCTCGCCGCCGACGCCAAGAGCAACGACTTCGAGAACTTCTCGGAGGAGGAGTTCGCGGCCCGCGCCGCGCTCATCGAGGCCGCGGGCGGGCGCGAGTGGACCGCCGAGGAGGCGCGCCGCCAGCACGCGATCGCCATCCGCGCGCTGGACGACGTGGACATGCCGCAGCGGGTGCGCGAACAGCTCGTCGCCCTCGCCGACTTCGTCGTCGTACGCAAGAGGTGATCGCCACCCGAGCAGGGATATGACTCGCGAGTCGCCGGCCGGCGCCACCTGACAGGAGCGCCCGGCCGACGGCATACCCCAGCACAGCAGAGGACAACTGCCACGTAAGGGGAAGCCATGACAGCGACGACCGACGGCGCCGGTACCCCCGGCGCCGACCCGGATTTCATCAGCCCGGACACGGTGCAGGGTGCGCAGGAGGCCGCCGCGCGGGCCACCCGGCACCTGCTGGCGCGCCAGGACGCGGCAGGGTGGTGGAAGGGCGACCTGGAGACCAACGTCACCATGGACGCCGAGGACCTGCTCCTGCGGCAGTTCCTCGGGATCCGGGACGAGGCCACCACGCAGGCCTCCGCACTCTTCATCCGGGGCGAGCAGCGCGGGGACGGCACCTGGGCCACCTTCCACGGCGGGCCGCCCGAACTCTCCGCCACCATCGAGGCGTACGTCGCCCTTCGGCTCGCCGGCGACCCGCCCGACGCCCCGCACATGGCCCGCGCCTCGGCCTGGGTCCGGGCCCACGGCGGGATCGCCGCCGCCCGTGTCTTCACCCGGATCTGGCTGGCCCTGTTCGGCTGGTGGAGCTGGGACCACCTGCCCGAACTCCCGCCCGAGCTGGTCTTCCTGCCGCCGTGGGTGCCGCTGAACATCTACGACTTCGGCTGCTGGGCCCGCCAGACGATCGTGCCGCTGACCGTGGTCTCCGCCCAGCGCCCCGTCCGCCCGGCCCCGTTCGCCCTCGACGAGCTGCACACCGACGCGCGGCGCCCGTACCCCGCCGAGCGCCCGGCTCCCCTCGCCAGCTGGGAGGGCGCCTTCCAGCGGATGGACAAGGTCCTGCACGTCTACCGCCGGTTCGCCCCGCGACGGCTGCGCAAGGCCGCGATGGACACCGCCGCCCGCTGGATCATCGAGCGCCAGGAGAACGACGGCTGCTGGGGCGGCATCCAGCCGCCCGCCGTGTACTCCGTCATCGCCCTGCACCTGCTCGGGTACGACCTCGCGCACCCGGTGATGCGGGCGGGCCTGGAGTCCCTGGACCGGTTCGCGGTGTGGCGCGAGGACGGTCCCGCTGGGCCTGACGGCCGGGGAGGCGCCCCCACCCGGATGATCGAGGCCTGCCAGTCCCCGGTCTGGGACACCTGCCTCGCCGCCATCGCCCTGGCCGACGCGGGCCTGCCGCCCGACCACCCGGCGCTGGTGAAGGCAGCCGACTGGATGCTCGGCGAGGAGATCGTCCGCACCGGCGACTGGGCGGTCCGCAGGCCCGGACTCGCCCCCGGCGGCTGGGCGTTCGAGTTCCACAACGACACCTACCCCGACATCGACGACACCGCCGAGGTGGTCCTCGCCCTGCGCCGGATCCGGCACCCGGACCCGGCCAGGATGGAGGCGGCCATCGCCCGCGGGGTCTCCTGGAACCTCGGCATGCAGTCGAGGAACGGCGCCTGGGGCGCCTTCGACGCCGACAACACCAGCCCCTTCCCGAACCGGCTGCCGTTCTGCGATTTCGGCGAGGTCATCGACCCGCCGTCGGCCGACGTCACCGCCCACGTGGTGGAGATGCTCGCCGTAGAGGGCAAGGCCGCCGACCCGCGGACCCGGCGCGGCATCGCCTGGCTGCTCGCCGAACAGGAGCCCACCGGGGCCTGGTTCGGCCGATGGGGCACCAACTACGTGTACGGGACCGGGTCGGTGGTCCCGGCCCTGACCGCCGCCGGCATCGCCCCGGCGCATCCCGCGATCCGGCGGGCCGTGCGCTGGCTGGAATCCGTACAGAACGAGGACGGCGGGTGGGGCGAGGACCAGCGCTCGTACAAGGACCCGGCATGGGCCGGGAAGGGGGCCTCGACCGCCTCGCAGACCGCCTGGGCGCTCATGGCGCTGCTCTCGGCGGGGGAGCGGGACGGCAAGGCCGTCGAGCGGGGCGTCGGGTACCTGGTGGATACCCAGCTGGAGGACGGCTCCTGGGACGAGCCGTACTTCACCGGCACCGGCTTCCCCTGGGACTTCTCCATCAACTACCACCTGTACCGGCAGGTGTTCCCGCTCACCGCGCTCGGCCGCTATCTGTACGGGGAACCCTTCGCGCCCGGGGAGGCATGATGGCCGCCGCCCGGGCCGGCGGGCCCGAGCCGCCCGCGCCGCCGCCCGCCGCGCCGCCGGCCCCGCTGCTGGTCGCCTGCGCCCTGCGCATCGAGCAGGCGGCCCTGCGCAGCGGCGGCAGCCGCGGCGGCGCCCGCACGGCACCCGGCTACTCCGTCCTGCGGACCGGCATGGGCCCGCGCGCCGCCGAGCGGGCCGTCGGCCGGGCGCTCGCCGAGCCGGGGCTGCACCTTGCCCCGGTCCTGGCCACCGGGTTCTGCGCCGGGCTGGTCCCCGGCATGAGCCCCGGCGACCTCGTCGTCGCCGAGGAGACCCGGGACCCGCGGGGCACCGTCACGTGCGCCGGCACCGCCCTGCTCGCCGAGGCACTGGCCCGGGCCGCTCCGGGCCGGACCGTGCACACCGGCGCACTGACCGGATCCGACCACGTCGTCCGCGGCCAGGAACGCGCCCAGCTGCGCGCCACCGGCGCCATCGCGGTCGACATGGAGTCCGCGGCCACCCTGTGGACGGCCACCCGGGCCGCCGAAGATGGCTGGAACCGTCCGGTTGCGGCCGTCCGGGTGATCGTGGACGCTCCGGAGCATGAGCTCGTCCGTATCGGCACGTTCCGCGGTGGAATATCGGCCTTCCGCGTACTGCGTGCCGTACTGCCCGCGTTTCATGACTGGCACCGTTCTTTGCTGCTCCCCAGGAGGTGAGCCAGATGGCCATGCCACTGCGACAGTCCATCAGGGTCGGGACGTATCTTCTCGAACAGAAGCTCCGCAAGCGTGAGAAGTTCCCGCTGATCGTCGAGCTGGAGCCGCTCTACGCCTGCAACCTGGCCTGCGAGGGGTGCGGGAAGATCCAGCACCCGGCCGGCGTGCTCAAGCAGCGCATGCCGGTCGCCCAGGCCGTCGGCGCCGTCCTGGAGTCCGGCGCACCCATGGTGTCCATCGCGGGCGGCGAGCCCCTGATGCACCCGCAGATCGACGAGATCGTGCGGCAGTTGGTGGCCAAGCGGAAGTACGTGTTCCTCTGCACCAACGCGATGCTGCTGCGCAAGAAGATCGAGAAGTTCACCCCGTCCCCGTACTTCGCCTTCGCCGTGCACATCGACGGGCTGCGCGAACGGCACGACGAGTCGGTCGCCAAGGAAGGCGTCTTCGACGAGGCGGTCGCCGCCATCAAGGAGGCGAAGCGGCGCGGGTTCCGGGTCACCACCAACTCCACCTTCTTCAACACCGACACCCCGCAGACGATCATCGAGGTGCTCAACTACCTCAATGACGACCTCAAGGTCGACGAAATGATGATCTCGCCCGCCTACGCCTACGAAAAGGCCCCTGACCAGGAACACTTCCTGGGCGTCGAACAGACCAGGGAACTCTTCAAGAAGGCCTTCGCGGGCGGAAACCGGAGGCGCTGGCGGCTCAACCACTCCCCGCTCTTCCTCGACTTCCTGGAAGGCAAGGTGGATTTCCCCTGCACCGCCTGGGCCATTCCCAATTACTCCCTCTTCGGCTGGCAGCGCCCCTGCTATCTGATGAGCGACGGCTACGTGCCGACGTACCGGGAACTGATCGAGGAGACCGACTGGAGCAAGTACGGCCGCGGAAAGGACCCGCGCTGCGCGAATTGCATGGCGCACTGCGGCTACGAGCCCACCGCCGTCCTCGCCACCATGGGCTCCCTCAAGGAGTCCCTGCGCGCGGCCCGGGAGACGGTCTCGGGGAACCGGGAGAAGCAGTGACCGGCTTCGACCTCCGCGCCCTGCTGGACGAGCGGGGCGGGGAACGGTACGAGCTGCACACCAAGCACCTCAACCACCAGCTGCCCCGGATGCTGCACACGATCGGCTTCGACAAGGTCTACGTACGGGCCGAGGGCGCGCACTTCTGGGACGCCGACGGCAACGACTACCTGGACATGCTGGCCGGGTTCGGAGTGATGGGCCTGGGCCGCCACCACCCGGTGGTCCGCCAGGCCCTGCACGACGTCCTGGACGCACAGCTCGCCGATCTGACCCGCTTCGACTGCCAGCCGCTGCCCGGGCTGCTGGCGGAGAAGCTGCTCTCCCACAGCCCGCACCTGGACCGGGTCTTCTTCGGCAACAGCGGCACCGAGGCCGTGGAGACCGCCCTGAAGTTCGCCCGGTACGCCACCGGGCGGACGAGGGTTCTCTACTGCGACCACGCCTTCCACGGCCTGACCGCGGGTTCGCTCTCGGTCAACGGGGAGGGCGGGTTCCGGGACGGCTTCGCGCCGCTGCTGCCCGATACGAAGATCGCCCTCGGGGACCTGGCAGCCCTGGAGCGGGAGCTGAAGCGGGGCGACGTCGCCGCCTTCGTCGTCGAGCCGGTCCAGGGCAAGGGCGTGCTCGCGGCCCCGCCCGGGTTCCTGCTCGCAGCGCAGGAGCTGCTGCACCGGCACAAGGCGTTGCTGATCGCCGACGAGGTGCAGACGGGCCTCGGCCGGACCGGCGATTTCTACGCGTACCAGCACGAGCCGGGCGTGGAGCCGGACCTGGTGTGCGTGGCCAAGGCACTGTCGGGCGGCTACGTGCCGGTCGGCGCGACCCTGGGCAAGGACTGGATCTTCAAAAAGGTCTATTCGTCCATGGACCGGGTGCTGGTGCACTCCGCCAGCTTCGGATCCAACGCGCAGGCGATGGCGGCCGGGCTGGCCGTGCTCTGCGTCATGGAGGACGAGTCGGTGGTCGCGAACGCCCGCGCGATGGGCGACCTGCTGCGCGGGCGGCTCGCGGCGCTCGTGGACGAGTACGAGCTGCTCCACGAGGTGCGGGGGCGCGGCCTCATGATCGGGATCGAGTTCGGGCGGCCGTCCTCGCTGGGGCTGCGCAGCCGGTGGACCATGCTCCAGGCGGCCCGCAAGGGGCTCTTCGCCCAGATGGTCGTGGTGCCGCTGCTGCAGAAGCACCGGATCCTGACGCAGGTCTCCGGCGACCATCTGGAGGTCATCAAGCTCATCCCGCCGCTGATCGTGGACGAGCGGGACGTCGACCGGTTCGTCGGCGCCTTCCGCGCGGTCATGGACGAGGCGCACGGCGGAGGCGCTCTGATGTGGGACTTCGGCAGGACGCTGGTGAAGCAGGCCGTCGGCGGCGGCTGACGGCCTGCTCCGCTGCCCGGTTTCCCGGCCGGGCCGTCGGTCGGGTCATCGCCGGGTCATCGGTCGAGCAGCTGCTCCCGCAGCCGGTCGAGGGTCTCGGGCGTGAGTCCGAGGCCCTCGGCGAGGTACCGGTCGACCCCGCCCCAGTGCTCGTCGATGGTGTCGAAGGCGGCCGTCAGGTACTCGGCGCGGGCGTCGAAGAGCGGGGAGAGCAGCTCCATCACCTCGGGGGAGCGGGCCTCGGGGGCGTCACTGGTACGGCGCACCCGGTAGCGGCGGTGCGGGGCGTTGGACTCCAGGTAGTCCGCCACGATCGCCTCGCGCTCGACGCCGAGCGCGAGCAGGGTGACGGCGATCGACAGGCCGGCCCGGTCCTTGCCGGCCGCGCAGTGCATGAGCGCCGGAACGCTGTCCTCGGCGAGGGCGCGCACGACCCGGCCGTGCTCGGCGGTGCGGTGCTTGACCATCGAACGGTACGAGTTGGCCATCCGGGCGGCTCCCTTCCCCTCGCCCAGGATTCCGCGGAGCTGCTCGAGATCGCCCCCGCGGACCATCTTCCAGAATTCCTTGCCGTCGGCCGGATCCGAAAGCGGGATGTTGACGTTCCGCACGCCGGGAAGCTCGACGTCGGGTCCCTCGAGGGCGTGGTCGGCGCCGTTGCGGAAGTCGAAAATCGTGTGGAGGCCGAGCGACGCGAGGAATTCTGCGTCGGTTTCGGTGGCATGTGCCAGATGTCCGCTACGGAACAGTTTTCCTGGCTTGACCCTCAGTCCGTCGGTGGTCGGAAGGCCGCCCACATCGCGGAAGTTGCGCACTCCGGCCAGCTCCGGCTCCGGTACGGGCTCCGTCCGCGGGGGCTGGGGTATCTGCTGGGTCACGGGAACTCCTCCGCGTCGTCGTGGGATGTCCGAATTACGCTACTTGGGGCCAACTTGCCATAACCGGAGGCGAGATCGGGTGCAGCCCCGTGAGCCAGATCATACGGTGACCGTGAGTGCCTGATCGTCGAAGTCGAAAGGCCCGGCCGGGGCGGTTGTTGGCGGCGGGGAATGGACGGAGGGTGACCGGAATTCCGCCGAACTCCCCGGCCTGTGAATCCGTCAGGAAATTCGTGGCTTGTTCCGTGCGGCTGAACTCGATTACCTTCGCGATCGATCCGGATGGACCGCCGAATCCTGCCGCCGTCCGGAAACCGCACCCGACTATTCACGCGCGCGGCAGGAGCGGGGGAACCAGGTAAGCCGCTGTTCCCGATCTTTGTATCGGCGCAGCTCGGGGTGAAGCCGTACATGCTCCGTTCATGTACGGCCGGACATCTCCAGTCCGAACCCGACAGCTCACCTCGCAGGCGACGGAGAGGAATTCGCCATGCCTGCAAAGGGTAAGCACCGCCGTCCCAAGTCCCGTTCCGTGGCGCGCGGCTTCGCCGTGGCAGGCACCGGTGGTGCGGCCCTCGCGCTGCCGCTGCTGGGTGCCGCCGGCGCCCACGCGGTCGCCGCCCCCGCCACGGCTCCCGTGCAGGCCCCGCAGGTTCCGGTGGCGCTGCAGGCCGCGCCCGCCGCTGCCGCGCAGTCCGCGCCGGCCGTCTACACGGTCGTGCCGGGCGACTACCTCTCCAAGATCGCCCAGGACCGCCACCTCTCGGGCGGCTGGCAGCAGCTGTACGCCGACAACCGCGAGGCCGTCGGCACCGACCCGTCGCTGATCCACCCCGGGCTGAAGCTGACCCTCGGTGCGCGGGGCGGGGCGGCTCCGGCTGCGCAGGCTCCGGCCGAGGAGTCCGCTCCGGCCCCGGCGAAGAAGTCCTCGGCCTCGGACGGCAAGGGCTCCTCGGACGCCGCGCCGGCCCCCGCCGCCCCCGCGGCCGCAGCCGCCGCCGCGCCCGCCAAGAAGAGCACCGCCGCCAAGTCCTCCGCCGGTACGGTCACCGCCGCCGGCTTCGTCGCCCCCGTCGGCGGCGGGATCTCGACCCAGTACAAGACCCCCGGAGCCATGTGGTCCAGCGGCTACCACACCGGTGTCGACTTCATCGCGAGCTCCGGCACCACCGTCCGGGCCGTGGGCGCGGGCACCGTGGTCTCCGCCGGCTGGGCCGGCGCGTACGGCAACGAGGTCGTCATCCGGCACGCGGACGGCAAGTACTCCCAGTACGGCCACCTGTCCCAGCTCTCCGTCTCGGCCGGCCAGAGCGTCACCGGCGGCCAGACCATCGGCCTCTCCGGCTCCACCGGCAACTCGACCGGCCCGCACCTGCACTTCGAGATCCGCACCGGACCGTCCTACGGCTCGGACATCGACCCGCTGGCCTACCTCCGCACCAAGGGCGTGAGCATCTGACGGCTCCCGCCGTCGGAGCGAGGCAACCGGACTCGTGGGGCCGGGACCCGAGGGGGGTCCCGGCCCCACGCCTTGTTATTCCGTACCGACCAGGTGGTATAGATCACGGTCCGTCAACCCCTTCCTACGGTGGCGTAGGTCACGTGCCGGGGTGAAGGATGTGTTCTCGTGGCAGCGACGAAGACGACACTCAAGACCATCGGCTCGTACGCGGCGATCGGGGACAGCTTCACCGAGGGTGTGGGGGACCCGGGGCCCGGGGAGACCTTTCTCGGCTGGGCGGACCGGCTGGCCGTACTCCTGGCCGATCAGCGCGAGGAACATGAATTCCGGTACGCGAACCTGGCCGTGCGGGGGCGCCTCCTCGACCAGATCGTGGCCGAACAGGTCCCCCGGGCCAAGGAGCTCGCACCGGACCTGGTGAGCTTCTGCGCCGGCGGCAACGACATCATCCGGCCCGGCAGCGACCCCGACGACGTGGCGGAGCGGTTCGAGGCGGCCGTGGCCGACCTCACCGGAGCCGTCGGCCACGTCATGATCACCACCGGCTTCGACACCCGCGGCGTGCCGGTCCTCAAGCACCTCCGGGGCAAGGTGGCCACGTACAGCGCCCATGTGCGCGCCATCGCCGACCGCTACGACTGCCCGGTGCTCGACCTCTGGTCGCTGAAGTCCGTACAGGACCGGCGTGCTTGGGACGACGACCGGCTGCACCTCTCGCCCGAGGGGCACACCCGGGTCGCGCTGCGCGCCGCCCAGGTGCTGGGGTTCGAGGTGCCGGCCGACCCCGACCAGCCCTGGCCGCCGCAACAGCCGCGCGGCTCGGTGGACGTGACCCGGGACAACATCCAGTGGGCGCGGGAGTACCTGGTGCCGTGGATCGGGCGGCGGCTGCGCGGGGAGTCCTCCGGGGACCACGTGGAGGCGAAGCGTCCGGACCTGCTGCCGCTCTAGCCCGGCGCAGGAGGGGCGGGGCGCCGGAGCAGCGGGGTGGCCGGGTAGCCGAGCAGGGGAAGGGGACGGGGGCAGGAGGACGGGGACGCGCGGCGGAATCCTTCGGGGCCGGTGCGCGTTGGCATGGTGATAGACCGGAAACCAGTACGGCCCTTCACGCCCATCCGTCCCACCTCCCAGGAGGCGCTTTGACCGGCTCCCGTCCCCTGCGTCCACGGCTGCGTGCCCTGCGGCCCGAAGCCTTCGGCGCGGATCCGTCCGGCGCGCGGCTGGAGCGGATCCACCGCTCGCCGAACTTCGCCGACGGTGTTTTCCAGAACCCGGTCGGGGCCCGGACCAGGCCTTCCGGCTCCATGATGGAGTTCGCCAAGATCTACTTCCACAAGGAGCAGCGGATCCGGCGGAACCCCGGAGCTCCCATCCCGGTCTACCCGACGACCCTCGCCGAGCTGGCGAAGCCGCCGGTCAGCGGATTGCGCCTGACCTGGATGGGGCACTCCGGCGTACTCGCGGAGATCGACGGGCGGCGGGTGCTGTTCGACCCGGTGTGGGGCGAGCGGTGCTCTCCCTTCCCGTTCGCCGGGCCCAAGCGGCTGCACCCCGTACCCGTACCGCTGGCCTCGCTGGGGCCGGTCGACGTCGTGGTGATCTCGCACGACCACTACGACCACCTCGACCTGCCGACCATCAAGGAGCTGGCCGGTACGGACACGGTCTTCGCCGTCCCGCTCGGGGTGGGCGCCCACCTGGAGCGCTGGGGGGTGTCGCCGGACCGGCTGCGGGAGCTCGACTGGAACGAGGGCACCAAGATCGCGGGGCTCTCGCTGACGGCCACGCCGGCCCGGCACTTCTGCGGGCGCGGCCTGCGCAACCAGCAGAACACCCTGTGGGCCTCCTGGGTCGTCGCGGGCGAGGAACACCGGATCTTCCACAGCGGCGACACCGGCTACTTCCCCGGGTTCGGGGAGATCGGCGCCGAGCACGGCCCCTTCGACGCCACGATGATCCAGATCGGTGCGTACTCGGAGTACTGGCCCGACATCCACATGACCCCCGAGGAGGGCATGCGCGCCCACCTCGACCTCCAGGGCGGGATCCCGCACGGCACGATGCTGCCGATCCACTGGGGCACCTTCAACCTGGCCCCGCACCCGTGGGACGAGCCCGGCGAGGGCACCGTGACCGCCGCCCAGGCCACCGGGGCGGCGATCGCGCTGCCGATCCCGGGCCAGCCGTTCGAACCGGGCGACGCGGATGCCCCGAGCGAGCCGTGGTGGCGCCCGTTCGTGGCGTCCGCCCCGCCCGTGCCCGCCACACCGTCCCGCCCGGTCGCGACCGCGCGGCCGCCGGCCGTGGCGCACGGGGAACCGGAGGCCGTCGGCTCGTAAGAGCAGCTCCGGAGCAGCGTCGGCCCGGGGGGTGTGCGTCGCGCACGGCGGCTGCGAACGTGCGCCCCCGGCGGATTCGGGCTGTCGTACGAGCGCTCCGCCGGGAGCGGGAAGCAGCCCGGTCAAGTTCCCCAACTGGCTGTCAGGGGCGGGATCGTGCGGTCTAGCGTGGGTATCCGGTGATCAACACCGGGCCCCGGAACCACGTGGGGCCCGGGCCCCACGTAGAGGACGCCGATGTCCGGACTCCGCGCCGCCCGCCACGCCCCGTCGAGACACGCCGTCACCGGTCCCGGCCGGCAGATACGCCCCCAGCTGGTCCGCGCCGCCCTGCTGCCGACGCTCGCCGCAGCGCTCAGCGGAGCCGCCGCGGTGATCTTCACGCTGCAGCTCGGCGGGGGCGCGGGGGAGCGGGACGCCCGGCTGTGGCCGGTCCTGGCCGGCTGCGCCCTGCTCGTCGTCGGCGCGCTGGCCGCCGCCCTGCTCGGGGCCCAGCGCTCCGCCAAGGCCGTCCGGGACCGCTGCGAGGCCCTGCGCCGCTCCAGCGTGCGCGGCCGCCAGGAGCTGCGGACCGCCGCCGAGAGGCTGGAGCGGGGCGAGCCGCCGGTCCGCCCGGTCCGCGGCGGTCCGACGGGCCCGCCGCCGGGCAGTGACCCGGCCCGGGTGGACGAGTTCTGGCTGCTCTCCCAGGAGCTGCGCGGCGCCCGCGAACAGGCGCACACCACCCTCGTACGGCTGGCCGGCCCGGCCGCGCCGTCCGACAGCGACCGCAAGGTCGAGGTCTTCGTCAACCTCGCGCGCCGGCTCCAGTCCCTCGTGCACCGGGAGATCTCGCTGCTCGACGAGCTCGAGGACACGGTCGAGGACCCCGACCTCCTCAGGGAGCTCTTCCACGTAGACCACCTCGCCACCCGGATCCGCCGCCACGCCGAGAACCTGGCCGTGCTCGGCGGCGCCGCGTCCCGGCGCCAGTGGACCCGGCCCATCGACCTGAGCGAGGTGCTGCGCTCCTCCGTGGCGGAGGTCGAGCAGTACACGCGGGTCAAGGTGGTGCCCCCGGCGGGCGGCACCGTACGCGGCCACGCCGTCGCCGACGTGGTGCACCTGCTGGCCGAACTCGTCGAGAACGCCACCGTGTTCTCCGCCCCCGACACCGACGTGGTGGTGCGCGCCGAACGGGTGACCGCCGGCATCGCCGTCGAGGTGGAGGACCGCGGGCTGGGCATGCCGGCCGCGGAGCAGCACCGGATGAACGCGCTGCTCGTCGACCCCGACCAGATCAGCGTCCGGCACCTGCTGGCGGACGGCCGGATCGGCCTGTTCGTGGTCTCGGCGCTGGCCCGCCGGCACGGGATCGCCGTCGAGCTCAAGTCCAACATCTACGGCGGCGTGCTCGCCGTGCTCGTGCTGCCGCAAGAACTGCTGGGGGCGGAGGCGCCCAGCGCCGCCGACGCGCTCGGGGGCTCCCGGGCCACCTCGTGGGGGACCGGGGAGGGGGGCGGCATGCCCCCGCTGGAGCCCGTACGGGTGGCCGTGCCACAGCCGAAGCCGGAGCAGCACGTGCGACCGGAGCCGGAGCGGCAGCCGCGACGGGAGCCGCAGCCCCGGCCGGAGCCCGCGCCGGCCGCCGCGCGGCCGCAGGCCGCACCGACGTGGGCGGCCCCGCCCGCGCCGCGCCCGGACACGCTTACCCGGCCCGGGCCGGTGCGGCAGGAGACGGAGCGCTGGGAGCCGAGGGAGGCGCCGGCCGCCGAGACCACCCTCGACCTGGGCCTGGACCTGGGTCTGGACGTGACACGGGTTCTGATCCCGGGCCGGACCCCGGACGTGGGCCCGGCAGCGGGGACATCCGCGGGGCCCTTCGCCACGGGGTGGGCGGCGGAGGCGTCGACGGGCTCGGCCGTGGAGCCGGCCGTCGGGCCGGCCATGGGGGCCGCCGGGCGCGAGCCCGCGCCCCCGGTGCCCGTCCAGCCCCCGGTGCCCGTCCAGCCCATGGCCCCCGTGTCCCCGCCGCCCGTACCCATGACGGTGTCCGTACCGGCCGCCCGCACGGACCCGGACCGGCCTCCCCTGCCCCGCCGCCGGGCCCAGCACCACCTCGCCCCGCAGCTGCGGGACGCCCCCGCCCCGCGGCGGGCCGGCGCACCCGAACAAGCCGTGCACGACCCGGG
The DNA here is from genome assembly GCF_055579465.1 of Streptomyces sp. NPDC032745. NCBI lineage: Bacteria > Bacillati > Actinomycetota > Actinomycetes > Kitasatosporales > Streptomycetaceae > Streptomyces > Streptomyces sp. NPDC032745. The sequence continues at coordinate 229,738 of NZ_JBVING010000007.1, read as the reverse complement.
CCTGATGGCCGCCTTCCAACGGGGCTTCGGCCTCGCCCAGTCGGAGAACCAGCCATGACCCCGACCTCTCACCTCAGCAAGGAGCGCACCACCATGGGCGGCGAAGCGGCGACGAAGACCAGTCGGCTCTCGGATCTCGACTGGCTGCTCAGCGGCCTGGTCCAGCGGGTCCCCTACACGCGCAGTGCGGTACTCCTCACCGCGGACGGCCTCGTCACCTGCGTGCACGGCCTCGACAACGACAGCGCCGACCACCTGGCGGCACTCGCGTCCGGGCTGTACTCGCTCGGGCGGAGCGCCGGATCCCGGTTCGGGGACGGCGCGGAGGTCCGGCAGGTCGTGGTCGAGCTCGACACCGCGCTCGTGTTCGTGTCGGCCGCCGGGGCGGGCACCTGCCTGGCGGTCCTGGCCGACCGGGAGGCCGACGCGGGCGTGCTCGGCTACGAGATGGCGATGCTGGTCAAGAGCGTCCGCCCGTACCTGGCGGCTCCGCCGCGGCGGCCCGCCGGCGACCCGGAGTGATGCGCGCCGCCCGCGCCGCGTACGGCATGGGGGTCCCGCGCGACACACCCTGGCTCGACGACTCGGCGGGCCGGGTGATGCGCCCGTACACGGCCAGCGGCGGGCGCACCCGGTCCGCCGTCGCACTCGACCTGCTGTCCCTGGTGACCGCGACGGGAGTGCGTCCGCGCGGCCCCCTCGGCGCGGAGCACACCCTGGCGCTGCGCCTGTGCGCGGGCTCCGCGGCCGTCACCGTCGCCGAGGTGGCCGGACAGCTGCGGCTGCCGGCGGTGGTGGTGAAGGTGCTGCTGTCCGACCTGATGGAATACGGGGCCGTCACGGCGCAGGCGCCGCGGTTCCCGGGCGCCGGGTACCTCGCCGCCGACGACCAGAACCTGCTCCGGGCGGTGCTCGATGGCCTACGCCGACGACTGTGACACCCGCCCCGCCGCCGTCCTGCCCGCGACGCTGAAGATCCTGGTCGCGGGCGGGTTCGGGGCGGGCAAGACGACTTTCGTGGGCGCGGTCAGCGAGATCGAGCCGCTGTGCACGGAGGAGCTGCTCAGCGGTCTGAGCGAGGGCCCCGACCCGCTCGACGGGGTCGAGGCGAAGACGTCGACGACCGTCGCGCTCGACTTCGGCCGGATCACCCTGGACGAGCGGCACGTCCTGTACCTCTTCGGCACGCCGGGGCAGCAGCGCTTCTGGTTCCTGTGGGAGGAGCTGTGTGCGGGCGCGCTCGGCGCGGTGGTGCTCGCGGACACCCGCCGGCTCGCCGACTGCTTCCCGGCCGTGGATTTCTTCGAGCGGCGCGGCATCGGGTTCATCGTCGCCGTCAACGAGTTCGACGAAGGCCACCGCTACACCGCCGGCGAGGTCCGCGAGGCGGTGGGGCTCGGGCCCGAGGTGCCCGTCGTACGGTGCGACGCGCGGCTGACGAGCTCCGGGACGGGGGCCCTGGCCGCGCTGGTCCACCACCTCCTCTTCACGGCGGCGGCGGACAGGTCGGCGAGGTCGGCGATTTCAGCGAACCCAGTGAATGCACCGAACGCACTGAACGCACCGAATTCAGCGACTTCAGCGACTTCAGCGAAGTCCTGGGATGGGGGGAACCCGCGATGACGTACTACGAGTCGACCGGACACCTGCTGCTCACGCCGGTGGACCGGGAGGCGCCCGCCCGCACCGTCCGGCTGCGCGAACTGGGCCTGGGGGAACGGGCGGACACGGAGCTCGACGGCTTCGCCCGACAGATCGCCGACGTACTGGAGGCCCCGTTCGCGGGGGTCAACTTCATCGGCGAGGAGCGGCAGTTCTTCGCCGGTCTGCACCACGCTCCGGACGCCCCCGCGAGCGGGTACCCGGCGCGGGTGCTGCCCCGGGACCACGGGTACTGCCCGCATGTGGTGGTGCGGCGCCGGGCGCTGGCGCTGGAGGACGTACGGGACTTCGCGCGCTTCGCGGGCAACGCGGTCGTGGACGAGAGCGGGGTGCGGTCGTACCTGGGGGCGCCGCTGACCGACCGGCAGGGGATCGTGCTCGGCACGGTGTGCGCCGTGGACCTTGAGCCGCGCAGGTGGGGGACGGCGGGTCTGGCGACGGCCAAATCCCTGGCCGCGGAGCTGCTGGAGGTCATCCACGCACGCGAGGACGGCCTGCGGGCGGGATGAGGGCGGGCTGAGGCCGTACGCAGGGACCGCTGCCCGGGGGCGGCTGTCAGTGCCGGGCGTTACGGTCGACGACATCAGCCCGAAGCCCGACCGGTGGCCGGAGAGGAGTCGCGGGATGGCCGTGACCGCCGAGGACGTCCGTACGACCGCGCTGTCGCTCCCCGACAGCAGCGAGAAGCTCGCCTGGGGCATGCCCACGTTCCGGGTGGGCGGGAAGATATTCGCCGCCCTCGGCGAGGACGACACCTCGATCGGGGTGAAATGCCCGAAGGAGGACCGGGCGGAGCTGATCGCCGCCGAGCCGGACAAGTTCTTCGTCCGGGAAGGCCACGACGACAACTACGCCTGGCTCCGCGTCCGCCTGGCGGCGCTGGAGGGCGCCGCCGAGCTGCGCGCGATCCTGGTCGACTCCTGGCTCCAGGCGGCCCCCGGACGCCTGGCCGCGGCCCATCCGGAACTGGCGGGGAACTGACGGGCGACCGGCGGGGGCCTCACCGGAGGAAGGTGCCGATCCGCTCGCGAAGGGAGTGCGGGTCCAGACCGTGCGCGGCGGTGTGCTCCTCGAGCGTGCCGTAGCGGCGGAGCTCGGCGCGCCCGACGCCGAGGCCGAGGACCCGGTGCGGGACGTCGGAGAGGGCCTGGGCGGCGGCCGCGGTGGAGGTGCCGGCCAGGTACGGCTCGACGAGGACGACATCGGTCGTGGCGCGTCCGACGGCCTCGCGCAGGGCCGCGTCGTCGAAGGGCCGCACGGTGGTGGCGTACAGGACGGTCACGTCCAGCCCCGCCGTCGCGGCGAGGACGTTGTCCAGCAGCGGGCCGACCGCGACGACGACACCGGCCCCGGCGCTGCCCTCCCGTACGGTCCGCAGGCGCAGGCCGTCCACCGGGCGCGGGGCGGCGTTCGACTGCTGCGAGAGCCGGACGTACACCTTGTCGTCCCCGGCGGCGTACGCGTGGCGCAGCAGCGCCTCGGCCTCGTCCGGGTGCCCCGGCACGTGGACCGTCCAGCCGTCGAGGGTGTCCATCAGGGCCACGTCACCCGGCGCCATGTGCGTGAACCCGGCGGCCGGCCAGTCGTAGCTGGCGCTCGCACTGACCAGGACCCCGCCGGTGCCCTGGTGCCCGAAGTCAAGCTTGACCTGCTCGAACGGCCGCTCCACCAGGAAGCTGGCGAAGGTGTGCATGATCGGCCGCAGCCCGGTGAGGGCCAGCCCGCCACCGACTCCGACGAGCAGCTGCTCCCTGATCCCGACGTTGATCACCCGCGCCGGGTGGCGCTGCCGGTCGGGCCGGAACCCGTCCATGGTGATCTCGGCGAGCACGAGCGCAAGCCGGGGATCCTCGTCGAGCGCGCGCGACGTAACCGAGACGAACCGCTCCCGCATGGTGTCCATGTTTCCCCCTGCCCTACTGCTTCTTCTCGACACGGGCGACGACGGCGTGCGGCCGGCCCGGATGCGGTGTGGTGAAGGCGGCGTGCAGCGCCGCGTGGTCCCGGCCGTCGACGGTCACCGCCGACCAGCCGGCCGCCTCGAAGCGCGAGGCGATCCCGCCGTGCCAGCCGTGCGTCGCGGAGTCGTTGTCGATCACCACGGTGTGCAGCTGCTCCAGCCCGGCCGCGCCGGCGTAGGCGAGGCCCTCGTGATTGCTGCCCTCGTCGAGCTCGGCGTCCCCGATCAGCACCCACACCGCCGGCTCGTCCAGCCCCTGCGCCTGCAGCCCGAGCGCACTGCCGACGGCGAGCGGCAGCCCGTGCCCGAGCGAGCCGCTGCTGATCTCCACTCCGGGGATCAGGGTGCGGTCCGGGTGGTGCCCGAGGGGGGACCCGTACGAGCCGAAGCCGCTCAGCCAGTCCACCGGGAAGAACCCCTTGGCGGCGAGTACGGCGTAGTACGCCATCGGCCCGTGCCCCTTGGAGAGCAGGAACCGGTCCCGCCCGGGCTCCTCGGCGCTCGCCGGCCCGACGCGGAGCACCCGGTCGTAGAGCACCCAGAGCACGTCGAGCGTGGAGGTGGCGGCGGGCCCGTGCTTCTCGGCCCCGGTCATGAGTGCCATGAGCCGGCTCAGATCCTGGTAGCGGAACCCCGTGTCCGCGGTTGCCTGTGTCATGCACCGATCGTGCAACCTCAAGTCAGGTTGAGGTCAAGCGGCTCCTCGGCGTGACCCGGCCCCGATAAAGCTGCGCGCGACCACCCCGCGAAGTGCGGTATTGTTCTCCTGCGCGTTCAACCAGGGGAAACCCCAGGTCAGCGGGCATCGGGACGTGGCGCAGCTTGGTAGCGCACTTGACTGGGGGTCAAGGGGTCGCAGGTTCAAATCCTGTCGTCCCGACTCGAAAGAGTCACAGGTCAGGGGCCGTTTTGGAGCAATCCAAAACGGCCCCTTGATCGTTTTGGGGACCAGTTGGGGACCAGGACGGTCAGTGCGGGTCAGATCGCGGTGACGGTCGTGACTGGCAGCGAACGAGGTGCACGGAGCACCATGAGGTGCGCAGACAGCGCGGCACCAGCTGCGGTGATCTGGCCGGCGTCGGGGTGCAGGTATCGCTGAGTGGTGGTCAGCGAGCCGTGTCCGGCGATCTTGCGCAGGACGTGGAGCGCCACGCCGGCGTCGGCGAACCAGGTCAGTCCGGTGTGGCGCAGGTCGTGCCGTCGGAGGTGTTCGAAGCCGAGCTCCGTGACGACGTCGTCCCAATGAGTGGCGTCGCGCAGGACCGCGGTGGAGATGTCGCTGATCCTGGAGAAGCGGCTCGGCGTCTCCATCGAGGAGGGCGTGCTGACCGGACACCAGACCATCGAGGAGGCCGCCCGGGTGGTCGAGGGGCTCGATGCCCCCGCCGCCACCGGCCCGGCCGCCGCCTGAGTACCCGGCTCCGGCTGTCCTCATGCGCATCGTCCTTCTCCGTCACGGAGAAACCGACCGCAACGCCACTGACAGGTTCCAGGGACAGGCTGACATCCCCCTGAACGACACCGGGGTATGGCAGGCGCAGGAAGTCGCCCGCTCACTGCGGCCGGACAGGTGGGGGGCGGTGTACTCCTCGTCGCTGGCTCGCGCCGCTCAGACCGCCGCATACGCCGCGGGCCGACTCGGCGTCCCGCACCTGCGTGTCAACGGGCTGCGCGAGCGCGACCTGGGCACCCTGGATGGCCAGGACCGCGCCGAGTTCGCCAGGCGGCACCCGCACACCATGCGGCAGCTGGTCGTCGACCTCGCATACGCTCCGCCGGGCGGTGAGTCGGGCTACGCCGCGCGCTCCCGCTTCGTCGCTGCACTCGCCGGCATCGCCGAGGCCGGTCGGGACCCGGCAGCGCCCCCCATCCTGGTCGTCACGCACGGCGGAGTGCTGAACCTGCTGATCCGGGCCCTGACCAACGCCGTCGACGCGCCGGACGTCTTGGTCGGCACCTGCGCCGCCGCCTGCGTGGACACCGCATGGACGCCGGCAGGCCGTCCGCGCGCCGCTCTGCGCTGGTGGAACGTCGCCCCGCATGAGTGCGAGGGCCCACCCACCCCTGTGCACCCCCTGCCCTTCGTCGACCTCGACGACCTGATCACCGACGACCTCAACCCCAAGGAAGCGACGCGCACATGAGCATCGAAATCACCGTCCTCTTCGACGTCGTACCAGACCGGCTGACGGACACGGCAGCCGCCTTCGAGGAGCTGTGCGCCGCGACCCGGCAGGAGGAGGGCGCACGGCGCTTCGACGCCTTCCTGTCCGAGGAGCACGAGAACGTGATCGTGCTGGTCGAGGAGTGGGCCGACCAAGCAGCCATCAACCTGCACATGAAGGAGGGGTACGTCGCAGACTTCCTCGCGAAGGTCGACGGCGCCTACGTCCGTCCGCCGTACGTTCTCCGCCTGCGTCCCCTCGATGCCTGACCCATGGTGAACGACACGCAACGGCCCCGCGTCTTGATCGTCGGTGGCGGTCCCGTCGGGATGGTCCTTGCCTGCGAGCTGCTGGCGCACGGGGTCCGGGCCGACGTCATCTCCAAGCTCCGCAGGCAGAGCCCACACTCGCGCGCCACGATCCTGTGGCCTCGCGTCCTGGAACTCCTGGACCGCGTCGGCGTGGGCCGGAAATTGGTCGAGAACGGTCACTACTTCGATCAGATGAACTACTACTCCCAGAAGAGAATGATCGGCCTGATCCGGTTCGACCGGCTGGGGGGCGTCGGCTATCCCTTCGCCATCACCCTTCCGCAGTGGCGCACCGAGGAGATCCTCGAGGAACACCTGACCACGCTCGGCAGCACGATCGACTACGACACCACATTCGTGGACGGCGTGCAGCGTCCGGACGAGGTCGAGTGCCGGCTCCAGTTGCCCACCGGGAGGTCGGAGACCCGTACCTACGACTACGTGGTCGGCGCCGACGGCTACAACAGCACCGTCCGCGAGGTGTTCGGCTTCCGGTTCGCCGGCCGGACGTTGCGCACCCGGCTGGCCATCACCGACGCCGAGATCCTCGGCGAGACGACCAGCAGCGAGGCGGCGTACTACCTGACCCGGTCCGGAAACATGGTGCTGGCGCCACTGGGCGACGGGGTCTTCCGGGTCGGCGCGAGCGTGCCCGACGACTACCTGGGCGACACCCCTGACCGCGCCTTCTTCGAGACGCTGCTCGCCGAACGGGTCCCCGGGGCACGCAGGCTCGGCGAGATGAAGTTCAGCGGCGTCTTCACCGCGCACGTCCGCTCGGCGGGCACGTACGGCAGCGGTCGTGTCTTCCTCGCCGGCGACGCGGCGCACGCGATGAGCCCGTCCGGCGCGCAGGGCCTCAACACCGGCATCCAGGACGCGGTCAACCTGGGATGGAAGCTGGCCGGTGTGGTGCGGGGCGACTACCGCCCCGACCTGCTGGACAGCTACGACGCCGAGCGCAGGCCGGCCGTCGACGCGGTCGCCGGCCTTTCCACCCGCCTGGCCCGGATCGGGCTGTACTCGGCCCGGCACCAGACCCTCGCCCGGGACGCCGTCTACCGGCTGGGCAGCACGACCCGGATGCTGGAGAAGGTGCTCGCGCCCAAGCTGGCCCAGCTCGACACCCACTACGGCGCTCGGCCGAAAATACGCTCCCTGGTGCCGGGCGAACGCCTGCCCCTCGGCTGGCGCGAGTCGAACGCGGCGCCGGTGCTGCGCGTCGACCGCTACACCGTGTTGCTCTGGCCGGGCCTGCGGTACCGGTACGAGCGCTGGATCGGGCTCGTCGAGCGGCTGCGTGAGCAGGTCACCGAGGCAGCCGTCTCCGATCTGGGCGGCCGCCCGCCAGGCCCGCTGCTGAGCAAACTCCCCCGCGAGGCACACGCCCTGATTATCCGGCCCGACGGCCACCTCGACAGCCTCGTCCCCCTGGACGGCAACGCCCCCGCCGCCGCTGTCCACAACGTCGGCCAGGCACTGGCCCGGCATGTGATCCCACACCCCGTCGCTTCGCAACTCGCCGGGCAGCCCGCCTAACACCTGTCCCGGAATCAACCCGAAGGAGCCAGCCATGAGTACCACCACCCCCCGTGTCACCCTCACCGAAGTCGCCGACATGACGCCCGAACAGCGCGCGGTGTACGAGAAGTTCCAGTCCAACCTGACCCGCGCACTGCTGCTGACCAAGAATTCGGCAGCCGCCCACCTCGCGCTCGGCGGCACCTTCACCGTCGGACTGCTGAGCCTGCTGGACCGCGAGGTGGTTGTGCTGCGCGTGGCCCGGCTGCGCGACAGCGAGTCCGAGCGTCTGCTGCACTACCCGCTCGCGAAGAAGGCCGGCCTGGACGACACCGGGATCAAGGCGATCGAGGAAGGCCTCTACGACGAACTGCCTCCCGCCCGCGCCGCCCTGGTCCGCTACGTCACCGACTGCATGGTCGACCACAAGGCGAGCGAGGAGGCCTACTTCACCCTGCGCGCGTACTACTCGCAGAACGAGATCGCTGAGATCACCCACCTCGCGGGGCACAGCGCCATGACCGCCATGTACCTCGCCAGCCTGGACATCCCGCTCGACGAGGGCATTGCCTCCTGGGGTCGGCTGACCGAGGTCCAGGACGAGGTCAAGAGCTGAACCCCGCACGCCGCCCGATCCGAGAGGAAGAACCTTGCACTACGCCCGGCTGGGCTCGTCCGGCCTCAAGGTGTCACGACCGGCGCTGGGATGCATGAGCTACGGCGAACCCGGACGTGGCACCCATCCCTGGTCGCTGCCCGAAGAGGAGAGCCTCCCGTTCATCGCCCAGGCGCTGGACCTGGGCATCAACTTCTTCGATACCGCGAACGTCTACTCGCTGGGTACGAGCGAGGAGTTCCTCGGCCGCGCGATACGGAAACTGACGCGCCGCGAGGACGTCGTCCTCGCCACCAAGGTGTACGAGAGAATGACCACCTCTTCCCTCTCCGGTGGATTGTCACGCTCGGCAATCATGCGCGAACTCGACGCAAGCCTGAGACGGTTGGACACCGACTACGTAGACCTTTACATCATCCACCGCTGGGACCACGAAACTCCGGTGGAAGAGACGATGGAGACGCTCCACGACGTGGTGCGCGCGGGCAAGGTCCGCTACATCGGAGCCTCGTCCATGCACACCTGGCAGTTCGTGAAGGCGCAGTACATCGCCGACCTGCACGGGTGGACACGGTTCGTGAGCATGCAGAACCACTACAACCTCGTCAACCGCGAGGAAGAGCGCGAGATGCTCCCGTACTGCCTCGCGGAGGGCGTCGGCGTCACCCCGTGGAGTCCGCTGGCCCGCGGAAGGCTCACCCGGGACTGGGACGCTGCCTCGCCCCGCACTGCGGGCGACCCGATACAGGAGCGTTTCTACGGACCGACCGAGCCGGCCGATCGCGCGGTTGCCCGTGTGGTCGCCGAGATCGCTGCCGAACGCGGCCTGCCCATGGCCCAGGTGGCCCTCGCCTGGGTGCTGCACCAGCCCGCGGTCACCGCGCCCGTCGTCGGTGCGACCAGGCCTCACCACCTCGAAGACGCGGTGGCTGCTCTCGACGTGGTGCTCGACGCCACCGAACTGGCTCGGCTCGAGGAGCCCTATACGCCGCACGCCGTCGTGGAATACGTCTGACAGGAAAGGGGAGGAATCGTGGGAATAGCTGACTTCGCCGTGGCGATACCGAGCGGAAAGCTGAGTGTCAACGACGTAAGTCGGGAGTCCGGCCACAGCGTTGAGAAGCTCGGGCAGATTTTGCCCTCGGGAAAGTTCTCGGTATTGGTCGAGGGCGAGAGTTCCTGGGGGCTGGGACGGGAGGCCGCAGCCAGGCTCCTGGCCAGGAACCCGGTGCCGCTCGACGAGATCGGTCTCGTCCTGTACGCGGGCTCCAGCGAATGGGGTACGCCGTTCTGGTCGCCCGCAGCCAAGATCGCACTGGAGCTGGGGATCGAGCAGGCGCACTGCTTTGAGGTCTCGAACTTCTGCAACGCGGGCATGGTGGCCGTGAAGATGGCGGATGACCAGGTGCGGGCAGGCACACACAAGTACGCGCTGGTGATCATCGCGGACCGACTGAGCCAGCTCGTCGAGTACGGCACCGGGTACATCGAGCTGTTCAACTTCGCGGACGGCGCGGCCGCGGTCCTGGTCTCGGCCAACGCCGCGTACGAGGTGCTCGGCGCCGCCCATCACACCGACCCGCAGTGGGTGGACTCGTACTACGGCGAGATCAAGGAGGGCCAGGTCAAGGTCGAGCGGGGCGAGAAGCTCGACGGACTCGGCGAGGCGTTCCTTGACAACTTCACCGCCCTGACCGGCAAGGTCCTCGCGGATATCGGACAGGAGACGGACGATGTGGCGTACTTCCTGGTTACGCACGGTAACCAGGACATCCACCGCAAGTACTTGTCCGCGCTGGGGGTGCCCGCCTCCCGCAGCGTCTTCCAGTACGACTTCGACGGTCACCTCGGGGGCGTGGACCCGTTCCTGGCCCTGGAGGAACTGGAGAGGGACGGCCGGATCGGCTCAGGCGACCTGGTGATCGTGGCGACGGCGGGATCCGGGTTCACCTGGGGGGTGACAGCGATCCGCCGGACGTAGTCGCCCATGCGGCACACGGAAGGCCCCCGGTCCGTACGGACCGGGGGCCTTGTGTAGTTGTCCTTCAGCTCCGGTGAACGGAGTTCAGATCCACCGTCAGAAGCTGCAGGGCCGCCTCGTGCGGGGAGTCGGGCTCCGCGTGGTAGAGCTTCAGGATGTTGCCGTCCTGGAGGCCTGCGGACTGGTACATCAACTCCAGCTCGCCCACCACCGGATGGTCGAAGAGCTTGGTGCCCTCGATGCAGTTCGCCACCCGCTGGCGGCACCAGAGCGCCGCGAACTCTTCATCCTGGATGGTCAGCTCGCCGATCAGCTCGGCAAGCCGCGGATCGTGTCGGTGATTTCCCGAGATGAATCGCAGATACGTCACGTTTGACTCCGACTCGGCGGCCCAGTCCGCGTACAGAGCCCGGACGTTCTCGTCGAGGAAGTTCATTTTGATGATGTTGGGGCGCTGTTCGACATCCTGGGGGACGCCGAATTCGAGGTGCGGTGCGAACAGTTGGTGGTACAGGGGGTTCCAGGCCAGGATGTCGCAACGGTAGTTCAGCACGGCTGCCGCCACACTGCCGAGTGATGACATCAGCATCCTGGTGCTGAAGCTGAGTTGGTCGTCATCGGGCGTTTGCCGCTGCGGGTTCTGCACCGCTGTGCCGATCTTGAGCAGGTAGTCCTGCTCGTCGCGGCCGAGATCCAGTGCGCGGGCGATGGAGAGTAGGACCTGCGGGGACGCGTGGGCGGTCTGTGACTGCTCAAGCCGGGTGTAGTAGGTCTGGCTCACACCCGCCAGCGCGGCCACTTCTTCGCGGCGCAGTCCAGGAACGCGGCGGGAGTTGCTGGTGCGCAGCCCCATCTGCTCCGGTCGGACACGCTCGCGCATTTGGCGCAGATAGCTACCGAGGTCCGTGTTCATGATCTGTTCCACCCTTCTCATTATGAAGTGCCGAACGGCATCGGCAATATCGCCTTGGATCGCGGTGACCTGCGCCACAACGGCCGGGAGGGCGGTGCGGACCGCTCTCCCGGCCGTGGCTGCCGCCACATCGGCTCTACGCGGTCACTGCGGACTGCTGAACTTGCTGCGCAGCACCAGCCACAGGAGCAGGCCGACGGCGAGCTGCGAGACACCGGCCACGCCGATGGCCACGTGGATGCCGGTGAGCTCCTTGGCGGTGGTCGCGGTGCCCTGCCCGACGACGGTGGCGAACGCCGCGCTCACCAGCGGAATGCCGATCGCGATACCGACCTGCTGGCTCTGTGTGGCCATCCCGGTCGCCATGCCCTGTTCGTCGGCATCGACGGACGAGGTGGCGATGACCATGAAGCACAGGGCCGCCATCATGGAGAAGAACGCGTTCACGAATTGGGTGATGATCAGCGGGATCAGCCAGCGTGAGTCCGCGGTCGCCCACAGCGCGGGGAGCATGAACGCGCCCTGGAGGGCCAGGGAGACGCCGAGCATCGTGCGCGGCGAGACGCGCTGGAGGAGGCGCGGACCGACGACGCCGGCGATGATCTGGCCCATTCCGATCCCGAGCAGCACCAGGCCGGCAACCAGGGACGACAGGCCGAGCACGTTCTGGACGTACAGACCGGTGAAGAAGATCAGTGCGGTCTCGCCGCCGAAGATGAACAGGGCGGCTACGTTGCCGAAGGCGATGTCGGGCTTCCTCAGGACCTTCACCGGGACCAGGGCATCGACGGTACGGCTCTCCACGGTCCAGAAGACGCTGAGCAGGACGGCGGCGGCGATCAGCGCGACGCCGGCCGTCAGGTCCAAGCCCTGCTCGCCGACGCGGGTGACGCCGTAGATCCCGGCGAACAGGCCCAGGGTGATCAGCAGCGCGCCCGGCAGGTCGATGCGGCTGCGCTGCGCAGCCCGGCTCTCGTCGACGACGAGCGGCACGACGGCGATCGCCGCGATGGCCACGGGGATGTTGATGAAGAAGGCCCAGCGCCAGGAGAGCACATCCGTGAGGACACCGCCGAGGATCGCGCCGACGCTGAAACCGGAGCTCATCATCACGCTGTTGAGGCCGAGCGCCCGGGTCCGCAGAGAGGGCTCGGCGAAGGCCGTGGTGAGCAGGGCGAGCGCCGCGGGCGTGACAGCCGCAGTGGCCAGACCCTGGAGTGTACGGGCGACCAGCAGCATCGCGGCCGAGTCGGCGATGCCTCCGACGAGAGAGGAAACGGCCAGGACGACCATTCCTGCCGTGAAGATGCGCCGGCGCCCCACGTAGTCGCCGACGCGGCCGAAGACGAGGGTGCATCCGGCGGCGCACAGGGCGAACGTCGTGGTGATCCACTGCAGGCTCCCCGTCGAGAACCCGAAGGACACACCGACCTCGGGCAGCGCGACGTTGAGCACGGAGAAGTCTGCGGCCATCATGAACTGCGAAGCCAGGAGCACCATCAGGGCGGCGACTTGGCGTCCGGTCATGCGGCCACCGGTCGGCGGCGCGGATGCGGCGGTCGTGGAGGTATCGGCGGTTGTCATGCACCCAGCCTCGGCCGCCCGCCCCGCCCCAGCCAGATCCCTTTTGACAGCACTCCTGCGGAGACTGTCACTGGCAGTGCCACCTTCGTCCGCGGCCCGCGGCCGTCACCAAGAGCAGCCGCCGCTCAAGGCGAGGGTCAGTCCAGGTTCAGCTCGACGGTGGCGGCCGGGGCCCGGACGGCCAGGAGAGTACGGAAGTGTTCCAGACGTTCGACGGGGATGCTGCCAGTGCGCATGCATTCGCGGGCCGGCTCGACGGCCAGGAGCCCTCCGCCCACTGGACGCTGAGGACAGTGCGCGCCGAGCTGGTGATGCTGGGTGTCTCTGCAGCCGCAGCGGCGGTAGATGCGGCCGCGGTCGACGCTGGTACGCATGGGGACCGCCTCCAGGAAGCGGAGGGAAGCGGGTACCTCCAGCCTGAGACCACAGGCGACCATTGCGCCTCTCACCAGCACCGTGGCCAGGAGGTTTCCCTTGTTACCGCACCAAGGGCCTCACTCCGGAGAGCGTCATCAGATTCTTGGTGTGCTGGTGGTACACGCCCGGTGTCCGAACTCGCGGCGGCGTCGGCCTGCTGCCCGGCGCTGGGCGCGGCAGTCGAGCCGCCCAGCGAGCGCAGAGGCCAGTGGCTCGAGTCTTCGGCGGCGGCTTCGAGGGCTTTGCGTAGTTGAGCGGGTGTCGGCAGGCCCGCGAGGCCGCCTGGGGTGCGGTAGACCCGGCAGGTCAGGCGGGCCGGGAGGACGCCGGGAATCTTCGTCGTCACCAACAGCCTGCGCCTGCGCCGCTTCCAGCCGCTGCATGGCTGACCCGCGGGTTCTGTGCTGAGCTGGAGGTGTCCTCGGGCCATGGCGTCCGGCCCCTGGGAGGCCCGGCATGCCGCACGTCCATCTCGAAGCGCCCGCGCCGACCCGGCCCGGAGTGCTTCTGCCCCGGCGTGATCTGGCGGTCGGCTGGATGCTGATGGTGCTGATCGCCGTATCCGGGTGGGTGCTCACGATCGGGCAGGCCCGCCACATGGGGATGGAGCCCGGCACCATGGGCCTGGCGCTCCCGGTCTTCCTGCTGCTTGGGTGGTCATGATGGCGGCGATGATGCTGCCGTCGGTGGCCCCGTCGCCATCACCTGGGTGCGGGGGATCGGCCGCCGCCCGGCGCACCCTCCCCGGCGGCCGGCCGGTTGCCATCGAACCCGTCCCCGCCAACCTCACCCTCCTGCGCCGCGAGCTCCCCCCTCAACCAGATCGGCGGCATCGACGTCATCAGGGCCGGCGTCCTCGCCGACCCGGCACCGCACAGCTCGAACTGTCCTCCTTCACCAACGCCCGCGGCAGCCTCCCGCGCAACGCCTGCGCGATCGGCGACCCCATGGACGTACCCGCCACCACCCTCGACGCCGTCGCCACCGGTCTCGCCCCGGACCGCATCCGCACCCGCTACCGCCCGCGCCTGATCGTGGGGTCCTGGCCCCGCGGCCTGACCCGCCTCGGCCGCGAAACCGCGACCGGGCGGGCTTCGCCGCCTTCAACGGGCACCTGGCCAACCGCAACCACGGCTACGGCAACATCCTCTGCACCCCCACCAGTACCGCCTGACCACCTCACGGTTGGGCCGGCGCATCGAATGCAGCAACGCTGTTCGGTCGTTGTTCCGGCGGACACTGCCGTCCCGGGGGAGGGGTGCGGCACCCGGTCTCGTGCGAATCCGTCCCCAATGCAGGCCTGGGTCGGCTAGAAAAGGACTATGTATAGGGGATATTCGGCGTAAATCGCCCGGGAGAATCGATCCATCTGGCACCTTTCAGGACTGCAAGTCCTGTTTTCGCCCTAATAGCCTGCCGTGTCCACTGTCGTCACTATGTGTCACCGTAAGGTCACCCGCGCAAGCCGGTATGGACGTGTTCACCTGCGGGGGTTGTTCCCATGGCACTGACGGTTGACGAACTGCGCGCACTCTTCCCCACCGAGGCGTCAGGCCTCTTCGAACTCGACACCAGCAGGCTGGGCTGGCACGAGGAGTCGACCACCTTCGAGCATCTACCCGAAGGCCAGCTGGTCCTGACCGGGGCCACCGCCGACCCGTCCGCGCTGACCGTCACCGGCAGCGTCACCCTGGCCGGCGAGAGCATGCCGGCCACCGCCCGCTTCACCGCCGCCGGCGGTACGGTCACCGGCCTGGTCTTCGAGGCCACCCCCGCCACCTGGCTGCTCCAGACGTCCGTGGCGCGCGTCGACCTCACCGAACTCGCGCAGCGAGGACGCGGCCTGCGCGTCCTCCTCGCCGCCGGCCCTGACGGTGCGCAGGCCGGGCAGTGCCCGTCCCCCGGCCCCTGGGCGGCCTTCCACCTCGGCAGCGCCGTCGACAGGTCCGTCGAGTTCCGCGCCGAGCTCCGCAAGGACTCCATCGGCGCGGCCCAGGCCGTGGAAGGCCAGCGCCCCCTGATCGCCCCGCTCCTGGAAGCACTCGGCGAACACGGAGTCGAGCTGCCCGGCCCGCTCGTCGACTGGCTGGAGGAAGTCCGGCTGCACCGACACCCCATGGGCAAGACCGACAACATGATGGTCACCGCCGTCGCCCCGATCGACCAGGGCACCGGCCCGGAACCCGTCGAGGTGCTGCTGCTGCGCACCACCGTGCTCGGACATGTGAACGCCGACGGGAAGCCGAAGGCCACCACCGTCGCCCTGGTCCGGGTGCGCACCGACTGGGACGCGTCCGGGCTGCCGCTGGTCGGACCCATGATCGGCTCCGGCCTGCTGTCCCTGCCGGCCTTCCAGATCATCTACGTCTCCGTCGCCCTGTCCGGCGAGGACGCGCGGAAGATCAACCAGGTCATCACCGAGTACAACCTCGGTCCCCTCCAGCAGCTCCCGGCGGCCAACGAGGCGGCAGGGGTACCCCTGACCAAGGGCCCCAACGCAGCCGTGTACCTCTCGGTCCTGGGCACCCCCGCCCCTGCGGCGGTGATCACGATCCCGCCCAAGGACGACTCGGCGGACGAGAGCGAGAAGCGCAAGTGGCAGCTCCAGTACGCCTTCGAGATCGACAAGACCCTCGGACCGGTCCACCTCGAGCAGATCGTCCTCACGTACGACCTCAAGAAAGGCCTGCTGATCTCGTTCGAAGGCAGTGCCACCGTCGGCCCGCTGGTCTGGGACGTCGCCGGGCTGGGCTTCTACGTCGGCATGAGCGGCGGCTTCCCGCTCCTGCCGTTCCTGCACGGCATGACCATCGAGGCCACCGCAGCGAGCGGCCTGATCGCCATCAGCGGCGGCCTGCTCAACCGTGAACCTGAAGACCCCTCCCTCGACTTCGAACTCGCCGGACTGCTCCTGGTCCGGGCGATGGCGGTGGAGGTCGGCGCCCAGGCCGTCTGGGCGCGCAGCACCGAGGGCTGGCACTCGGTCTTCCTGTACGGCGAGGCGTCCCTGGCCGGGGGAGCCGCCCTGTTCGGCCCGCCCCCGTTCACCGTCACCGGATTCTCTGCCGGATTCGGCGTCAACAGCTCCTTCAAGAAGGTCCCCACCGGCACCGAGATCGCCGAATTCCCCCTGGTGGCACGGCTGGACGCGGCGCAGGCACTGCCCGGCATGCCGGCCCCCGAGCCTTACACGCCCGAGGACGCCCTGAAGGCCCTGACCGGCCCCACGGGCTGGATCCGTCCCGACCTGGGCAACCACTGGATCGCCGCCGGAGTGAAGTTCACCAGCTTCGGCTTCATCGACACCAAGGCCCTGGCGGTGATCGAGCTCGGCGACTCGGTGAAGGTGATGCTGCTGGGCCGCACCTCGGTCACCCTGCCCCGCACTGCCAACCCCGCCGCCCGGGTCATCGCCAAGGTCAACATCGGGCTGAGCCTGGCCTACGTCTCCGACGAGCACCGGCTCTCGATGGACGTCGCGCTGCTACCCGGCAGCTACGTGCTCGACCCGTCCATCGTGCTGACCGGCGGCCTCGCCGTGTACGCGTGGACCGGCGGCGCCAAGGCCGGTGACTTCGTCGTCAGCCTCGGTGGCTACCACCCCGCCTACAACGCCCCCGTCCACTACCCGCGCCCGCAGCGCCTCGGGTTCGTCTGGTCCCCGGCCTCCGACATCACCGTGCGCGCCGAGGCGTACGCGGCCGTCACCCCGGCCGCCCTCATGTTCGGCGGCCGGCTGGCCGCCGTCTACGACAAGGGGATCCTGTCGGCCTGGTTCACGGCACACCTCGACGTGCTGGTCCAGTGGAAGCCCTTCTACATGGACGTCTCCCTCGGGATCAGCATCGGCGTGGCCGCCACGGTCAAGGTGGCGTTCATCAAGGTGCGCATCTCCGTGGAAGTCGGCGTGGGTCTGCACCTGTGGCTGCCGCCCTTCGGCGGCCGGGCCACGGTCAAACTCTGGTTCGTCTCCTTCAGCTTCGGCTTCGGCTCGGCCCGGGACCACACCCCGAGCGTGGACTGGCCCGAGTTCCGCACCCAGATCCCCGCGCCCGTCAGGATCACCCCCAACGAGGGGCTGCTCGCCGACGTCGACGCGGGAGAGGCCGCCGTCCGGGCCGCCGTCAAGGACCCGGTACTCGTCTCCTGCGCCGGTTTCAGCTTCACCACCGAGGCCGGGATCCCCGCCTCCCACATCTACGTCAACGACGTCCTGTGGAAGGAGTCGCAGCACGGCCTGATCGACATCCGCCCGATGCGCCGCACCGGTGTCCGCTCCGAACACCGTGTCGCCATCACCAAGGACGGCACGTCCTTCGACCCCGCCGCCCACTTCTGGACGCTCACCGAGGTCACCGGTGCCGTCGCCCCCGGCCTGTGGGGCGAACCGCTGGCCGAGCCCGGCGACGCCCTCAAGGGCGAGCACCTGCTCGAAGGCCGGTTCACCGGCCTCAAGGTCACCCTGCCCGCACCCGACTACGGCACCGACACCGGAACGGTCACCTCCGACGCCCTGAATTACGAAGGCCTCCCGGACGGGGACATGCCACTGCGGGACCCGGATCCCGACGGGCCGCAGCCCGGACTGGACCCGGACAGCATCGCCCTCATCGAACGCACCGTCGCGGACCCGGACGTGGCCGAGCTGCGCGGCAGCGTGCTCGACGCCCTGGCCCGGTTCGGTGCGGGCGTCGGCGCGGACGCCGACAGCCCCCTCACCGGCTATGCCGGGCTGGCCGGACGCAGCCTCACCACCCCGCCCCTGACCACCACCGCGACGAGGTGACCGCCACCGTGCCCACCCTGCCCAGCGAGCCCGCGCTCCGCGTCAACTTCCTCGACCACCTGATCCCCCGGGCCACCCCCGGGACGTACCGCGTCCAGGTGCACAACACGCTCACCGACGCGGACGGGGAGCTCGACTCCTCGGACCGGCTGCCCACCACCGAGGAGACCTTCGAGATCCGGGCCGCCCGGTTCGTCCTCGCCCGGACGACCGTGCACGCGCTCTACCCGCCCCCCGGCAGCCGGTCCTCGTACGGCCGGACCCTGCCGCACATCACGTTCAACCGGGCCACCCTGCCGTGGGAACGCAACCAGGCGGGCACCCGCAGTGGTCCCCAGGCCCGGCCGCCGTGGCTGGCCCTGCTGGTCTTCGGCGCCGGCGAGCTCCCCGACGACCCTGGTGCGACCGGCGCGACCGTCCTGCGCACCGTGGACGAGCTCCGCCACCCGGCCGAACCCGGCGTCACCGGGCCGGTCCTGCCCGACGGCGGCGTCTCCGACTCCGAGGCGGCCGGCAAGTGCGCCACCATCGACGTGCCGGCCGAGCTCTTCACCGCCGTCGCCCCGCACGACGACGAGATGTACTACCTCGCCCACGTCCGCAAGGTCGCCGCGGCGCCGACGGCCCGCGCGGACGGCGAAGTGCTGGCCCCCGGCGAGTACGGGGTCGTCACCGCCAACCGGTTCCCCCGCACCCCCGGGGAGTACGTCGTCCACCTCGTCTCCTTCGAAGGCTTCGAGGGCCGACTGTCGGGCACCCTGCCGCCCGGCACCACCGCGGTCCGCCTGGCCTCCCTCCACCACTGGACCTTCGCCAGCAGCGACGGCCCCGCCTCCGACCCCGGCACCCTGCTCCAGAACCTCGTCGGGCCGGACGACCCGGACGATCCGGACCCCGAGCGCCTGGCCCTGCGGCTCCCCGCCGACCCGCCGCACGGCGCGGACCCCGTCGAGCGCGCCGTGTACGAGCGGCTCCGGCTCGGGTACGTCGCGGTGCCGCACCGCCTGCTGTCCGGGGAACTGACCTACGCGTGGTACCGCGGCCCGGGCACCCCCGTCACGGCCCCCGCCCTGCCCGACGGACGGCCGGCCGGTCCGCACACCACCGCCGACCACGCCCTCGTCTACGACCCGGGGCACGGGCTCTTCGACGTGAGCTACGCCACCGCCTGGACCCTGGGCAGGACCATCGGCCTGGCCGACCCCGACTACACCACCGCGGTCACCCGGGCCCGCCGCGAACTCGCCAACCAGGCCGCCGCGCTGATGTCCGGCGCGCGGGCCGTACAGGACGGCCCGGCCGCCCTGGGCCCGCTGCGCGAGCTGGCCTCCGCCGACTTCCGCCGCACCCTCGCCGACGGCCTGAAGGGCGCGCAGCTCCCGGACACCGAGGGCCGCCGCGCCCCCACCCCGCCCCGTACCAGGAGCGGGATGCGGGCACTGCTGGGCGAGGAACGCAACGCGGCGGTGCTGCGCGCCACCGCCGACCGCAACGCGGACGCCATCGCCGCCTGGCAGGCCCGCCTCGGCCTGCTCCACGGACTGCCGTTCCACCACCTCGTACCCGACCCGCGCATGCTCCCGCCCGAATCCCTGCGCATGTTCCGCATCGATCCGGCCTGGATCGAAGCCCTGGTCGCCGGGGCCGCCGACGTGGCGGTCCACACCTCCATCGACGCGCAGCTCGCCCCCGAACTGAACCGCTCCGCCCGCCGGAAGTCCACCACCCCCGTGGCCGCGGCCGGGATGCTGCTGCGCTCCGCGCTGGTCACCGCCTGGCCGGACATCGTGATCACGGCCGGCGCGGGCGACCGCGAACTGACCGAACTCCGCAGGGCCATGCCCGGCCCCGGGACCATGATGGTGCTCTGGGACGGCGTCCCCGACAAGGTCGTCCTGCGCGAACCCGGCCAGGGCATCCACTACGGGATCGACGCGGGAGACCGCATCAGCCTCCGAGACCTCACCCCGGGCCCCGGGCTCGGCACACCACTGGAGACCTTCTACCCGGCCGACGGACAGGGAACCGTCACCGAACTCCACCTCCGTCCCGGCCCCGAGGACGGACCGGCCGTGCTGCGGTTCTTCGGCGACGGCGGACTGGTCCCGCCGCTGGCGCGGACGTTCGGGCTGGCCGACCTCGACCCGGGCCAACTCGCCATCGAGCTCGTCAACGCACCCCTGGAGCAGGAAATCACCAGCCCCGCCGCCGACCCCGCCAGGACGGAGACCCTCCGATGAGCACCACCGACCTCGTCGTCCCCGTCCAGGTGCACGCCCTCGTCGTCAACCGGCTCACCCGCACCGCGGAGACCTTCAACCGCTGGACCCCGAACTTCGCAGCCATGACCGAGGAAGGGGCGGGCGCCGAACCGCCCCCCGGCGTCGGCCTCGAGACGATGGGCCCGGACGCCGAAGGCGTCTACGTCCACTGGCAGTTGCCCGAGGTCCTGACCGACGGCCACGTCGACCAGGCCACCGGCGACACCGCGTTCCCCTACGCCCCCGACCGCTGGCTCGTGGTCCGCTACGCCACGGCTCCGGGAGCCGCGGCGCCCTCCGTCACCGGCTGGATCGTCCACAGCGACTACCTGGAGAGCCGCCCGGTCCAGGACGCCGACGGCAATCCGCTGTACGGCACCAACCCCTACCCGGATCCCGAGTCGAGGCCCGGCGAACCGCTGGGCATGACCTTCCTGGGCCGCCGCCACTCCCTGTCGGACGGGCCGTGGACCGAACCGCCCGCCCAGCCGCCGCACCTGACCGCGGCCGGACCGGGACTGCCCGGGTTCGCGGCCTACCAGCCGTACAACAAGGACGTCTTCTCCCTCCACGACACCCTCCAGGACCTGAAGGGCGAACTCGACAACTACCCGCCCGATGCCACGCTCAGCTACCTCGTCGTCGGCTGGTACGGGAACAACCCCGAGTTCCTCGGTGCCGCCGCGGACATCCCCGGCCTGCTGCCCCCTGACGCCGACGGAGTCGCCGACCTGCTGGCCGCCCTCGACTGGGCCGCCCCCGAGGGCACCGGGGCCGGCCTGCGCACCACCCTCTACCACGGCACCGCACTCGGGATCCCCTGGCAGCGGGAGGGCGCCACCCCACCCTCGGAAAAGCCGAGCAACGCAGAACTGAGCGAGATGCTGACCCTCGGCAGCAGCACCGCCGAGGCCATGGGCCGGCTGGCGGCCCGCCAGAGCCGCTCCGCGCGCACCGGAGACCTCGTCCGCTCCCTCTTCCACGGCACCCTGGAGACGCTCGACACCGGGGACGGGGAGGTGGACCTCGACACCATCACCCACCACTCGTGGTTCTCCGGTTCGAGCGGCGGACACCACTGGCGGATCTCCCCGCGGCCCGTCGACGGCGACGTACCGGCACCGCCGCGGCCCGCCGAACCGGACTGGCTGGCCGTGCTCAACCGAACCCAGCGGCAGTACGACGGCCTCACCCCGACCCTGCTGCGGCAGCGCGAGCGCCTGTGGAACATCTGGTGGCTGCGCAACAAGCCCGTCCCGCCGTTCACCCCCGGGCGCCCCGACGGCTTCGACGCCCGGGCCGACGCGGAACTCGATCCCGACCGGGCCGGCAGCGTCGCCGCCCGCGTCCGGGCACTCCTGGCCGAACAGGCCGCCCTCGCCGCCGAACTGCCCACCGGCGGCACGCCCGAGGAGCTCCAGGCGGCCATCGACGCCTACGCCACCGTGCATGGCCTCGCCCCCGAGTACGTGCTCGAACGCACCGCACGCGAGTCCTACTACCGGCCGGCCGACCCGGTGGTGCTGATCAGGAACACCGGCGCCACCCAGCCGCTGACCCGCGACGCTCCGCTGCCCTGCCGCGTCCCCGGCGCACTGCTCACCCGGATCAAGGCCGGCGGGCAGTGGATCGACCGGCCCACCGCGCCGCCGGCGCCCGACCTCACCGGCCTCCCCCCGGCCTGCGCCACGCTGCTGGCCGAGTTCGCCCTGCTCGACCAGGTCGCTCGGTCCGGTCACCTCCCCGCCGCCCTGGCCGACCCGGACAGCACCGCCGGCCCCGTCCCCGAGTACACCGCCCCGTGGCGCCAGCCCTGGCTGCCGATGCACATGGAGTTCGAGCTCCGCTACTGCCCCACCCCCTACCAGACCGGCGACGACACCCACTGGTCCTTCAACGGGCACCGCTACGAATGGTCCGGCGACGGCGCCCAGCCCGGGGACGGCGAGGGCGACCTGCGCTGGCTCACCTTCAAGAACCGGGCCTTCCTCACCCCGACCGCCCCGTACGTACTGGCGCACCAGATCGACCGCTACCTGGAGACCTACTCCGACGCCCCCGCCGAGGGCCTCCTCGCACTGAAGGAGGAGCTCGCCGACCCCGATCTGCTCTCCCAGCGGCTCGACGGCTTCCACGACTGGCTGCTCCAGCAGGACGGCGCCGCCCGCACGACCGTGCACGTCCCCGCCGACACCGCCGGACTCGTCGGCGACGTCCAACGGGTGCCGGACCCCGGCCCGGTCGAACCCCCGCCCGGGGACCCCGGCAGCCCCTACCAGCCCGTACGGGCCGGCCAGTTCTTCTTCCACGACCTGCGGATCGTCGACCGCTTCGGCCGGAGCTTCGACATCGTCAACCACCAGAACCAGGAGGGGGTCAGTCTCACGCTCGGCGACAGCGTCACACCCGACGCCATGCTCGACGACGACCTGATCGGCAGCCCCAGGTTCGTCCAGCTCGGCCCCCGGCTGCTCCAGGGAGCCCGGCTGCGCCTGGAGACGGTGCGCGCCACCGACTGGCGCCGGCAGTCCCCCACGGCCCAGGCCGACACGGCGAAGAACCCCCTGGCCGGCTGGCTCCTGCTCAACCACCTCGACCAGACGCTCATCGTGCACGCCCCCGACGGACAGGCCCTGGGGGAGGTCCGCATCGTCAGGAACACGGCCGGCCAGGACGACACCGTCTGGCTCGCCCTGCCCGGCTCCCCGCACCCCGACCCGCAGACGGACTCCTTCGCCGCCGTCCTGCCCCACCTGGCGGGCTTCCTGCGGCCCCTGCTGGACAAGCCCGCGACCGCGTTCGCCGGCCTGCTCGACACCATCGACGCAGCCCTGGACACCATCTCCGATCCGGCCGCGCAGGACGACGGCTCCCCCCTGCGGCTGCTGGGGCGGCCGCTGGCCCTCGTCCGCGCCGACCTGGGCATCGAACTGGAAGGCCCGCTGGTCGGCAGCCCGGGCTGGGACGCAGTCCTGGAGGAGCCCGCGGAGGAGTACGACACGTACCGCTGGGCCGTCCGGCTGGGCAACGAACGCTTGCTCGGGGACGGGCTCGTCGGCTATTTCAGCGCAGCCACCGGACCCGACCAGGACACCTCGTACGAGGTCTTCCACACGATCCTGGGAGCGGGGGGCGGGGACGGCTACGTCGAGCCCATCGCCGAAGGCCTGGGCCTGGCCCTCCCCGCCCGCACCCCCGACCAGCCGGTGACCCACCACCTGACGCTGCTGATGGACCCGTACGCACCGGTGCACGCGACCACGGACATCCTGCCGGTGACCCGGGTCGCACTCCCCGACGACCTCGTCCGTGACGCGGTGCGGCGCATCCGCGCCGCCTTCCGACTGGGCCCGCTGCTCGCCCCCGAGCGCCCCGCCGGCCCCGATGGGAACCCGGTCGGCGGAGTGGTCCTGCCCCAGCCCGCCTCGTGGCACGGCACGTGGTCCTGGGCCGAACCGCGGGGCGCGGAAACCGAGTGGGCCGAACTGGCGATCGTGCCGGCCGACGCGTCTGCGCACCCCGGCGATCCAGCGCCCCAGGCGCGGTACGGCTACCTGGTGCTCGACGCCACCGAAACCTCCTGAAACGCCCTGTAGGGAAGGGAAGACCGATGAGCATCCAGATGGTCAACTCCACCAACCTGCTCCCGTACGAGCCGTCCACCGACCCCCATCCCCTCCGGGTGAGCTCGGCGGAGGAGACGGAGTACGGCTCCATCAACATCAACGTCGGCGGCGGCATCACCACCCCGGCCTGGTGCGACAAGATCACCGTGAGGGTCCCGCTCGGTTCCGGCGCGGGACACCTCACCGGCAACGGCGCGGCCATCAGGACCGGGGCCAGCACCGGCTGGACCCCCTCCGCACCCAGCGTGGCCGGCGGCTTCGCCGTGATCACCTTCACCCCGGCCCGCGCGGTCCAGTTCACCGGACAGATCGTGTCCCTGACCCTGTCCAACATCGAGATCAACCGGGCCCCCGGCCAGGTCACCATCGAGATCGTGGAGAACTCCTCCCCGACGAACGGGAACTTCACCGACAAGGCCGCCGCCGTGCAGGTGGACAAGTTCCCCGCCGGATTCGTGTTCCGGAACTTCGCACCGGAAAAGATCATGGTGGAGAACGGGGAGGCCGCCGTCCTGCGCTGGGAGGGCTCCGAGGCGAAGTACACGATGTACTGGGGGGACGCGCCCGCCGGTGTACCGCTCGACAAGGAGCGCACCTGGACGACCCCCGTCGGGCTCACCACCGTCACCGGCTTCATGCTCCGCGCCGAGGTGTCGGAGGGCGGCACCACGCTGACCCACACCCTGACCACGGCCGTGACCGTCCGCGTCCCCGACCTGGTGGTGCGGAACCTGACCGTCCAGGGGCCCGCGGTCTTCTCCGACACGGTCAGCCTCAACAACGCGGCCAAGGACCTCACCGTCGCCGGCAGCGTCCGGGGCGCGGGCAGCAACCCGCTGCGGGTCAGCCAGCCCGCCGGCCTCAAGGTCGACGCGAAGGCCGAGGTGGCCGGCACCTTCTCGGTCGGCAGTGCGAGCACGTTCAACGACAACGTCACCGTCGCCGGATCGCAGAGCACCACCCTCACCGTGCTGGGCTCGGTCCGGGGCTCGGGGTCGAACCCGCTGCGGGTGAGCCAGCCCGCCGGGCTCAAGGTCGACGCCAAGCTGTTGGTGGAAGGGGCTGCCTCGTTGACCGGCGCCAACACCTTCAGCGGGGCGACCACCCTGTCCGGCACCACCGTCTTCACGGGGGTGACGCAACTCTTCAGGCCCGCACAGATCCGGTTCTGGAACAGGGGGCAAGCCCCGGGCTCCGACAACAAGTTCACCTCCACCGCGCAGACCGACGGCGTCCTGGTCTGCTCGGTCAAGCAGTTCGACGCCACGAGCATGGAGAAGAACATCGGATACAAGGCCAACCTCACCCTGATCGTCGCGGGCCGCTACCACTACTGCGCGGCCCCGATGCTCCGTCAGGTCGGGGGCGGATCCGAGTACAACCTCACGGTTCCGGTCCGCAAGGGCGAGCAGATCCAAGCCTGGCTGACGGTGGACGGAAGCTGCTGGTGGTCGAACGTGGCCCTGGCGCTCGCCTGGTCGGCGGCGGGCAAGCAGGCCGACCTCATGAACGTCTCCGGCGAGGCGCCCTACGTGCTCGACGACTCGGAGGAGGGCATGGCCGAATACCTCAGACTGCTCGCCGAGGACGCGGCGCGCCCCGTCGATGCCAAGCCGGAGGAGAGCGCCGAGGCAACGGTGTTGTGAAGGGGTGGGCCAGTGAGACCTGGCCCGGCGCCCCTCGGAAGTCACTGATGCGGTGGACGCCGAGCGTGTGAGTCTTGGAGACGGAGCCGGCTCCGTAGTCGCACATCAGGGCCTTGCTTCACTTCGGTGAAGCAAGGCCCTTGATCGTTTTCCGGGGAAAACCCGGTGGTGTGATCGCCGACGGCGGGTAGGGTCTGGCCGTCAGTGGTGATCACGGGGGACGGACGGGGCGGGCATGGAGCGGGCGAAGGCGTCGGCGGAGCCGGTGGCGCTCACGGGAGAGCGGGTGCGGCTCGAGCCGCTGGGGCTCCGGCACCACGACGGGCTGTGCGAGGCGGTTCGCGACGGCAGCCTGTGGAATCTCGCGGTGACGGCCGTCCCGCATCCGGATGATGTCCGCGGCTTCATCGAAGACGCGATGGCGGCCCGCGCCGAGGGCACGCAGCTCCCGTACGCGACGGTGGACGCGGCGACGGGGCGGGTCATCGGCTCGACGCGGCTGATGATGATCAACACCGCGCAGCGCCGGCTGGAGATCGGCTGGACCTTCCTCGCGGAGTCCTGGCAGCGGACCGGCATGAACACCGAGGCGAAGCTGCTGATGCTGACGCATGCCTTCGAGGTGATGGGGATGAACCGGGTCGAGCTGCTGACGGACGTCCGCAACGCGAAGTCGCGGACGGCGATATCCCGGCTGGGCGCGACGCACGAGGGTGTCCTGCGCCACCACATGGTCATGCGGGACGGCTGGATACGCGACACGGCGGTGTACAGCATCACCCGGCCGGAGTGGCCGCAGGCGAAGCGAGCGCTGGAGGCGCGCGTGACGAGCCGCCCCGCGGCCCGCAGCCACGAAGGCGAAGCAGCCGGCCAGTAGGCCGCTGTCGAGGGGCTCAGGGAGTGCAGGTGCCCGAGCCGATGAACTGGCGTCCGTTCGTGTAAGGGTCGTACACGGCGACGGCCCAGCGGGTGTAGTTCCAGCTCCTGTTGCTGTGGAACTCGGCGGTGAGCTTGCGGCAGACGGCTTCCTCGGCGGCGCCCTTGAGATTGGACTGGGAAGCGCGGCTCGTAAAACGGTTGTTGGGGTCGTCGGTCCATACGTAGGCGGCGTTCTCGACCGGATCGAAGCCGAGGGTGATGTCGTCGGCCGTACCGATGGGGGCTTCGTTCGTCTCGGCGGTGGCGGTGTTCCAGGTGGCCGTGACGGCTTTGGCCGTGGCGTCGGCCACGCGGATCTCGGCCTTGTCGCTGCTCGGGATCTCGGCCGTCGCCATGCCGGATTCGTCGCCGCGCCATTGGCCGGCGATCTCCGTGAAGCAGCCGTCGGTGGCCTTCCCGTAGCCGATGGCCGCCGCGCTGACGTCACCGTCGGAGGTCTTCCAGTAGACGGAGAAGCGGCCGTAGGGCCAGGTCGTGGGGGCGTCCTTGAGGCGATGTGCGAGCGCGGTGCAGGCGGCCATCTGCCCGGCCCGGCGGAACACCTCCCGGTAGTGGTCGGGGAGCTGGGGGACCGGCCCGCCGGTCACGATCACGGTCTGCGCGCGCAGGTTGAACGTGATCGTGGGCTTCATGAAGTCCATGTCCTTCGTGGCCAGCATGGATCTCATCCGGTCGCGGATCGCCTGCTCGGCCTCCCGCTCCCGAGGGCCGGCGGCGGTGGTGCTGGTCCGCCATTCGTCCGGGTCCGGCTGGGCTTCGTCACCGGAGCGGGTGTAGGCCGGGCCGGGCACTCCCGCCAGCGGATCCGTGGGAACCCTGACGGTTCGTGCGTCGACGGGTGATGCGGTCATGGCCCCGGCCGGGACGGAGGAGGACGGCTCGCTGTGGCGCGGCGAGGCGGCGACCGCGCTGCTTGGAGCGGCGCCGGTACCGACGCGGTCCTCGGTGTCGAAAGCGACGATGCTGCCCGCGACGGCGGTGCCTGCGGCTGCCGCGGCGACGGCGGCCATGAGCGCGCGCTTGCGGGTGGACGCGGCCGGGGTGCGCCAGGCGGGGTCCTCCACGCCCGGCACGTGCCACTCGCCGGTGACGAGGTGGCCGGCCCTCGTCGCGCCCGGCCCTGCGCCGACGGTGAGTACGTGGGTCGCCTGGGCGGCGAGGAGCCGCGCGCACTCCTGCGCTGCCGAATCGGCGGTCATCCGTTCGCGGGGGTTCTTCGCGAGGGCCTTGTCCACGGTCCCGCGCAGTTCCCCGGGGAGGCCGTCGAGGTCGGGACCACCGGACATGACGCGGTACGCGACCACGTCCGGGGCTCCCGTGCCGAACGGCAGGCGGCCGGTGGCGGCGTGGGCGACGAGCGCGCCCCAGGCGAACACGTCGCCCTCCGGGCCGGCGGTGCCGGTGCGGTAGTGCTCGGGGCTGATCCAGCCCGGAGTGCCGGTCATCACGCCGGTCCGGGTCACGGACGTGCCGTCGGCGGCGTGGGCGATCCCGAAGTCCAGGACGCGCGGCCCGGCGGGGGTGAGGATGACGTTCTGCGGTTTGACGTCCCGGTGGACGACGCCGGCGGCGTGGACGGTGGCGAGGGCCCGGGCGGTGCCCGTGGCGAAGGCGTACAAGGTGCCGCCGGAAAGGGGGCCGTGCACGGCCAGGTGCTGGTCGAGGGTGAGGCCCGGGGCGTAGGCGGTGGCCAGCCACGGGGTTTCGGCATCGGGATCGGCCGCAAGGAGGGGGATGAGCCATGGCCCCCGGACCCGGGCGGAGAGCTGCACCTCGCGGCGGAAGCGGGCCCGGAACTCGGGGTCCTCGGCGTGCGCGGGGTGGACGACCTTGACCGCGACCCGTAGCCCGGCCGGATCGAGGCCGGCGTGAACCGTGCCCATGCCGCCCGACCCGAGGCGGCCGATGATCCGGTACGTGCCGACCCGCTTGGGGTCGCCGGGGCGGGCGGGCTGCACCCGCCCGCCGGAGCGGGCAAGGCTCACAGGGTTCCGTTCGTCTTGTGCGGTCGAGCGTCACGAGGCCGGCGCACCCGCCGGAGGAGTCCGCCCCAGCATGGCGGACGAATGCGGTCCGCGGGGGCCGTTCTCCCATTCGTGGGACGACGGCCTCCGTGTGTTCCCGGTGGGTGGGTTCAGACGCGGATCTCGAAGCCTTCCAGGCCCTCGGGCCGTTCCTCGTGGAGCTGGACGCGGGTCACGTCGGCGCCACGCGGGCCTCGGTGGGCCCAGTCGAGCATGCGGGCGACGGAGGCCGAGGGTCCCTCGAACACCGCCTCGACGGTCCCGTCCGGGAGGTTGCGCACCCAGCCGGCCACGCCGTGATCGAGGGCGGTGCGGCGGCAGGTGTCGCGGAAGAAGACACCCTGCACCACGCCGTGGACGATCACTCGGCTGCGCACTCGTTCCATGGGCCGACCATACGCCCGGAGGGCCCCGATCGGCACGCATCGTGATCGGCCCGTCACGGAGTGCCCCTCCCGCAAATCTTCACGCGGTGAAAGTGGAGGGGGTGCCTCCCGTTACATCTCTCCCCCGGGATGCGGTGGCGGCCTTTGCGGGTGGTGGGGGTTTGGGTGGGTTCGGGGCGTGGGGGTGGTGGGGCATTTCGTTTTGTTACTCGATCTTGTGGAGAACCCGTGGCGATCCGTCGAATCAATCGGAAAGCCCGCCGGGTGAACGGTCACCTGGCGCGGGAGAGGGCGTCAACGCGGTTGGCCGGGTGACCCGTTCGCGTGCTTACATCTGCCCACCGAAGTGATGTTCGGAAGTGGTCGGACCGCCTAGTCGCAGACCGCCCACGCCATTTGAGAAACATTCAGACAACTGAAGGGTGCGCACATCATGCGTAACGACATCGAGACCCGTGAGATCGCCGACGACGAACTGGACGCGGTTTCCGGCGGTGTCAGCATTTCCGGTGGCCTCCTCGGCGCCGTCACCGGCGACGTCTTCCAGGTCGTGAACACGGTGACCTCGCTCGACACGGTCCACGGCGCGCTGGCCCTGCCCGGCCAGGTCGAGGGCATCGTCGGCGTTCGTGCCGGTGTCGCCGGCCTCTGAGCCGAGCCGGCCAGCAGCGCGCGTGAACCCCGGGACGTCATCGTTCCGGGGTTCACGGGTGCCCGTTTCAAGAATGAAGAATGCAGGCGAAGGATAGTTCGTGCAGTTCCGTCAAAAGGCGCTCTCCAAGCTGCAATCGCCCGAAGAACTTGATCTGCCCGTACGTTTCGCACGCCCGCAGGGCCGGTTCGTTCTCGCCGTCACCGTCGTCGTCATGGCTGCCGCGGCTTTCTGGGCATTCACCGGATCCGTCTCCTCCAAGCTGACCGCACCCGGCATCCTCACGCACGCCGAGGGCAGTTATCTGCTGCAGAGCCCGTTCGCCGGACAGGTCACCGCCGTACTCGCCAAAGAGGGCCAACTGCTGCCCCCGGGCGCGCCGCTGCTCCAGCTCGCCACGGACCAGGGTGAGCGGACCGTACGCGTGGTCGCCGGAGGGCGGGTGACGACCCTGGCCGCGAAGACCGGCTCGGTCGTCACGACGGGCGCGGACGTCGCGACCGTGGAACGCGTGAAGAACACGGACGACCCGCTGGTGGCCGTGCTCTACCTGCCCGCCGGCAACGCCGCGCAGATCCGCGTGGGCGCCCCGGTCGACCTGACCGTCCAGTCCGCCCCCCAGCAGCAGTTCGGCGTGCTGCGCGGGCGCGTCAAGGAAGTCGGCCGGGCGCCCCAGACGCAGGCGCAGCTCACCGGCTTCCTCGGGGACTCCCGCCTCGCCGCCCAGTTCGCCGGCCAGGGCAACCCCGTCGCCGTGCTCGTGCAGCTCGAACGCTCCTCCGCGACCACCTCCGGCTACCGGTGGTCCTCCGCGGGCGGGCCCCCGTACCCCGTCGACTCCACGACACCGGTCACCGGAGCCGTCCACCTCGCCGCACAGCGCCCCGTCGATTGGCTGCTTCCGTGACCGTGCCGCAGCACACCTCCCCGAACCGGCCCCGCTCCGGGCCCCCGGCCGGCCGGGTCGCGCCCGGCGGGCGCCGGCGCCGCCGTCCGGCCGTCCCCCGGGGCCGCACGCCCCGTACCGTACGCACGCCCACCGTGCTGCAGATGGAGGCGGTGGAGTGCGGCGCCGCCGCGCTCGCCATGGTGCTCGGCCACTTCGGCCGCTTCGTGCCCCTGGAAGAGCTGCGCATCGCGTGCGGGGTGTCCCGGGACGGCTCCCGCGCCGGCAACCTCCTCAAGGCCGCGCGCGGTTACGGACTGACGGCCAAGGGCATGCAGATGGACCTGGCCGCGCTCGCCGGGGTGAACCCGCCGGCCATCCTCTTCTGGGAGTTCAACCACTACGTCGTCTACGAGGGGATGGGCCGCCGCCTCGGCCGCCGGGGCGTGTACATCAACGACCCCGGCAAGGGCCGCCGGTTCGTCCCCATGGAGGAGTTCGACACCGGCTTCACCGGCATCGCGCTCGTCTTCGAGCCCGGTCCGGGCTTCCGCCGCACCGGCCGCCGGCAAGGCGTCATGAGCGCCCTGCCGGCCCGCCTGCGCGGCACTTCGGGCACCATGCTCGCCGCCGTGGTCTCCAGCCTCCTGCTGGTGGCCGTCGGAGCGACGGTGCCCGCGCTGAGCCGTACGTACATCGACATGTTCCTCATCGGCGAGCAGACGTCCCTGCTGGGCGTGCTCTTCGCCTCGATGGCGGCGGCCCTGGTGCTCACGGCCGTGCTCACCTCCCTGCAGCAGGCCAACCTGCTGCGCGGCCGCATCATCTCCTCGACGCTCGGCAGCGCCCGCTTTCTGCGGCACCTGCTCCGGCTTCCGGTCACCTTCTTCACCCAGCGCAACCCGGCCGACCTGGTCCAGCGCCTCCAGTCCAACGACGCGGTCGCCGAGACCCTCGCCCGGGACCTGGCCGCCGCGGGCGTCGACGCCGTGGTGGTCGTGCTCTACGCGGTGCTGCTGTGGACGTACGACCCGCAGCTCACCGCCGTCGGCGTACTCATCGCGCTGCTCAACATCGCGGCCGTGCGCATCGTGATGCGGGTACGGGCCACCGGCACCCAGAAGCTGCGCGCCGAGAGCGCCCGGCTCACCAACACCTCGTACAGCGGCCTCCAGCTCATCGAGACGATGAAGGCCACCGGCGGGGAGAACGGTTTCTTCCGCCGGTGGGCCGGCCAGCACGCGGTCACCCTCGACGTGCAGCAGCGGCTCGGCGTCCCCAGCGCCTGGCTGGCCGTCGTCGCGCCGACGCTGGCCGCGCTCAACAGTGCGCTGATCCTGATGATCGGCGGCCTGCGGGCGGTGGAGGGGCACCTCTCGGTCGGCCTGCTCGTCGCCTTCCAGGCCCTGGTCACCAGCTTCACCGCGCCGATCACCCGACTGGGCGGCGTGGCCGGCCGGATCCAGGACTTCGCCGCCGACGTCGCCCGCCTCA
The DNA here is from genome assembly GCF_055579465.1 of Streptomyces sp. NPDC032745. Taxonomy (NCBI): domain Bacteria; kingdom Bacillati; phylum Actinomycetota; class Actinomycetes; order Kitasatosporales; family Streptomycetaceae; genus Streptomyces; species Streptomyces sp. NPDC032745. The sequence goes on along the minus strand of NZ_JBVING010000007.1, from coordinate 197,908 downwards.
AGGACGTCGAGAACTTCCCCGTCGACCCGCTCTACCTGCGGCACGCGCGGGGCGAGGCCGCCGCCGGTACCCGCCGGCTCAAGGGGCACGTGGAACTGGACGGCATCACCTTCGGGTACAGCCCGCTGGACGCACCTCTGCTGAAGGACGTCTCGCTCGCGGTCGGCCCCGGGCAGCAGGTCGCGCTCGTCGGCGGCTCCGGCAGCGGCAAATCCACCGTCTCCCGGCTGATATCCGGCCTCCACACCCCCTGGGCGGGCGCCATCCGCATCGACGGGATGCGGCTGGAGGACATCCCGCGCGGCGCGCTGGCCGCCTCCGTCTCCTTCGTGGACCAGGACGTCTTCCTCTTCGAGGGCACCGTCCGCGACAACGTCGCGCTGTGGGACCCCTCCATCCCGGACGAGGCCGTCATCGCCGCCCTCCAGGACGCCGCCGTGTACGACGTGGTCGGGCGCCGCGCCGGCGGCATCCACAGCCACGTCGAGCAGGACGGCCGCAACTTCTCCGGCGGCCAGCGCCAGCGCCTGGAGATCGCCCGCGCCCTGGTGCGCCGCCCCAGCGTCATGATCCTGGACGAGGTGACCAGCGCCCTGGACGCGGCGACCGAGCAGATCGTCATCGACAACCTGCGGCGCCGCGGCTGCGCGTGCGTGGTGATCGCCCACCGGCTGAGCACCGTGCGCGACAGCGACGAGATCGTCGTGCTCGACCGGGGCACGGTCGTGGAACGCGGACGGCACGAGCACCTGATCGCCGCGCAGGGCGCGTACGCCCGACTGGTGAAGGAGCACTGACGTGACATCCCCTCACCAGTCCCACGAGACCCACCAGACGCACATGACTTACACAACCCACCAGACCCACCAGACCCACCAGACCCATCCAACCCACCCGGTCCACCAGACTTACGAGCCCCACCAGGCCCACACCGCACCCGATCCGGTCGTCGCGGCCCTCGGCGGCCTCGGCACGCCGGTCGACTGCACGGGCCTGCGCAGCCTGTCGCTGGAAGGCCCGCTCGTACTGTGGCTCGTCGTGCAGGGCGAGCTGGACCTGTTCGCCGTCGATGCCGCCCAGGCGGGCCACTGGCACTTCCTGGGCCGGCTCGAGTCGGGCACGCTGCTGCTCGGCCCGGCCGAGGGCCCCGCCCACACGCTGACCGGGCGCCCGCTGCAGGGCTGCGTACTGCGCCGCATCGAGCTGCGCGAGCTGTACCGCCCCGAGTACGGAGCCCAGGGGGTCCCCGCGGACGGAGCCTGGGGGTGGCACGCCGATCCCTGGCAGAACGGGTTCGCCGACGCCGTGCCCAGCCCCCTCGAGGACGCCTTCGCCCGCGGCATCGGCCGCGGTCTGCGCGTGCTGTACCAGGCGCCGCTGGAGGGCCGAGCCACGGCCGCCCCCGGCGGGGCCGACGAGGACATCCTGTGGATGCAGGTCCCCCCGGGGAGCGTGCAGTACGGCGCCGTGTACGAGACCCACAACTCCGCGGCCGGCATGCCCGCGCCCGCCGGCACGCTCCTCGTCGACGGGGCCGTGTGGCAGGGCATGGTGGACCAGCAGTACCGGCTGCTGGACGCCCTGGACCGCTGGATCGAGCAGGACGAGCGCGCCCACGAGGACCGCACGGCCGCCGGCATCGAGGCCGGCGAGGCAGCCCGTACCCAGGCGGACCGCACCCTGCTCGCCTCCATCGGCCGCTCCCGCAGGGGCTCACGCCGCGATGCGGGCCACGACGCGACCTTCGCCGCGTGCCGCCTGGTCGCGGCCGCGGGCGGCATCGCCCTGACCGAGCCGACGGGCGGCGGCGCCGCAGCCTCCGAGCGGACGGACCCCGTCGAACGCATCGCGCTCGCCTCCCGGATCCGCACCCGCGCCGTCCGGCTCGGCGGACGGTGGTGGCGGGAGAACAGCGGCCCCCTGGTCGGCCGGCGCGCGGACGACGGGACCCCCGTCGCGCTGCTGTGGCGGCGCGGCCGGTACGAGGCCGTCGACCCCGCCACCGGCGCGCGCGAACGCCTCGGCCAGGGCAGCGCGGACGCGTTCGAGCCGCACGCCGTCATGTTCTACCGCCCGCTGCCCGACCGGAAGCCGGGCCTGCTGCACCTGCTCCGCTTCAGCGTCCGCGGCAGCGGCGCGGACCTGCGCAGCCTCGTCGTGGGCGGGCTGGGCGCCGTCGGCCTCGGCGCGGTCGTCCCCGTGGCCACCGGCCGCGTGCTCGGCGCGTACGTCCCGCACGCCGAGGAGAGCCTCATCGTGCAGACCGCGCTGGCGCTCATCGCGACCAGCGTGGTCTCGGCCGCCTTCATGCTGCTGCAGAACAACTCCCTCCTGCGCATGGAAGGCCGCATCGAGGCCACCTTGCAGCCGGCCGTCTGGGACCGGCTGCTCCGGCTGCCGGTGACGTTCTTCGCCGGCCGCTCCACCGGGGAACTGGCCGCCGCGGCCATGGGCATCAGCTCCATCCGCACCGTGCTGTCCGGCATCGTCTCGGTCTCCCTGCAGGCGGGCACCGTCGGCACGATCAACCTCGTGCTGCTGCTCGTCTACAGCGTGCCGCTGGCACTGGCCGCGGTCGCCATGCTGCTCGCCATCGCCGTCGTCTTCCTGGGCCTGGGACTGTGGCAGCTCCGCTACCAGCGCCGGCTGATCAGGATCGGCAACAAGCTCGACAACCAGGCGTTCCAGACCCTGCGCGGGCTGCCCAAACTGCGCGTGGCCGCGGCCGAGAGCTTCGCGTACGCCGCCTGGGCACGGGAGTTCGCCCGTACCCGCGAGCTCCAGCAGCGCATCGGCCGGATCAAGAACGTCGTCACGGTGCTCAACGCGGTCTATCTGCCGCTGTGCACGCTCGTGATGTTCATGCTGCTGGCCGGCCCGGCCCGGGGCAGCATGTCCGCCGGCGAGTTCCTCACGTTCAGCACCGCCGTGACGATGATGCTGTCCTCGGCCACCCAGCTGACCGGCGCCCTCCTCTCGGCCGCCGCCGTGCAGCCGATGTTCGAGCAGGTCAAGCCGCTCCTCCAGGCGACCCCCGAAGTACGCGGCTCCAGCATCCGGCCGGGCGAGCTCAGCGGCGCCGTCGAGGTGAAGAACCTCTCCTACCGGTACGCCGACGACGGCCCGCTCGTCCTGGACGACGTGTCCTTCCAGGTGCGGCCCGGTGAGTTCGTCGCGGTCGTCGGGGCCAGCGGCTGCGGCAAGTCGACCCTGCTGCGACTGCTCATCGGTTTCGACCGGCCCGCCTCCGGCAGCGTGCTGTACGACGGCCAGGACCTGGCCGCACTCGACCAGGCGGCCGTGCGCCGCCAGTGCGGTGTCGTCCTGCAGAACGCACAGCCGTTCTCCGGCTCGATCCTCGACTGCATCCGCGGCTCCGGCGCGTACTCCCTCGAGGAGGCGGCGGAGGCCGCCGCCCTGGCGGGCCTCGCCGAGGACATCAAGGCCATGCCCATGGGCATGCACACCGTGCTGTCCGACGGCGGCGGCACCGTCTCGGGCGGCCAGCGCCAGCGGCTGATGATCGCCCAGGCGCTCATCGGCAAACCGCGCATCCTCTTCCTGGACGAGGCCACCAGCGCACTGGACAACGAGGCCCAGCGCGTGGTCATCGAGTCCACCCGCACCCTGCGCGCCACCCGCATCGTGATCGCCCACCGGCTGTCCACCGTCATGGACGCCGACCGGGTGATCGTGATGTCGGACGGCCGGGTCGCCCAGCAGGGGCCGCCCGCCGAACTGCTCGCCGATACCCAGGGCCTGTTCCACGAGCTGGTCCGCCGTCAGGTCGGATGACCGGATCTACGGCCCGAAGTGGACGTACGAGGCCCAGGCCATCGGCCGGTACGGATCCTCGCGGCGGATGCGGACGACCGCCTCGTGCAGGGCGTGGGCGGCGCGGGTGCAGGGTGCCCGCGGAGTCGCCGAGGACCCCGTACAGCATCTCCGTGACCCGCCGTGCGGTGTCGTCCCCGACGGTCCACAGCGTCGAGACGACCTGCCGGAAGCTGCCCAGCAGCAGGGCGCCGGCCAGGTGGATCGCCTCGTCCGGCAGCTCCGTGCCGCCCACCGCGGTCTGGCAGGCGGACAGGACCGCCGGCTCCGCCGACTCCAGGTCGAGCCGGGCGAGTGCGGTCACCGTCAGCGGACCGTCGCACAGGTACAGGGCTCCCCGAGCCGGGTCGGCGAGGTCCTGGCCGCCGTGGCAGGCGAAGTGGACGCAGCTGTGCGAGCGCAGCAGGTCCAGCACCACCGCCCGGGTGGCCTGGGCGTCAGCCAGGACCGTGTGCCGCCCGGGGAAGCGCCGCCGCAGCGCCTCCGCCTCCCGCCGTACGCCCGGCAGCGGTTCCAGCGAGGGCGCGTAGCCGGGCCGCCCGCTCACCGCCGGGACCAGCAGCCGGCGCGGCCCGTCCGGGGCGGCCGCGGGCCTGCGCGCCCGGGCCAGGGCCCGCAGGGTCGGCATGTACGAGGACACCACCCGCTCCACCACGGCGTCGTACGGCCGCTCGTCGTCGGGATCGTGGTAGCCAGCGGCATGCACCGGCAGCAGTGCCAGCGGCCCCGTGGCGCACCACCACAGGCGCCTCCCCTGCCGGTCCGCCGCCTCCGGGGCGTCCAGCACCGGCGAGGCGACCGTGTCCCACAGCCACTCCAGGGTGTCCAGGACCGTCTGCTGCACGGGACCGGTCGGCGCCCCCGGACGCCCGATGCGGTCCACGGCGGCCAGGTACCGCTCCGTACGGCGCTGCGCCTCCTCCGCGTCCAGACCGGGCAGCGGGACGAGCCGGACCCGGCCCGGGGTCACCACCAGGGCGTCGCAGCGGTAGCGGCTGACGTTGACGAGGACCACCGGCCCGGCGGCGGTCGCCTGCGACAGCTCGGCGAAGGGGAGCGGGAGCATGAAGTACGTGAAACCCGGCTGGAGCCGGATCTCCGTCACCAGCGCATCCCACTCCCGCGCCAGCCGGCGCTGCCGCCGGGTGTCGTCCGAGACCCCGCCGCCGTCCCCGAAGCCGTCTGAGTCCAGGCCGGCCCCCTGCTCCAGACCGGCCCGCAGGCCCTCGAGCCGCCTGGCCAGCGCCGGATGCGCCCGGGTCAGTTCCGTCGAGCCGCAGCCGCAGCCGCAGCCGCAGCCGGAGCCGGATCCGGGGCCTGTGCCTGTGCCGGAGCCGGAGCCGCAGCCGGAGCCGGAGCCGGATCCGAATCCGGGGCCTGTGCCTGTGCCTGTGCCTGTGCCGGAGCCTGTGCCGCTGCCGCTGCCGCTGCCGCTGCCGGTGTCGCAGCTGCGGACCGGGCCGGATCGGCGGCGGGCGCCGGATCCGTGGCCCGAGCTGCATCCGGGGACTGCGCTCCGGCCCGGCCGCCGCCCGGGGAGCCCTCCTCGCCGGGCAGGGCGAACACGCGCAGGAAGACCTGCGAGAGCGGGCCGATGGCCAGCGCGTACGCCACGGTGCCGACGCCGGCCGTCCCGCCCAGCAGGACCCCGGCCGCGAGGACCGTGAGCTCGATCCCGGTCCGCACCAGCCGCAGCGACCGCCCGGTCCGCCGGTGCAGCCCGGTCATGAGGCCGTCGCGGGGCCCCGGCCCGAAGCGGGCGGCGATGTAGAGGCCGGTCGCGACACCGTTGAGGACGATGCCCGCCGTCAGTACGGCGGCCTGCGCGAGCGTGCCGTGCACGTCCGGCATGACCGCGAGCGTGGCGTCGATGGACAGGCCGACGGCGAACACGTTGGAGACGGTGCCCAGCCCCGGCCGCTGCCGCAGGGGCACCCACAGCAGCAGGACCAGTGCCCCGACGGCCACGGAGATCGTGCCGATGCTCCACCCGGTGAGCTCGGCGAGCCCCTGGTGGAAGACGTCCCACGGGTCCAGCCCCAGACCCGCGCGGATCAGGAACGCCGAGCTCGCGCCGTAGAGCGCGAGCCCGACGTAGAGCTGCAGGAGTCGACGCGTGAGACGCCGCGCGGGGCGGGCGGGGGCGAGGGGCACCGGTGGAGCCTTTCAGGGAGCCAAAGACCGACAGGCCTCACGATGTGGCATTCCCCGGACGACCGGACAGGGCCAATCCAACCTAAGTGGCCTTACTTCGGTGGCCTTGGTTCCGGTGGCACTCGGACTGGTCCCCCTCGTGAGAACAGGCACATTTTTGCCCCGGTTAGTCCGAATTGGTGAATGCTGGTTCCCGGTCCACACCGACGTACCAGCGCCACCGGCACCGGGAGAGACGAGACACATGCGACGCGTACACCGCCTCACGATCAACCGGCGGACGGCCCTCCCCCTCGTGGGCGGGGCCGCCGTCCTCGGCTTCGGCGGCCTCTACCTCACCGGTCTGGCCGTGGCGGGCGACGCCATCGCCGACGGCACCCAGGTACGCGGGGTCGACATCGGCGGCATGAGCCGTGCGGAGGCCCGGGCGGCCCTCGACCGCGCGCTCGGTCCGGCCGCGGCCGCCCCGATGGAGCTGCGGATCGGAGACCGCACCGAGAAGGCCGCCCCCGCCGCTTTCGGGCTGTCCCTGGACACCGCCGCCACCGTCGACCGCGCCGCGCAGACCGGAGCGGACCCCTTCAGCGTGATCGGGCGGCTGCTCACCCCGGCCGAGAACCGCGAGGTCGAGCCCGTGATCCGTACGGACGGCCCGACGAGCACGGCCGAGGTCGACCGGATCGCCGCCGCCGGACGACAGGCCCGCGACGGCGACGTCACCTTCGAGGGCGGCACGGCAAAGGCGACCGCCCCCGTCACCGGTCTCGCCGTGCGCGCCGAACAGGCTGCCGATACCGTCCGCGCCGCCTACCTGCGCCCGCAGGGCGGTCCGGTCACGCTCCCCGTGGACCAGAAGGCGCCCGCGGTGGGTCAGCAGGAGACCGCCCGGGCCCTGAAGGAGTTCGCCGAGCCCGCGATGTCCGGCCCGATCACCCTGACCGTGGCCGGAAGGACCGTGACCCTCACCCCCGCCGTGCTCGGCCGGCACCTGGCGGTCGAGCCCGACGCCCACGGCCGGCTGGTTCCGAAGCTCGACTCCAAGGGGCTGCTGGCCGACCCCGCGGTCGCCCGGCAGGTGGCCGCGGCCACCAGCCCCTCCCGCGGGGCCACCTTCCGCGTCGACTCCGCCGGCCGGGCGGTCGTCGAACAGGACGGGCGCTCCGGGATCCAGGTCACCGATAAGGCCTTCGCCGACGCCGTCGTCCCGCTGCTGACGCGCTCGGGCGCCGCCCGTACCGGTGAGGTCGCCGTGAAGACGGTCCACCCGCGTCTGACCGCCGAGAACGCACAGCGCCTCGGCATCAAGGAGAAGGTGTCCTCCTTCACCGTCAAGTTCCCGGCCGCGCCGTACCGCACCACCAACATCGGCCGGGCCGTGGAGCGGATCAACGGCTCCGTCGTGCTGCCGGGCGAGACGTGGAGCTTCAACAAGACGGTCGGCGAGCGGACGAAGGAGAACGGCTTCGTCGACGGCATCATGATCAACGACGGTCAGTACGTGAAGTCGCCCGGCGGCGGTGTCTCGGCGGTCGCGACGACCATGTACAACGCCATGTTCTTCGCGGGCGTCAAGCCGCTGGAGCACGGTGCCCACTCGTTCTACATCGAGCGGTACCCCGAGGGCCGTGAGGCCACCGTCGCCTGGGGCACCCTCGACCTGCGCTGGAAGAACGACTCGGGCCACGCCATCTACGTCCAGGCCGAGTCCACCGACACCTCGGTGACCATCAGCCTGCTCGGCACGAAGAAGTACGACGAGATACGCGCGACCCAGGGCCCGCGGACGAACGTCACCCCGCCGGCCAAGCGCACGGGCTCCGGTCCGACCTGCGAGGTGCAGACCCCGCTGGAAGGCTTCGACGTCGCCGTCGACCGGGTCTTCGTCCAGGGCGGGCAGGAGGTCAAGCGGGAGACCTACCGGACGCACTACACCCCGCGTGACGAGGTCACCTGCGATCCGCAGGCCTCGGCGAGCCCGGCCGCCCCGACGCCCTCGGCCGGCTCCGCGACCGCGACCGGCCCGGCGGCCCCGGCCGCCTCGGCGACCCCGGCCCCCGCCGCGCCGAAGCCGGTCCGCGCCTGACGGACTGCCGCCGACGGGCCCGGCCGGCCGGGCCCGTCGGCGTCGACGGGCCCCGCTAGACGAAGGGGGAGCCCGGGCGGGCGCGCCACGAGTGTGCGGGATGGTGCACCACCGACGGCAGGTTGCGGTCCCAGTGGGCACGCCGGTGCCGGGCGGAGTGCGGCGCGCGGGGCACATGGGCCGTGCGCGCCAGGACGACCAGGGCGGCCGTGAGGGCCGCCAGTTCTATGTGGTCCGGGCTGCCCCGGACCACCCTTATCCGGTGCCGGCGTATCACCAGGACACCGGCAGGGTCTTGGGCCCGCGGATCAGCGCCCCGGCCTGCCACTCGATCTGCTCGCGCGGCACGGCCAGGGCCAGGCGCGGGTAGCGGTCGAGCAGCGTGGTGACGATGATCTCGGACTCCATCCGGGCCAGCATCGAGCCGACGCAGTGGTGGGGTCCGTTCCCGAAGGCCATGTGGGCGATGGGCCCGCGGTCGAAGTCCAGCGTGTCGGGGTTCGGGAAGACCTCGGGGTCGCGGTTGGCCGCCAGGTACGAGGAGTACACCGTCTCGCCGGCCTTGACCGTGACGCCGGCGATGTCCACGTCCCGCGTGGCGATCCGCGGGAGGCCCACCCCGCTGCGGTGCGGGATGAAGCGCAGCAGCTCGTCGACGGCCTGGGGGATCAGCTCCGGCTCCCTGCGCAGCCGTTCGAGGTGCTCCGGATGGGTGAGCAGTGCGAAGATCATGTTCGCGCTGTTGTTGCGTACCGCGTGCGCACCGCTCACCAGGATCGCGGTGGCGATGGAGACGGCCTCCGGATCGGTGATCTCACCGGCGTCGGCGGCCGCGGCGAGGACCCCGGCCAGGTCGTCGCTCTGCTTCTCGCGCCGCATGGCGAGCAGGGCGACGATGCACTCGCGCACCGTCTTCAGGGCGTCCGTGCTCTTGTCGGGCGCCGGACCGGGCGTCATGATCACGTTGGCCCAGGAGGTCATGTTCCTGCGCATGTCCTGCGGCATCCCCAGCAGGTCGGCGACGGCCGCGAGGGGGAACGGGCCGTGCAGGTGCTCGACCAGGTCCGCCGGCGAGCCGTGCCGCTCCATGGCGTCCAGCAGGCTGTCGGCGGTCTTCTGCACGGTCGGCCGCAGCTTCTGCATGCTCTTGCCGGTGAAGGCCCGTGCGACCACGCGGCGCATGTCGTTGAGGCGCGGCGGGTCTGCGTAGTTCATGGACGCCTGCTGCGAGGCGATGGCGTGCGGGGAGGAGGCGGTGATCGTACGGCCGACCAGTTCCTGCCTGCTGAAGCGCGGGTCGGTGGTCGCCGCCTTCACGTCGGCGTAGCGCGCCATCAGCCAGGCGCTGCCCTGGCCGTACGGCAGCTGGATCCGGGCGGCCCGTTTGTCCCGCAGGCGGTCGTGCAGGAACGGGTCGAAGTCGAGCGCCTCGAAGTCGTCCAGGTTCCAGCAGTGCACCGGTTCGCCCGAGGCCGGGTCGGTCTCCGGCTCGAGGGCCGTGTGCGGGTCTGACGTCATGGTTCATCTCCCTGCGTGGATGTCACCCCCCAAGGCGCGATTCCGCGGGAAATCGGCACAGCCATCCCTTCCCTCTCGTCACACGCTCCGCTGCCTCCACGGCGCAGCGTCACCGGATTGGCTCATGTCCCCAACGCCGTAGTCCCGCGCGCGCATCGGCCAAAGGTCCGTGAGGCTGTGTCAGACACGAAAGGAGAGCCACCCATGGCGACTCTGTGCAGGCCAACGGTGTGCGTGCCCGAGCACGTGATCACGATGGAGCAGACCCTGGATCTGTGCCGGTCGGTGCACGCGGACCATCCGCAGCTCGACCTGGCGCTGCGTCTGATCCGCAACACCGGCGTCGCGAAGCGGCACATCGTGCGCCCCATCGAGGAGACCCTCAAGCACCCCGGTTTCGAATCGCGCAACGCGGTGTACGAGACCGAGGCCAAGCAGCGGGTCCCGGCGGTGGTGCGGCAGGCGCTGGAGGACGCGCAGCTGCGTGCGAAGGACATCGACATGATCATCTACGTGTCGTGCACGGGCTTCATGATGCCCTCGCTGACCGCCTGGATGATCAACGCGATGGGCTTCAGGACGGACACCAAACAGCTCCCCATCGCCCAGCTGGGCTGCGCGGCGGGAGGGGCGGCGGTCAACCGGGCCCACGACTTCTGCACCGCCTACCCCGAGGCGAACGCGCTGATCGTGTCCTGCGAGTTCTGCTCGCTCTGCTACCAGCCCAGTGACCTGGAGGTCGGCAACCTGCTCTCCAACGGCCTGTTCGGCGACGGCGTCGGCGCCGCCGTCGTCCGCGGCAAGGGCGGCACCGGCATGGAACTGCACCGCAACAGCTCGTACATCATCCCCCAGACAGAGGACTGGATCATGTACGACGTCAAGTCCACCGGGTTCCACTTCAAGCTCGACCGGCGGGTGCCCGGGACCATGGAACCGCTCGCGCCGTCCCTCAAAGAGCTCGCGAAAGCCCATGGCTGGGACGCCGCAGCACTGGATTTCTACATCATCCACGCCGGTGGGCCCCGCATCCTGGATGACCTGAGCAAGTACCTCGGTGTGGCACCCGAGGCATTCCGCTTCAGTCGGGCCACACTGACCGAGTACGGCAACATCGCCAGCGCCGTCGTCCTGGACGCACTGCGCCGGCTCTTCGACGAGAACGGCACCGCCGACGCCGCGCGGGGCCTGCTGGCCGGTTTCGGCCCGGGCATCACCGCAGAGATCTCACTGGGCAGCTGGACCTCGGACCGAGGGACCGGGTGAGGGAGGAATCCGAAGAATGCTGAAGGACGGCCCCGCAACCGCAAGGCCACCCATCACGCACTGGCCCACCCCGGCCCTGGACGGGGTCGACTTCGACCCCGTCCTCGCCGAACTGATGCAGGCGGGTCCGATCACCCGGATCCGCCTGCCGAACGGAAGCGGGTGGGCCTGGCTCGTCTGCCGGTTCGACGACGTGCGCATGGTGGCCAACGATCCCCGGTTCAGCCGCAAGCTGGTCGCGGAACACGATGTCACCCGGTTGGCCCCCCACTTCATCCCCGCGCCGGGCGCGGTCGGGTTCGAGGACCCGCCCGACCACACCCGGCTGCGGCGCACCGTCGCCGCGGCCTTCACCACCACCGGGGTGGAGGCCCTGCGCACCCGGGCCAAGGAGATGCTCGACACCCTCGTCGACGGGATCCTGCGCGACGGCCCGCCCGTGGACCTGACCGAGCGACTGCTCGCGCCCTTCCCGCTCGCCGTCGTGTGCGAGCTGATGGGCGTCCCGGAGAGCGACCGGCCCATGGTCCACGAATGGACCAGCCTGATCCTCTCCTCTGCCCAGGGCGCCGAACGCAGCGAGCAGGCGAAGAACGACATGTGCGCCTACCTGGGCGGACGCATGCGCAACGGGGAAGTGGCCGGCGGTGACAGCGTCATCGGGCTCCTCGTCAAGGCCGTCGAGGCCGGCGAGGTCACCGCCGAGGAGGCCACCGGACTCGCCCTGCTCATCCAGATCGGGGGCGAGGCCGTCACCAACAACGTGGGCAACATGGTCTACATCCTGCTCACCCGGCCGGACCTGATGGAACGGATGAGGAGCGAGCCCGGCCTGCGGCCCTCGGCACTCAACGAGCTGCTGCGCTACATCCCGCACCGCAACGCCGTCGGCCTCTCCCGGATCGCCCTCGAGGACGTCACCGTGGCCGGCCAGCTCATCCGGGCGGGCGAAGCGATCTACGTTTCCTACCTCGCGGCCAACCGCGACGCGGACGTCTTCCCCGACCCCCACGAGCTGCAGTTGGACCGCAGCCCCAACCCGCACGTCTCCTTCGGGTACGGACCCCACTTCTGTCCCGGGAACATGCTGGCCCGCCTCGAGTCCGAACTGCTCGTGGACGCGCTGCTCGACCGCTTCGCGGACCTGCGCTTCAGCGTCCCCGCGAGCGAACTGGGCTGGCGGCCCGGTGCCCTCATCCGCGGGCCCGAAGGTCTGCCCGTGACCTGGTCATGACCGCGCACATCGCCCGCGACGGGCTGCTCGTACCACCGGGTCACGGCCGCAAGCTGCACACCGACGCCCAGCAGGTCACGTTCAAGGTCACCGGGGAGCACTCCTCGGTGGCCTCGAGCTTCGAGGTCGTCGTGCCGCCCGGTTTCGACGTCGGGGCACACCTGCACACCCGGAGCGAAGAGCTGTTCTACGTCCTGGAGGGTGAACTCGACGTCATGGCCTTCGAGCCGCGCGTGCGTTCCGGGGACGACTGGAGACACTGGGAAGCGCTCGACGGACGTCAGGTCGTCCGTGCCACGCCCGGAACCGTCATCGTGGTTCCGCCCGGTTGTCCGCACGCCTTCGCGAACCCCACCGGCGAACCGGCCCGGATGTTCTTCCAGGCCTCACCGCCGCCCGATCACGAGCGGTACTTCGAGGAGCTCCTCGAGCTGCTCGACATGAGCGCCACCCCGGATCCCGCAGCCATCCGCGAACTGCGGATGCGCTACGACATCGAACAGCTCACGCCGCTGCGCCACGAGCTGTCCTGACGACCAACACCGCACCACATCCCCACCCACCCCCATGCTCGGGAGAAAAATCGATGCTGCGCACTCGCCGCACCCTACGCACCGCCTCGTACACCCTGGCCGGCACGGTCGCCGTGGCCGCCTCGTTCGCCGTGGGCCCGGCACAGGCCGCCCAATCCCTGCCGTCCCACTGGTGCTACGTCAACGGTGTCGAGGCCCCGCCCGGACAGGAGGTGCGAGGCACGTCGGCCGACGACACGATCCTGTGCGAGAACGACGTCGAGAACGCGATCATCTACGGCGGTGGCGGCAACGACAACATCCGCGTCAAGGGCATGCTCATCGACTCCCAGGTGCTCGGCGGCGAGGGCGACGACACGCTCCAGGTCAACAACCTCTCCCCGCGCAACGCCAACGCCTCGGTGCGCGGCGGTGCGGGCAACGACACCATCATCACCGCACTCGTCGTGGGCACCGCGGAGCACGGGGCCAGCGTCTACGGCGACCACGGAGACGACAAGATCACCACGGGCAGCGTCATGGGCCAGCCCGGCGAGTACGAGCGCGGCGGCGGCCAGGTCTTCGGCAACGACGGCAGCGACCTGATCCGCACGGGCAACGTCGACCTCGGCGGCCGGGTCCTCGGCGGCAGCGAGAACGACATCATCGAGCCCAAGTCGGTGGGCGCGGAGTCCGCGGGCATCGTCCAGGGCGGCCCCGGCAACGACACGGTCCGAGGCCTGAACGACACCGTCCTGACGATCGGACCGGGCTACGGCCAGGTCGACGGCGGGATCGGGACCAACTCCTGCCGGGTGAGGCACTTCTCGACCGGCGACCGGGTCCGCAGCTCGCTGGCGAACTGCCCGTCCACCGAAGCGGGCCCGTCGACCCCGTCGGCCCCGGCCTCTCCCGCCGCCCCGGCGGCTCCCGTCAAGCCGGCCTCGCCGGCGGCTCCCATGGCCCCCGGCGCCCACTCACCGCGCTGACGGGCGGCGGCCCCCGGGCGCGCCGTGTGCGCGCTCCATGGACAGGCCGCCGGGAAGCAGGATCAGGGTCAGCACCGCGCCGGCGGCGAAGAGCACCGTCGATGCCGTGAAGACCGTGTGGTAACCCTCCAGAGCAGCCCGCGCCAGCAGTTCCGGCGTGGGCTGCCGGCCTGCCAGCGAGCGGGCGACGGCTCCGGCGCCAAGGGCGCTCATGAGCGCCGTGCCGACGGAGCCGCCCGTCTGCCGCATGGCGTTGACCGTCGCGGAGCCGACGCCCGCGTCCCGCGGGTCGATGCCGGCCGTGCCGAGGTTCATCGCGGCGGCCGTGATCAGGCCCATGCCCAGCCCCGTGGCCACCTGGCCCGGCAGCACGTCGAGGACGTACGAGCCGGTCGCCGTCAGGTTCGCCAGCCAGGCCATGCCGCACGCCGACAGCACCATGCCGGTGACGATGCGCGGGCGCCCGCCGATCCTGCCGAACAGCCCCATGTTGCTGCCGATCGCGCCGATCATGGTGCAGCCGGACATCGGCATGAAGGCCAGGCCGGTCTGGGCCGGGCTGTATCCGCGGGCGTGCTGGAAGTAGTACGTGAGGAACAGGAACACCCCGAACATGCCGACCCCGGTGATGAACACGGACGCCAGCGCCGTCCCCCGGACGCGGTCGAGCACGATCCGCAGCGGCAGCAGCGGGTGTGCGCTGAGGCGCTGCCACCAGATGAACGCGGCGAGCAGGACGGCGCCGGTGGCCAGGCAGGCCAGGATCCGCACGGGCGGCCAGCCGTGGGGGCCGGACTTGGCGAGGCCGTAGACCAGGCAGAAGAGCCCGGACGACGCCAGCACCGTACCCGGCAGGTCCAGCCGGGGAGGGGTGGTCGGCGCGGACCGCTTGAGCAGCAGTACACAGCCGATGACGGCGACGGCGGCGAAGAGCAGGTTCACGTACATGGTCGAGCGCCAGCTCAGGTGCTCGGTGAGGACGCCGCCCAGCAGCAGCCCCACGGCACCCCCGGACGCGGCGAGCGCCCCGAACACGCCGAAGGCCTTGCCGCGTTCGGCGGGGGCGGAGAACGTGGTGGTCAGCAGCGAGAGCGCGGCCGGAGCCAGCAGCGCTGCGAACACGCCTTGCAGGGCGCGGGCCGTGACGAGGATCCCGAAGGTGGCGGCGGCCCCGCCGAGCGCGGAGGCCGCGGCGAAGCCGATCTGCCCGACGAGGAAGGCCCGCCGCCGCCCGAACTTGTCGGCCAGCCGCCCGCCGAGCAGGAGCAGACTGCCGAAGGTGAGCGCGTACGCGGTCACCACCCACTGCCGCTGGTCGTCGGAGAACCCGAGGTCGGTCTGGGCGGAGGGCAGGGCGATGTTCACGATGGTGGCGTCGAGGACGACCATGAGCTGGGCGAGGCCGATGACGGCGAGGATCCACCACCGGCGCGGATCGGGCTGCGCGGCGGCGTCGGGGACGGCGGGAGTCGTACTGGTTCCGGGACGGGTGGGCTCTGCGGACATGGTGGTACTCCATGGCTTCCGCTCGTTCTCGCTGGCGAGAGTGCGTGCGCGTATGCGTGTGCGTGGACTGTCTGGTTCGACGATGCGTGAGCCGGCCCCGTCACCCGCGCGCCACGCCACGATGCCGTCCGGATGGACCAGTGGAGCGTTCGTTTCTGCTACCGCTTCCCCCTGTTCGTCTTCCCTTCGGCGCCCTTCTTCCTCTTGCGGGGGGTGCCGGCCGGGCGTCCGGCGTGGAGTTCCAGCGGGCCCGTGCCCTCGGTGCGGGCCCGCAGACAGGCCTCGATCTGGCGGCGCAGGGACGGTTTGACCAGGGGGCGCAGCTCCGCGGCCGGCACCGCCCGCCAGCGGAGCAGTTCGAACGGGGCGAGCCGGATCCGGGCCAGCGTGGCGCCGTCCAGGACCCCGCCGTCGTAGAGGAAGCGGATGCGGGCCGGATAGCCGGGCTTGTGGGCCCAGTTGACGCCGAGCAGCCGGCCCGGTTCGAGATCGAGGCCGAGTTCCTCGTGCACCTCCCGCCGGGCGGCGGCCCGCGGGGTCTCGCCCAGGTCGCTGTCGACCCCGCCGCCCGGCAGGTTCCAGCGGCCCGGCCTGCCGTACGAGGGCTCCACCAGCAGGATCCCGCCGGCGGAGTCGGTGAACAGGACGCTCGCCGCGGTGACGGCCTTGGGGCGGGCGGCCCGGTGGCTCGCGGCGTCGAACGAACCGGCGTGTTCGAGGGCCGTACGCCGCGCCGGGTCCAGGCCCGCCGGGGAGCCGGGCTGGGCCACGCCGTCGACGAGGTGTGCGAGGGAGCCGGAGTACAGGGCGTCCAGGCCGGCGCGCAGCCGGGGCGCGATCCGCGCGGGCAGCGCCTCGTACGCCTCCTCCGGCGGGAGCCAGCGGGCCGCGGCGACCTCGCCGTCCGCGAAGGAGATCGCGGCGGCCTGCTCCGGCGAGAGCGGCCCGACGAGATGGACGTGGACGATGAGGGAGCGGCCGAGCGCGCCGGGCCGCCGGGAGTCCACGGCGAGCAGCCGGCCGACCGGTACGGAGAGGTCCAGCTCCTCCTTCAGCTCGCGGGCCAGCCCTTCCTCCGGGGTCTCGGTGTCCTCGACCGTGCCGCCCGGCAGTTCCAGGTCCGCCTTGTACGAGGGCGTCAGTACGAGGACCCGCCCGTCGGTGTTCAGCACGATCCCGGTGGCGGCGACGAGCGGGGAGGGCCGGTCGGCGTAGTAGGCGCGCACCTCATCGGGGGAGGGGTGGTCGGAGGGCCGGTCGGCCGGGCGGTCGGGCACTGCGGACTCCTGTGGTCGTGCGGCGGTACGGGGCGGATCCGTTCCCCGCGCGGGCCGCCGCGCTCCGCGGTCAGGCCCGGGCCAGGAGCATCCCGCCCATCGTGACCATGGTCGCCGCGACGAGCCCGTCCAGCACCCGCCAGGCCGAGGGGCGCGCCAGCAGACCGCCGAGCAGCCGGGCGCCGTAGCCGAGCGTGCCGAACCAGATCAGGCTGGCCAGCCCGGCCCCGATGCCGAAGGCCCAGCGCAGGTCGCCGCGGTCGGCGGCGAGGGAGCCGAGCAGCAGGACGGTGTCCAGGTAGACGTGGGGGTTGAGCCAGGTCATGGCCAGGCAGGTCAGCACGGCCCGGCGGCGGGACCCGGCGGTGGCCCCCTCGGTGTCCAGGGCGGCCCCCGGGGTGGGCCGCAGCACCCGGCGGGCGGCGAGGAATCCGTAGCAGATCAGGAACCCGCCGCCGGCGATGGCGACTGCGGTCAGGGCGGCCGGCCAGGCGGTGACGAAGGCGCCGACCCCGGCGACTCCGAGGGCGATGAGGACCGCGTCGGAGACCGCGCAGATCGCGACCACGGCGAGGACGGCCTGCCGACGGGCCCCCTGCCGCAGCACGAAGGCGTTCTGCGCGCCGATGGCGACGATGAGGGAGAGTCCGGTGCCGAAGCCGGCGAGTCCCGCCGCGATGATGCCGTGTGTCATGTGTCCGACCGTAGGCAGCGGCATGGTTTCAGTACAGCTAAAGATTTTTACGTACCCTTAGCGTTTGTGATGGATGAGCTTCCCCTGGACCAGGTACGGACCCTGCTCGCCGTGGTGGACGAGGGCACCTTCGACGCGGCGGCCGCAGCCCTGCACGTGACCCCGTCCGCGGTCAGCCAGCGGGTCAAGGCGCTGGAGCAGCGGACCGGGCGGGTGCTGCTGATGCGGACGAAGCCGGTCCGGGCGACCGAGTCCGGGCAGGTGGTGGTCCGGTTCGCCCGGCAGCTGGCCCGCCTGGAGCGGGACGCGCGCGCCGAGCTCGGGATGGCGCGGGAGTCGGGCGGCCCGGTGCGGCTGCCGATCGCGGTCAACGCGGACTCGCTGGCGACCTGGTTCCTGCCGGCGCTCACGCAGGTGCCGCAGGATCCGCCGGTCTTCTTCGAACTGCACCGGGAGGACGAGTCGCACACGACGGCGCTGCTGCGGGAGGGCCAGGTGATGGCGGCGGTCACCTCCTCGCCGGACCCGGTCGCGGGGTGCACCGTACGCAGGCTCGGGCTGGCGCGGTACCTGCCGGTGGCGAGCCCCGGGTTCGTGGCGCGGTACCTGGCCGGGGCGCTCGAGGACGGTCTGCGGGAGGCCCCGGTGATCGTGTTCGACCGGCGCGACGTGCTCCAGGACGTGTTCGTACGGTCGCTGACCGGCGATCAGGACGCCGGGGCGGGGCCGCTGCGCCACCACGTGCCGACCTCGGAGGGGTTCTGCGACGCGGTGGCGGCCGGGCTGGGCTGGGGACTGGTGCCCGAGCCGCAGGCGGAGCCGCTGGTGCGCGCGGGCGGGCTGGTGCTGCTGGTGCCGGGGCGGCCGCTGGACGTGCCGCTGTACTGGCAGCAGTGGAAACTCGACTCCCCGGCACTGTCGGCGGTGGCGGAGGTGATCGCGGCCGCGGCGGCCGGGGCGCTGCGCCAGGACGGGGTCCGGCACCCCTAGGGGTGTCCGGCGGATCAGCGTCCGACGGCCCTCTAAGCTGCGGTCATGGAGTCCTACACGATCGGCCAGGCAGCGCGGCTGCTCGGCGTGAGCGTCGACACCGCCCGGCGCTGGGCGGATGCCGAGCGGTTCCCCACGCGCCGGGAGGGCGCGCGGCGGATGGTGGACGGGCCGGACCTGGCCGCGTTCTGCGTGGAGGCCGCCCAGGAGGGCGGCGACGCCGAGGACGCCCCGTACACCTCGGCGCGCAACGCCTTCCCGGGTATCGTCACCGCCGTCAAGCTCGGTACCGTCGACGCCCAGGTCGAGATCCAGGCCGGGCCCCACCGCGTCGTGTCGCTGCTGACGCGGGAGGCGGTGGAGGAGCTCGGCCTCGAGGTGGGCGCACGGGCCGTGGCCCGTGTGAAGTCGACGAGCGTGTTCATCGACCGGGTCTGACGGGGGCGATCGGCGACGGTGGCAGACTGGCCGCTGATCCGCCGAAGGGAAGTAACCCGTTGTCCATGTTCAGCAACTTGCGCCGGGCCGTGCGCCGCGGCTACCGGCGGGCCGTCGATCTGAGCCATCCGGCCCGTTCCCCGCTCGGCAGCGCCGTGGTCAACTGCGTGGTCTACGTGGACGGCACACGGCAGGAGGGCTGCGCCGAGGTCGAGGAGGCGCTGCGGCGGGTCCGCAAGACGGGCGACGGGTTCGTCTGGATCGGCCTGCACGAACCGGCCAAGGAGGAGCTCGCCGGGCTCGCCGAGCTGTTCGGCCTGCACCCCCTCGCCGTCGAGGACGCCGTGAACGCGCACCAGCGCCCCAAGGTGGAGCGGTACGACGACACACTGTTCTCCGTCTTCAAGACCGTCCGCTACGTGGAGCACGAGGAGCTCACCGCGACGAGCGAGGTCGTGGAGACCGGCGAGCTGATGGCGTTCACCGGCCAAGACTTCGTCATCACCATCCGGCACGGCGGCCACGGCACGCTCGGCCCCGTCCGCGAGAGCCTGGAAGCGGCACCGGAGCAACTGGCCAAGGGCCCGGCGTCGGTTCTGCACGCCATCGCCGACCACGTCGTCGACGACTACGTGGCCGTCACGGACGCGGTGCAGAACGACATAGACGCCGTCGAGACCGCCGTCTTCAGCGAGTACGGCGGCCGCGGCGACGCGGGCCGCATCTACCAGCTCAAGCGCGAACTCCTGGAGCTGCGCCGGGCGGTGGCCCCGCTGAGCCGGCCGCTGCAGCACCTGGCCACGCAGCCGATACCGGTCATCCCGGCGGAGGTCCGTGCGTACTTCCGCGACGTCGCCGACCACCTGACCCGGGCCACCGACCAGATCGGCGCGTACGACGGCCTGCTCGACTCCATCCTGCAGGCGCACCTCGCGCAGGTGACCGTCGCGCAGAACGAGGACATGCGCAAGATCACGGCGTGGGCGGCCATCGTCGCCGTGCCGACCATGGTCTGCGGGATCTACGGCATGAACTTCGACAACATGCCCGAGCTGCACTGGACCTACGGCTACCCGATCGTGGTCGGCGTCATGGCCCTCGCCTGCTTCGCCATCCACCGGGGCTTCCGCCGCAACGGCTGGCTCTGAGCCGCGGATTGACCGGCGACCCCACCGGCACACATGGCGTGCACGGGTATTGAGCTGTCCCGAGCTCTGGTAGTAAAGTTTCCTAACGAAGTCGGGTAAGCCTCAACTCCCCCATGGAGGCCTTGTGTTCACCCCCCACCGCAAGAGAATGGCCGTCGGCGCCCTGCTCGGCGGCGCCCTGCTCGCCGTGCCGGTGACCGCCCACGCCACCGCGGCACCCGCCCCCGCTTCCGTCCCCGCGGCCGCCGCCGTGCCGGCCGCGGCCGTCGGGCTCGACGATCCGGCGAAGAAGGACATCGCCATGCAGATCGTCTCCAGTGCGGAGAACTCCTCGCTGGACTGGAAGGCGCAGTACAAGTACATAGAGGACATAGACGACGGCCGCGGCTACACGGCCGGCATCATCGGCTTCTGCTCCGGCACCGGCGACATGCTCGACCTCGTCGAGTACTACACCGACGTCAAGCCGGGCAACGTGCTGGCCAAGTACCTCCCGGCCCTCCGCAGGGTCGACGGCACCGACTCGCACGCGGGCCTCGACCCGAACTTCACCAAGGACTGGGCGAAGGCGGCCCAGGACGGCGAGTTCAAGAAGGCGCAGGACCACGAGCGCGACCGGGTCTACTTCAACCCGGCCGTCAAGCAGGGCAAGTCCGACGGGGTCGCCGCGCTCGGCCAGTTCATCTACTACGACGCCATCGTGATGCACGGCGACGGCACCGACTCCACCAGCTTCCGCAACATCCGCAAGCGGGCCCTGTCCAAGGCCAAGCCCCCGGCCCAGGGCGGCAACGAGACGACCTGGCTGAACGCCTTCCTCGACGCCCGTGTCTGGGCGATGAAGCAGGAGGAGGCGCACAGTGACACCAGCCGTGTCGACACCGCGCAGCGGGTCTTCCTCAAGAAGGGGAACCTGAACCTCAACACCCCGCTCGACTGGAAGGTCTACGGGGACTCGTTCCACATCGGCTGAACCGGCCGATGCGTTCACGGCGTCCCGTGCCGGGCTCCCTGCCCGGCGTGGGACGTCCGTGCGTGAAGCGGCGGGTTCAGGTCGCGGAGCCGTAACGATGTGAGCGCGGACGGGCCCGCTCCGGGAGTTGCAGTGCCTCGCGCGTGCCGGCGTCGAGCGGCTCAGGAGGCTCTCCAACCGCACAAATAGGGCCCCGGCACCCCTGTTTCGTCACCCCGTGTGACCTGACACCACCGGTGGGTCCCAAGTGGCGGCCGGTATCGGTGTTCTTGGTTGATGAACTCAAGGAAAGCGGTAGTTCCGGTGGCTCGGGAACTGGCTTGACCACCACATAAGCGGGGCATAAGTTCTGCCTCGGCTTGCTCCAGCAGGACGGGCCGACGAACCGTCCTCTGGGGGGACCCATGCACTACTACACCGACGTTCTGAAGAAGTACACCGTCTTCTCCGGCCGCGCCCGCCGGCAGGAGTACTGGATGTTCACCCTCTTCAACCTGATCGCCCTGATCATCGTTGCCGTCCTCGACAACGCGATCGGCACCTACCCGCTCCTCTACGCGATCTACGCGCTGGCCGTCTTCCTCCCGGGCCTGGCCGTCGGCGTCCGCCGCCTGCACGACACCGGCAAGTCCGGCTGGTGGATGCTCATCGCCCTCGTCCCGCTGATCGGCGGCATCTGGCTCCTCGTCCTCATGGCGACCGAGGGCCAGCCGCAGCCGAACGAGTACGGCCAGAACCCGAAGGCCGTCCAGGCCTGACCAGGCCCGCAAGCCTGAGCGCCTGAGCGCCGCCCCCGGCTGGAAACAGCCGGAGGCGGCGTTTTCGCCGTTCCAGGGGTCGCGCGGGGCCGGGGGTGACGCGCGTCTCTCCGGGACTCGGGCAGGGGGGCTGTCCGGACCGGCCCGATCACGAGATATCTTGATGTCGAGCAATGTTGCAGACGAGAGACGCAGACTGTGGAGCGGAGCATCCGGTGACTGACTCGACCATCATCTACACGCACACTGACGAGGCCCCGGCCCTCGCGACGTATTCCTTCCTGCCTGTGATCCAGGCCTACGCGTCGACGGCCGGTGTGAATGTCGAGACCCGTGACATCTCCCTGGCCGGTCGCATCATCGCCAGCTTCCCCGAGCACCTCGAGGAGGGCCAGCGGATCGCCGATGCCCTCGCCGAGCTCGGCGAGCTGGCGAAGACGCCGGAAGCGAACATCATCAAGCTGCCCAACATCTCGGCTTCGATCCCGCAGCTGAAGGCCGCGGTCGCCGAGCTCCAGGGCCAGGGCTACGCGCTCCCGGACTACCCGGACGACCCGAAGACCGACGAGGAGCGCGAGATCCGCGCCCGCTACGACAAGGTCAAGGGCAGCGCCGTCAACCCGGTCCTGCGTGAGGGCAACTCCGACCGCCGCGCCCCCGCCTCGGTCAAGAACTACGCCAAGGCCCACCCGCACCGCATGGGTGCCTGGACCTCCGAGTCGAAGACGAACGTCGCCACCATGGGCGCCGACGACTTCCGCTCCACCGAGAAGTCCGCCGTGATCGCCGAGGCCGGCACGCTCCGCATCGAGCACGTCGCCGCCGACGGCGCCACCACCGTCCTGCGCGAGTCCGTACCGGTCCTGGCCGGCGAGGTCGTGGACGCGTCCGTCCTGCACGTCGACGCGCTGCGCACCTTCCTGGACGCGCAGATCGCCCGCGCCAAGGCCGAGGACGTCCTGTTCTCCGTGCACCTCAAGGCCACGATGATGAAGGTCTCCGACCCGATCGTCTTCGGCCACGTGGTCCGCGCCTTCTTCCCGAAGACCTTCGCGAAGTACGGCGAAGTCCTGGTCGCCGCCGGCCTGTCCCCGAACGACGGCCTCGGCACGATCCTGAACGGCCTCGACGGCGTCCCGCACATCGGCGCCGAGATCAAGGCCTCCTTCGAGGCCGAGATCGCCGAGGGCCCGGCCCTCGCGATGGTCGACTCGGACAAGGGCATCACCAACCTGCACGTCCCGTCCGACGTCATCGTCGACGCCTCCATGCCGGCCATGATCCGCACCTCCGGCCACATGTGGGGCCCGGACGGCAACGAGGCCGACACCCTGGCCGTCCTGCCGGACAGCAGCTACGCCGGTGTCTACCAGGTCGTCATCGACGACTGCCGCGCGCACGGCGCCTTCGACCCGTCCACCATGGGCTCGGTGCCGAACGTCGGCCTCATGGCCCAGAAGGCCGAGGAGTACGGCAGCCACGACAAGACCTTCGAGATCGCCGCCGCGGGCACCGTCCGCCTCGTCGACGCCGCGGGCAGCACCGTCCTGGAGCAGGAGGTCGCCGCCGGCGACATCTTCCGCGCCTGCCAGACCAAGGACGCGCCGATCCAGGACTGGGTCAAGCTCGCCGTCACCCGTGCCCGCGCCACCGGCGTCCCGGCCGTCTTCTGGCTCGACGAGGGCCGCGCCCACGACGCGCAGCTGATCGCCAAGGTCAAGACGTACCTCGCCGAGCACGACACCGACGGTCTCACCATCGAGATCCTCTCCCCGGTCGAGGCCACCGCGTACTCCCTGGAGCGCATCCGCCGCGGCGAGGACACCATCTCGGTGACCGGCAACGTGCTGCGCGACTACCTGACCGACCTCTTCCCGATCCTGGAGCTGGGCACCAGCGCCAAGATGCTGTCGGTCGTCCCGCTGATGAACGGCGGCGGCCTCTTCGAGACGGGCGCCGGCGGCTCCGCCCCGAAGCACGTCCAGCAGCTGGTCAAGGAGAACTACCTGCGCTGGGACTCCCTCGGTGAGTTCCTCGCGCTGGCCGTCTCCTTCGAGCACCTCGCGACCACCACCGGCAACGCCCGCGCCCAGGTGCTGGCCGACACCCTGGACCGCGCGACCGGCACCTTCCTCAACGAGGACAAGTCGCCGAGCCGCAAGCTGGGCGGCATCGACAACCGCGGCAGCCACTTCTACCTCGCCCTGTACTGGGCGCAGGAGCTGGCCAAGCAGACCGACGACGCCGCGCTGGCCACCGCGTTCGAGGCGCTCGCCAAGACGCTGGGCGAGCAGGAGGAGACCATCGTCGGCGAGCTCATCGCCGTCCAGGGCTCCCCGGCCGACATCGGCGGGTACTACCAGCCCGACGCCGCCAAGGCCTCGGCGGTCATGCGGCCGTCCGCGACCTTCAACCAGGCGATCGCGACCCTCGCGTAACGTCCGGACGTTTTCGAAGGGTTCCGCCCCGGTCGGCAGTCGCCGACCGGGGCGGACCCGTCTGTGGGCCCGTACGCGGGCACAGGCGCCGGAAACCCGGTTGCGGGGCGGTCCCGCCGACGGCTAGGAAGTCCCCGTGATCCAGGGAACCCTGGCCGGGCTGCGCGCCCGGCACGCCGATGACGTGGCCGTGCTCCACGCGGAGCTGTACGAGGACGTGGCGACGCGGTCGCGCGCCGGATCCGGGCCGTGGCGCCCGATCGCCGCCGGCGCCGGGCACTCCCCGTTCGAGCCCGCCGCCCCGTCCGACAACGTGGCGGTCTTCTCGGTGTTCGACGCCGTCTCCGGATCGCTCGCGGGCGATGCCCTGCTGTGGGGCATCGACGCCCACAACCGCAGCGCCCACCTCGGGATCTCCCTGCTGCCCGCCTGCCGAGGCCGGGGGTTCGGCGCGGAGGTCGTCCAGCTGCTGTGCCACTACGGGTTCACCGTGCGCGGGCTGAACCGGCTCCAGGTGGACACCCTCGCCGACAACGGCGCCATGATCAGCGCCGCGACCCGAGCGGGCTTCACCCTGGAGGGCACCCTGCGGCGCTCCGCGTGGGTGTCGGGGGCCTTCGTCGACGAGGTGGTCCTGGGGCTGCCGGTGGAGGAGTGGAAGCGGGTGGCCTAAGGGCTGTCCCGTAATCCCCGGTGGATCAGCGCGCGGCGTCAGATGCGGTGCACCGCAAGGCGGAGGAGCGTCCTGATACCGGGCGTAGGGGTGTCCGGCGGGCCACTGGCGCCCCTGTGGCGGGTGCGTTAGCGTGCCGCCGGGGATCTGGGGGGAGTGCGGGTGGCGCGTCGCAACAACACGTCCTGTGCGGGCGTCGGCTGTGCGGGCTATCTGCTGCTCAACGTGGTGGGGCTCGTCGGCATCCTGCTCGCGTTCCCCGTGCTGATGCCCGACCTGATGGCCCGGCAGACCCCGCCGCTGAAGGTGGAGGGCGCCGGCCAGTGGGCCGTCGTGTACGGCATCCCCGTCGCCGTGGCCTGCGTGCTCGTCGCCGTCGCGGGCCGTGGCGGGCGCGTGATCTGGTGGATGTTCCCCGCCCGGGTGGCCGTCATGCTCGCCGCCGTCGCCGCCGCGGTGACCTACGCCGAGGGGCGGGTCGCCGAGCAGCCCTGAAACGTCCGGATGGGCATCGAGGCCTGCGCCGCCGGGTTCGCGGCCCTCGTCGTCTACCTGGGCGTGCGCCGGTGGGACAGGTCGGCCGGGGCGCGCCCCCGGCCGGGCGAGGTCTGGCTGGCCATGGTGCCGCTGCGCGAGGACCCGGAACAGCAGCTGCGGCACTACTGCGTGGTCCTGGCCACCGGGCCGGGCGGCGCCCGGGTCGCCCAGATCACCAGCAAGGACAAGGACGGCCGGCGCAACCACGTCCGGATCCCGAACCACGGCTGGGACGAGGTCTCGGGCCGCCCCCACTGGGTGGAGATCGGCCGTGAGCCGCGTGTGGTGCCCTACCGCATGTTCCTCAAGTCCCGGCCCCAGGGCCCGTGCCCGGACGCCGTCTGGGCCCAGCTGCAGGCCCGGCTGCCCGCGGCCCCCGCGGCCGTGCCGGCACAGCGCTTCCCCGTCCCCCGGCTGCTGAAGCGGATCCTGCGCAAGCACCACGGCTGACCGGGAGTCCGCGCCCGCTCCGCCCAGGCCCCTGCCTCGGCCCGGCCCGGCTCCCGGTCAGAGGCGGTGCACGCGCTCCCCCTCGAAGGCCAGCGGGGACGGGCCCGCGGCCAGGATGCGCAGCCCCGGGGCCGCGGTGAGCAGGTTCTGCAGCCAGGCCAGCGTCTGCGGCGCGAGCAGGTCGGTGCCGTCCAGGACGAGCAGCATGTCCCGCTCCGCGAGCCACGAGAAGGCGTTCGCCGTCCCGCAGGGCAGGAAGGGCATGCCCGGTACGCAGCCCAGCGCGGCCGTGAGCTCGCGCAGGCCGAACGGACGGTCCATCACGACCACGGCGACGCCGTCGCAGAAGTTGGACGAGAGCCGCTCGGCGATCTCCCGCACCAGCAGGCTCCGGGGCTCCCGGAACCGCCCGGTGACCGTCAGGACCCGTCCCCGCCGGACGGCGGTCAGCAGTCTGGACAGCTCGTCGGACGTCGCCGGCAGCGTGCCGGCACTGCCTGAATCCCTCATCGGCACGATGCCCCCCATTGCATGCGTGTCCATGCGCGACCAAGGGTTCTTTCGGGCCGCGTAGCGCTGATTATGCGCCAGTTCTGCCGGAAGGCCAGGGGAATGTCGCATTCCGGAGAAAGGCCCGGGCCGCCCCGGGCCGCCCGCCGATCATCGCACTTGTACACCCGCCGCGCTTTTGTCCATTCGGCCGGGTGGGGCACCATGACGCGCGCACGCGACCGTCCCGTGGTCGGATGGTGATCATGGGCCATGACCACGGTGCTCCCTCGACGGCGGCCGGAACCGTCAGCGGGACCTTCCGCGCACGCCTGCTGTGGACCATCGGCATCAGCGTCACGATCACCCTGATCCAGGTCGTCGGCTCCGTGCTCTCCGGCAGCCTGGCCCTGCTCGCCGACGCCGCGCACAGCCTCACCGACGCCGTCGGCGTCTCCCTGGCGCTCGGCGCCGTCACCCTCGCCCAGCGCGCCCCGACCCCGCGCCGCACCTTCGGCTTCTACCGGGTCGAGATCTTCTCGGCCGTACTGAACGCCGTACTGCTCCTCGCCATCTTCGTCTGGGTCCTCTACACCGCAGTCCGCCGCTTCAGCGAACCCGTCGAGGTCAAGGGCGGGCTGATGTTCGGCGTCGCCGTACTGGGCCTGGCCGCCAACTGCGTCGGGCTGTGGCTGCTGCGCGACGCCAAGGAGCACAGCCTCAACCTGCGCGGCGCCTACCTCGAGGTGCTCGGAGACGCCCTCGGCTCCATCGCCGCCATCATCGGCGGCCTGGTCATCCTGCTCACCGGATGGCAGGCCGCCGACCCCATCGCCTCCATCGTCATCGGCCTGCTCATCGTGCCGCGCGCGTACGGACTGCTGCGCGACGCCGCCCACGTGCTGCTGGAGGCCACCCCGCAGGACATGGACCTCGCCGACGTGCGCCGGCACCTCCTGGAGGAGCCCGGCGTACTGGAGGTGCACGATCTGCACGCCTGGACCGTCACCTCCGGCATGCCCGTCCTCACCGCGCACGTCGTGGTCTCCGCCGAGACCCTGCGCGGCGAGGAGCACGGGCAGCTGCTCGCCCGGCTCCAGGCCTGCGTCGGCGACCACTTCGACGTGGCCCACTCCACCCTCCAGCTGGAACCGGAGGGGCACGCGGAGGACGAACGGGCCCTGCACACCTGACCGCAGGCTTCCTCACGCCCACCCGGCCCGGTGCGGTGCCCGGGGCAGCGCACCGGCGCCTGCCGCCACGACCGGTTCGGTCCGGCGCGCCCGGTGCCGTTTCAAGTCCTCCTCCCGGTAGCGCCGGGTCTCCGCGTGCCAGGTGGAGATCCCGGCGATCCACTGCTTGAGCTCGTCCGCGTACCGGTCCAGTGCCGCCCGCGCCGCCGCGTCCAGCCCGAAGTCCCGGTACATGGCGGGGAACTCCTTCTCCAGCACGTGCTCGAACTGCTTCATCCGCGAGGTCATCAGATCGTTCACGACCCCGAGCGCCGTCCGGTAGTCGCAGCCGAAGAAGGTCTCCGTGACGACCAGCATGTTGAGCAGCTCGCCCTCGTACTCCACCTCCTTCTGGTACGAGTACACGTCGTTCATCAGCGCCGAGTAGTCGAAGGCGGCCGCCTCCAGCGACTGCATCGCCGCGCTCTCGTACACGGCCTCCGGCACGACGTCCATGTGGGCCATCCGGGCCAGCGAGGCCGTCATGGGAGAGCCGAAGGTCACCCGGCGCATCTCCAGGTAGTCCACCGGGTCCGGCACCCGGTGGGCCGCCTGGTTCTCCACCTCCCACAGCCAGCTGTCGAGCACGGCGTCCATCGCCGCCCGGAACATGCGCCGCCCGGCCGGCGCCATCGGCGTGATCGTGCGCAGCCAGACGTCGGCGAGCCCCCGTTCCAGCGCGTTCACCGGGGGAGCGGTGGGCGCCCCGGGCTCCAGCGGCATGAGCGCGCGCAGCCGGGCGTCCTGGGCCCGGGCCCCGGCCAGGTCGCGGGTGGCGCCGAAGCGGATCGGGTAGAGGTCGTCCGCGTACGTGCCCCAGCTCAGCCAGGCCGCGCTGACGTCGAGGTCCGCGGCCGAGGACTTCGGGTCGATGCCCGCCGAGCAGAGCGCGAAGTCGAAGTCGACGGCCTTGTCCTCCCACCACAGGCCCTCGTCGAACATCCCCATCGCACGGTTCCACTCCACCAGCCGCCCGCGGGCGCCCTCCAGGTGCGGGTTGAGCCGGTTCGGGTACGGCAGGTAGAACTCCGGGATCACGGACGGGCCCACCGGGTGCGGGGTGCGGGTGTGCCGCCGGAGGCGGTCCGCGCCGCCTGTGACGCCCAGCAGCGCCTTGAGCCCGGAGACGGCGCTGCCCATCCCGGAGGGTCCGGCGGGCAGGCCGGCCCGCCGGTTCATGTAGCGGCTCGAGCGCAGGTGCCACTCGTGGCCGCCGGACTGCCAGTCCTGGAGCCCGCGGGCGTACGCGAGCACCGCCGCGACCTGCTCGGGGGTCAGGCCGGCCCGCGCGAACATCGGGGGCAGCTCGGCGAAGAAGGTGTGCTCGAACTGCTGGAGGCGCGAGGTGAGCAGCCGGTTCAGCTGATCGGCCGCCTCCTGGGTGGTGCACCCGAAGAACGTCTCCAGCACCAGCACCCCGTTGCTGAGTTCGCCCTCCTGGCCGACCTCCCGCTCGTACGAGAACAGGTCGTTGCGGAAGTGCACCGAGTCCGCGAAGCAGTCGCGCAGCACGCGCAGCGGCCGCTCGGCGGAGACGGCGGCGGGCACCTCGGCGCCCACCGCGTGCTCGATGAGCCCCGCCGACCAGGGCGCGCCGCCGACCTTGCGGCGCTGTTCCACGTACTCGACCGGATTGGCGACCCGGCCGATGCTGATGTTGTCGAGCTCCCAGAGGGACTCCACGAGGAGATTGCGGGTGCTGAGCGAGAAACGGGCGATCCAGTCCGGCGAATGCCCGGGGACGGTACGGGCCCACAGGTCGGCGAGCCCCGCCTCCACGGGGTTGCGGGGCTCCGGGACGCGCGCGTTCACGTCGTGTTCGAGTGAGCCGTCGGGCATGAACAGGGCCAGGCGTTCCAGCGCGGTGCGTCCGCCCTCCCGGTCGCCGCGGCGCTTGAAGACCTCCAGGAACCAGTCGTCGAAGAAGAACACCCACACGTACCAGTCGGTGACCAGCGAAAGCATCGAGGCATCGCACTCGGGGTGGGTGTAGGCGCACAGCAGCGCGTAGTCGTGCGCCTCCAGGTCGGCCCGCTCCCATACGCCGGAGCCCTCCAGCATGCCCATGCCGCGGGCCCAGTCGAGGGCGTGGGCGCGGGCACGGGCCAGGTGCGGGTTGAGGCGGGCGGGGTGCGGGACGTAGAACTCGGGCAGTTCGAAGGGCTGCGCGCTCCCTGTGCTGCTCATGCGGCCGCCGCCCTCAGTCGTCGAAGCGCGAGATCTCTACGTTCTCCAGCACCCCGACGGCGTCGGGCACCAGGATGGCCGCCGCGTAGTAGGCGGTGACCAGGTAGGAGACGATCGCCTGCTCGTTGATGCTCATGAACCGGACGGACAGGCCCGGCTGGTACTCGTCCGGCAGGCCCAGCTGGTGCAGCCCGATCACCCCCTCGTTGTCCTCGCCGGTGCGCATGACCAGGATCGAGCTGGTCCGCTCCTTCGTGACCGGGATCTTGTTGCAGGGCAGCAGCGGCACCCCGCGCCAGGAGGGCATCGAGTGCCCCTGGAACTCGACGGAGGCCGGGTACAGCCCGCGCCGGCTGCACTCGCGGCCGAACGCGGCGATGGTGCGCGGGTGCGCGAGGAAGTACTGGGAGCCGCGCCGCCGGCTGAGCAGCTCGTCCATGTCGTCCGGGGTGGGCGGGCCGGTGCGGGCGTAGATCCGCTGCTCGTAGTCGGCGTTGTGCAGCAGCCCGAACTCCGGGTGGTTGACCAGCTCGCTCTCCTGGCGCTCCTTGAGGGCCTCGATCGTCAGCCGCAGCTGCTGCTCCGACTGGTTCATCGGCTGGTTGTAGAGGTCGGCGACGCGGGTGTGGACCCGCAGCACGGTCTGGGCGACGCTCAGTTCGTACTCGCGGGGACTCAGGTCGTAGTCGACGTACGTGCCGGGCAGCATGACCTCGCCGGTGTGGCCGGCGGACAGGTCCACGGCCTCGCTGCCCTTGCGGCCCACGCGCTCCGCCTCCAGATAGGCCTCGGCGTGCCGGCGCAGGGCGGGGGAGCGGCTCAGCGCCTCGTCCCAGTCGCCGCGGTTGTAGGTCATGGTCACCACGTCCGTCTGGGCCCGGGCGGTGAACTCCCAGCGGGCGTCCGGCAGCGGGTGGTGGCCGAAGTGGTCGCCGTCGCTGAGGACGCCGAGGCTCGCCTCGTCCCCGTACGCGCTGGCGCCCAGCCGCTCGATGCGGCCGTGGGCGATGAGGTAGATCTTGTCGACGGGTTCGCCGCGGCGGACGATCACGTCGCCCTTGCGGAACTCCTCCTTGACGAACCGGTCCGCGATCGACTTGACGACCGCGTCGTCGGGGAAGTGCCGGAGCATGCCGAGCTCGCGCAGCATGGGCGGGATGACCCGGAGTTCGGACCCGGTCTTGACGAAGCTGATGCGCCCGTCGCCGAGGGTGTAGCTGACCGTGCGGTTGACCCGGTAGGTGCCGCCGCTGGTCTGGACCCACGGGAGGATCTTCAACAGCCAGCGGGAGCTGATGCCCTGCATCTGCGGGGCGGACTTGGTGGTGGTCGCCAGGTTCCGCGCCGCATCGGTGCTGAGGCTCTGGCGGGCGTTGCGGGTCGGGTGTGCGGCGGCGCTCTCTTCGGTCGTCGGGTCGACAGACATGACGGAACGTCCTCTCGGTCGGTCTTCCTGGCTCCGGATGCGGCGTCGGTGACTGTCCTGCGCAGCGGCCCGGGTGCGGGTCGCGCACGTCGCGTACGGGGGCGATCGGAAGGAGCGATCCCGCTTGTGCGTGATCCGCCGTGCTCCCGCACGCCACGCACACCCGGTGTGACCGGGTGCCACCGTGTGCACACGTCTTAGTTAGAGGCAGGGCGGCCCCACCCGGTACACGGGCCCCTGTCCCACCCTGTTGAATCTCCGACCGTGTTGAAGCGCTGGACACACGTACGAGTTGGGCGGTTCTGGATGGCGAAGCGTGACCCCAACGGACAACTCCGCACCCTCCTCACCGAAGCCCGCTGGAGCGGGCAGGACTTCGCTCGGGCCGTCAACGGCATCGCAGCCGAGGCCGGCCTCACCCTCAGCTACGACCGGACCTCCGTCTCCCACTGGCTCGCGGGCACCAGGCCGCCCGCCCACGTCGTCGACCTCGCCGCCGAGGCGCTGAGCCGGCGCACCGGGCGCCGGATCGCCGCCGCCGACACCGGGCTCGCCCGGCCCGCCGGGCCGAGGGCGCGGGAACGCCCCGGCGGCGGGGCGCACGGCGCGGACGTCCTCGCCGCGGCCGCCCTGACCGGGGCGCAACCGCCCGACTGCGGACCGGACTTCGGGGTCGGCGCCCTGGGCGAGATCCCGGTCTACTCCTCCGCGTGGCGGCCGCCGGAGGAGCAGCCGGCCCGTCCGGGGCAGACCGGCTCGTCGGCCGGGGTACGGGCCGAGGCGCGGGCCGGGGTACGGATCGGGCAGGACCACGTACGGGCCGCCGAGGCGGTGCTCCCGGTCTTCCGCAACGCCGACATGATGTTCGGCAGCGGGCTCGCCCGGCCCGCCCTGACCGCGTACCTCGCCACCACCGTCGCCCCGTGGCTGCGGGCCGACGCTCCGCCCTCGGTACGCCACCGGCTGCTCGGCGCCACCTCCCGACTCGCCTACACCGCCGGGTTCCTGTGCTTCGACAGTAACCAGCACGGAGTGGCCCAGGCCTACTACCGGGCGGCGCTGCGGCTGGGCCGGGAGGCCGGAGATCCGCAGTGCCACGCGCCCGTGCTGCGGGCGATGAGCGTGCAGGCCCACCACCTCGGCCACCGCACGCAGGCGCTGCAGCTCGCGGAGGCGGCCGCGCGGGAGGCGGGGCGGCTGCCGACGCTCCAGGCGGCGTTCGTCACCGGGCAGCTGGCGGTGGCGGAGGCCGCCTGCGGGGACCGGCGGGCCGCGGTCTCCCATCTGGCGGGCGCCCAGCGGCTGCTGGACCGCTCGGCGGGGCAGAGCGCGCCGATCGGCGACTACCACCAGGCCGCGCTGTGCCACCAGCAGGCGGAGGCGCTGGCCGCGCTGGGCGACGGCCGTGGTGCCATCGCCGCGCTCGGCGCCTCGCTGCGCCACCGGCCGGCGGCGGAGCGGCGGGCGCGGGCGGTCACGGCGGCCCGGCTCGCCGAACTCCACCTGGGCCAGGGGCATCTGGAGCGGGCCTGCGCCGCCTGGCACGAGGTGCTGGACGTCGTGCCGCAGCTGGAATCGGCCCGGGTGACGGACGCGCTGCGCCGGATGCGGGGGCGGCTGCGGGCGGTCCGCGCGAGCGGGGTCGTACGGCCGCTGCTGGAGCGGGTGGCGGCCGGGACGTAGCGGGGCTTTCGTCGTACATCCGTTCAGAGCTTCAACTGCGCGGGATTTTCAACAGGGCCGGTGCCGGGGCGGCTACCCGTGCGCCGGGCCCGCATCGCACTGTCATGCCATGCAGAAGCATCCGCCCGCTGCCGACCCCGCCCACCCGCCGGGCCTGTCTGCCCTGCCCGGCTTGCCCGGCCTGCCCGACCTGTCTGCCCTGCCCGACCTGTCTGCCCTGCCCGGCTTGCCCGTCCTCTCTGCCCTGCCCGGCCTGCCCGACCTCTCTGCCCCGCCCGGCTTGCCCGTCCTCTCTGCCCTGCCTGCCCTGCCTGCCCTGTCCGCCCTGTCCGCCCCGTCCACCCCGGCCGCCCTGTCCACCCCGTCCGCCCCGGCCGTCTCGCCCGTCCTGCCCGCCCCTCCTGTTCCATCCCGTGCCGCGCTGCTGGCCCGGCTGCGCGGGGGTCCCGGCGGACCGGGCACCAGTACCCTGCGGATCGGTCCCGCCCTCCAGCCCCCGGCCCCGGCCGCAGTGCCCGCTCCGGCTCCCGCTGCCGTGCCGGCCCCCACGGCGTCCGGGCGGTCCCGGGGGAACCCCGCCGTACCCGAGCTGTACTGCCCGCCCCCGCAGCGCGACGATCCGGCCCTCGCGCAGGCGGTCGAGGACCGGCTCATCGCGTGGGCCGAGGAGACCGGGATCTACGCCGGCCGGCTGGACGACGTACGGGCGCTCTCGCTCGGCCGGTACACCATGCTCACCTACGCCCACGTCGAGGACCCGGACCGGCTGCTCGCCCCCGCCAAGTGCACCCTCGCCCAGTGGGCCACCGACGACTACTACTGTGACGACGAGAGCGCCGGCGCCGTCCCGCTGCAGATCGCCACCCACCTGTCCCAGGCCCTGGCCGCCATCGACCCGGCCCATCTGCCGGCCCGCTACGCGCCCCGGCTGGAGCAGGCCATGCGCGCCGACCCGGTCCTCGTCGCGCTGCGCTCCAGCACCGGGCACCTGTCCCGGTACGCCACCCGTTCCCAGCTCACCCGCTACCGGCACGAGATGGCCGCGCTCTTCTCCGGCTACACCGCCGAGGCCGGCTGGCGCGTCAGCGGCCGCACCCCGCCCGTCTGGGAGTTCCTCGCCGTCCGCCAGGACAACAGCTTCATCCCCACCATGGTGATGCTCGACCCGGCGGGCGGCTACGAGCTCCCGGTCGAGGCGTACGCAGACCCGCGCGTGCGGGGCGCCGTCCTCAAGGCCGCTTCGGCCAGCGTCATCGTCAACGACCTCTACTCCATGCACCGCGAGGACGAGGGCGCGGCCGTCAACTACAACCTGCCCGCGCTGATCGAGGCCGAGGAGGGCTGCTCGCGCGCCGAGGCGGTCCGCCGCTCCGCCGACCTCCACGACGAGCTCGTCCACGCCTTCGAGGAGGAGTCGGCCCTCCTCTCCGCGGCCGGGTTCCCGCCGCTGGTCCGCTTCCTGGCCGACGTCTGGGCCTGGCTCGGCGGAAATCTGGAATGGCACCGCACCACCGCCCGCTACAACCCCGCGGGCCGGGCCCCGGCCCAGGACGGCAGCCCGAAGCAGGACCGGACGCACGGCCCGACGCACGGCCCGACGCACGGAGGGATCCCGGCATGACCACCCCCGAAGCCCCCACCCCCGAGGCCGAAGAGGCGGCCCGGCAGGCCGCCCTCAGCACCGCGGCCGCCCGCAACCTCGCCACCACCACCAAGTCCGTCCCCCAGATGCAGGGCATCAGCTCCCGCTGGCTGCTGCGCGTACTGCCCTGGGTGAACGTCAGCGCGGGCACCTACCGCGTCAACCGGCGCCTGAGCCACGCCGTGGGCCGCGGCCGGGTCTCCTTCGTACAGACCGGCGCCGACGACGTGCGGATCCTCGCGCCCACCCTGGGCGAACTCCCCACCCTCAGGGGCTTCCAGGACCAGGAGGTCCTCGAGGACCTCGCCGTGCGCTTCGTCAAACGGGACCTGCGCGCAGGCGACACCCTGGTCGAGGAGGGAGCGCCCGTGGAGGAGGTCTTCGTCATCGCCCACGGCCGCCTCGAGAAGCGCGCCCAGGGCAAGTACGGCGCGCCGGACGTCCTCGGCGTCGTCGCCGACGGCGACCAGCTGGGCGACGACGCCCTCGGCCGGCCCGAACCGCGCTGGGACTACTCCGTACGGGCCGCCACCGCCGGCACCGTGATGGTGCTGCGCTGGCGTGCGTTCCAGGAGGTCCTGGAGCGCTCCGCCGCCCTGCGAGCCCATCTCGAACGGTACGTGGACAACGGCCGCCGCCCGGTCAACCGGCGCGGCGAGGCCGACATCGAGCTCGCCTCCGGCCATGCGGGCGAGACCCTGCTGCCCGGCACGTTCGCCGACTACGACCTCACCCCGCGCGAGTACGAACTCTCCCTCGCCCAGACCGTCCTGCAGATCCACACCCGCGTCGCCGACCTCTACAACGACCCGATGGACCAGTTCGAGCAGCAACTGCGCCTGACCGTCGAGGCGTTGCGCGAGCGTCAGGAGTGGGAGCTCGTCAACAACCGGGAGTTCGGGCTGCTGCACAACGCCGCGTACGAGCAGCGGATCAACACCTGGTCCGGGCCGCCCACCCCCGACGACCTCGACGAGCTGGTCACCATGCGCCGCGGCACCAAGGTGCTGCTGGCCCACCCGAAGGCCATCGCCGCCTTCTTCCGCGAGTGCAACAAGCGCGGGCTCGTCCCCGACAACGCCGAGGTTCAGGGCAAGCCGGTACCCGCCTGGCGCGGTATCCCGCTGCTGCCCTGCGGCAAGATCCCGGTCGTCGGCGGCCACACCAGCTCGATCCTCGCGCTGCGGACCGGCGAGGAACAGGAGGGAGTCATCGGCCTGCGCCCGACCGCGATCCCCGAGGAGTACGAACCCGGCCTGAACGTCCGCTACATGGGCATCGACCAGCGCTCGATCATGTCCTACCTGGTCAGCGCCTACTACTCGACGGCCGTTCTCGTCCCCGACGCCCTCGGGATCCTGGAGAACGTGAACGTCGCGGCCGCCCGCTCCTGACCTCCCGCCGGACCGGCCCCGGTCGATGCCCTTGCCCCTGCGAACGGTTGTCCGGAAGCCTCCGATCGGCTCTACTGCTGTGCAAGTCCCGCATCCGGGACACAGCGCAGGGGAGGGCATCCACGATGAGTTCGCACCGCCGCCGCCGGGGGTTCCGGGGCCGGCCGCTGCTGACCCTGCTGGCCGCCGCCTTCCTGCTCGTCGGCGTCTGCGCCGCCACCGGCATCGCCTGGGACCCGTTCGCCCGCGTCTCCGGCCAGGACGGCGCCTCCGCTGCCGCGGTCGGCGCGCCCTGGTCCGCCCGTCCCGGGACGGGCTCCGGGAGCCCCGTGCCCGGCGCCACCGCCCAGGCCCCGCCCGCCCCCAGCGGGAGCCCGGGCGGCGAGGGCCAGGGCGGCAGTGCCGCCGGCGCGGGGGACGCCGGCGGCCAACGGCCCGCCGGAGCCCTGCCCTTCGACCTACCCGGGCCGACCGCCCTGCGCACCGCCGGCGCGGGCCGGAAGCTGGTCTTCGCGCACTACTTCACCCCGTACCCGCTCTCGCTGGACAACGCGAGCGCCGACGCCGACTACTACACCCGCAACTACCTGAACCCGGGCGGGGAGAACGGCAAGCACGAGCGGTACGGCGGCCTGCTCCGCGACCGGCCGCTGCCCGTCAAGCCCCAGGAGGGCAACTGGGAACGCGCCAACCTCGAGCAGGAGGTGCGCACCGCCCGCGCCGCCGGCCTCGACGGGTTCACGCTCGACATGCTCTCCCTGTCCGGGCCGAACCGGGACCGCGCCCACCTCCTGATGGAGGCCGCCCGTGCGGTCGACCCCGCATTCAAGATCATGCTGATGCCGGACATGACCTCATTGAACACCGACGACCCCGGCGTGCTCGCCGACGCCGTCGCCGCCCTCGGCAAGGCACCCGCCGCGCACCGCCTCGGTGACGGCCGGCTCGTCGTCTCCCCCTTCAAGGCGGAGGCGAAGGACGTCGCCTGGTGGACCCGGGTCCTCGACCTCCTCAAGACCCGGCACGGCATCCGCACCGCCTTCGTCCCGACGTTCCTCGACTTCGACGCCAACAGCGCACGGTTCGCGCCGATCAGCCACGGCTTCTCCGAGTGGGGCAGCCGCAGCTACGTCGGCCAGGAGAGCGCCACCCGCGACGTGCAGCGGGCCCACGGCATGGGCAAGATCTGGATGCAGCCCGTGTCGGTCCAGGACGCCCGCCCCAACCAGGGCATCTACGACGAGGCCGGCAACACCGCCACCCTGCGCTCCACCTGGACGCACGCCATCGACGACGGCGCCGACTGGGTGCAGCTCACCACCTGGAACGACTACTCGGAGGGCAGCCAGTTCGCGCCCTCGCTGCACAACGGGTACGCCTACCTGGACCTCTCCTCGTACTACCTGACCAAGTTCAAGACGGGCAGCTGGCCGAAGATCGTCCGCGACACGCTGTACGTCTCGGCCCGCACCCAGTTCGCCGCGGCAGACCCCACCGGCACCCAGTCGCTGGTGATGTCCCCGCGCAAGGGCAGCGCCGCGCCCCGCGACTCGGTGGAGGTGCTCAGCTTCCTGACGGCCCCGGCGACCGTCCGTACGGCGGTCGGCACGGCCCAGGACGAGCACGAGGCCCCGGCCGGCATCCACTCCGCACTGCTCCCGCTGCGCCCGGGCACCAGCTCGGCGGTGGTGGTCCGCGACGGCAAGCCAGGCACGCAGGTGAAACTGCCCTACGCGGCGGACCGCACGGTGAAGGTCCAGGACCTGCAGTATTACGCCGTCACCAGCGGGCGTGACTAAGGGCTGTCCCGCACCAGGGTCGGCCGCATACCGGCCACCTTCGCGGTATTGGCCCTTCCGGGCCGTCCGGGGCGGCCCGCATCATCCGGGCAACCGCACATCACCCCTCGGAGGACCCGTGACCGACCCGACCGCCCCCGCCGCTCCGTTGCGTCCTGCCGCCCCGGTCGTCTTCCCCGGGGGACCCGGGCTGTTCCGGCTGGATCCGGAGATCGCCCACCTCAACCACGGGTCCTTCGGCGCGGTACCGCTGCCCGTGCAGGAGACCCAGGCTGCGCTCCGGGCGGAGCTCCACGCCGATCCCGACGCCTTCTTCATCGGTGCCGCGGACCGGATCGCCGGGGCCCGCGCCCGCATCGCACGGCACTTCGGCGCCGACCCCGACGGCATCGCCCTCATCGCCAACGCCACCGAGGGCGCCAACCTCGCCCTCGACGCCGTCCCGTTCGCCGACGGCGACGAGATCCTGGTCACCGACCACGGCTACGGCACGGTCGTCGCGGCCGCGGCCCGCCGCGCGCGCGTCAACACCGTCGCCCTGGACCCGTACCTGCCCGACGAGGACGCCGTACGCGAGACCGTGCTGGCCGGGCTGACGCCCCGTACCAAGGTGGCGCTGCTCGACCACATCAGCTCGCCCACCGCCCGGCTCATCGCCTCGCCCCGGCTGCTCGCCGACCTGGCCGCCCGCGGGGTCACCACCATCGTCGACGGGGCGCACGTCCCCGGCATGGTCGCGGACCCGCTCGCCGGGGGCGCCGACTTCTGGTTCGGCAACCTGCACAAGTGGGGGTACGCCCCCTCCGGCAGCGCCGTCCTCGCCGTCGCCCCCGAGCACCGCGGCCGGGTCCGCGCGCTGGTGCCCTCCTGGGAGGACGCGGACGGGTTCCCCCGCTCCGTCGAGAACCGCGCCACCGCCGACTACACCGGCTGGCTCGCCGCCCCCGAGGGCCTGGACCTCCTCGACCGGCTCGACGCCGCGAAGGTGCGGGCCCACAACAGCGCCCTCGCCGCCCACGGCGCGGCCCTGCTCGCCGAGATCCCCGGGCTCACCCCGCTCCCGTACACCGAGGGCCTCGCGATGCGCTCCCTGCGGCTGCCGCCCGGCACCGCCGAGACCCCGGAGGCCGCCCGCGCCCTGCGCGAGCGGATCGCGGCGGAACACGGCATCCGGGTGCTGGTCTGGCCGTGGCCGGGCGGCGGCGGCATCCGCGTCTGCGGGCAGGTCTACAACCGGCCCGAGGAGTACGAGCGCCTTGCCGCCGTGCTCCCCGGCTACGTGGGATGACGGGGCTCAGCCGCGCCGGAGCAGGTACGTGTCCATGATCCAGCCCTTGCGGGCGCGGGCCTCGGTCCGGAGCTCCTCGATCCGGCCGGCGACCTCCGCCAGCTTCCCCGACACCAGGATCTCGTCCGCGGTGCCGACGTAGGCGCCCCAGTAGATGAACAGGTCCTGGTCCAGGTGGGCCGTGAAGGCGTGCCGCGCGTCCAGCATCACCACCACGTCGTCCACGTCCTGCGGCCAGCCCTCGGCCAGCCGCCGGCCGGTGGTGATCTGGACCGGCCGGCCGACCCGGTTCAGGTTGGTCCGGTGCCGGGCGAGCAACGAGGAGATGCTGCTGATGCCGGGCACGACCTCGTGCTCGAACGCCACCCGGCCCCGCTCCAGCACCTCGTCCAGGATGGCGAGCGTGGAGTCGTAGAGCGAGGGGTCGCCCCAGACCAGGAACGCCCCGGTCTCGCCGTCCGCCAGGTCCTCGGCGATGAACCGCTCGAAGATCTCGGCCCGCGCGCTGCGCCAGCCGTCCACCGTCGGCGCGTACCGGTCCGGTGTCCGGTCCCGGTCCGGGTCGCGGCCCTCCACGAGCCGGTGGCCGGGGCGGGCGTGCTCCTCGAGCATCGCGCGCCGCAGCCCGGTCAGATCCGCCTTCTCCTCGCCCTTCTCCAGGATGAGGAATGCGTCCGCCGCACCGATCGCCTTGACCGCCTGGAGGGTCAGGTGGTCCGGGTCGCCCGCGCCTATGCCGATCACTGAGAACTTCTTCACGCCGCTATTCTGCCCGTCATGCGTGCCGCCCTGTTCGTCACCTGCGTCAACGACGCGCTGTACCCCCGGACCGGCGTGGCCGTCGTACGCCTGCTGGAGCGGCTCGGCGTCGGCGTGGACTTCCCGGCGGCCCAGAGCTGCTGCGGCCAGCCGCAGTACAACACCGGCTACCGGCGCGAGAGCGAACCGCTGCTGCGGCGCACCGCCGAGGCCTTCGCGGGGTACCCGTACGTGGTCACCCCGTCGGGTTCCTGCGCCGCGATGGTCCGCGCCCACTACCCGCGCATCGCCCGCCTGGCGGAGCAGGAGGGGCGGGGCTCGGGGCTGGTGGCGCTGGCCGAGGACCTCGTACCGCGTGTCCACGAGCTGACCGAGTTCCTGGTGGACGTACTCGGGGTGACCGATGTCGGCGCGTACTTCCCGCACACCGTCACCTATCACCCCTCGTGTCACGGCTTGCGGGGGCTCGGGCTGGGGGACCGCCCGCGGCGGCTGCTCGCCGCCGTCAAGGGCCTGGACCTGGTCGAGCTGCCCGGCGCCGAGGAGTGCTGCGGATTCGGCGGCACGTTCGCCGTGAAGAACCCGGACGTGTCCGCGGCGATGGGCACCGAAAAGATCGACAGTGCGGTGGGGACGGGTGCGGAGGTGCTGTGCGGGGCCGACAACTCCTGCCTGGCCCACCTCGGCGGAATCCTGCACCGCAGGGGCGACGCGATGCGGGCCCTGCACCTGGCCGAGATCCTGGCCTCGACGGAGGAGGAACCGCTGCGATGACGCGTACGACGGGTACGACGGGTACGTTCGGATGACCGGCACGTTCATGGGCATGCCGGCGTTCCCGGCGTTCCCGGCCTTCCCGGATGCGGCGCGGGAGGCCGTCGGGGACGGGGTGCTGCGCGCCAACCTCCGGCACGCCACCCACACCATCCGCGACAAACGGGCCCGGGCCGTCGCCGAGCTGGCCGACTGGGACCGGCTGCGCGCGGCGGGCAAGGCCGTCAAGGACCACACGCTGCGCCACCTGGACCGCTACCTGCTCCAACTGGAGGAGTCGGTGACGGCCGCGGGCGGCACCGTCCACTGGGCGGCCGACGCGGACGAGGCCAACCGGATCGTGACCGGGCTGGTACTGGCCACCGGCGAGCGGGAAGTGGTCAAGGTCAAGTCCATGGCCACCCAGGAGATCGGCCTCAACGAGGCCCTCGAAGCGGCCGGGATCGCCGCGTACGAGACGGACCTGGCCGAGCTCATCGTCCAGCTCGGCCACGACCGCCCCTCGCACATCCTGGTCCCGGCCATCCACCGCAACCGGGCCGAGATCCGGGACGTCTTCGCGGCGGAGATGGGCCACTGGGGCCGCCCCGCCCCGGACGGGCTGGGCGACGACCCGCGCGAGCTCGCCGAGGCCGCCCGCCTCCACCTGCGCGAGAAGTTCCTGCGCGCCAAGGTCGGGGTCTCCGGCGCGAACTTCATGGTCGCCGAGACGGGCACGATGGTCGTCTTCGAGTCCGAGGGCAACGGCCGGATGTGCCTGACGCTGCCCGAGACCCTGATCTCGGTGGTCGGCATCGAGAAGGTCGTGCCGACCTTCCGGGACCTGGAGATCTTCCTCCAGACGCTGCCGCGCTCGTCCACGGCCGAGCGGATGAACCCGTACACGACGATGTGGACGGGGCTGGGTCCATCGAAAGGGGCGGACGGCGACGGCCCCTCCGCCTTCCACCTCGTCCTCCTCGACAACGGCCGCACCGACACCCTCGCCGACGAGGTGGGCCGCCAGGCCCTGCGCTGCATCCGCTGCTCCGCCTGCCTGAACGTGTGCCCGGTGTACGAGCGCGCCGGCGGCCACGCGTACGGCTCGGTCTACCCCGGGCCGATCGGCGCCATCCTCAGTCCCCAACTGCGGGGTACGGGCAGTGAGATCGACGCCTCGCTGCCGTACGCGTCCACCCTGTGCGGGGCCTGCTACGAGGTCTGCCCGGTCGCCATCGACATCCCCGAGGTCCTCGTCCACCTGCGCGAACGGGTGGCCCAGGGCGGCCCGGTGACCCGCGAGGGCATCCGCGTCCGGATCCGCCCCGCGCACGGCCACACCGCCGAACGGGCCGCGATGCGGGCCGCCCGCCTGCTCCTGGACCACCCGGGCGCGCTGCGCGCCGGAGAACGCCTCCTGGCCCGGTCCCGCCGGCTGCGGCCGCGCCGGCTGCCGGGCCCGGGTCGGGCCTGGACGGACACCCGGGACCTCCCGGACCTCCCGCCGGAACCGTTCCGCGACTGGTGGTCCCGGGAACGG
This sequence comes from Streptomyces sp. NPDC032745, assembly GCF_055579465.1. Taxonomy (NCBI): domain Bacteria; kingdom Bacillati; phylum Actinomycetota; class Actinomycetes; order Kitasatosporales; family Streptomycetaceae; genus Streptomyces; species Streptomyces sp. NPDC032745. The sequence goes on along the minus strand of NZ_JBVING010000007.1, from coordinate 156,244 downwards.
GGAGACGGGGGAGACGGGGGAGACGGGAGAGGCGGGCGGGCGCGAGGAGGGCGGGAATGAGCAGCAAGGACCGCATCCTGGGCCGGATCCGCCGGGCGGTGGCGGACGGTGCCCCCGACCCCGCCGTCCCCCGGGACTACCTCGCGGTCCACGGCACCCGCACCCCGGCCGAGACGGCGGACCTCCTCGCCGCCCACCTCGCCGAGTACCGCGCGAAGGTGCACCGCACCGACGAGGACGGGCTCGCGCTGCTCCTCATGCGGCTGCTGGCCGAGCGGGGCGCGCGGACGGTGCTCGTCCCGCCCGGCCTGCCCCCGTACTGGCTCGCGGCGGCCGACGCCACCCGCGTCCACGACCGCGCCGCCTCCACCCCGTACGAACTGGACGCGGTGGACAGCGTGGTGACCGGCTGCGCCCTGGCGATCGCCGAGACCGGCACGATCGTCCTCGACGGCGGCCCCGGGCAGGGCCGGCGCCGCATCACGCTGATCCCGGACCACCACGTCTGCGTGGTCCGGGTCCCGGACCAGGTGGTGGACTCGGTCCCGCAGGCGCTGCCCCTGCTGGACCCGGCGCGGCCGCTGACCTGGATCTCCGGACCCTCCGCCACCAGCGACATCGAGCTCGACCGGGTGGAAGGCGTGCACGGTCCCCGCACCCTGGAGGTGATCCTGCTGACCGGACCAGCAGAATGAGTTCCATGCCCGCATACATCGCCCTCACCGCGCTCGTCGTCCACGACTACGACGAGGCCATCGACTTCTACACCCGCGCCCTCGGCTTCACCCTCGTCGAGGACACCGAGCGCCCGGACGGCTCCCGCTGGGTCGTGGTCCGCCCGAACGGTGCCACCGAGGCGGCGCTGCTGCTGGCCCGCGCCAAGGACGAGGCCCAGCGCTCCCGGGTCGGGGACCAGACGGGCGGCCGGGTCGGCTTCTTCCTGTACACCGACGACTTCGCCCGGGACCACACCCGGATGACCGCGGAGGGCGTCCGCTTCCTGGAGGAGCCGCGCCACGAGGCGTACGGCTCGGTGGCCGTCTTCGAGGACCTCTACGGCAACCGCTGGGACCTCCTCGAGCCCGCGTAGCCCACTGCCGCACCGGCCGCCGCCGGGGCCTGGGCCGGCTCCCGGGCCGCCGCCACGGCTCCGGGCCGGAGTCTCCTGGCCCCGTCCGCTGCCCCGGCCCCCCCGGCCGGAGCCCTGGCGTGCGGCCGGAGCCCCGGCCGCCGCCCTGGCCCGCGGCCCGCCGCTCCGGCCGTCGCCTTGGCCCTGGCCGCTGCCTTGGCGCACGGCTCGCCGCTGCGGCCTCCGCCTTGACCCTGGCCTTCGCCCTGCGCACGGTCCGCCGCTGTGGCCTCCGCCTTGGCCCTGGCCTTCGCCTTGGCGCACGGCCCGCCGCTCCGGCCGTCGCCCTGGCCCTGGCCGTCGCCCTGGCCCCGGCCCGCCGCTGCGGCCTCCGCCCTGGCCCCGGCCGCCGCCGGTCGGCCGCATCGGCCCGATCGCGGTCAGGCGGGGTGCGGTCGATCCGGCCGGGAGGCGAGGCGCGGGGACTCGGCCGCCGCGTCGACCGCCGGCCCGGCCTCCACTCGCAGGGCCAACTCCCGGGCCCAGCGGACCAGGCCCGGCACATCGATCCCGTACGGAGACTGCGCCCCGCCCGGCCCGGCGACCGTCTCCGGACCGGTGGCCGTTCCCGGGCCGGCGGCGGGCTTCGTGCCGGTGGCAGGCTCCGGCCCGGCCGCCGTGTCCCGCCCGGCCAGGGCGAGTGCGTCGGCCCCGCGGCGCAACAGGCGGGCGCCGCCGACGGCGTTCCCGCGGGCGGCGTGCGTGAGGCCGACCGCCAGCTGCGCGAGGGCCCGCCACAGCGGGGCCCCGGCCGGCGGACCGGACTTCCAGGCGTCCTCGAACACCTCGTGCGCGTGGAACGGCATCCCGGCGTCCAGCAGCCGCTGCGCCTCGGCCAGTGTCTCGGCGGGCGTCCGCACGACCCCCTCGGGCTGCCGCTCCACCCCCGGCTCCCCATAGGGCAGTGGCCGCCCCAGCCCGTCCCGGGGCCGCGCGCTCCGCGCCCGCCCCTCACCGTCCCGATCCCGTCCGTTCACCCGGCCATCCTCCCTCCCGCCGGAAACCGGTGCATGCGCACCCCTCTACGTGGGGTAATGTTCTGCATGTGCCGCAGGGACGGGGGAAACCCCAGATCAACAGCACAACGGGACGTGGCGCAGCTTGGTAGCGCACTTGACTGGGGGTCAAGGGGTCGCAGGTTCAAATCCTGTCGTCCCGACTCGAAAGAGTCGGAGATCAGGGCCGTTTCGGAGAAATCCGAAACGGCCCTGATCGTTTTCCGGCGTCTATTGACGCCCGGCCCCACGATTCTCGCCTGCGGGGGGCAGCCTCTCGGGAACACGTTTGACGGATTCGGTGGCCGACTGCTCCGGAGCATGCGGCTCGTTGGTCAGGCCGATGAAGTCGGGCAGCCTGTAGCCGAGCTCTTCCAAACGGGAGGCGATGGCGTGGGGGGAGCGCTTCATGACGTTGGCGGCTTGCACGAGGTGAGCGGGTTGGACCGGATCGTTGAAGCTGAGCCAGGGCGACTCTGCATCCAGATCACGGCTGATGATTCTGAGGTCGTCCGGTTCTACCGAAGGCAGACGGGCAGCGGGAGTGCGGTAGCCGAATTCCGTCAGACGAGCGGTTACGTATGTGATGGTGTGTCCCGTCGCGGAGGAGGCCAGCGCGATCTGGGCGGGATGAACGGTTTCATGCAGGTCCAGCCAAGGTGCTCGTTCAGTGCCGCGCTGGCTGAGGATGCGCAGGTCGCCAGGCTCGAATCGCGGTGCCGGACCGGCAATCACGTGGTAGCCGAGCTTGGTCAGGCGGTTGGTGATGTGGTCGGTGGTGTGTCCTGTCGCGGTTGCGGCTTGGACGATGTGAGCGGGGTGCACCGGTTTTCCGGGGCTGAGCCAGGGCGGGTTTCCTGTGAGCCCTTCGCTGACGATGAGAAGGTCGTCGGTCTCGAGCTCGGGCAATGGTATGGCGGGGGTGAAGAAGCCGAGTTGCTCCAGGCGAGCAGCAACCTCCTCGGTGGACCGTCCGGTCCCGTCGGCAGCCTGCACCACGTGACCGATACCGACTGGCTCCTCGGGGTTGAGCCAGGGCATCTCCTCGTCCAGGTCGCGGCTGAGGAGGCGCAGGTCGCCAGGATCGAAGGGCGATGTCGAACGCGTGAGCATGTGGTAGCCGAGCTTGGTCAGGCGGTTGATGATGTGGTCGGTGGTGTGTCCGGTGGCGATTGCGGCTTGGATGATGTGAGCGGGGTGCACCGGATTTCCGGGGCTGAGCCAGGGAGGGTTTCCTGTGATGCGCTCGCTGATGATGCTGAGGTCGCCGGTCTCGAGCTGAGGCAATGGTATGGCGGGGGTGAGGAAGCCGAGTTGCTCCAGGCGAGCGGCTACCTCCTCGGTGGATCGCCCGGTCCTGTCGGCGGCCTGCACGATCAGTCCGATACTGATCTCGGATCCAGGAAATGACGTCGACCCCGGCCACCTCATAGGGGCCTCAGTCGTTTTCCATTTCGGGATCAAAAGATAAATATCGGACGGTACCGGCAGGCCTGAGGAGGAGGAGGGCTTCGCGACGACCAGCCCCGGAAACAATCCTGCGTTCGTCAAAGCCTCCATCCTGAAGTTTTCCGCATCTCTCAGGCTGGTGTGACGGCCGAGAAAGAGATCGTTTGGATCGTAGGACCCATTGAGGTTGTCGTCCTCCGCGAAGTAGCCACACTTGGTGATGTCCACCTCGCGCCCTGCGATTCGCCATGGTGCGAACCGGGCTCGCACCGCTTCGGCAAAGATTTCGTCGGCCAGCCCCGGACTTTCCTCTAGCACTCGCGCCAGCCAGCCGTGCCGGAAGACAGCGTCTTCGGCGGCGAGAAGGCTGGGGATCTCCTGCCGAAGCAACCGTTCGATCTCGGCGGTGTTGGGGTTGATGACCCGCCGCCGGTCCACGGTAAGTCGCGGCGTGTGCTCGCCCGACAGGTTCACCACTGCCCCGAAGCGGTGTTCGCCGGCCCACAGCCCGTCGGCCAGTACCGCGCCTCGGGTACTGCACCACCAGACTGCGGGCGTCGAGCTGGCCGCGGTGACCGCGCCCTCCACGCGCACGACGTCCGGATCGTGGGGATCGTCCGCGCCCAGCGGAGCCGTGTCGCACAGCACGTTCGCCTCCCAGAGCTGCGTCTCCCCCCGGTCGTCGCGCGCGGTGACTTCGAAGTCGGACAGCCACAGGATGCGGCGCAATACATCGACACACGACGCGACGTCGGACGACCTGAGTCTGAGGCGGACGCTGGTGTAGGCGTCGGGACAGCGTTCCAGGCGCTGGATGCGGAACAGGGAGCCGGGACCGGCGATCTCGACGCGCAGGTGCTCACCCGGCAGTCCGTCAGGAGTGAGACGGCAGGTGGTGACGGTGATGTCGTCCGCCAGCATGAAGTAGCTGAGCACGCCCACGCCGAATTGGCTGTTGGGGTGCATGAAGATGCCGTGTTCCCGCCATCTTGCTCGCTCCTCTATGTACTCCGGCAGGTCGGCAAATCGCATTCCGGCATGCGAGAAGACATCTCTGAGTTCGACCTCCCCCATGCCGATCCCGTTGTCACGGCATTCCAGGTACGGGCCCTTCTCATCGATTCCTTGGTTGAAAGTGATGGTGCCGGCGTACGGCGCCAGCTGGGATCCGGTGGCGCGCAAGTATTTCGTACGCGCTTCTCGGTACCGGCACGCGTCCAAGGCGTTCTGGTACAGCTCGCGGATGGCGAGGGCAGGATCTCCGTACAACTCCTCGCCCATCAACAGTTCCTGGATGCGGTCGTCGGCGAGCCGAAACCGCAGCTCGGTCGACTCGTAGGCACAGCGGCCGTTCGCCTCCGTCGCGGGGATCACCTGCTCGGCGGTGACGTGCAGCGGGAGATTGCGCAGCAGTGCCGGCCGCTCCTCCTCGCCGGTACTGATGTCGATCCGGGCCAGGAACGTGTCGAGGGTGGAGGCGTGCTGGCGCAGTCCGAGGTCGACTGCGAGATGGCTGCAGGTGGCGCTCAGGACCCGGGTCCTGCCATTCGATTCCCACCGGAAGCCCGCGAGCGTACGGTGAAGGCTCGGGAGGTCGACGGCGTAGCCGATGCCGATGTGGTCCACCAGCACGTCGGGCAGGGCGATCGGGTCGATTGCGAAGAGGTGGGCGATGCGCAGCAGTTCTGCGAGCTGGTGCGTCCGGACCCGCTGCGCGGTCTCTGCCACTCCCACACTTCGCGGCCTGGTGGCGGCTTCCTCAAGCATCCCGGGGAGCCGGGGGGAGCGCAGGAGCTGGGCCATCAGCGAGGGCTCCAGAACATCTTCGACGAGTCGCTTCTCCCTCGGAGAGCGCTGGCCCAGGGGTACTGCGAGGTGATCCAGCAGGGTCTCAACAGAGGAGGGCTCGTAGAACCTCGCCTGCCGGATGAGCCAGCGGTGGAAGAGCCACCAGCCGATCGCGTCCGCCGCGCCGGGGTCCTTGCTCCGCAGAGCCCGGCGGACCAGCCGGGGCTGGCCCCGCAGGAACAACTCGTAGCTCCGCCGGGCCGGGGACGTGCTCTGCACGTCCGCGAGGTTCGTCGGGTCGATGGCGCTGTATTGGCTCGCGTTGTGCTTCCAGAACGCGGCGTGAAGGTACGGATGCGTGACGAGCAGGAAGACCTCGGCCGCGGAGAGCTCGAGTTCCTCGGGGCGCAGGCTGCTGTCCAGCACCAAGCTGTCGGTCCACTCGGCCATCCGATCGGTGAAGGACAGCGAGTGCCACGGGTCGCCGGCCAGCGCTGCGTTGTCCCGCGTCGTCGCGGCGGCAGCCCGGGAGGCGAGCGCGGTGGCGGTATCGCGCAGCAGGGGCAGTCCGCGCTCGTCAGCGACGTAGTTCCACAGTGGATGGTCGCGCGCCGCCGCCACCCACTCGTGTTCTTCGGGTGGTGACGCCGCTCCGTACCCGGCGCCGCCCTCCTCTGTCCCCGCGTACGCCCGGTTACGGGCGAGCACGATCTGGTGACCGAGGTCGCGGGTGCTCATCCTGGGCTGGGGGACTCGGAGGCCTTCGACCGTCCTGCCGTGCAGCCTGGCGTGCAGGGCGTTGAAGACGTCGGTCATGGTGAGTTCGGGAAGGTGCTCACCCCGGCGCCCTCCGGTCAGTTCGCCGCTGAGCCCTTCCCGCAGCAGGCCGGTGAGTTCCGTGGTGAAAACGCTGCCGTCCGGCAGGCACAGGGAGCGCTCCGTCTCCGCCGCCGAGGTCAGGACGCAAGCACCGGTGATCTCCATGTCCAGCTGTGTCGGAGTCTGTTCGTCCGACATGGACAGGGCCCGACCGCTGAAACAGCAGTCGATGACGACCACTTTCCGCTGCGCGGCCGATCCTGAGACGAGGTCACGGATGTCGTTGTACTTCACCGAGTGGTACGGGCGATGTCCGCTGGAGTCCTTCGTGGCGAGGAAGAACGAGCGATCGCGGCCACCGAAGTGCCCGTGTCCCGCGTAGTAGACGAGCAGCAGATCGGTGGCTTCCTCCGCAGCGTCGTGCAAGGCATCCAGCATCTGTTGCTGCGTCCCGTCGTGTGGCACGACGATGCAATCGCTCTCCGCCAGTCCACCGACGTCCTCGCTGGTGAGCAGCGCCCGTAAGGCCGGCACATTGTGGCGGACGCCGTCCAGCGGAGGCAGTTGGCCGAAATCGTGGACGCCGAAGAGGACGGCCCGCGACCGGGAGACACCCGAGGTCACTCGTCTGCTCCCGCGGGCCGGGTGTCGTTCAGGCGGCGCAGCAGGTCCGCCAGTTCCTCCGGGGAGAGGTGGCCGATGCTCACCGTGCTGTCCCCGTGTACGAGGCGCTGCCCGCCACTCTCTCCGCCGTTGGCAGGCCCGGGCTGCTCGGCGCGCTTCACGGAACGCCAAGTCACGTAGGCGAGAGCGAAGTTTGCGATGTCGACGGCATTGCCCACGACGACGTCGAGCGCTTCCAGCGCTCCCATCGTGGGTCCAGGCCTTGTGACCGTGGCGATCGGCAGTCGGGCGGTTCCGGGATCGTCGGCCAGCCATGACTGAAGGTCTACGAGTGACTCCTCGTCACCGTTCGCCAGAATGCGTAACTTCATCCCCACCGTCCCGGACGTGTGAACGTGCACAGTTGCCGCGAGCCTAGCCATGTGAGCGCCGACACTCACCGGATTGCGTCAATCCAGGGGGAAGCGGCAGCCACCTGCCCACCCGTCCAGGGCCACCCGCCCGTGCAAGGCCCACCGACGGCAGGTGGCGGGAATCAGCCGATCCGCGACGGGCGGCGTGACGGGGTGATGCAGGGTGCGGAACGGGCGGCGGGCGGGCGCCGGCGGGGGAGTTGCGGGTCGTGTACGGCGCGCGTGCCGTATGGGTAGACCGCGGGTTTCGGCCAGATCGGGGAGTGTCAACCCGCTTGCTGCGTCCGGATCATGACCTGCTGTCAAGGGCCGTGCATATAGACGCTAAGATTCCGGGCCGTTGTCATATGATCATTCGCTTTCGATCGTTTGAGGGTTCTGATGGTTCGCGTGGGATCGTCGCCCGGAAGTCCAGGGCCCACCTCACCCGTCGCATGGGCGCTGCCCGCCCTGCTGACCGCCGCCGCTGCGGCGATCGCCGTGGCGCAGGTGTCCGCACCTGCCCGCACCCCCGTCGCCTGGATCGGCGCCGTGGCCTTCGTGGCCGTGGCCCTCTCCTGCGGTGAGGCCGCCCGGCGCGGCAAAGCGGTGGCCGCGCTGCGGCTGACGGTCGCCGCGCAGGAGGCGGCCCTGCACCGGCAGCAGGCCGAGGCCGTACGGCTGGCGCAGGAGCTGCTGCCCGATGTCGTGGAGCGGCTGCGCAAGGGGGAGTTCCCCGAGGAGGTGCTCGCCTCCCTGGAGGAGCCCGAGACCCATGGGCCCGGCCTGACATCGGAGTTCAGGGCGGCGCACCAGGCCGTACTGCGCTCGGTGCTCGACGCCGTCGTCGCCGAGGAGGACCTGCGCGACTCCGCGCAGCGCGCCTTCGTAAACATCGCCCGCCGCGTCCAGGCCATCGTGCACCAACAGGCCCAGGAACTGCGGGAGATGGAGGACCGGCACGGCCGCAGCCCGGAGGTGTTCGGCGACCTGCTGCGGCTCGACCACGGCACGGCCCTCATCGGCCGTCTCGCCGACTCCATCGCCGTGCTCGGCGGGGCGCGGCCCGGCCGCCAGTGGAGCAAGGCCGTCCCGCTGTACAGCGTGCTGCGCGGTGCCATGTCGCGGATCATCGACTACCAGCGCGTCGAGCTGCACTCGGTCTCGCAGGTCGCCGTCGTCGGACCGGCCGTCGAACCGCTCATCCACGCGCTCGCCGAGCTGCTGGACAACGCCACCCGCTACTCGCCGCCGCAGACGAAGGTCCATCTGACCGCCGTCGACGTGAACTCGGGCATCGCCGTCGAGATCGAGGACGGCGGCGTGAGCATGAGCGAGGAGGCCCGCAAGCGGGCCGAGCGCATGCTCCGCCAGGCGCAGCAGGGCATCGACCTCACCGACCTCGGGGAGACCCCGCGCCTGGGCCTCGCCGTGGTCGGCCGGCTCTCGCAGGCGTACGACTTCCAGGTCTCGCTGCGTGCGTCGGCGTACGGCGGCGTACGGGCCGTGCTGGTCATCCCGCAGCAGCTGATCACCACCGCGTCCGCCGCGACCGGCGTCGCCCACGGCATCGGCACCGCCTCGGGCCCCCGCGCCGCCCTCCCGCCGGCCGGCGTGGCGACGACCGAGGCCGCCATCGCAGCCACCGCAGAAGCCGGAGTACCGGCCGCCCGCCCGGAGCCGGCCGCCCGGCCGGTCACCGGCCCCCGGATGCCGGCAGCCGCCGACGAGGTACCCGCCGTGACCGAGCGGACCCCGAACGGCCTGCCGCAGCGCCGCCGCAAGACCCGCGCCGTGGCGCCGGAGCCGATCGCCACCGGCGACCGGATCACGGCAGCGGCCGAGGCGGCCGCGGAGCGCGCCGGATACGGGTACGGAGCCGTGCCCGAGCCCGCGCCCGATCCCCAGCCCGAGGTACAGCCCGGGATGTGGCTGGCCGCCTTCCAGGGCGGCCTGTCCGGGGAGAGCCAGACGGCCGCGAGCCAGACCGCCGCGAGCCGGAGCGGCGCAGCAAGCCAGAACACAGACGCCTCGCCGGCCTCGGCGAGCAAGGGGGAACAGCCATGAGTCAGCAGCAGACCAATATGGACTGGATGCTCAAGGACCTGGCCGAGAGCGTTCCGCAGACCCGCCACGTCGTCGTCCTCTCCGCCGACGGCCTGCGCATGGCGCAGTACGGCGCGGAGACCGACACCGCCGACCGGCTCGCCGCCGCCTGCGCCGGACTGCAGAGCCTCGCCGGCGCCGTCGCCTCCGAACTCCCGGGCAGCAGCGGCCGGATGCGGCTCGTCGTCATCGAGATGGACGGCGGCTTCTTCTACCTGATGGCGGCCGGCGCCGGCGCCTTCCTCGCCGTACTGGCCGACGAAGGCGTCGACGCCGGCCTGATGGGCCAGCGCATGCGCGACCTCGTCGCCCGGATCGGAGAACACCTGAGCAGCCCGCCGCGCCGCGACGGGCAGCCGGCGTGAGCAACCCAGGCGGCGACTGGGAGGACGGCACCCCCGAGCGGCTCTACGTGATCACCGGCGGCCGAAGTGGCGGGTTAGTCCCCGCCCACGTCGACCTCGTCACGCTGATCATCGCCAAGTCGGGGCCCAGGCCCGGGATGCAGCCGGAGCACGCGGCGATCATGAGGCTGTGCCAGTCGCCGCTCTCGGTGGCCGAGATCTCCGCGTATATCGGCCTGCCGGTGAGCGTGGTCACCGTGCTCCTCGGTGACCTGCTCGCCGCCGGACACGTGCTCTCCCGCCCACCCGTAGCCCCCGCCAAACTCCCGGACCTGGCACTGATTGAGGCAGTCATCGATGGACTTCGAAAGCTCTGACCGGGCCACAGCGCCCCGGCGCGAGGACGCGCTGCCGGCCACGGCCGCCGCCGCAGTGAAGGTGGTGATCGTGGGCGGCTTCGGGGTCGGCAAGACGACCCTCGTCGGCTCGGTCAGCGAGATCCGGCCGCTCACCACCGAGGAGACGATGACCCAGGCAGGGGTCGGCGTCGACGACACGGCGGGGGTGGAACGCAAGACCTCCACCACCGTGGCCATGGACTTCGGCCGCATCAGCATCAACGAGGAGCTGGTGCTGTACCTCTTCGGCACGCCCGGCCAGGAGCGGTTCTGGTTCCTGTGGCGCGGCCTGTTCGAGGGCGCGCTCGGCGCGGTGGTCCTGGTCGACACCCGCAGGCTGGAGGTCAGCTTCGACGTGCTCGGCCGGCTGGAGGAGCGCGGTGTGCCGTTCGTGGTCGCCGTCAACTCCTTCCCCGACGCGCCCGAGCACCCTCTCGAGGACCTGCGCGCCGCCCTCGACCTGCCCGCGTCCGTACCGCTCGTCTTCTGTGACGCCCGGCGGCGCGACTCCAGCCGCGACGTCCTGATGACGCTGATGCGCTACCTGCACTCCCTCGCCGCGACCCCGGAGGCCTTGTGAGCACCCCGTCCCCTTCCGCCCCGCCGCCGGGCTGCCCCGCCCACCGGCTCTACGGTCCGGAGGCCGAGGCCGACCCCGTGGGCCTGTACGAGAAGCTGCGCGCCGAGTACGGTGCGGTGGCCCCCGTCCTGGTCCAGGGCGACCTGCCGGCCTGGCTGGTGCTCGGCCACCGCGAGAACCTGGACGTGGCGCGCACCCCGTCCCGCTTCGCCCGCGACCCGCGCCACTGGCGGGACATGCAGGAGGGCAACGTCCCGGCGGACCACCCCCTGACGCCGATGACCGCCTGGCAGCCGGTGTGCCACCTGGTCGACGGCGTCGAGCACGAGCGGCTGCGCGGTGCGATCACCGAGTCGCTCGAGCGTTTCGACCGGCGCGGCATACGACGCTACGTCAAGCGCTTCGCCGACCAGTTGATCGACGCGTTCGCCCAGTCCGGGAAGACCGACCTGGTCGCAGACTTCGCCGAGCCGCTGCCGATGCTGGTGATGACCCAGCTCGTCGGGGCGCCGGAGTCCTACGGACCGCGTCTGGTCGAGGCGGCCCGCGACATGATCCAGGGCACCGAGACGGCAGTCGCCAGCTTCGAGTACGTCTCGGCCACCCTCCGGGAACTCGTCGTGCGCAAGCGGGAGGCGCCCGGCCGGGACTTCACCACATGGCTGCTGGAGCACCCCACGGCACTCGGCGACGACGAGATCGTGGAGCACCTGAGGCTGGTGCTGATCGCGGCCTTCGAGACGACCGCCAACCTGATCGCGAACACCCTGCGCATGGTGCTCACCGACCGCCGCTTCCGCGCGAACCTGTCCGGCGGGCACATGACGCTGCCGGACGCGCTGGAGCAGGTCCTGTGGGACGAGCCTCCGTTCATGACGATCCTCGGGCGCTGGGCCACCGGCGACACGGAGCTGGGCGGAGCGCGGATCAAGGCCGGCGACATGCTGCTGCTCGGGCTGGGGGCGGGCAACCTCGACCCCGAGATCCGGCCCGACGCGACCCTGCCCGTCCACGGCAACCGTTCCCACCTGGCCTTCAGCAGCGGCCCGCACGAGTGCCCCGGTCAGGACATCGGCCGGGCCGTCGCGGACACCGGCATCGACACCCTGCTGACCCGGCTGCCCGATCTGGAGCTGGCCGTCCCCGAGGACGAGCTCGAGTGGACGTCCTCGCTGATGTCCCGCCACCTGGTGGCGCTCCCGGTCCGGTTCACCCCAAGGGGCAGCACCGTCACCGGCTCCACGCCGGTACCCAGGTCGGCCGCCCGGCCGCCCCGCACGGCCCCGCCGGTCGTCCCCGCTCCGGGGGAGCGGCCGACGGGCCGGGGCTCCTGGTGGGCGCGCCTGCGCGGCCGCCGCTGACCTCAGCGCGGGGCGTCGTCGAGCTGCTGCCACCACCAGGCGAGAGCCGGGATCGGCAGCGGCTCGACGCTCGGGTCGCTGGGCGTGTCACTCCAGGTGATCCCGTACGACGCGCCTTCGGCCGGAAGTACGTTCCGGTTGCGCGGACTGGCGTAGCGGGGCGCCCGGTTGTGGTACTCGGTGTCCCCCGCGATCCAGTGCTCCAGTGAGACGAGATAGCGTCCGAGCTGCTCGTCGGCGCCGCGCGCCAGCTGTTCGCTCAGCCGGACGAACAGCGTCACCGCCCGGTCCCGCAGCGCGGACGCGGCGGGCAGCGCCTCGGCGGGCGTACAGCCGTGGTGCCGGGCCAGCACGTTGAGCAGGTTCTGTTCCCGCGGCTCGTGGTGGTCGTCCTTGTTGTACGAGAACAGGTCGTTGTCGCACGCGACGATGAACCCGGCGGCGTCGGTCAGGGCCTGGACGGGCGCGGAATACAGCACCTCGGCCGGTACGTCGATCCCGTTGGCCACGTCGCACCAGGTCAGGAGGAACCGGGTGCCGCCGACCGAGATCCGCGTCGCCGCGAAGTCGTTGAGGCTCGGCATGACGCCCCGCTCGGCGTTGGCGGCCTGTGAGGCGGCGCCGAACACCCAGTCCCGGACGCCCTCGGTGAAGCGGCGCAGCTGGAAAGGGGTGAGCATGGCCCGGGCGCGGGCCACCAGGTCCTCCAGCGCAGCGGTGTGCGGCCCCGGCGGAAGCAGGCCGGATCCGGGCGCCTCGAGCGTCCGGATTAGCCGGGTGCCCTGGTCGACGACGGACGCCGTACGCGCAGCGCCGGCGTCCGAGTCCTGCCAGTCGTCGGTGGCGAAGGCCCAGTAGTTCCACTCGGCGAAGAGGAGCATCGGCTCCACATCGCCGTACGGGATGATCCGGCAGGTGAAGTCGACGCTGCGGGTGGCCAGTCCCCAGGCGCGCTCGGTGGCGTCGGGGTAGAAGCCGAAAGCGTCGATCCAGGCGATGGCCCGCTCCTCGAGCTCGGCCGCCTTGGGATGGATCAGATCCCTTTCGAACGGCCAGTAGAACGGGGGCAGTTGCCAGCCGATGCGGGAGGGGTGCGAGTCTTCGCGGTACACGGGTGCCATCGGTCAGCTGCCCCCGCCGAGACGGAACAGCATCAGCCGCGTCTCCAGTGCGTGGTCGCGCCAGATACGGAACAGCTTCCCGTGCGTGATGGTGGATTCCCGCAGCCGTTCGCACGACCACGCGGCCCGGGGGCCCGACTGCTCGGCGCGGTCGAGTTCGGCGGTGTTCCAAGCCATCGACTGCACCCAGAATTCGGCCACCCGGTCGGTGACGTCCTCGTCCTGTTCGAGCTCGAATCCGGCGGCTTCGGCGGCGGTGAGGTACTCGGTGAGGGTGCCGAGGCGCGTCTTGTAGTAGCGGTCGATGAAATCGGTCCATTCGGGCCGGCAGATGAAGTGCTCCTGGATGCCGAACCAGCCGCCGGGCTTGAGGGACTTGGCCACGACCTGGAAGAGCCGCTCGCGGTCCATGTAGCCGGAGCTCTCGTTGGCGTACGCGGCGTCGTACTTGCGGTCGGCCGTGAAGGCGTGCACGTCCGCCAGGAGGGGGGTGACGCGGTCGCCCACGCCGGCCTGGCGGGCGAAGTCCTCGATCACGGGTATGTGATCCGCCGCGACGGTGAGCCCGGTGACCGTCGCACCGTGCTCCTGGGCCCAGTAGAGCGACCCGCCGCCGACTCCGCAGCCGATGTCGAGGACGCTGCCGGGGGGAGTGGAGTACGCCCCCCAACTGCGGGCCGCGTGCTCGACGATGGCTTCCTGGGACTCCACGATGCGGCGCTTGAGCACGCGTTGGGTGACCGTGGTGTTCGGCGTCGCACCCGGGGTGAAAAGACCCATGTGGAAATGGACTCTGGGTCCCGGGCCGTACTTGTGAAGTATGTCCGCGGTCTTGCGGCTGTAATAGAGAGGCACTTGGGCCTCATCGAACTCCTGGCCACCAGCGGGGGTCTGGATGACAAGGTTGCTGTCCATCGGTTCTCCGGTCCTGCGGTCGCGTGGGGGTGTCAATCGGCCGCCCCACTCTGCCCATAAGTGATCGATAAAAGTCCTCGTTCACTTGGGTGATGAGCATAACCACAGCTGAAACAGCAGCAATTCAGGCCATTTGATGTCACGTCAGAAATGGCCGTCAGGTGTCGCCAGGTGTCGTCAGGTGTTCAGTGCGGCGATGATCTCGGCGGTCGTGCTCACCTTGCCGATGCGCGGGAAGATCTTGCCGAACGAGTGGGCGTGGGACTCGGGGTCCCTGTCGGCGGTGGCGTCCTCGGCGAAGACCAGGGAATAGCTGTGCTCCCAGGCCGTACGTGCGGTGGACTCGACTCCGATGCTGGTCGAGATGCCGGCCAGGACGATCCGGTGGATGCCGCGGCGGCGCAGCTGGAGGTCGAGCTCGGTCCCGGTGAAGGCGCCCCAGTGGCGCTTGGTCACGACGACGTCGCCGAGGGCGGCGAGCTCGGCCGGGATCTCCGAGAACGCGGCGGGCGGGGCGGCGGCCGGACCCGGGCGGTCGACTTCGGTGGTGGGCAGGTCGCCGCCGTCGGGCGACCAGGCGACCCTGACCAGCACCACGGGCAGCTTGTGGGCGCGGAACGCCTCGGCGAGCGCGATGCCGTTCCCCAGGATCTCGGCGGCGGGCCTGGCGGTGGGCAGCGCCAGGATGCCCTGCTGGAGGTCGATGAGGACCAGGGCGGTGCCGCCGTCGAGGGTCAGGGGGGTGCGGTCGGCTGCGGCGGTCATCGGGTCTCCTCCGGTGGGTCCGGGCGTCAAGGTTCACCCCCCATGTAACCCCCGCCGCAGCCCGCAGGCGGCTCGGTCCCCGTCGACCGGCGTGGCGGTGGCGGGACGGGCGCCGCACTTTCCCGAGGCCGCCTAAGGGCTGTCCGGTAATCCCCGGCGGGCGCACGACGACGGCTACGGCGCCTCGCCGCGTTGTCGGAGCGCCCGGATACGCCCGGTATGAGGACGCTCCTCCGCCTTGCGATGCACCGCATCTGACGCCGCGCGCTGATCCACCGGGGATTACGGGACAGCCCTTAGGGTGGGAACGTGAGTACGAATAAAGAAGAGGTTCGACCCGCCCTCACGCCGGCGCTGACCGGGGCGGAGTTGATGCGCTGGTACTGGACCCTGGCGGAACTGTCCTCCCTCGCCAGGGAGATGGGCCTGTCCGCCGGGGGCGGCAAAGTGGCGCTCACGGCCCGGCTGGCCGCCGCACTCGACGGGCTCCGGCCGCCGCAGCCGGCCCGGGCCCCGCGCCCCGCAGGGCGTCAGCTCACGGCCCCCGTCGACGGGGACACCGTGATCCCGCCGGGCCAGCGGTGCAGCCAGGTGCTCCGGGAGTACTTCGTCCGGGAGATCGGGCCCGGTTTCCACTTCGACGCCTTCATGCGGGACTACGTCGCCCGGCACGCGGGACACACCCTCGCCGAGGCCGTCGCCCACTGGCACGGCACCCGCGCCCGGGCGGCCGAACCCCAGGAGGTCGCCGCCCAGTTCGAGTTCAACCGGTTCCTGCGCGACTGGCACGCCCGCCACCCGGAGGGCACCCGGCAGCAGGCCCTGGCCGCCTGGCAGGCCCACCGCGCCCTCCCGAAGGACTGACCCCGGCCGGCCCGGTCCCCCTCGTTCACGCGCCCGGCGCGGGCTCCGGGGCCGCGGGCTCCGGCAGCCGCCGGGCCAGGGCCCATGCCAGCAGGGGGAGAACGGCCAGGGGGAGCAGGGCCGTCCGCACGGAGGTGGCGTCCGCGAGGGCGCCGATGAAGGGGCTCGCCACACCGCCCACGCTGACCGTCAGGCCGAGGGTGACCCCGCTCGCCGTGCCCATGCGGGCCGGCAGGTAGTCCTGGCCCAGCGTGACCTGGAGCGAGAACGGCACGTACAGGGCGGCGGCCGCCAGCGCCGCGCAGACGTACACCAGGGGCAGCGGCAGGAAGAGCACGCCCGCGACGGCGGGGGCGGCCGCCGCGTACGCCCGGTGGACGGTGGTGACCCGGCCCCAGCGGGAGGCCAGCCGGCCGCCGAGCAGGGTGCCGCCCGCGCTGCCCGAGAACAGCGCGAACAGGGCCACCGCCCCGGCGGTTTCACCGCCGCCGCGTTCGCGCACGTACAGGGCGATGAACGTGCTCAGCCCGATGAACGCCACGGACCGGACGACCACCACGAGGGAGAGCCGCAGGAACGCCCGGCGGTCCTCGGGTCCGGCCGCCGCGTCGGTGTCCGCCGCCCTCTGCGCTGGTCCCGGTCCGGCCGCCCGGTCCGGCGCCGGCCGGGGAAGGTTCAGTACGACGCCGAGCGCCGCGGGCAGGGCCAGCAGCCACCAGCCCGCCGGCCCGGGCACCGACAGGGCCCCGACGGCGAGCAGCGGCGCGCACGCGAAGCCGATGTTGCCGCCGAGCGCGAACCAGCTCATCGCCGCGTGCCCGGGGCCGCCCGCGCTCGTGCGGACCAGCCGGGCGGCCGCCGGGTGGTACGCGGCGACACCGAGCCCGGAGAGGGCGACGGCGGCGACGGTGGCCGGATAGCCGGCGTCCGCGCCGACCAGGGCGATGCCCAGGCCGGCGGCGGCCGTGCTCAGCGGGATCAGCCACGGCATCGGCCGGCGGTCGGTCAGCGCCCCGAACAGCGGCTGGACCACGGAGGACAGCAGCGAGGCGGCCAGCACGATGCCCGAGGCGGCGGCGTAGCCGTACGCCCGCTCCGAGACGAGGAAGGGGACCAGCGCGGCGACGGCGCCCTGGTAGACGTCCACGCAGGAATGCCCGGCCGCGTAGGCCGCGATGCGGCGGCGCCGCGCCGGAGCGGTTTGCGCTGCGGTCCGTGCAGTGGGTGCGGTGAGCTGCTCTGCAGCGGTCTTCGATGGGTTCACCGGTCGAGGATCTCCGGTGTCGCGGGCGGCCCGCTTCCGATAAATTGCCGGGTGATGCAGAAAATCCGCCACACTCCCCGGGCCGCGACCAGCATCCGCGAGCTCGACACCGACGTCGGGATCGACCCGCACCGGCACGACGACCACCAGATCGCCTACGCCGGTTCCGGGGTGCTGTCCATCACCACCGACGCCGGTACGTGGGTGGCGCCCACGACCCGCGCGCTGTGGATCCCGGCCGGGACGGTGCACGAGCACCGCGCGTACGGGCGTACGGACCTGCACTCCGTAGGCCTGCCCACCCACCTCAACCCGCTGTCCCTCGACAGCCCCGCCGTGATCGCCGTCGGACCGCTGCTGCGGGAGCTGATCCTGGCCTACACGCGGTCCCCCGAGGACGACAGCCCCCAGCGGCGCCGGATGCTCGGGGTGCTGCTCGACCAGCTGCGGGCCTCGCCGCTGCAGCCGCTGCACCTGCCCGCGCCCGCCGACCCCCGGCTGGCGGCGGTGTGCGACCTGCTGCACGCCGATCCGGCGGACTCCCGCGGGCTGGCCGCGCTGAGCGCCGCAGCCGGCGCCGGGGCGGGCGAGCGGACGCTGAGCCGGCTGTTCCGCGCCGAGCTGGGCATGACCTTCCCGCAGTGGCGCACCCAGCTGCGGCTGCACCGGGCGCTGCGGCTGCTGGCCGTCGGAACCCCGGTCACCGCGGTCGCGCACCGCTGCGGCTGGTCCTCCGCGAGCGCCTTCATCGACGTCTTCCGCCGGGCCTTCGGCCACACGCCGGGGGCCCACCCCCGGCATCTGCCCTGAGGCGAGCCCCCTAGGGGCGCGCGTACGAGAGCCGCACCACGCCGTTGCCGAAGGTGCGGGTGCCCTCGAGGCGGAGCGGTACCGGGGCGGGGGCCGGCGGGAACAGGGGTCTGCCACGGCCGATCCGCACCGGGTGCACGTAGATGCGGTACGCGTCCACCAGGTCGTGGCGCAGGAACGAGGCGGTGAGATCGGCTCCGCTCAGCACCAGGTCGCCGCCCGGGGCCGCCTTGAGCGCGGCGACCTCCGCCGGGACGACGTCCCGCACGAGTGTGGAGTTCCAGCCGAGGTCGGCCTGCTGCAGGGTGCGCGAGTACACGTACTTCGGCATGTCCCGCCAGATGCCCGCGAACTCGGCCATCGGCCCGCCGACGGCCGGGTCGGCATCGAACGTCGGCCAGACCCCCGCCATCAGCTCGTAGGTGACGCGGCCTTCCAGGAAACCGCCCATCGTGCGGGTCTCGTCATTGAAGTGCTGATGCAGCTCTTCGTCGACGAGGTGCCAGTCGATCTGCCGTTCGGGCCCCTCGAAGAAGCCGTCGAGGGAGATCCCACTCATCAGAATGATCTTCCGCATGCTCATCCACGCTACATACTGGCCGGTGTGAAGACCGAAGAAGCCGTCGACGACACGGTCCTGCTCGCCACCGATGGCCGGACGGGGCTGATCACTCTCAACCGTCCCAGGGCCCTCAACGCCCTCACCCACCCCATGGTGCTGCGGATCGACGAGGCCCTGCGCGCCTGGGAGCGGGACCCCGACGTCGACCAGGTCCTCATCCGCGGCGCCGGTGAACGCGGCCTGTGCGCCGGCGGTGACATCCGCGCCATACACGACGACGCCAAGGCCGGAACCGCAGCGTCCGCCGACTTCTGGCGCGACGAGTACCGGCTCAACGCCCGCATCGCCCGCTACCCCAAGCCGTACGTCGCGCTCATGGACGGCATCGTGATGGGCGGCGGCGTCGGCGTCTCGGCCCACGGCAGCGTCCGCGTCGTCACCGAGCGCTCCCGCGTCGCCATGCCGGAGACGGGTATCGGCTTCGTCCCGGACGTCGGCGGCACCTACCTGCTGGGCCGCGCCCCCGGTCTGCTCGGCACCCACCTCGCACTGACCGGCACCGCCGTGGGGGCCGCCGACGCACTGCTGTGCGGACTCGCCGATCACTTCGTGCCCGCCGACCGGCTCCCGGAACTGATCGCCGCCCTCGCCGGATCGCCCGCCGGCGAGGTGCTGCCGCACTTCGCCGGCACCCCCGCCCCCGGGGAACTGGCCGAGCGGCGCGAGTGGATCGACCGCTGCTACGCGTCGGACACCGTCGAGGAGATCGTCGAGCGGCTGCTGGCCGAGGGCGATCCGGCCGCCAAGGAGACCGCCGAGACGCTCCTGGCCAAGTCCCCGACCTCGCTGAAGGTCACCCTCGCCGCAGTCCGCCGGGCCCGCGCCCTGGGCCCGCTGGAGCAGGTGCTGGTCCAGGAGTACCGGGTGTCCTGCAACGCCCTGCGCGCGCCCGACCTGGTGGAGGGCATCCGAGCCCAGGTCGTCGACAAGGACCGCACCCCGCGCTGGTCCCCGCCCGCGCTCGCCGACGTCACCGACGAGGACGTGGAGCGGTTCTTCGCCCCGCTCGGCGAAGCCCGCGAACTCCGGCTGCCCTGAAGGCCGCCGGAGTCGCCCTGACCGGTCGGCGCGGTCAGCGGTAACCGGTCGCATCGGCCGGGAGGCCCGGGTCCTGGACCTCGACCAGGTACCGCCAGGCGTCCGGCCGGCTGCCGTCGAGATCCGTGAACCCGTAGACCCGGGCCAGCTGCCCGCTGGAGAGCGACTGCCCGTTCCAGCGCGACACCTCCGGGTCCGCGGCGAGCGCCGCGACCGCCCGCCCGACGTACGACGGGGTCTCGGAGATGGCGAAATGCGGGACCTTCCCCAGCGCGTCCCGCCAATTCGCCTCGGTCACGCCGAAGTTGTCCAGCATCATCTCCGAGCGCAGCCAGCCCGGCGTCAGCGCCACCGCCGTCGCCCCGCGCGTCCCCAGCTCGTGCCCGAGCGCGAACGCCATCCGCAGGACGGCCGACTTGGCGAGGTCGTAGAAGAACGACACCCGGTAGCGGCTCGCGTTGTACTCGGCCGTGCCGTCCGTCATCTCCACCACCAGCCCGCCCGGCTCGCGCAGCATCAGCGGCAACGCGAAATGGCTGGTGACGGCATGGGTCTCGACCGCGAGCCGCAGCAGCCGCAGCCCGTTGTCCAGGTCGTGCTCCCACACCGTGCTGTCCCACTCGAAGAGCCGCTCGCCGCCCCAGATGTCGTTCACCAGCACGTCGAGGCGCCCCTGCTCGGCGTCGATCCGCCCGACCAGCGCCTCCACCTGCGCCGGCACCAGGTGGTCCGCGACCACGGCGATGCCCTGCCCGCCCGCCGCCGTGACCAGCTCCGCCGTCTCCTCGACGGTCTCCGGCCGGTCGTACTCGGAACGGCTGCCCCGCGTACTGCGCCCCGTCACGTACACCGTCGCGCCCTGCGCGCCCAGCTGGACCGCGGTACCCCGGCCCGCGCCCCGCGTCGCCCCCGCCACCAGGGCGACCCTGCCTTCGAGAGTCCGCCGCGCTTCCGCCATGGCCCGACCCTACGCGGCGAGGGCCCGCCGGGCACGGAAGCGCGGACGCGCGCCGCTGGCCGGATCGGCGGCCTTTCAGGCACCTCGTCCGGCGGGATACGACTGAGCCGCCGAACCCCGTCCCGGACAAGGGAGACGTCCCACCGATGACCACAGCAGACATGACCAGCTTCGACGACGTCTACGTGCTCCCGGACCCGCGCGGATACTTCACCGGCCTCGGGCCGTACGGGTACCAGACGCCCGCCCACGCCCAGCCCGTGTTCCGTGCCCTGGCCGGCGAACTGGACGCCGGACGGCGGACGATGCTCGACCTGTGCTGTTCGTACGGGATCAACGCCGCGCTCGTGAACCACGACGTGACCCTGCACGAGCTGTACGCGCACTACACCTCGCCCGAGGCGGCCGGGCTGACCACCGCCGAACTGATCCTCCGTGACCGCGACTTCTACGCCGCCCGGCGCCGCCCCGAGGCCGTACGGGCCATCGGCGTCGACGTCTCGCGCCCCGCCGTGGACTACGCGGTGGCCGCCGGGCTGCTCGACGAGGGGTACTGCGTGAACCTGGAGACCGCCGAGCCGGAGGAGCGGCTGCGGCGCTCCGCAGCCGACGTCGGCCTGATCACCATCACCGGAGGCACCAGCTTCCTCACCGAGCGCACGTTCGCCCGGCTGCTCACCGCCGTCGGCCGGCCGGTGCCGGTGGCCGCCTTCGTCCTGCGCACCCACGACTACCGGGCGATCGCCCGCTGCCTGGAGTCCTACGGGCTCACCGTGGAGCGCGCCGAGGGCACGAACCCCCAGCGGCGCTTCACGGATCCCGGAGAGCAGCGGCGCGCGGTCGCCGCCGTCACCGCGCTCGGCGAGGACCCGGCCGGGAGGGAGTCGGCGGGCTGCTTCCACACCCGCCTGCACCTGGCCCGGCCGGTGTCCGCGCCGGTCAGAACCAGGTGAGGGTCAGTGCGAACGTGGTGCTGGCGCTCGCCCCGGCCGAGTCGGTGGCGGTGGCCGTCACCTGTACGGTGCCGCTCGCCCATGGCTTGCCGCTGATGCGGCCGGTGCCCGCGTCGATCGTCAGGCCGAACGGCAGACCGGTTGCGGCGTACCGGACCGGCGGCCTGCCGCCGGTCGCGGTGAGCCGGATGGTGCAGGACTGGTTGAACTTGCAGCTCTGCGGGCCGGGGTCGGCGAGCTGCAGAGCTCCGGCCGTCGGAGTGGGCGTCGGGGTCGGCGTGGGCGTGGGAGTCGGTGTGGGAGTGGGTGTCGGTGTCGGTGTGGGGTCCGTGGAGCCGCCGAACACCTCGCCGATCGGCTGCACGTTCGCCGCGTTCCCGGCGTGCGTCGCCGTGCCGGACAGGTCCTCGAAGGTGCGCAGCAGATGGTGGTGGCTGTAGGCGGTGGCGTACTTGCCGGTCCTGACGTTCGCCCCGGAGAACACGGTCGCGATCTGGTTGGAGCCGAGGTAGTTGTCCTCGTCCCACGTCAGCACCAGCAGACTGTTGTTGGCCTTCGCCCACTGGGCGTAGGCGTCGAGGTTGTTCTTCGTCCAGGTGTCTCCCGTGCCGACCGAGCAGGAGTGCATGTCGTTGCACTGGTTCGGGACGACGAACGACAGGTTCGGCAGCGCCGCGAAGTTGTTCTGCGGGAACTGCGCCCAGGTCTTTCCGGTGCTCAGCGGCACGTTCTTGAAGGCGAACCACGGATTGTGCTTCTGCGCGTACTGGCCGTTCGTGCAGGCCGTGGACCCCTCGGCCGGGAGGTCCTCGTTGTACGTCGCGAACGTCTTCCCGGCCGCGATCAGCTCCTGGCCGAGGTTCGCGGCGGTCATCGACTGCGGGGTGTAGCAGCCGTCCCCGGTGATGCCCTGGGTGCCGCCGGAGAACAGGTTGAAGTAGTTCGGCTGGCTGGGGTGGGTGAGCGCCTTCATCCCGGTCAGGCTCGCGCCGCCGTTCGCCAGCTGGTTGATGTACGGGGCGTTCGCGCTGCCGATGATCTCGCCGTACTGCTTGTTCTCGTAGACGACGACCACCACGTGGTCGTACGCCGGCAGCCCCGCGGCTGCGGCCGCCGTCCGGGCCTCCTGCGTACTGCCGTCCGCCGCCTGCGAGCTGGCCACGGTGAAGGCGCCCAGCAGGCCGAGCGCGCCGAGTGCGGCCACGAGCGAGGACCTACGGGTCCTTCGTCTCGCAACGGCCTTGGGTGAGGGCATGAGCGGTTCCTCCTCGAGATCGGTGGTTCATTCCTCCCGCCGGGCCGCACCGGCCACGGCGATGTTCAGGAAGCGGGGTACCGGCCGCCCCCGGCCGCGGAAGTCCTCCGCGACCGCGGCCCGCACCGCCGCCAGACGCTCTTCGGGCAGCAGCACCAGGGCGCTCCGCCCCGGCCGTGGCCCGGGCGGCTCCGGGGGCCAGGCGCTCAGTGCCCCCGCCCGGCTGGCGCAGGCCACCGCCTGCGCGAGCGCCGCCCGCAGGTCCGGGTGGCGCGGATCCGTGCGTACGGCCAGCAGCACCAGCCGCGCGCCCGAAGCCGCCGGGTCGAAGGCGACGTACCGGTGCGGCCGCGCCGGATCCCGGTCCGCCAGCAGCGCCTCGCCCGGCCGGGCGAAGAGCACCGCCCGGCGCAGCGCCTCGTCACCGTCCGGCAGCGCCCCGGCCAGCAGCCGGGCCAGCTGCGCACGGTCCGGGTCCGTGCCCGGCGGCGTGTGGGCGTCGACCGCCGCGAGCGCCACCGCGCAGTCGGCCGGCTCCGCGGTGGCCAGCCCGGCGGCGGCCGTGAGCGAGCCCTGCACGTGCAGATCGGTCCCACCGCGGCCGTAACCGGCCCGGGCCAGGGCCAGCAGCACCGCGTACGGCTGGGCGGCCCAGTCGGGCATCGCGGGCGGCGGCCCGGACAGCGCCAGCGGAACGTCGCAGCTGTCGGCGGGGTGCCCCAGGGAGCTGAGCCGCACCAGGCCGTCGCTGCGCGGCGCCGCGGCCGCCGCCACCGGCCAGCCGGCCGCCGCCACCAGCCCCGGCGACCCCAGGTGGAAGGCGTACGGGGCGCTCCAGACGGCCGCCGGGGGGCGCCCGTGAGCGGCCTCCAGGGCATGGGCGACGAGCCGGAACAGCGGGTCGGCGGTGGCCCGCCGGGCGATGTCCTGCCCGGCGGGGGCGCCTTGCCCGCCGGCGCGGGCGGGAGGCGCGGTCACGGTCCCTCCTTGCGGGCCAGCATCCGGTAGGCGTTCCCGCCGTCCGTGCGCCGGGCCGCGGCCGTGCGCAGCGCGTCGAGCACCGCCGCGCCGGCGAAGCAGGGCAGCGCCGCCACCCGTACGGCACGCGCCAGGGCCCGGCCGCGCGGCGTGGCCGGGGGACCCCACGGGCGGTCCGGATCCGGGGCCAGCCGCGTCGCGGTCAGCGCCACCGCGCCGAAGAAGTCGTTGCCCTGGTGGGCCGCGCCGTGCTCTTCGGCCAGGACGGTGAACCCCCGATCGGCCAGCGCCTCCCGCAGGTTCGCGGCCGGGATCAGATGCTGGTGCTGCGGCTGGAACCAGGGCAGCCAGGCCGGTCCCAGCAGCCGGGCCATCCGCGACTCCGGATCGGGGAGTTCGATGGCCAGATGCCCGCCGGGGGCCAGCACCTCGGCCGCCGTGTCCAGTTCGGCGAGCGGGTCCCGGGTGTGCTCCAGGTAGTGGTACATGCTGACCACCTCGTACCGGCCCGCCAGCTTCGCCGCGAACTCCGGGAACTGGCCCTGGAATCCGGCGGCCACCCAGCCGCGCCGCTCGGCCTCGAGCACCCCGTCGCCCATGTCCAGCCCGTCGAAGCGGGTACCCGGCCAGACGGCCCGCGCGGCATTGCAGAAGTGGCCGTGCCCGGTGCCGACGTCCAGCCAGGAAGCAGGAGTCCCGTACGGGCGGAGCATCTCGGCCCGCGCCCGGTACGCCGCGCCGAGCCGGCCGAAGACCGTCCCGGCGCCCTCCCCGCCGCGGCCGTCGTAGAAATCGCGGTAGTAGAACTCCAGTCCCTCCGGCGTCAGCCGGGGGTTCTGGAAGACGTGCCCGCAGTCACCGCACTGCTCCAGGGCGAACCGGCCGGGCTTGCCCTGGAGCAGATCGGGTACCCGGACCCGGACGGTGAGACGCCGGGACCCGCACCAGGGGCAGTCGGGGCGGCGCGGTTCGAAGAACCGGTCGGTTCCGCCGGCCAGTTCGGCCCGGTACGAGGCCGCCCGCGCGGTGTCCGCCGCGCCGCGGGCCGTACGGGCGGCCGCAGCCGCCGTACGCAGGCCGGCGTCGAGGGAGCGCACCGGCCGGATGGCGGTCGCCGGGGCCAGGTCGGCGGGGCGCAGCGGGCCGCCGTGCCCGCCGAGGGCGAGGTACGGCTGGAGCCAGTACAGCCCGGCCGCCGCCGCGCCCCACCGGCCCTGGCGCAGTACCGCACCCGCCAGCACCGCCAGCCCGGCGAGCTGTGCGGCGGCCAGCGCACCCGGCGGCAGCCCCTGGGCCCGCAGCTCGGCGACCCGGCCCTCCCCGGTGGTGCCGGGGCCGGAGCGCCCGGGGCGCCCGGAGCTCAGCGCCGGGGCGACGGCCAGACCGGTGGCGTCGGCCGCGAACTCCTTCAAGCGGCGGACGAGCGCTAGGAGTTCCGCCCGGTCGCGCCGGGGCGTGCCGGGATCCACCCCGGCCCGCGCGAGCACCTCCTCGGCCACGAGCACGGCGTACCCGGCGCCGCGCCCCTCGCCGAGCCGGTCCTGCCGGTAGCCGGCCGGGTCGACCAGGCGCAGCAGCCCCAGAGCATGCTCGGCGGCGAGGTCGGCGGGCAGCAGGTCCAGCACCCGAAGGCCCTCCCGGTCGGCGTACGCACAGGCGGTCAGGAACGTCGCCGCGTCGGGTTCCACCCCCTGCGCGGTCAGCAGCCGCCACCCGGCGGCGCGCGGCAGACCGGCCGATGCGGCCGGGGCGACCGGGGGCGCGGGGAGCACGGGGAGGGCCCGCATCCGCCGCCGGGCGCGTACGGTGCCCGCACCGAGCGCGGCCAGCAGCAGGGCGGAGGTCCACGGGAGCTCGCGGAGGGCGAGCCGTGTCGTCGGCATGGGGGTCGTCACGCGGGTCCGGGGTGTCACAGCAGCTTCTCCAACCGGTCGGCCGCGGCGCAGGCTCCGCCCGCCGCGGCGAAGGAGGCCTGGATCCGCCGGGCGGCCCGGCGGGGGCCGGGATCGTCCAGCACGGCCGTGAGCGCGTCCCTGAGTTCCTCGGCCCGGGTCCTGCCGAACCGGACCCGTACCCCGGCCCCCGCCCCGACGACCTGCCGGGCCACGATCGGCTGGTCGTCCCGGATCGGCGCGACGACCAGCGGCAGCCCGTACGCGAGTGCCTCGCAGACGGTGTTGTGGCCGCCGTGGCAGACCACCGCGTCCAGATGGGGGAGCAGCTCCAGCTGCGGCACCCGCTCCAGCAGCAGCACGTTCCCGGGCGCCGCCCCGATCAGGGCCGCGGGGGCCACGAGCACCAGCTGCACCTCGTCGGCCAGCCGCTCGGCGGCGCCCAGCACCGCCCCGTAGAACCGGCCGCCGGCCTCCTGGTTGAGGGTGCCCAGCGACACCAGGACCCGGCGCCGCTCCGGGTCGAGCCGCTGCCAGGGGAAACCGGGCGGGTGCGGACGGGTCCCGAAGGCAGGGCCGACGAAGGCGTGGTGCGGCGGGAAGCCGTCCTGCGTGCCGATGAGTTCGGGGGTCGAGAAGACCAGGACGAGCCGCTCGGAGAACCGCGGGTCCCAGCCCGTCCCGTCCGCCCCCGGCGGCGCCCCCTTCGCTCCCGCCGTCCTGTCCGCCCCGTCCTCCCCGCACTCGGCGAGGAACCCGGAGATCTGCTCGTCGACCCACTCCCCGACCTTCGGGAAGTCCGCGAAAGGCCGGGTCAGCTCGGCGGACGTGCTTGCGGAGGTGGCCCAGGGAATCCCGAGCCGGCGGGCGACCACCGGCCCGGCGAGGGCCTGCTGATCGGCGACCATCAGGTCCGGCGCGAAGCCGCGGACCGCATCCGTCACCCCCGGAACCATCGCCCGGGCCAGCGGCACCAGCGCCTCCTCCCACAGGAAGCGCAGCGCCCCGACCCCGCGCAGATCCCGCCAGCGGTCGTGCAGCGCCGCGTAACCGCCGCCCGCCTCCTCGCCGGCCGGCAGGATCCGGGCGTGCGCGGGCAGCAGCCGGGCCAGGGCCCCGGCCGGCCCGGTCCAGGCGACCTGGTGTCCCCGGGCGGCGAGTTCGGCCCCGACGGCCACGGTCGGATTGACGTGCCCGGCCAGCGGTGGCACCGTGAAGAGCACCCTCATGGCACCAGCGCTCCCGCCCGCGCGGCCGTCACCGCGGCCGTCGCCTCGAGATGGGCCAGGACGGCCTCCCGCAGGGCCCCGCTGCTCTCCTTCAGTACGTCGTGCCCGAGTCCGGGCAGGATCCGCAGCACCGTGCTCGCCTGCGTTGCGTGCCGGGCCAATTCCCGTGCACCCGGAACGAGTTCGGAGTGTTCTCCGCACACGATCAGGAGCGGGCAGCGCAGCCGGGCGTAGTCGGCGGGAGTGAAGGTGCGGCTGGCCGCGATGTCGTCGATCAGGCTGGTCCGGTTGAGGAGCTCGTCGGCGATCGCCGTCAGATGGGCGGCCTTGCGCAGCCGGAGGCCGAGCAGCTGGGCGGGTACCGGACTGCCCTCCAGGCTCAGGGCGGCTGCGGACAGCGTGTCCACCATGTTCTCCACCCAGGCCCCGCTGAGCGGGGGTTCGAGCAGGGTCAGCCCCGCGACCAGGTCCGGGCGGGCGAGCGCGGCGTGCAGGGCGAGGGTGCCGCCGTGGCTGTTGCCGACCAGGTGCACCCTGCGGTGCCCGAGTCCCAGCGCGCCGAGCAGCGCGAGGAGGTCCCGTACGGCGGTGCGGCTGTCGTAGCCGGTGGCGGGGCGTTCGGTGCGGCCGTGGCCCCGCAGGTCGAAGAGGACAGCCTCGTGGCCGGCCCGCGCTGTGGGCAGGGCGAGGGGACAGTAGAAGGAGGACAGGTTGTCGACGACCAGTCCGTGCAGGAACACGACGACGGGCCGATCGGTGCGGTCGGTCTCTTCGGTCCCGGCGGGCAGGTCCCGGCGGTCGGGGGCGGCGGCCGGAAGCGACTGGACGTGGAAGCGGAGCGAGTTCGCGTGGACGAAGGCCATGGCGGGCTCAGCCGGCCGAGGCGGTCGGCGTGGCCGCCGCCCGGGCGAGTGAGGCATGGGTGACCCGGCCGATGTGCGTGACCAGTTCACCGACCGACATGGCGAGGATGGCGTCCATGTCCTTCTCGGCGAGGAAGCCCATGAGGTCCACCCCGGCGCCGTAGCGATGGTGGAGCAGCTCGGCGAGGGCGACGAACTCGATGCTCTCCAGGGCGAGATCCTCGTTGAACCTGGTCTTCATCGTGACCTCCTCCGCAAGCAGGAACTCGTCGCCGACGATCTCCACGAGCATGCCGGTGATCTCGGCGAGGATGTCAGTGGCCATGGCTGGTCTCCGTGAGGGTGAAGGGGACGGGGGCGCGGTCGGGCGCCGCGGGGTGGGCGGTCCAGGCGACGACGTGGCCGTCGGGCAGGAAGGACGTACGGAGGGCGTATCGGTGCCCGTCGGGGGACAGCACCCGCAGCCCGCCGGAGCCGGGGTCGTCGGCCGCCCGCCAGGCGCGCGGGCGGCCGCCGAGGCCGGTACCCGCCGCCTTGGCCGCGGCCTCCTTGGCGCACCACAGAGCGGTGAGCGCGCCCGGCAGGCCCGTTCCACCGCGGGCGGCCAGGGCCTCGGCCAGGGAGAGCTCGTCCGGGGCGAGTGCGATCCGGATCAGCGCGTCGGGGTCGGCGGTGACCGGCTCCACGTCGATCCCGACCGCCCGGGACCGGTGGGCGACGGCGACGGCGATCCGGTCCTTGTGGGCGAGGGAGAGCCGGAAGCCGGAGGCCAGTGCACCCTCGGGCACGGGTCGCCCGTGGGGATCGTTTCCGACGGGGACCTCCGCCGGGAACACCGGCCCCGCACCGCCGTCCCACAGCAGCTGCCGCAGCGCGTCCTTGGCCGCGATCCGGCCCAGCAGCCACGGCGCCCGGGCGCGGGGAGGCAGTTGCCCGTACGCCGCCCGCTCGGCGGCACCGAGGTAGCGGCGCATGACCAGCTCCTGCGACGCCGGGTCGGTCCAGCGGCGCCGGGCCAGGCACCAGCCCGCGGGCTGCGGTTCGCCGATGCCGCACACCTCCGGGGTGAACTTCATCGGCCAGACCCGCTCGTCGGCGCCGAAGCGGCGGTACGTCCACCCCTCGATCCGGGCCCATACCTCACCGGTGCTGCGGCTGAGCTCGAGGTCGCCGCGCACGGTGACGTCGCGCACCTCGCGGACCCGGGCGGTGGCGGCGACCGGCTCGCCGGCGGCGGGCGGTGGCCCGAAGAACCGGATGCGGTCCACGGTGGCGGGGAACACCAGCCTGTCGACGGGCAGTTCGAGCTGCATCCAGTGCCCGAACAGCTGCCCGGCGGCGTCCAGCAGCGCCCCCGGGTCGGGCAGGGCCCGCAGTACTCCGCGGATCCCGTCGGCGCCGACGGTCCGGACCTCGTGGACGCCGGCGAAGCGGGGGCCGTGGAACATCCACCGGTCCCGGTACAGCGCCTCGGCGCTGACGGGGGCGGGGCGCGGATCCCGCAGCGGGGTGGTGTCGGGCGCGGGCGGCTGCCCGTGGCCCGGGCCGAGCAGCACGACGACGGAGGCGTACGGGCCGAGTCCGATCCGGATCCGCCCGGGCCCGTCGCTGCGGACGCTGACCTTGACGTCGAGGGCGGGCGCGGCGGGGAGCCACCGCAGGGCCCGTACGTCGTCGTAGCCGATGAGGGCGGCGCCGGGCGGGGCGTGCCGGCGGGCCGCGTCGGCGGCCAGCTCCAGCATGGTCGTCATGGGAACGACGGGGAACCGGTCGGAGTCCTCGGGCCAGCCGTCGGGCTGCAGGTACACGCAGTGGTCGCGGACGTAGGGCATGGCGTCGAGGGACACCCGGAGCCGGTGCGTCCCCGTGGCCCTCCCCGCACCCGCCCCGAGCTCCCTGCGCGGGGTGGGTGCGGCCGCGCCCGGAGGCATCCCGGGCAGCGGGCCCGAGGAGTGCGAGGGGAGGGGCCCTGGCGGCGGACCGGCAGCTGCGGGGCCTGCCGCCCCGCGGACGGTCGACCAGGCCTCGGTGACGGCCTGCGCGGCCGCGCGGGTGTCGGCGAGGGCGGTGTCCAGCGCGGA
Organism: Streptomyces sp. NPDC032745; assembly: GCF_055579465.1. Lineage (NCBI taxonomy): Bacteria > Bacillati > Actinomycetota > Actinomycetes > Kitasatosporales > Streptomycetaceae > Streptomyces > Streptomyces sp. NPDC032745. The sequence goes on along the minus strand of NZ_JBVING010000007.1, from coordinate 126,651 downwards.
CAGCAGACCCGGCTGATCTCCCCCCTCCGGCCGGGGAGCCAGACCCCCCAACGCGGCGCGTGCCGTCGCACCGAGCCGCACCAACGGCGAGCCGAGGTCCAGGGCGACGGCCCGTTCCGCGACGGCCCGTTCCGCGACGCCCCCGCCCGCGACGGCCCGGGCCGGGCCGGTCGGTGCGGGGGAGGCGGGACTCGGTGACAGGCGGTCCCAGTTCGGGGCGTGGCCCTCGGTCCAGAGCGCGGCGCAGGTGCGGCGCAGGGCGGGCAGGCCCGCGAGCCGGGGGGAGGAGGTGGCCACCGAGAGGTGGGGGCGGTCCCGGAGGGTGTCCTCGACGAAGCCCGGCAGGCTGCCCGGGCCCAGCGCGACGAAACTCCGCACGCCCGCGTCCTCGTACAGCCGCAGCGTCAGCTCCCTGAAGCGGACCGGCTCCAGGAGGTGCCGCACCACCAGGTCCCGGACGGCATCCGCGTCGGCGGGGAAGGGGGCGAGCGTCGTCGCCGACCACACCGGCACCGCCCCGGCCCTCACCGGCAGCCGGTCGAACGCGGAGCGGACCTGCTCCAGGTACGGCTCCCACATCGGCGTGTGGAAGCCCGAACGGAACGGCAGTTCCTGCCCGAGCACCCCCTGCGAGCGCAGCCGCTCCAGGACCCGGCCCACCCCGGCGGGGTCCCCGCAGACCACCGACTGGTGCGGGCAGTTGTCATGGCTGACCACCACCCCCGCCACGCCGTGCAGCGCCGCCTCCGCCCGCGCCGCCCCGCACCCGAGCGCCGCGTAGACGAGATCGGGGACCTTGAGGGAATCCGGCCGCAGCGAATCCAGGAAGGAGTCCGCCGCGTCCTGCGGATAGAGGCCGGCGGCCACCATCGCCGCCCACTCGCCCAGGCTGTGGCCCGCCAACACGTGCGCCTCGATGCCCAGTTCCGTCAGGACGCGGGCGAAGAACCGTCCCGCGGCGATCGCGTCGAGGGCCCGTTCCATCAGCTCCCCGCCCCGGCTCAGCCGTGGTGCGGTGAGACCGAGCCGGTCCGCGAGGTCGTCCACCACCGGCGCGAACTCCGGTTCCAGGCCGGGGAACAGGAAGGCCACCCGGCCGCCCAGCGGCTCCGGCGTGAACCAGACGTCCCCGCGGCCCCGCCACGCCCGGCCGCGCGCCACCGCCTTCGCGGCCAGCGCGAGCCGCTGCGGTGTCGGCCCGACCACGGCCAGCCGGCACGGCCCGTCGCCCGCGGATCCCGACCCTGCCCGGACGGGCCCTGCCCCGGTGGCCCCCGCTCCCGCGGCGAGCAGCTCCGCCAGCTCCGCCGGACCGTCCGCCGCGAGCAGGAGTACGTCGTCCCGCCCGCCCGGGGCGACCACCGGCGCGGCCGCGGCCCCCAGAGGCAGGAAGCGGCGTACCGGAGGCGCCGGGCGGGCGGCTCCCGGGGCCTCCTCCAGCACCACGTGCGCGTTGATCCCGCCGAAGCCGAACGCGTTGACGCCCGCCCGGCGCGGCGCCGGCCCGCGCTCCCACGGCTCCGCCTGTGTGAGGGGCCGCATCCGGGTCCGGGCCAGGTCCGGGTGCGGATCCGTCAGGTGCAGGGTCGGCGGCAGCGTCCCCTCGTACACCGCGAGCGCCGCCTTGATGAGCCCGGCCATGCCGGAGGCCTGCATCGTGTGCCCGAGCATCGACTTCACCGACCCGAAACCGATGCCGCCCGGCTCGGCGGCCTCCGGCGGGCCGAACACCTGGGCCAGGGTGTCCAGTTCGGCGGCGTCGCCGACCGGCGTCCCCGTGCCGTGCGCCTCCAGCAGGCCCAGTGAGCCGGCCGCCCGCGGGTCCAGACCGGCCTCGCGCCAGGCCCGCTCCAGGGCCCGTACCTGGCCGGTGACCAGCGGGCTCATCAGGCTCGCGGCCCGGCCGTCCCCGGCCACGCCCGTACCGCGGATCACCGCGTAGATCCGGTCGCCGTCCCGTTCCGCGTCCGCCAGCCGCTTCAGCAGCACCACCCCGGTCCCCTCGGAGAGCAGCGTCCCGTCGGCCAGCCGGTCGAACGGCCGGATCCGCTCGCTCGGGCTGAGCGCCCGCAGCTGGGTGAACACGCTCCACAGCGTGGCGATGTGGCAGTGGTGCACGGCCCCCGCGACCACCGCGTCGCAGCGCCCGCCGGCCAGCAGCCCGACCGCCTGGTCCACCGCCAGCAGCGAGGAGGCGCAGGCCGCGTCCAGCGTGTAGGCGGGGCCGCTGAAGTCCAGCCGGTTCGCCGTCCGGGCGGCGGTGAAGCTCGGCACCAGCCCGATCGAGGCGTCGGGCCGCTCCGGCCCCAGCGCGTCCTGGAAGGCGGCGCGCACCGCTGCGATCCGCTGCTCGCCGAGCTCGGGCGCCAGCTCGCGCAGGGTCTGCGCCAACTGGTGGGCGGTACGCACCCGTTGGTCCAGCCGGGCCGTGGCCACGCCCATGAATCCGCCGCGTCCCAGCACCACCCCGATCCGCGAGCGGTCGGTGGGGAGCCGGTCCTCGCCGCCCGCGTCGGCGATCGCCTCGGCCGTCGCGTGCAGGGCCAGCATCTGGTCCGGCTCCGCCCCCTCCACCGCGGTCGGCATGATCCCGAACCGGGTCGGGTCGAAGACGGCCAGACCGTCGATGAAACCACCCCGCCGGCAGTAGAAGCGGTCCCCGGCCGCGGGGCCGGCCGCGCTGCCCGGGTCGTAGTACACCTCCGGGTCCCAACGCCCGGGCGGTACCTCGCCGATGGCATCGGTGCCGGCCAGCAGGTTGCGGCGGTACGCGGCCAGGTCCGGTGCCCCGGGGAACACCGCGCCCATCCCGACGATCGCCGCATCGGTCGGCCGCGGGCCCCGCCCCGCCCCGTGCCCGCGCTCACTCATCGCCCTCGCCCTCCCGGGCCGTCAGGACCACCTGTACGTCGGTCCCGTACGCGAGCTCGTCGAGGAACGCGGTGGTGGCGGCCTCCGCGGAGAGCAGCGGGACCCCGCGCCGGGCGTACGCGCGCTCCAGTTCCGGCGTGACCATCCCGCCCGCCTCCGCGGCCCAGGGACCCCAGTCGACGGACAGCACCCGGCCCGGCAGGAACGCAGACCAGGCGTGCGCCAGGGAGTCGAGGGCGTCGTTGGCCGCGGCGTAGTCCGTCTGGCCGCGGTTGCCGTACACCCCGGAGACGCTGCCGAACAGGGCCAGGAACCGCGGCGCGGGCCCCGATCCGTGCTCGGCGGCCGCGGCCGCGAGGTTGCAGGCGCCGGTCACCTTCGTGGTGAACACCTCGGCGAAGGCGGCCGGTTGCTTGTCGCACAGCAGCCCGTCGCGCAGCACCCCGGCGCCGTGCACGATGCCGTCGAGCCGGCCGTGCCGCTCCCGTACGTCGGCCACGACGGCCCGTACGGCCTGTTCGTCGGTGACGTCGGCGCAGTGGTAGCGGACGGAGGCCGCCACCGCGCCGAGCGCGGACAGGGTGGCCCGTACCTCGCGCTCGGCGAGGATCCGCGAGGCCGCGGCCTCGATCTCGGCGGGCTTGCGGAGGCCGTCGGCGATGAGGGCGGCGCGCAGTGCGACGCGGTCGGTGGCCTGGGCGAAGCGGTCCTCGCCGGCGGCGGGCCGGGGCGTACGTCCGATCAGCTCGACGTGGCATCCGGTGGCGCGGGCCAGTGCGAGGGCGGTCCGGGCGGTGATCCCGCGGGCCCCGCCGGTCAGCAGGACCACGGACCGGGCGTCGAGCGGAGGCGTTCCGTCGCCGACGGCGGGCAGGGGAGCGGGCACGGGGCGGCGGGTGATCCGGACGCCCTCGGCGGTGTACCCCACGGAGGAGCCGTCGCCGTGCACGTCGCCCAGCTCGGCGAGGAGCCGCGCCGCGACCCGCTCGGGGTCCTCCTTGGCGCTGACCTCCACGGCGCGGATCAGGCTGCCCGGGAACTCGAGGGCCGCGCTGCGGGCGAAGCCGTGCAGACCGGCGCCGGCGGCCCCGCCGGGTGTGGTGGCGAGCAGGAGCCGGCGGACCCCGCCGGTGAGTGCGCGCTGCAGTGCGGGAAACGCGCCGGGCAGCACCGGCTCGGCGCCGGCCCGCAGCCCCGAGAGATCGACGATCCCGTCGAGGCCTGCAGTGCCCTCGGCAGCTGCCTCGGCGAGGACCCGCACTTCGGCGCCGTGCCCCCGCAATGCCGTGCCGAGCGCGGCCGACACCCCCTGCCCGTCGTCGACCACCCCGACCCGCAGCCCCCGAACCCCCTCCGCCTGCGCGACCACATCCGCGACGGCCACGTCCTCCACCCGCAACCGCCGGACCGCGGGCCCGCGGACAGCGGACCCCGCGGGCTCGGCCGAGCGGGCCCCGAGCCCGTGGGCCGCCGACCCGGCGGGCTCGGCAGCGCCGGAGAGGACGCCGCCTGTGGAGCCGGCCGGTTCGGATGCCGTCGGCGCATGCCCGCCGCCGGTTGCGCCGGCCCGGTCGGCTGCACCGTCCGCGAGGCCGTGGGCCGGGGATGCCGCGGGCTCGCGTGCGCCCGCCGGGGCCGTCGTGTGGGAGGTGACCCAGTCGACGATGCCGCTCAGGGTCTTGAGGCGGGAGAGTTCCTCGACGGCGGACTCGGCGGAGCCGTCGGGGTCCTGCGGGAGCCCGATGCGGTCGGCCAGTGCGCCGATGATCTCGACGCGCTTGATGGAGTCGATGGACAGGTCCGCCTCCAGGTCCAGTTCGGGGCCGAGCATGTCGTGCGGGTATCCGGTGCGGGTGTGCACGATGTCCAGGACGACGTCCATCACCTCGCCGGCGGACCTGGGGCCACCGGCTGATCCGGCGTCCTGCGCGGGCTGTCCGTCCGCTGCGGCCCGGCCGTTGGCCGCCGCCGGCACCGGGGCTCCGCCCGCGTCGGCCCAGAGCCCCGGGCCTGCCCGGCCGGTCCGTGCCGGGCCGTGGGCGGACGGCCCGTCCGCCGGCCCCCAGCCGTCGGCCGGTGCCGGGAATCCGTGCGGGCCGGCCCGGCCGGGCAGCCGCGTGCCGAGGGCGGGAAGCGCGTCCCCGGGAGTGGGCCACGGGCGGTCGGGGGCCTCGGCCGACGGCCGTGCCGCAGGCGATCCGGCGCCCAGGAAGCCCAGCAGGACGTCCCGTTGGGCCTCGATCAGTTCCCGGGAGCCGCGCAGGTACGCGAGGACCGCCTCCTCGCGGTGGTCCGCCGGCGACGGCGACGGCGACGGCCCCGGCGACACCGACGGCGCCGCCGGGGCCACCCGGCGGGCCGGCTGCAGGCCACCCGGCACCGGGGCGCCGTCCGCGGTGCGGACCAGGTGGCCGTCGACCAGCCAGCCCGGCCGCCGCGGGGCCCGCTCCGGCAGCCGGGTGCCGCGGCCGCGGAACAGGGCCTCGGGAGCCACCGGCACGCCCGCCGCCGCCAGCTCCGCCAGTGCGGTGACCAGCCGGAACAGGCCGTGCTCGCCCGGCACGTCCAGCGGGACCACGGTGTGCGGCCGGTCGCGCAGGATCCGGCCCAGCAGGCCGGAAAGGACCCGGCCGGGCCCCGCTTCCACGAACGTCCGGACGCCGGACGCGTACATGGCCTCCACCTGCTCCACGAACCGGACCGGCTCTGCGACCTGGCGCGCGGCAAGGCTTCGTACCGCCTCGGCGCCGGCGGGGTACGGCCCTGCCGTGGTGTTCGACCAGACCGGGACGGCGGCGTCGGCAACCGCCGTCCCGGCCAGCTCCTCGGCCAGCGCGGCGGCCGCCCCCGCGACCACCGGGCTGTGGAACGCGCACGCCACCTCGATCGGCTCCGCCGAGAGCCCCGCCGCCCGCAGCGCCGCCACCGCCTCGGCCACGGAGTCCGCCGGGCCCGAGATCGCGCACTGCCGCGGCGCGTTGTGGTTCGCGACCACGCACCCGGACCGCGCCGCGATCTCCCGTACCTCCTCCGGCGCGGCCGTCACCGCCGCCATGGACCCCGGATCCGCCCCCGCGGCCGCGAGGATCGCCTCGGCCCGGCGCGCGCTCAGCCGCAGCAGGCTCTCCGTGTCGTACACGCCGGCCGCCCACAGCGCGGTGAGCTCCCCGTACGAGTGCCCGGCCACGCAGTCCGGCCGTACGCCGAGCTCCCCGAGCAGCAGATGTGCCGCCGCCCCGGCCAGCCCGAGGGCCGGCTGGGCGATCCGGGTGTCGGTGACCGCCGCCCGCTGCGCCGCCCGCTCGGCGGCGCCGAAGGCGCCCGGCGGGAACACCGCCGAGACGACGGCCCGCGGAGCCGTCTGAAGCAGCCGCCCCTGCAGCGCCGGGAACGCGATGAACAACTCACCGAGCATTCCGGGGCGTTGACTTCCCTGCCCGGGGAACAGGAACGCCACCTTCCGTGGATCGGCCGCATCCTCCCGTACGTGGACCCCCTCGCCCGCGGTGAAGCCCCGGGCCCGCTCCAGCCGGGCCACGAGCTCGTCCAGGTCCCCGGCCACGACCGCCACCCGCACCGGGCCCGAGCCCTGCCCCTCGGCGGCGGCCTCCGCCGCGAGGTCCCGCAGGGCCCACGGCCGCCCGGCCGCTTCGTTCTCCTCCAGCCGGGCCGCGAGCCGGGCCATCGCGCGCCCCGCCGCCCGCCGGTCCTCGCCGCGGAAGCAGAACAACTCGGCGGGCCACTCCTCCAGCCCGTGCGAGGCCTCCTCGGCGCCCCCGTAACCGGCCAGCACCGCGTGGTAGTTGGTGCCGCCGAAGCCGAAGGCGCTGACCCCGGCGATCCGCCGCTCGGCGGGGACCGCCCAGGGCCGCGCCTCGGTGGGGAAGGCGAAGGGGCTGGTCTCCGCCTGCCAGGCCGGGTTCGGCGTCTCGATGTGCAGGGTCGGCGGCCGGACACCCGTGTGGACCGCCCGGGCCGCCTTGATCAGCCCGGCCAGCCCGGCCGCGCACTTGGTGTGCCCGAGCTGCGATTTCACCGAACCCAGCGCGCACGCCCCGGGCGCCGCCCCGGATGCGGCGAACAGCTCGGTCAGTACGGTCAGTTCGGTGCTGTCACCGACCACCGTGCCGGTGCCGTGCGCCTCGATCAGTCCCACCTCGCCGGGGGTGATGCCCGCCCGCGCGTAGGCCCGCTCCAGGGCCCGCCGCTGCCCCTCCGGCCGGGGCGCGGTCAGGCCGAGGGACCGCCCGTCGCTGGCCGCCCCGACCGCCTTGATCACGGCGTAGACCCGGTCGCCGTCCCGCTCCGCGTCCGCAAGCCGCCTGAGGACCAGGGCGCCCACCCCCTCGCCGAGCGCGATCCCGTCGGCCGCCGCGTCGAAGGGCCGGCAGCGCCCGCTCGGGGACAGCGCCCGCACCGAGGAGAACATCAGGTAGTCGTTGATCCCGTTGTGCACGTCGGCGCCGCCGCACAGCACCATGTCGCTGTCCCCGTCGCGCAGTTGGCGGCAGGCGAGGTCCAGCGCAGCCAGCGAGGAGGCGCAGGCGGCGTCGACGGTGCAGTTGGCGCCGCCGAGGTCGAGCCGGTTGGCGACCCGGCCCGCGATCACATTGGCGAGGATGCCGGGGAACGAGTCCTCGGTGAGCCGGGGCAGCTGCTCGTCCAGCCCGGGCGGGAGCTCGCCCAGGTAGGCGGGGTGCAACGCGCGCAGCCCGTACGCCCCGGCCAGCTCGGTACCGGCCTCGGCGCCGAAGACCACCGAGGTCCGGGAGCGGTCGAACTCCCGGTCCCGGCCGTACCCCGCGTCCCCGAGGGCCCGCGCGGAGATCTCCAGGGCCAGCAGCTGGACCGGCTCGACGGCGGCCAGAGAGGCCGGCGGGATGCCGTGCGCGAGGGCGTCGAACGGCACGGGGTCGAGGAAGCCGCCCCAGCGCGAGGGGGTGCGCTCGCCGGCCCGCGAAGGGTCGGCGTCGTAGTACAGCGCCGGGTCCCAGCGCTCGGGCGGCACCTCGGTCACCGCGTCCTTCCCGGCGAGGATCCGGGCCCAGTAGGCGGCGAGATCGGGCGCGCCCGGGTAGGCGCAGGCCATACCGACGATGGCGATGTCCAGCGGGTCGGCCACGGGCTCCCCGGGGGCCGGCCCGTCCTGCCCCGCGGCCGCCAGCTCCACCGCGCGCCGCTCCAGCAGCTCGGTCGCCCCCTCGGTGACCTGGGCGTGCAGGGCGGCGACCGTGGTGGTCCCGGAACGCAGGGTCGCGGCCTGGCCGAGCATGAACAGCCCTTCCGCGTACTGCTGTCGTTCGTCCACCCGCTCCAGCGGCGCAGGCGCCGCCGCCCCTCGCCGCTGCCCCTTGCTCGCGATCCGCAGCCGCCCCAGGTTCAGCCGCTCCAGCTCCTCCCACACGGCGCGTGCCCCGGCGCCGCTCTCCACGAGCCGCCGCCGGGTCGCCTCGAAGGCCTCGGCGTACGGAGTGGCCGCGCAGCGCGTGGCGTGCCCGGGAGCCGTGTGCAGCAGGACCGTCTCCGTGCACTCGACCGCCGCCCGCTGGAAGCCGGGCAGCACCGCGCCCGCGGCCACCGCCTCCTGCGTGAACAGGTACGCGGTCCCCATCAGCACCCCGATCCGCGCCCCCCGCTCGGCCAGCGGCGCGGCGGCCGCCACCGCCATCGCGGCGGAGCGCGCGTCGTGGATACCGCCCGCGAACAGCACGTCCAGGGCGGCCGGTTCGGGGCATCCCAGGAGCAGCTCGATCTGCTCCTCCCACAGCGCGAACGAGGTGCGCGGCCCGACGTGGCCGCCGCATTCCAGCCCCTCGAACACGAACCGCCGCGCCCCTTCGGCGAGATACCGCTCGAGCAGCCCCGGCGAGGGCACGTGCAGATGCGTCGCGGTCCCGGCCGCCTCCAGCGGCGCCGCCTGGGCCGGGGTGCCGCCGGCGATGATCGCGTGCGGCGGCCGGACCTCGGCCACGGCGGCCAGCTGTTCCCGGCGCAGCTCGGGCGGGGCGAAGCCGAGCAGTCCCACGCCCCAGGGGCGGTCCCCGAGCCGCTCGGCCGTCTCGGCGAGCAGTTTGCGTACGTCAGCGCCGTCCATCACCGCGAGCGCCAGGTACGGGACCCCTCCCTCGGCGGCCACCGCCTCGGCGAAGGCGGCCTGGTCGCTGACCCGGGTCATCGGCCCCTGGGCGACGGGGAGCGGCCGCAGCAGCGGCCGGGTGCGCACCGCGGCCCCCAGATGCCCGGTGACCGCCGCCCGTACGGCCTGGAGCACCCCGCCCGTCGTCCGGTACCGCGCGGCCAGCCGGGCCGCCGAGGCGCCGTCCTGCCCGACCGGCAGCAGCTGGGTCCGCAGGTCCCGGGCTCCGAGCAGCGCGGCGGCCGGACCCTCGGGCGGGGTCAGGCCGGGCCGCGCGTACACCCGGTGCCCGTCGTGCAGCCGGGTTTCGGAGCCGTCCATCGCCCGGAGCGCGGCGGCCACTTCGGCGGGCAGTGCGGCCTCGCCCTCCGCGGTCAGGGCCAGTTGTACGTCGACCAGCACCCCGGCGGCTCCGCCCGCGACGGCCGCGGCCGCCGTGTGCGGCCCGATCCCGCCCCGGGCGAGCACGGGCACCCCGAGTCCGGGCCCGGCCAGCAGCTGCTGGAGCAGGACGAAGGTGGTGGCCCCGCCCACCCGGCCGCCGGCCTCGTGCCCCTTGGCGACGAGCGCCACCGCCCCGGCGGCCACCGCGATCAGGGCCTCCGCCCGGCCGGTGACCTCGGCCCAGGCACGCCGCCGCCCGCCCTCGGCCCAGGCGGCCATCTGCTCCGGGGTGTGCTCCGAGGGGTCGGCCACGAGCACCGTGTCCACCTCGGGCGGCAGGTCCTCGGGCCCGAGCGGGCATCCGGCGGGCACCCGCACCCCGTACCGGCGCCGGCCGCCGAGCCGGCGGGCGAGCTCCGCGAAGCCGTGGCGGGCGGCCGCGGGATCCCGGCCGAGGTCGAGCAGCCCGAGGGCCCCGGCCCGTTCGGCGGCGATCACGATCCGCGGGTGCGGCTCCTCGAACGGGCTGACCGCGACGACCAGGTCACGGGTGGCGGCGGATCGCGGGGGCTGGGGGGTCACGAGCGCTCCTCTGGTCGGTGCTGTGTGACATGTCGCAATGCGTGACGGCGCACCCCTGGCGCACCGCGGCGCGCTCGGGGGCGCACGGAGGCCGGACGGGGCCGGACGCGGCTGTACGGGGGAGTGCGGGGGGTGCAGGGAGTGCGGAGGGTGCGGGGCGCGTGCGCTGGTCGTGCCGTGGGGGGGCGTGCGCGGGCGGGGTCTCCCGCCGGGAGGCGGTGCCAGGGCCGCCCGGGCGGCCCGAGCACCTGCACGGGCGGGTTTGAACGGTGGTCAACTTCCCTGATGCCGCGATGCATCGTGCGGTGGCCGCCCTGCACTGTCAACGGTCATGCGGAGTAAGCCGTTTCGCCCCTTCGGCGTCGGCGGCTGCCCCGGAACGCGCCCCGCCCGCTCCCGTCGCGGTCCCACCGGGGCCGGTGGCCTGCGCCGATCCCGCCCGGGCGAGGTCGGCCCCGGCGCACCGCCGACGTACCGCACCGGCCCGGGCTCATGCCGCACCGGCATGCTTTGTCGCCGACCGCGCATGAACTCCGCTCCTCGGGTGGGTATTTGTTCACCCCTGCGGCCCTTACAGGTGCGGCACGGCGCGGTTACCGTCCGGTCATGACCCCCACTCTCGCGCAGCTTCGCTACTTGGTGGCCGTCGCGGACTGCCGTTCCATCACCGGCGCTGCCGCCTCGGTCTTCGTCGCCCAGTCCGCCCTGTCGCGGGCCATCCAGGCCATGGAACGCGACCTCGGAGTCGAACTCCTCGCCCGCCGGGGCAGGGGGGTGGACCTCACGCCGGAAGGGACCCGGGCCGTCCGGCTCGCCCGTACCGTCCTCGACGCGGTGGAGGCGATCGACGACATCGGGGCCGCGCACGGCAGCGGAGTCCGGGTCGTCCTGACCCTCGTCACCACCCCCACCCTGGCCCTGGACCTGGCAGCCGACCTGGTGCCGGCCTTCACCGAACGGCACACCGGAGTGGACATCCGGCTCCAGCAGCACGACAGCCGGGAGGCCCTCGTGCAGGAGCTCACCACGGGCAGAGCCGAGTTGGCCCTGGTGGACCTGCCGGTGGACAAGGAGCTGTCCACGCACCACATCCAGGAACGCGAGGTGGTGCTGATCTCCCCGGTCGGGTGCAAACTGCCCGCCCCGATGCCCTTCAGGCTGCTCGACGGCCTTCCGATGGTGCTGCCGACCCCGGGCGCCGGCCGGCGCACCGAGATGGAGGCCATGTTCAGCTGCCTCGGAGTGCGCCCCGTACCCTCCCTCGAGGCCGACGAGCGGCTCGCCTGGGTGACGGGCGTGACGGACGGGCGCGGCTCCGTCATCTGGTACCGGGACGTGGCCGTGCGCGCCTTCGGCGATCGTGCGGAGATCCGCTCCTTCTCCCCGCCCCTGCTGCGCCCGGTGGGGATCGCGCACGCCCGGCGGCCGCTGAGCCGCGCGGCCCGGGCGTTCATCGCGCACGCCCGGCACAACGCACCCGTTCGGGAGCCGGCGCGCTGACCGGAAACCACCGGCAGGTCGCGGCAGCCATGCCCGCACGGCATTGAACCATGTTCAAAGAGGTGTCCGCCGGCCCTGGCGGCAGTGCCTGACGTCCCATCACATTGTGTGCATGTCCCGACTCCTCACGCCCCCAGGGGCCGCCGCCCTCGCGACCACGGCCCTCGTCACGCTCCTTCCGGCGGCCGTCTGGATGGCCGGCGCAGCCGCCGCCCCGGCCGGCCGGCCCACCTCCGCGTCCGTTCCCGCCGCGGCCCTGGCTCCGGAGAAGAAGTGCACGCTCCCCGGCGGCCTGGCCGAGCTCAGCGGACTCGCCATGAGCCGCAAGCACCCCGGCGTCTTCTACGCCGTCAACGACAGCGGAAACACCAACCAGGTCTTCGCCATCGACTGCACCACGGCGACCGGCCGGCTCCGGGCCACGTACACCGTCTCCGGTGTCGGCAACACCGACTGGGAGGGGCTGGCCCTCGGCAAGGACGCGGCCGGCCTGCCGGCGATCCTGGTCGGCGACATCGGCGACAACTTCAGCGGGCGCGCCGAGATCGCCGTGCACGCCTTCGTCGAGCCCGAGCAGCTCGCCGATGCCACCGTCACGCCGGTGACGTACCGCTTCGCCTACGCGGACGGCAGGCACGACGCCGAGTCCCTGCTCGCCGACCCCGTCACCGGGCAGCTCTACGTCGCGAGCAAACTCATCGGCTCGGCCGGTCAGTTGTACAAGGCCCCACTGCCCCCGCTGACCGGCCAGGTCAACACCCTCACCGCGGTCCGCCCGGGTCCGGTCTTCGCCACCGACGGCGCGTTCTCGCCGTCCGGCGCCTCGTACACCCTGCGCAGCGGCGGGCCGCTCGGCGCCAACACCGCCACCGTGTACGACACCGCGGGCACCAAGCTCGCGGATGTCGCCCTGCCCGCCCAGTCCCAGGGCGAGACCGTCACGTACGCGGACTGCACCGGTCTGCTCGTCGGATCGGAGAACGACACCCAGATCTGGCGGGTCCCGCTGCCCCCGGAGGCCACCCCGGGCTGCGGCACCACGCCGACGCCCACTCCGACGCCAACCCCCACCCCGACTCCCACGCCCACCCCCACACCCGGCCCGGGCGATCTGAAGGTCGCCGACCCCGGCCCGCAGACCTGCAGGTTCAACCAGTCCTGCACCATCCGGCTCACCGCCACCGGCGGCAAGCCGCCCGTCCGCTTCGCCGCCGCCGGACTGCCGTTCGGCCTGGCCCTCGACCCCGCCTCCGGCCGCATCACCGGCAAGCCCTGGGGCAGCGGCACCGTACAGGTCACGGTGACCGCCACCGACTCCACCGGAGTCTCCGCGAGCACCGCGTTCCCCCTCACCCTCAGCTGGTTCTGACCCCCGGCGGGGCGGACTTGTACAACCCGGCCTCCAGGCCGCACTGTTGGCCGAGTTTCGTCCATACGGTCAGGAGAGCCCGCTTGTCACCCGACAACGCACCCACGCCCGCGTACGTCATCGACCCCGCCGGCGGCTGCCCGCACGCCCTCAACGCCCGGCTGCGCGCCCAGGGCGCCGTGGCGGACGTCGTCCTGCCCGGCGGGGTGCCCGGGGCGGTCGTCCTCGGGCACGAAGCGCTGAAGGAGTTCCTCGCCCACCCCGACGCGGCCAAGGACGCCCGGCACTTCCCGTCCCTGCACGACGGCACCATCCCGCCGAACTGGCCGCTGCGGGCGTTCGCCAACGCCCAGGGCATGCACACCTCCGACGGCGCCGACCACCGCCGGCTGCGCTCCCTGGTCGGGAACGCCTTCACCGCCCGCCAGGTGGAGCGGCTGCGGCCGCGCATCGAGGAGCTGACCGCCGGGCTCCTCGACGACCTCGGACGGGCGGCGGCCGAGGCCCCCGACGGTGTCGCGGACCTGCGCACCCACTTCGCCCTGCCACTGCCGATGAGCGTCATCTGCGAGCTGCTCGGCGTGGACCCCGAGCACCGGGGCCGGCTGCACCACCTGTCCCACACGGTGATCATCGCCACCGACACCACCCCCGCCGAGGCGATGGCCGCCGTACGGGAGCTCGTCGAGCTGATGGGCACGATAGCCGCCGCCCGCCGCGAGAAGCCGGGCGACGACCTGACCAGTGCGCTGATCGCCGCCCGCGAGGGCGACGGCGACCGGCTCAGCGAGGCCGAACTCATCGGCACCATGCGCCTGATGCTCGTCGCCGGACACGAGACCACCCTCAACCTGATCAGCAACGCCGTCCGCGCGCTGTGCACCCACCGCGACCAGCTCGCACTGGTCCAGGAGGGCAAGGCCACCTGGTCCGACGTGGTGGACGAGACCCTGCGCTGGGACGGACCCGTCAGCTGGTTCCCGTTCCGGTACCCCACCCGCGACCTGACCGTCGACGGGACCGTGATCCCGCAGGGCACCCCGGTCCTCGCCGGCTACACCGCGGCCGGCCGCGACGAGGCCTTCCACGGCCCGGACGCCGACCGCTTCGACATCACCCGCCCCACCGCCGCCCGCAACCTCTCCTTCGGGCACGGCGCGCACTACTGCGTCGGCGCCCCGCTCGCCCGCCTCGAGGCGGTCATCGCCCTGGAGCGGCTCTTCACCCGCTTCCCGGACCTCGACCTCGCCGTCCCCGAGCCCGAACTCCCGCACCAGCGCAGCTTCATCGGCAACAGCGTCGAATCGCTGCCCGTCCGCCTCCTGCTCGGCTAACCGCGGCCGTCTCCGGGCGGCGGGAGCTCCGTGCTCAGCCAGCCCAGTGCCTCCGGGTACATCCCGCTCCAGGTCTGGAAGTTGTGGCCGCCGGCCGGGCGGACGAGGGTCCTCACCCGGACCCCGCTGCCCGCCGCGGCCCGGCTGAAGGCCTCCAGCTGCTGCGGCGGGCTGTCCTTGTCCTGCGCCGAGGTGGCCAGGAACAGCCCGACGTCGGCCCCCTTGGCCCGCCGGACCAGCCACAGGGGGCTGTTGCGCTCGCGCAGGGCCGGGTCGGCCAGCACCTCCGGGTCCCCGGCCAGCGGGTCCGGGTCCAGAGCCGCGCCCGCCCGGAACACCCTCGGGTACTGCAACGGCAGCTTGGCCGCGCAGAACGCCCCGGTCGACACGCCCATCACCCCCCAGCCGTTGGGCTCGCGCAGGGTACGGAAGTTCTTCGCGACCAGGTCCGTCACGTCCTCCGCGAGCCAGCTGGCCACCTTCCGCGTCGGCGTGTTGCTGCAGTCCGTGTTCACCCCGCCCGGGTAGATCTCCGGGATCACGAGGATGAACGGGTGCGCCGCGCCCAGCCGGACCAGCTGCTCCAGCGCGCCGGGCATGTTGCCCAGGTCGATCCAGGTCCGGGGCGAACCCGGATACCCGTGCAGCAGCACCAGCACCGGGAACCGGGTCTTCTCCGCGCCCGGGGCCCGGTACTCGGGCGGAGTCCACACGATCACCTGCCCGGCGAGTTTCGAATGCGAGCCGCGGAAATAGGTGGTCTGCGTACCGTCGCCGCCCTGCGTGAACCTGGCCCGGCCCAGCGGCGGCCCGGTCATCGCCGAGGAGTTCTGCACGTTCTCCGTGCCCAGCAGGTCGTTCCAGGAGGAGTAGAGCCCGTAGCTGCCGTTGATCCACGTCGCGATCACCGCGATGGACGTCAGCTGGCACAGCCCGATCATCAGCACCCGCACGGGCCAGCGCACCCACCCGGGCCCCGGGATCCGGTTCCACAGCAGCAGGGCGGCGAGCATGGCGAGCGCGGTGACGGCGATCAGAGTGACGAGGAACGACGTACTGGTCAGCTCCACGAGGGCCGGCTCCTGACGTGCGGGTCGGTTTCCCAGGGTGTCCGCATCATGCCTTCCTCCGGGAGGCGGGGCGGACACGCACCGACACCGAGTGCCACCCGGTCGCCCCGTCGGGGACGGTCCCGGTGCGCACGCCCGTCTGGACGGCGCCCGTGCCGTCCGTGGCGCGGACCTCCAGCTTGTGCGGGCCGGGGGTCGCCCCCCACTCCCACACCCACTCCCGCCAGGTGTCGTTGCCGTCCGCGGCCCCGAGCCGGGCCTCGTGCCACGGGCCCGCATCGACCCGTACCTCGACCCGGGAAATCCCGCGGTGCTGCGCCCAGGCCACCCCGGCCACCGCCACCCGGCCCTCCTCCGGCTCGGCGGACGGGCGCGGGGTGTCGATCCGGGACTGCGTCTTGACCGGGCCCTGCTGCGCCCAGGACCGGCGCACCCAATACGCGTCGTACGCCGCGAAGGTGGTCAGCCGCAGCTCGTTCAGCCATTTGCACGCCGAGACGTACCCGTACAGGCCCGGTACGACCATCCGTACGGGGAAGCCGTGCGCGAACGGCAGCGGCTCGCCGTTCATCCCGACGGCCAGCAGCGCGTCCCGGCCGTCCATGACCGTCTCCACGGGCGTGCCGATCGTCATCCCGTCCACCGACCGTGCCACGAGCTGGTCGGCCGGACCGCCCTGCGAGGGCGGCCGGACCCCCGCCTCGCGCAGCAGGTCGGCCAGGCGCACGCCGAGCCAGCGGGCATTGCCCGCGTACGGGCCCCCGACCTCGTTCGACACGCAGGTGAGGGTGATGTCGTGCTCGACGAGCGGGCGGGCCAGCAGCTCCCGCAGCCCGAATTCGAGCGGGGTGGAGACGCCGTCCCCGTGGATGCGCAGCCGCCAGGTGTCCGCGTCCACCCGGGGGACGACCAGGGCGGTGTCCACCCGGTAGAAGTCCCGGTTGGGGGTGATGAACCGGGAGATCCCCGGTACCCGCAGCTGTGCGCCGGGCGGAACGGGCGGCGCGGGCACGGCCGGCTTCGGCAGGACCAGATCCGCCCGGGAGGCCGTGGCCCCCGCCGAGCCGTACGCGCCGAGCCGGCGCCCCGCGTACCCGATCCCGGCCGAGGCCACCAGGGCAGCGGCGACCAGCCGGCCGAAGCCGCGCCGGTCCATCGACCAGGCCCCGCCCGGCGGCGCGCCCACCGGGCGGGGCGTGGTCAGTGCGCGGACCAGCAGAAACAGCACCCCGGCAGCGGTCAGCCCGCCCACCAGGGACGGCAGCGCATCGCGCCAGGTCGCCTCCGGCCGGCTGAGCGCGGCCACCGCCCCGACCAGCCCGAAACAGCCGGCGAGCACGATCCCGGCGGGCAGGTGCCGTACGGCGAGCACCCCGGCCAGGGCGGCGACCGCACCCAGCACGACGATGATCCCGAGGGCCAGCAGCAGCTTGTCGGCGGTGCCGAACTCCCGGATCGCCCATTCCTTGACGCCGACCGGCGTACGGTCGACGACGGCTCCGCCGACCGCGGTGATCGGGGAGGACTCCGGCCGGACGGCCGCCGAAGCCAGCTCCGCCAGGGCCAGTCCCGCGCAGGCGGCGACCAGCCCGCAGACGGCACCGCCCAGGATGCGGCGCCGCCGCCCCAGGTCTGCCTTCACACGGGTCATGCGCAGTCACCGTCCGCCGCGAAGCCGGATACCGGGTCCCGGATACCGGGTCCCGGACACCGGGTCCCGGACACCGGATGCCGGATGCCGGTACGGGAGGGGCCCCGCCCGGCGGTTCCAGTGTCACCCCGGCCCGGGCGGGCCTGCGCCCGGGCCGCGCCCGTTCGGCCCCGTTCGGGTCAGTGCACCGGCGCCGGCGGCACCCAGCGTCCGGTGCGCGGTGCCTTCACCCCGTACTCCGCCTTCAGCTCCGCCGGGATGGCGTGGTGCATGACCCGGCCGCGGGTCAGCGCGGACAGTTCGAAGCCGGCGAGCAGCGAGCCCGCCTTGTCGAGCGCCCACTCGGCGAAGGGGCTGCTGTCCTCGATGGTCTCCAGCAGTCCCAGGAACACGGGGACTGCCTTGGCCGCCGAGTCCCAGGGGCTGCGCGGGACCTCCAGCCAGTCGCCGATGGTGTCGCCGACCAGGTAGCGGACGGTGGCCGGGACCATGGGGTCGAAGAGCGTGCCGGGGACCACGTCCTCGTACAGCCGCAGCAGCTGCGCATTGAGGCCGACTCCCTCCGGGGACGGGCCGAGATGGCGCAGCAGGTAGAGGTCGCAGTACGCGCGTGCCTCGGCGAGGTTCTCCGGTGCGGCCGACATGTCGCAGCCGAGCAGGGCGGCCACGACCCGCCAGGCGTAGTAGTAGGCCTCCGCGCCCTCCTCGCTCATGTGGATGCCGAGCCGGTGCATGGCGTCGAGCACCAGCAGCGAGAAGAAGGTCTGCCCGGCGATCATGTCCTCCTGGCAGATGGGCAGGCCGTCCCGCTCGACGTCCCAGTGGCCGCCGTGGCGCAGGTGGTGGCGCACCGCCGCGTGCAGCAGCCGGACCTTCTGCGCGGCCGGGATGAACTTGCTGCCTTCCGCGAAGGAGTCGGTCCGCATGAGGTACGTGACGAACTGGCCGGTGTTGGCCATCCGCCGGGAGGGGTACGCGAGCGAGTGCGTCGAGGAGAGCAGCCGGGCCACCCGGGGGACGGCGTAGCTGACGGGCATCGCGGCGAAGGACAGTCCGGTGTTGATGTGGGCGGCGTTGTCCATGAAGAACAGCCGGGCCTGTTCCATGACGTCCCAGTCGACCCAGGCCGGGGGCACGGCGGTGGCCTCGAAGTAGGCGCGCGCGGAGGCGGGGAGGCGCTGGGGGAGCGGGTCCCCTGCGGTGGTGAAGAACCGCATCAGCGTGTTGAAGTCGCCCACCTCGTTGCGGTGGAACAGCGCGGCGACGGTCTCGTCGGCGAGCGGATCACCCTGGGCGGACAGGGCGTCGAGCATGGCGTCGTCGTAACGGGGTTGTGGCGAGGCGGTGTTGGCGGTGGTCACTTCACTCGTCCTTCTCGTCTGTTCGGGAGCGCGCGCGGGCGCGCGGGTACGCGAGCGGGGGCGGGGGGTGCGGGATCCGGAGGCCGGAGCGGGCCGGGGGCCGGTCGCCGTGGGCCGGCGCCGCCCGCGGTTACAGCGAGCGCTCGGCGGCGGTACCGGCGAGCTCGCAGAGCGCGGAGCGCGCCTCCGCGGGCATCGGTACGGCGTCCAGCGCCCCGGCGGCCCGGGCGATGCGCTCCCGGATCATGTCCTCGACCTGCTGCCGGGCCCCGCAGCGATCCATCAACTCGCGTACGGCCGCGGCCTCTTCCTCGCCGAGGTCGGGCCGGCCGACCAGCTTGGCGAGCAGCCGCCGGTCGTCGGCACCGGCCGCCGCGACGGTCAGGGCGAGCAGCGCGGTCGGCTTCCCGTCCCGCAGGTCGTCCACGTTCGACTTGCCGGTCCTCGCCGGGTCGCCGAAGGTGCCCAGCAGGTCGTCGCGCAGCTGGAAGGCCTCGCCGAGCGGGAGCCCGTACGCGGAGAAGGCGTCCAGCAGGGCGCGGGAGCCCCCGCCGAGGGTGGCGCCCAGGTGCAGCGGCCGTTCGACGGTGTACTTGGCCGTCTTGAAGCGGGCCACCTCCAGCGACTCCGCCACCTGCGGATCCCGGGCCGGCCGGGCCCGGGTGCGCAGCACCTCCAGGAACTCGCCCGCCATCGTCTCGCGCAGCAGCGTGGACCAGAGCGGGACGGTCCGGGCCAGGTACGCACCGGGCAGTCCGCATGAGCTGAAGACGTGTCCGGCGTACCCCATCAGCAGGTCGCCGAGGATCATCGCGAGGGCGGTGGAGCGCTGTCCGGCGGCGGCGAAGGCGGCGTGCGCGGTGAGCCGGCCGTGCCGCATCCGGCTGTCGTCGATGATGTCGTCGTGGGTGCAGGCGGCCGCGTGCACGAGCTCCATCGCGGCCGCGGCCCGGATCACGCCCTCGCAGTCGGGCTGCCCCGCCGCCCGCCAGCCCCAGTACAGGTAGGCGGCCCGGATCCGCTTCCCGCTCGCCAGCGAGCGGCGCAACTGCTCGGACAGCGGGAAGAGTTCGACGTGCAGCCCGAGCAGCGCCTGCTCCTCCTCGTCGGCCAGCCGGACCAGCACCTCGTCGATGCGCTCCTTGAAGCCGGTGTGGTCATGCACGGGGGTGGCCCTCGCCGGCGACCCGCTCGGCAGCCCGCCGGGCCATCGTCTCCAAGTGGTTCTCCGCTCCCGCGCCCGCCCGGCGGGTGGCCAGCTCGCCGCGCTTGCGCAGTTCCACGACCCCGTCCGTGAGCAGGTCCCGCAGGTCGGGGCGGCGCAGTACGTCCTGGGCCCGGTCGGCGGACTGCCGTAACTGGTCGAGCGCCAGATCGGCGACCCCGGCGGCGAGGAGCGTGAGCAGCTCCAGGGTCACGGCTGGCTTGCGGTCATCGGTGGGCTCGTGGGCCCCGGGCCGTTCGTGTCCGGTCTGGGACATGCTCGGTGCGCTCCTGCTGGCGTCGGGCCGTCACGGCGTCGGAAGGGGCGGCCGCCGGATGCTCCGACGGCCGCCCCTGATCGTTCCGGACAGTCAACCGAGTGCCCGTCCCGTGCGTCGAACCGCAGGAGGGTTTCTCCCCCGCACGAGTACCGGGATTCCCACGGGCGGGTGATGATCAGAGCATGATCCGACCGCCGCCGCGCCGGGTGGTGTAGAGGTCAGCGGGCGGCCCCCTCCCAGGACTTCAGCGCCGCGGCGACGGCCGTGGCCAGGGTGTACGGATCCCCGCTCGGGCCGTTCGCCCCGCTCGGGTGCCGGGTGGTGCGCCGGGCCCAGTCCTCCTCGTACGCATGCCAGTCGATCTCCCGGGGCGCCGACCGCCGGACCAGCGACTCCTCGAGCGTCCCGAAGTAGGCCGCCCAGCGGGGCGCGTACAACTCCCCGATCAGCCCGCTCCATTCGCGGTTCGCGTAGTCGTGCAGGAAGCCGCCCTCGCTGGTGCTGTGCCGGCCCCACACGCTCAGGATCGAGCGGGCGTCGTACTCGTACCGGTCCTGCTCGGCTTCGTCCGCGCCCCAGGAGCGGGCCGCGGAGAGCCAGTTGCCGAGGAGGAAGTTCGGGTCGGAACCAGTGATCGCATCCAACTGGCGTTCCCCGTCCGCCCATTGGCCGGTCAGCTCGCGGAACCGGGTCAGGTCCTTGGCCTCGTAAGCCGCCTTGATCTCCGGCAGCAGCACCCGCGAGTGGTTGGCGAGGGCCTGCCGGGCGGTGTCCACCAGGTCGAAGCGGTAGGCGCTGGAGCCGCGCAGCCTCGGATCCACCTTGAGCAGGTGGTCCAGGGCCCGGCGGACCGAATCGGCGGGGTAGCGCATCGACTTGGGGCTCCAGTACGCCGCCCCCGCCGCGGCGAGGCCGGGCCGGGCGGTGAACAGGCTGTCCTGGGACTCCGACCACAGGCCCGAGGAGGTGCTGTACGGGCCCGTGCGCAGCTCCTCCCAGGCCGCCGCAGCCTCCTTGTCGGGCCGCCCGTACCGGCGGCCCGCGAAATCGGCGAACCATTTGCGCTGGTCGATCGTCCCGGGCTGCCAGGCGAGATCGGTGAACAGGTCGAAGGCGGCCGGGTTGGTTCCGGTGGCCTCCGGCAGGTAGGCGATGCCCTTCAGAGCGCTGTCGGGCTTGGCCCGCCAGGGACCGAACCGCTCGATCCACACCGAGGAGTTGGCGCCGATCGTGGTGTGTCCGCCGAAGTTGTAGATCGTGCCCATCGCGTACGGGACCCCGCCCCAGCGCGCCTCGCGGTCCAGGCGGTTGTAGCGGTCGGACAGCCCGTCGAGGATCAGCATCTTCGAGGTGTCCACCCCGGCGAGCAGCTCCGCCTTCGGGCTGTCCTGCCAGCCCAGCACCGCCCACATCGCGCCCGGATGCGCGGCGTGCAGCGCCGACTGGACGGCGCCGGCGGCCGACTTCACCTCGACGCCGCCCGCCTTCCCGCCCTCGTGCAGCGGGCTCATCCGGTACATCGTGCTGTCCCCGAACACGGCGCGCTGCTCCGCGTAGTACGCGGCGGCCAGCTTCCCGAACACCGGCGAGGACGGGTCCAGCCAGTCGGGCCGGTCGAAGCCCGCCCAGTCGCCCTGCGCCACCGTCGTCCCGCCGGGGTTGCGGGCGGCGAACCCCGGCGGCACCGTGCCGAAGTAGCCGGGCAGCACCGGGGTCATGCCGAGGGCGCGCAGCTGCTCGGCGATCCGCCCGCCGAGCTCGGCGCGCTCCTGCATCAGCCGCTCGGAGACCGGGCCGCCGAAGCCGCTCAGGTTCTGCAGTAGCCACCAGCTCTGGTGTCCTGGGCCGGGGATCCACTCGCGCAGCTCGGCGGCGGAGTAGCCGAAGCCCTGGAGCGCCCGGTAGTAGGGGTACTCGGCGCCGGCCTGTACGAACACCTCGTTGATGCCGTGCAGGGCGAGCAGGTCGATCTGCCGCTGGTGCTGCTCGAAGGTGCGGTACGGGCCCGAGTAGCCGTCGTCGGTGTCGTTGAGGGCGTAGCGGTGCGGTACGAGCGCGCTGCGGGTGACCGGCGCAGGCACGGCGGGCAGCCGCGCGGGCAGCATGCCGATGCTGTCGCCGGGCCAGCCGATGTCTGCCCCGGCGATGTGCTGGAGGTACCAGCCGACGCCGGTGAGCAGGGTGGCGCCGGTGGACCCGCGGACGGTGACCGCGCCCGCGGAGCCGGACACGGTGAACGTGTCGGCTCCGGCGGCCGGATCGGGCACGAGGGTGAACTGGTCGGCATGGCGCGGCAGCAGCCGCTCCAGAGCGGCCCGCGCGGGCCCGGCGTCGAAGGCCCGGGGCTTCGGCGCGCCGGGGGAGCCGCGGTGTGCCGCAGCCCCGGGCGCGTGGTTCGGCAGGGGGGCCGACGCACCGGCCGGGCCGTCCGGCGCCGGCGCGGGCGCGCGGCCTCGTACGCCGGCCACGTCGGCCGTCCCGGCCAGTGCGGGGGAGCCGGCGCCGAGCAGGGCCACCAGGGTGGCGAGGGCGACGCGGCGGCGCAACGGTGCGCGCCGGCGCCGGGGAGGGGAGTTCGTCATCCGATGAGTCACCGATCCGTGGTCTGGTCCGGGTCCGATCCGGGCCCCGTCCCGTGCCGGGTCCGGTGGGTCCGGTCCGGTCGTGATGCGGCCCTGCGGCCCTGCGGCACGCTGCGAGATCGGGGCCGCCGTCCGGGTGGTCCCCGTACGGCGGCCCCGGCGGGTCGTCAGACCGGCAGGGACCAGGCCTGGTCGACCCGGTGGTCGCCGCAGTCGGTCAGCCGCAGCCGCTCGGCCGGGGCGTCCGGGGTGGCGGCCGCGGCGGGAGCCGTCAGGCACATCCCGCTCACGTCCTCGACCAGCGCCCCGTCCCGGCGGTGCGTCCAGCGCTGGCCCGGCTCCCCGGGCGCGCAGGCGGCCAGTTCCACGAGGCCGTCCTCGCCCGCCGACAGGCATGTGCCGGTCAGGCGTACGCTCGCGTCGGCCCCGAGGACCCAGCGCTGGTCGGCGGCCGCGGTGCACGGCGCCAGGACCACCGCGCCGACTCCGCTGGTGTTGGCCCCGTCGGCGCACTTGGCGCCGTCACCGGTGATCTGCCCGGTGGGCGCGGCGGCGCCGCAGTCCTCGTGCGGGGTGAGCCGCCAGACCGCGGTGTCGTGCGCGGCCAGCTTCCCGGTCAGGGAGGTCGAGACCTCGGTGCTCTTGCCGCTCCACAGGTCCTTGGCGTCGACCGTGCAGGAGTACAGCCCGATGTCGGAGAGCGCTACGGAGATGTCCCGGGTGCTGCCGGACCGGTTGAGCACGGCGACGGCGCGGTCGCCGTTCGCCAGCGGCCGGGCGAGCACCTCGAAGGTGGCGTTGGCGGAGAGCACCGCGCCCTGGCGGCCCATCGGGTCCTGGTCCAGCGCGATCAGGCCGGTGTTGCCGAGGGCGGCCAGCCCGGCCGGGGTGAGCTTCGAGACGTCGGAGGACAGGATGAACGGGGCCGCCATCATCGCCCACAGGCCCACCTGGCTGCGGCTCTCGGCGTCGGTGAGCCCGGGTGCGCCCGCGAGCAGGAAGTCGGGGTCGTTCCAGTTGCCGGGGCTCGCGTACCGGCCGAGCCAGCGGTTGTAGCCGTAGTTGCCCAGCACCGAGCTCCACCGGGAGGTTGCGGGAGCAGCCGCGTTGTAGACCTTGATGTCCTTGCCCTCGCGCCACAGCTGGCCCGTCTCGCCGACCCAGCCGAGGACCTTGTGCCAGTCGGAACCGCCCCACTCGCCCTGCTGGAAGTAGGCGGGGGCGGAAGCCGAGAGCACCATGTCGCGGCCGCTCGCGCGCAGGCCTTCGGCGACGGCGTGGTACGCGTCGCGGTACGCCTGCTCCTTCGTCTTCCCGGGCGGCACCCACAGGTTGCAGCCGTCCATCTTGACGTAGTCGACCTTCCACGACGCGAACTGCCGGGCGTCCTGGGCGTAGTGGTCCGGGCCGCCGCCGTCGGGGGAGCCGCTGCCCGGATAGCGCTCGCAGGTGAGGGAGCCCGCGTCCTCGTAGATGCCGAACTTGAGGCCCTGGGCGTGCAGGTACTCGCCGAGCCAGGCCATGCCGTGCGGGAACTTCTGCGTGTCGACGACCAGGCTGCCGTCCGCGTCCCGGCTCTTGGCCATCCAGCAGTCGTCGACGGTCACCGTGTCGTAGCCCTTGGCGGCGAGGCCGCTGGACACCAGTGCGTCGGCGTTCGCGACCACCTTGGCCTCGTCGATGTCGCACATGTAGTGCGCCCAGTTGTTCCAGCCCATGGGCGGGGTGAGCGCGAGCGGGCTGTCCGAGGTCGCGTAGGGCTCGGCCGCCGCGGGGGCGGGGGCGAGGCAGAGGGCGAGCAGGGCGGCCGCGGTCAGGCAGGGGAGCGACGCACGCAGGCGAGGCGGCACGGAGACTCCTTGAGATGGGGCTGCAGTGCGCTCAGTGCAGCGGTGCGACTACCCACTGTCAACATAAGTCGATGGTTATGGCTCAATGACCAGCAATATGGCCGTAGTCGACGTCACACGATCGGGGAGGGGTGGATTCGATACGCCGTCTGTTACGACGTCTGTTACGGTGTATCTCATGCCGAGGAGATCAGCAGCCCTGGACCGTGCGACCCCCGAGGCGATCGCCGTCGCCGCCCTGCGCCTCGTCGACGAGGAGGGGCCGGACGCGCTGAGTTTCCGGGCTCTGGCCGACCGGCTGGAGGTCTCCCACGCCACCGTGCAGCGCCGCTGCACCGACCTCGCCGGACTGCTCGACCTGTGCACCGAGCACCTCGCCGGGCAGCTGCCCGACATCCCGGCCGGGACCGGCTGGGCGGAGGCCACCGAGCTGCGGTTCACCGCGCTGTACCGGCTGCTCGTCGCGCACCCCGGGCTGCTGATGCTCCGCGGCGGCCGCCCCTGGCTCGGCCGCCAGCTGCTGGCCCGGCTGGTCGAGCCCGCGCTCGCCGACAGCGTGGCCGCCGGGATGACCGCCGCCGAGGCGATGACCGTCTACCGCCGCATGTACCTGCTCACCCTCGGCAGCGCCGCCTTCGTGGACCACCGGGATCCGGCCGGAGCCACCGCCGCCTCGCGGGCGGCCCTGGCCGCGCTGGATCCGGAGCGCTTCCCCGTGCTCTCGGGCGGGCTGGCCGACGTACTGCCGGCCCTGACCGACCACGAGGTGTACTACGGCGCCCTGCGCCAGCTGATCGAGGCCAACCGGCCTGCCGCCGCCTGAAGCCGCCTGAAGCCGTCCGAAGCCGCCCGAAGGGACCCCGTCATGGACCTCATGGAACAGCAGCTCGACTACGCCGCCGTACGCGCCGCCGCCGACCGGACAGCCGGGTCGGTCCGTCCGGTCGCGGTGGTGCCCGCCGCCGAGGGCCTCTGGTACGCGCTGGAGTACCTCCAGCACACCGGGTCCTTCAAGGCCCGCGGCGCCCGCAACTTCCTGGTCGCGCACCGCGAGGCCGGCACCCTCCCGGACGCGGGCGTCACCATCGCCTCCGGCGGCAACGCGGGCCTCGCCTGCGCCTGGGCGGCCCGCGCGCAGTCCGTCCCCGCGACCGTGTTCCTGCCCGCCAACGCGCCGCGCGTGAAGGTGGAGCGGCTGCGCGGGTACGGGGCCGACGTCCGGCTCGTGGGCGAGCGGTACGCCGAAGCGCTTGCCGCGTGCGAGGAGTTCGCGGCGGCCAGCGGCGCGCTGAGCAGCCACGCGTACGATCACCCGCTGATCGCGGCGGGTGCGGGCACCCTGCTGGACGAGATCCGGGCCGGGCTGCCCGGTCTGGACACCGTGGTCGTCGCGGTCGGCGGCGGCGGGCTGTTCGCCGGTGTCGCCGCCGCGGCCCGCGAGCACGGCGTACGGGTGATCGCCGCCGAGCCGGAGAACTGCCGGGCCCTGAACGCGGCATTGGAGGCGGGCCGGCTCGTCGACGTGGCCGTGGACTCGGTCGCCGCCGACTCGCTGGGCGCCACCCGGGTCTCGGCTGCTGCGCTGGCCGCCGCGCAGGAGAAGAACGTACGGTCCGTCCTGGTCCCGGACGCGGCGATCACCGCAGCCCGGCGCGCACTGTGGGAGGAGCACCGGATCGTGGTCGAGGCGGGCGCGGCCACGGCCCTGGCGGCCGTACGGAATTCGCCCGAGCCGCTGGGTGAGCGGGTGGCCGTCGTCCTGTGCGGCGCGAACACCGACCCCGGGGACCTGACGGCCCCCGGGGAGTGACGGTCGGGGGTGGGCGCCAGTCTTCGTCCGCGCCTTCGCGCCCACGCCCGTGGCTGAGTCCGCGCCCGTGCGCGTGCCCAGGGCGAACGGATTGGTGTTCCACTCCCGGCTCATGACGGCGTGTACCCGCCCGCCGATGGCCTACCCGGGTGAGGGGGCTGACCTCGAACGACGATCGTTGCGGGCGCCGAAGACTTTGGAGGACAGCGCACGGTCTCTGTGGCTTGCGAAGGTCTGGGTGTCAACAAGATCGGCAAGGTACGGAGGAACGGACGTGGCACAGCGCAAGGGCTGTCTGATCGGCTGCGGAGTGGTGCTGGTGCTCGGCCTCGCGGCCGTTGCGGCACTCGTCTTCGGCGTCGGGAAGGTCGTCGACGCCGCCGGCAAGACCATGCTCGAACCGGGCGTCTACCAGTCGGTGAACGTCGGCGACCCGGAGGACGCGGTCCGCGCCAGGATGCCGTCCGGCGAGAGCTTCATCAAGAACGCCCTGAAGTCGGGCGGCCCGGCCGAACCCGAGGGCACCGTCTGCTCCTGGTACATATCCGCCGCGGACAGCAAGGGTGGCGAAGAGACCGTGTTCCGCTTCTGCTTCAAGGACGGCAAGCTCGCCGAAAAAGTCGAGTACCGGATGAAGTAGGCCGAGCGGTGGCCGTCCGGAGGCGCGCGAGGGCGGGGGAGAGGCGGGCCGTCACGGCCCGGGGGAGGCGGGCGCATTCCGCGTCGATCCAGGCGTGTACGGCCGCCTGTCGGCCCGCGTCGCACAAGGAGAGGTGGAACACCAGCTGCCGCCACGCGCGGGCGGCCTTCTCGGGCGTCGCCGACCGGCGCCGGGCGGCGGTGAACGCCCCACGCGCCAGCCCGTCCCACCCGGACGGCGGGTCGATGCCGACCACGCGGACCAGGGTGGCCATGTTGAACGTGGTGAGGATGCGCGCCTGTTCGCCGACGGCCGCCTCACGGGCGAGGGCGATGACCTGAGGGCCGTCAAGCCCGGTGCACCGGCGCTGCGGCAGCCCGGCCCGCCGGGCGCACAGCTCGGCGAACTCGGCGGGGTCGCCCCTCTCCGCCAGGTCCCGCAGCGCGGCGCAGTCGATGCCGTAGTAGCGCTCGTACGGAGTGCCCTTGAGGAGGTCGGCGGCCGTCCACGCGGCGGGGAACAGGCCGGCGTTCACCGCGTACGTCGTGGCGGAGGCGAACGGCTCGGTCAGGATGGGCACCGGCAGCCCGGCCGGTTTCGAGAGCCGGGCCAGCGTGTTCGCCAGCCGGTTCGGGATCCCCGAGCCGGGGAAGGCCTCCACGGCGAGTTCGCCGATGGCCCGCAACTCCATCCGGGCGTGCGCCGCGGTGAGGGCGGTGTTCGGCAGCGGTATCAGCTCGGCCAACACCTCGGCGGAGGGGATCGCCCCGTCCTCCAACAGGTCGGCCACGGACCCGCGGAGCACGTGGGGGAGCGGCGCAGGCCGCTCCCGCCGGGCGGCGAGCGCTTCGCGCGGTGCCCCTGTGGCGGGCTCCGGCTTCCGCGGCCGGTGGTCGGTGTTCTCTTCCATGGCCGGCGTGGCAGGTTCTGCCCCTGCGCCCTCCGACTGTGCAGGTCGGTGCTCTGGCTGCTGAGCTACACGCCGTGTGCCTCGAACCCAACCACCCGAAGCCCGCGTGCGCAACGGGGTTTTGGGCGGGTGTCAGGTAAAGCGCATTAGTGCGCGGGCTCCTGTGCCGCTGATAAGGAGTCAACATCCGGCGCCGGGCGGGCGTTGTTATGGAATCGATATCACCTTGCGACAGCTCTCAACTAAAGCGCATTAGTGCTGGTCGTCGCGGTGTTGACTGCGCCCCTTTCATCTGCCTGCACGTGTGCCGTCGCGATTCGGGACCCACCGGTACCCGCCCATCGGGACTTTGGCCGCATTGACGCGATCGCGATGTGGGGTCAGCGTGGGCTGCGCGCTCCGGCAGTGAGGCCGGAACTCCCCCTGAAGGTGGCGACGATGACCCGTTCGAACGCGACCCGTACAGCCATCGCCACGCTCGTGGCCGGCACGCTCCTCTCGGTCTCCGCATGCGGAGTGAGCGGGGGCGCCGAAGGTGTGCCGGAGGCGAAGAAGAGCGGCAAGGTGGCCGGCGAGATCACCTTCCGCACCCTCCAGCTCAAGCCCAAGTTCACGGCGTACGTCCAAGGCGTCATCGACGCCTTCGAGAAGAAGTACCCCGAGGCCGAGGTCAGATGGGAGGACGTGCCCGGCGACGGCTACAACGAGAAGCTGGTCGCCGACGCCCAGGCCGGAGCCCTTCCCGACGTGGTCAACCTCTCCACCGACTCCTTCCAGCTGCTCGGCGACCGCGGCCTGCTCGCCGACGTCGCGAAACTCGACCCCGAGGTCGCCAAGGAGTACGTCCCCGGGGCATGGGAGCAGTTCAAGCTCCCGGGGAAAGGCGACGGTGTGTATGCGTATCCCTGGTACGTGACCCCGGAGATCCTCACGTACAACAAGGAGCTCTTCGAGAAGTCCGGCCTGGACCCGGCGCAACCGCCGACCAGCGTCGAGCAGTTCTTCGACTACGCCGACAAGATCGCCGCCGCGTCGGGCGGCCGGTACTCCGCCTTCATGGCCGACCCCAAGGGCCGGCTGCCCGGGGACTGGCAGAAGATGGGCGTACCGATCCTGAACGAGACGGGCGACGGCTTCGTCTTCGACAGCCCCAAGGCCGTCGAGTGGGTCGAACGGATGAAGGACCTGTACGCCAAGGGCGCCATGCCCAAGGAGTCCCTCCTCAAGTCCGACGACATCAACCAGCTCTACGGCGGCGGCAAGCTCGTCTTCGGGCCCGGCTCCCCGGGCTTCGTCAAGGACATCAAGCAGAACGCCCCGCAGGTCTACGCCGGCACGCAGGTCGCGGGGGCCGTCACGGGCAAGCTCGGCCACATCGGCATCTACGCCCAGTCGCTCGGCATCAAGAAGGACACCAAACACCTGGACGCGGCGAGCGAGTTCGCCAAGTGGGTCACCAACGGCCCCAACCAGGTGGAGTTCTCCAAGAACGCGACCATCTACCCGTCCAACGCCCAGGGCCTCGCCGATCCGCGCTTCGCGGACCGGGGCGACGGCAAGGACGCCGAGACGGTCGCCCGCGCGGTCGGCGCCGAGCAGCTGAAGAGCGCCGCACTCGACGCCAACACCCCGGTCCAGTGGACGAACCAGGTCGGCGACGCGGTCGTCCGCGAGATGCAGAAGGCGATCCAGGGCGAGCAGGACCCGAAGACGGCCGTGCGCAAGGCCCAGGAGGAGGCGAACCAGCTGCTCGCCAAGTCGGCGCGGAAATGACGCGCGCTGCCAGACGGCGCCGCAAGGCCCTCGCGGCCATGGAGGCCGAGACCGGGCTGGTCCACCGCAGGTGGTGGACCCCCTATCTCTTCCTCGCCCCCGGCCTGCTGATGGTGGCGCTGTTCAGCCTCTGGCCGTTCGTCAACACCGTCATCCTCTCCTTCACGGACGCCCAGATCCTGCGCGGCGGCACGTTCGTCGGCTTCGACAACTACACGCGCGCCTTCGCCGACCCCGACTTCTGGACTGCCACCGGCAACAGCGTGCTGTACCTCGTGGTCGTCGTACCGTGCCTGGTCCTCCTCCCGCTGGCCCTCGCCGTGCTCGTCCAGGCGAAGATCCCCGGCATCGGGTTCTTCCGCTCCGCCTTCTACACCCCGGTGATCGCCTCGGCCGTGGTCGTCGGCCTGATCTGGCAGTGGGTGCTGCGCAGCGACGGGCTCGTCAACACCGTGTTCCGGAAGCTGAGCATCGTCTCGGAGCCGATCCCGTTCCTGACGGACAGCACCATGCTGCTGGTCTCCGCGATGATCGTGACCGTGTGGAAGGGCCTCGGCTACTACATGGTGTTCTACCTCGCCGCCCTCGGGAACGTGCCGGCCTCCCTCCACGAGGCCGCCGCCCTCGACGGCGCCGGGCCCGTCCGCCGCTTCTTCAGCATCACCGTCCCCCAGGTGAAGCCGATGATGCTGCTGGTCGGCACGCTCTCCGCCATCTCCGCGCTGCGCGTCTTCACCGAGATCTACATCCTCGGTGGCGAGAGCGGAGGCCCCGGCGGCGGGGCCCGCACCCTGCCGTTCCTCATCCGGCAGGTCGGCCTCGGGTTCTCCGGCGAGACGGGTTACGCCTCAGCGATCTCGATCCTGCTGTTCCTGCTGACCCTGGTCTTCAGCCTGCTGGGCCGCCGTCTGTCGAAGGGGGACGAGACGTGAGCACCGCGCAACGGATCCCGGCGCCCACCCCGCCACGCGCCGGGACAGGCACCGGCGCCGACCGCAGGCGCCGCCGGATCGGGCTCGCCGCACGGTACGCCACGCTGATCCTGATGCTCGTGGTGATGCTCGGCCCGGTCGTCTGGCAGTTCCTGACCTCGATCCGCGGCCGCACCGAGAACGTGTACGACGGCCTGCTGCCCTCGCAGCCCACCCTCGACAACTACGCCCTCGTGGCAGACTCGTTCCCGCTGCTCCAGTACGTCGGCAACACCCTGGTGGTGGCCGTCCTCGCCATCACCTCGAACATGCTGTTCGCCGCGATGGGCGGGTACGCCCTCTCCCGGGCCGGGTGGAAGGGCCGCAAGAGCGTCTTCACGGTGCTCGTGGCCACCCTCATGTTCCCCTTCGAGTCCGTGATGATCTCGATGTTCCTGACCGTCCGCGAGATGGGCCTGGTCGACACCCTCGTCGGCGTGTGGCTCCCCGGCGCGGTCTCCGTCCTCAACATCATGATCATGCGCTCGGCGTTCCTCGCCGTGCCCAGGGAAGTGGAGGAGTCCGCGGTCCTGGACGGCGCCGGCGAGTGGACCCGGTTCACCCGGCTCTTCCTCCCCGCCGCAAAGGGGGCCCTGGCCGTCGTCTGCATCACCAGCTTCATGGGCGCCTGGGACGACTTCCTCTGGCCCTTGCTGGTGCTCACCAACAGCGACCACTACACGCTCCAGCTGGGCCTGAAGACCCTGGCCGGCGCCAGCACCACCAACGACCAGCGGATCATCGCCGCCGGCGCGATGGCGGCGCTCCTGCCGATGATGCTGCTCTTCTTCGCCCTCCAGCGTTTCTTCTTCAGGGGAGTGGGCGAGGGAGCCGTCAAGACCTGAGCCGCCGCGCCCCTCCTCCCGCCGTTCGCGACCTCTCTCCCTCCCTCCCTTGGAGCAGCCGTCATGCACGATGACCGCAGCATCACCGAACACCGCCTGCGCCGGGTCCTCAAGGAGCGCATCAAGCCCGCCGTCCACTCCCGCCCGGTCCCGCTGGAGATCGGGCGCTGGGCGGCCCCGGGCGAGCCCGTGCCGGTCGGCGAGGGTCTGGCGGCCCCGTACGGGCCCTGCGCGATCGGCGAGACGTGGGGCCCGGCCTGGGGCACCACCTGGTTCAAGGTCACCGGTACCGTCCCGGCCGAATGGGCGGGCCGTACGGTCGAGGCCGTCCTCGACCTCGGCTTCGACCGGATGATGCCCGGCTTCCAGTGCGAGGGACTCGTCCACCGGGCCGACGGAAGCGAGGTCAAGGCCCTCAACCCGTACAACGACTGGGTGCGCGTCGCCGACTCGGCGGCCGGGGGCGAGCAGGTCGAGTGGTATGTGGAGGCGGCCTCCAATCCCGTCCTGGTCGACCACCGCGTGACGTACGAGGGCGATCTGCAGACCAGCGGCGACCAGCCCCTCTACCGGCTCGCCCGGATGGACCTCACCGTCTTCGAGACCGAGGTCTGGGAACTCGTCCAGGACCTGGAGGTCCTCTACGACCTCATGATGCAGCTCGGCGAGGGCGACGCCCGGCGGTACGAGATCCTGCGCGCCCTCGACGCCGCCCTCGACGCGGTGGACCTGGGCGACGTCCCCGGGACGGCGGCCGCCGCCCGCGCGCGGCTCGCCGGGGTGCTCGCCGCCCCGGCCAACGCCTCCGCGCACCGGATCAGCGCGGTCGGCCACGCCCACATCGACTCCGCCTGGCTGTGGCCGCTGCGCGAGACGGTCCGCAAGGTCTCCCGCACCGCGTCGAACATGGTCAACCTGATGGACGGGCACCCCGAGTTCGTCTTCGCCATGTCGCAGGCGCAGCAGCTCGACTGGATCAAGACCCACCGGCCCGAGCTCTTCGAGCGGGTCAAGAAGAAGATCGCGGACGGGCAGTTCGTGCCGGTCGGCGGCATGTGGGTGGAGTCCGACACCAACATGGTCGGCGGCGAGGCCATGGCCCGCCAGTTCCTGTACGGGAAGAAGTTCTTCCTGGACGAGTTCGGCATCGAGACCCACAACGTCTGGCTGCCCGACTCCTTCGGGTACACCGCCGCGATGCCGCAGATCGTCAAGCTCTCCGGTTCGAAGTGGTTCCTGACGCAGAAGATCTCCTGGTCGCAGGTGAACAAGTTCCCGCACCACACCTTCTGGTGGGAAGGCATCGACGGCACCCGCGTCTTCACCCACTTCCCGCCCGTCGACACCTACAACAGCGACCTCGGTGGCACCCAGCTGGCCCACGCTGCCCGCAACTACCAGGAGAAGGGCCGTGGTTCGCGCTCCCTGGCCCCCTTCGGCTGGGGCGACGGCGGCGGCGGCCCCACCCGCGAGCACCTGGCCCGGGCCAGGAGGCAGCGGGACCTGGAAGGCTCCCCGCGCGTCGAGATCGAGCGGCCCGACGCCTTCTTCGAGAAGGCGCACGCCGAGTACGCGGACGCGCCCGTCTGGGCCGGCGAGCTGTACCTGGAGCTGCACCGCGGCACCTACACCTCGCAGGCCAAGACCAAGCAGGGCAACCGGCACAGCGAATCGCTGTTGCGCGAGGCCGAGTTGTGGGCGGCCACCGCCGCGGTCCGGGTGGCGGGGTACGGGTACCCGTACGAGGACCTGGAGCGGATCTGGAAGACCGTGCTGCTCCACCAGTTCCACGACATCCTGCCCGGATCGTCCATCGCCTGGGTGCACCGCGAGGCGCGCACGACGTACGCGGCCGTACGCGAGGAGCTGCGCGGGATCACCCTGGCGGCGCAGCTGGCGCTGGCGGGGAAGGGCACCGAGGAGCTCGTCTTCAACTGTGCCCCGCACGCCCGGCGCGGCATCCCGGCGGGTGGCGCGGGCCTGCCGGAGGGGGCGGGGCAGCCCGTCACCGTCGAGGAGCGGCACGGCGGGGGGCACGTCCTCGCCAACGGGCGGCTGCTGGTGGAGATCGACGGCCGCGGGCTGATCGTGTCGGCGTACGACCTGGAGGCGCGCCGGGAGGCGGTGGCTCCGGGGCAGGCCGCGAACCTGCTCCAGATCCATCCCGACTTCCCGAACATGTGGGACGCGTGGGACATCGACGCGTTCTACCGCAACAGCGTGACCGATCTGGTGGAGGCGGACGCACTGGAGGTGGCGCAGGCCGGCCCGGACGCGGTGACGGTCCGGGTCACCCGCTCCTTCGGCCGCTCGACGGCGGTCCAGTCGATCACCCTGCGGGCCGGGGCCAAGACGGTGGACATGGTCACGGAGGTGGACTGGCACGAGACGGAGAAGTTCCTCAAGGCCGCCTTCCCGCTGGACGTGAAGGCCGAGCGGTCCGCCTCGGAGACACAGTTCGGGCACGTCCACCGCGCCACCCACACCAACACCTCGTGGGAGTCCGCCAAGTTCGAGATCTGCGCACACCGGTGGATCCACGTGGAGGAGCCGGGGTGGGGTGCCGCGGTGCTCAACGACTCCACGTACGGCCACGACGTGACCCGCGACGTGCGGCCGGACGGGGGCCAGACCACCACGGTCCGCCTCTCCCTGCTGAGGGCCCCGCGCTACCCGGACCCGGAGACCGATCAAGGTGCCCACACCCTGAGGTTCTCGCTCGCGCCGGGCGCGGAGATCGGGGACGCGGTGCGCGAGGGCCATGCGCTCAACCTGCCGGAGCGGGTGGTGCCCGGCGCGGGCCCGGTCGCCCCGCTGGTCGCGGTGGACAACGACGCGGTGGTGGTCGAGGCGGTCAAACTGGCCGAGGACCGCAGCGGCGACGTGGTCGTCCGTCTCTACGAGTCCCGAGGAGGCCGGGCGACGGCGTCCCTGAAGGCCGGCATCCCGCTCTCGGAGGCGCTCGAAACCGACCTTCTGGAACGCCCACTGGAGGGCCGGGCGGTAGGCGCCCCAACCCGGGCCGGCACGATCCCCCTGATCCTGCGCCCCTTCCAGATCGTCACGGTCCGCCTGCGCCGGGCCTGACCCCGGCCGCCCCGCCCCGCCCCGCCTCGGCCGCCCGCTCCCGGGCGCCGGGGCTGCGGCGTGGACGGGGGCGCGCCACTGACGTATGTTCCTGGCTGCCCGCCCGCGCGCACCGGCGGGCTTCTTCATGCCACCGTGCACCCTGGGGGGTTCCTCGTCATGTCCTTCGGTACCAGATCGCTGCCTCCGCTCGGCGCGCCCCCGGCGCGCTCGCTGCTCCGCTCGCCCGAGGGCCTGGCCACCGCGCTGACCGTGCTGCTGGGTGTGTGCGCGGCGACCCGGCTGCTCCTGCTGGCCGCCGACGCCGGCTGGTACCTGGCGCTCGACGGCACCCGGGATCCGGATCCGTTCTGGCGGCTGTTCACGATGGCGACGAGCATGTCGCTGCTGGCGATGCTCCCCACCGCCGTGGTGTTCATCGTCTGGTTCCACCGGGTCCGGGTGAACGCGGGCGTCCACGCCCCCGAGCTGTTCCGCCGGGGTCCGGGCTGGGCGATCGGGATCTGGTTCATCCCGTTCGTGGGCTGGACCTTCCTCGCCCACGGGATCGCCACCAGTGTGTGGGCGGCCGGTGCGTCGAAGCGGTCTCGCGCCGGCGTGGCGATGTCCACCGCTCCCGTCACCGCCTGGTCCACCGCGTTCGGCGCGGCGATGCTCGCCTCGCTGGCCTCCAGCCGGATGGCCGACGCGGCCCCCACGGAGGCCGGGCTGCGCGACGCCGTGCTCGTCGGCATGGCCTCGGACCTGCTCTACGCGGTGGCGGCCGGACTCGCCGTCGTCTTCGTACGCAGGCTCTCGGCGATGCAGTCGCGGGCGTGAACTCCGCCACTTGGTTATGCACCTAGTTGCACAATCGGGCCCTCCTCGCTAGAACAGGTTCATCACCCCCGCGCGAGGAGGCGCCCCTCATGAGTTCCCAGAGCCGGTACCCGCACCTGCTGAGCCCCCTGGACCTCGGCTTCACCACCCTGCCGAACCGCGTGATCATGGGCTCGATGCACACCGGCCTCGAGGAGCACGAGGGCGGCTTCGAGCGCCTCGCCGCCTTCTACGCCGAGCGCGCCCGCGGCGGCGCCGGCCTGATCGTCACCGGCGGCATCGCCCCGAACGACGCCGGCCGCCCCTTCGAGGGGGGATCCCGCCTCACCACCGAGGAGGAGGCCGCCGAGCACCGGGTGATCACCGAGGCCGTGCACGCCGAGGGCGGGAAGATCGCGATGCAGATCCTCCACTTCGGCCGCTACGCCTACCACAAGGACCTGGTCGCCCCCAGCGCCCTCCAGGCCCCCATCAGCCCCTTCGTCCCGAACGAGCTGAGCGACGTCCAGGTCGAGCGCACCGTCGAGGACTTCGTCCGCGCCGCCCGCCTCGCGAAGCTCGCCGGCTACGACGGCGTCGAGATCATGGGCTCCGAGGGCTACCTGATCAACGAGTTCATCGCCGCCGCCACCAACAAGCGCACCGACCGCTGGGGCGGCGCGTACGAGAACCGCGTGCGCTTCCCGCTGGAGATCGTCCGGCGCACCCGTGCGGCCGTCGGCGAGGACTTCATCCTCATCTACCGGCTCTCCATGCTGGACCTGATCCCCGGCGGCTCCACTCTCGACGAGGTCGTCCACCTCGCCAAGGAGATCGAGGCGGCCGGCGCCACCATCATCAACACCGGCATCGGCTGGCACGAGGCGCGCATCCCCACCATCGCCACCTCCGTCCCCCGCGGCGCCTACACCTGGGTCACCAAGCGGCTGATGGGCGCGGTCTCCGTGCCGCTCGTCACCAGCAACCGCATCAACACCCCGGAGATCGCCGAGGAGCTGCTCGCGGACGGCCGCGCCGACCTGGTCTCGCTGGCCCGCCCCTTCCTCGCCGACGCCGACTTCGTCGCCAAGGCCGCCGCCGGCCGCTCCGAGACCATCAACACCTGCATCGGCTGCAACCAGGCCTGCCTCGACCACACCTTCAGCGGCAAGATCACCAGCTGCCTGGTCAACCCGCGCGCCTGCCACGAGACCGAACTCGTGCTCTCGCCCACGCAGTTGAAGAAGCGCGTCGCCGTCGTCGGCGCCGGTCCGGCCGGACTCGCCTGCGCCGTCTCCGCCGCCGAGCGCGGTCATGCCGTCACCCTCTTCGAGGCCTCCGGCCACATCGGCGGACAGCTCGACATCGCCCGCCGCATCCCGGGCAAGGAGGAGTTCGAGGAGACCATCCGCTACTTCGGCACCCAGCTCGCCGCCCGCGCCGTCGACGTCCGGCTGAACACCCGCGCCGACGTCGAGACCCTCCAGGGCTACGACGAGGTCGTCGTCGCCACCGGCGTCACCCCCCGCACCCCCGACATCGAGGGCGTCGACCACGCCAACGTCGTCAGCTACCTCGACGTGCTGCGTGACGGCGCCCCCGTCGGCGAGCGCGTCGCCGTCGTCGGCGCCGGCGGCATCGGCTTCGACGTCGCCGAGTTCCTCACCGACAGCGGCGAGGGCGCCTCCCAGGACCCCGAGACGTACTTCCGCCACTGGGGCGTCGACACCTCGTACACCGGCCCCGGCGGCCTCACCGCCCCCGAGCGGCCCGCGCCCCCGCGCCAGGTCCACCTCCTCCAGCGCAAGACCACCAAGGTCGGCGCCGGCCTCGGCACCACCACCGGCTGGATCCACCGCGCGGAGCTCAAGCACCGCGGGGTCGTCTCGGTCGCGGGCGCCACGTACGACCGGATCGACGACGAGGGGCTGCACATCACCGTCGGCGAGGAGCAGCGCCTCGTCCCCGCTGACACGGTCGTGCTCTGCACCGGCCAGGAGCCGCGCCGCGACCTGTACGAGGCGCTGCTCGCGGCCGACGGCCGCCCGCACCTGATCGGCGGCGCCGACGTGGCCGCCGAGCTGGACGCCAAGCGGGCGATCCGCCAGGGCACGGAGCTGGCGGCGACCCTCTGACCCCGCCCGGGACGAGGTCGTGGCCGGCCTGCCGGCCCGGCTGGAGCGCGTACTGCCCTGACGGATCAATGGTGTTGTGCGGCCCGGGCCGGGCCGCCACAATCTGCGGGTGACTCTGACACCCGCAGACGCAGACAAGATCCTCGCCGACAACTTCGCCCCCTGGGTGCTCGCCCTCGGGCTGACCGTCCAGGAGACGGGCGAGCGGCACGCCGTACTGCGGCTGCCCTGGTCCGAGGGGCTGGCCCGGGACGGTGGCGGCCTGTCCGGGCAGGCCCTGATGGCCGCCGCGGACACCGCCACCGTCATCGCGATCTCCGCCGCGCGCGGGGCGTACGGGCCGATGACCACCGTCCAGCAGTCGACCAGCTTCCAGCGGCCGGTGCTCGGCACGGACGTGCTGATCGAGGTACGGGTGACCAAGCTCGGCAAGCGGATGGCCTTCGCCGACATCACCATGACCCCCGAGGGCGCACCGGAACCGGCGGCCACGGCGTCGACCGTCTACGCCCTGCTGGGCTGAGCACGGGTGACGGACCAGCACCCCTCGCTCTGGCGGAACCGGGACTTCAACGTCTTCTGGCTCGGTCAGGCGCTGTCCGTGCTCGGCGGATCGATCTCACTCCTCGCGCTGCCCCTGCTGGTCCTCGACGCCACCGGGGACGTCGTCCAGATGGGCCTGATCACGGTCGTGACGGGGGTCACCGGCATCGCGACCGGGATGTTCGCCGGGCACGTGGTGGACCGGACGGACCGGCGCCGCCTGATGATCACCTGCGATCTCGGACGGGCGCTGCTGCTGGGCGCGGTACCGCTCACCTGGCTGGCCGGGCCGCGGATCTGGGTGCTGTACGTGGTCACGGC
This sequence comes from Streptomyces sp. NPDC032745, assembly GCF_055579465.1. Lineage (NCBI taxonomy): Bacteria > Bacillati > Actinomycetota > Actinomycetes > Kitasatosporales > Streptomycetaceae > Streptomyces > Streptomyces sp. NPDC032745. The sequence goes on along the minus strand of NZ_JBVING010000007.1, from coordinate 88,644 downwards.
GCTGGTCACCGCCCTGAAGACGTTGTTCGACGTGGCGTACGTGACGGCGGTGCCGAACCTGGTGCGCGCCGAGGACCTGACCGCCGCCAACGGGCGGCTGATGGGAACCTTCGCCGTCGGAACCCTGTGCGGGCCGGCGGCGGCGGGTCTCATCGCCGGCGGGGTGGGCGCGGACTGGGCCCTGGGGGTGGACGGCGCGACCTTCCTGGTCTCGGCCGTGAGCCTGCGGTGGGTGGCCTTCGGGCGGGACGGCGCCGACGAGCTGCGCGCTTCGAAGCCGCGTGCCGCCGAGTCCGGGAAGCTGCGGGAGATGTTCGTGGTGGGCTTCCGCTTCCTGTGGGCCCACCCGGTGCTGCGGCCGCTGACCGTGCTGCTCACGCTGCTGACCTTCGTCACCATGGGCGCCACCGACCTGCTGGTCTACCGGATCCAGGAGGAGCTCGGCCGGAGTGAGACCACCGTCGGCTTCGTCATCGCCGTGAGCGGGCTCGGCGTCGTCGGTGCGGCCTTCGCCGCCGGGCCGCTGCGCCGGACCTTCGGGTTCGGCGCCTGCTGGCTGGGCTCGGTCGTCATGATCGGCGTGGCGGTGGCGGGGACCGGCGTCAGCCGCAGCCTGCCGGTGATCGCCGTACTGGCCGCCGTGTTCATGTTCGGGATGACCCTCGGCGGGGTCTGCTCCATGACCCTGCGCCAGGAGGTGACCCCGGACCCGCTGCTCGGCCGCGTCACCTCCGCCTTCTGGACCGTGCACAACGCCTCGGGCCCGGTGGGCGCGGCCGCCCTCACGGTGCTGGCGGCCCGGCACGGGGTCCCGGCGGTCAGCGTGGCCGCCGGGGTCTTCTGCCTGCTGATCGTCGGCGCGGGGCTGCTGACCCCGCTGCGGGGCAGCCGGATCGCGGGCGCGCCGGCCGGGGACGCGGTCGCCGGATCCGCGGCCCGGGAGCCGGTCAGCGGCCGGCGGCCGCCGCGGCGGCCGTGACGCCGCCGAGCCCGCACGGCCCGCGCGGCGCGCGCACGGGGTGCGGGTCTGCGATCGTGGATCGCGGGGACGCGTACGGAGGAGCAGCCATGTCCGGACAGTTCGAGGCGACCGTAGAGATCGACCGGCCCGTCGGGGAGGTATTCGCCTACCTGGCCGACGGCCGCAACGACCCGCAGTTCAGCCCGCGGGTCCAGGAGATCACCCGGACGCCGGACGGCCCGACCGGAGTGGGCACGGTCTTCCGCAGCACGGTGAAGGACGCCGGGATGAAGACCGGCCGTGAATTCCGCATCACCGGCTTCGAGCCGCCGCGGCTGGTCCGCTGGACGGAGCAGAGCAAGAACCTGGTCACGGCGGAGGGCGGGTACGACTTCGAAGCCCTGCCCGGCGACCGTACCCGGGTCCGCATCTTCAACACCCTCGAAGGGCACGGGCTCGGAAAACTGCTGGTGGGACTCGCGCTGAGCGCGGCACGCAAGGACGCCCCCGACTTCGGCCGCCGGATCAAGGCCGCCGTGGAGGCGTCCTGAGCGGCGGCCGAAGCCTGCAGGGTCAGAACCTCCGGTCGGAGAGGACCGGGAAGCGCTGCGGCGACTGCGGGGCGATCTCCGAGCGGCGCTCCTGCGAGCCCGGCGTCGCCTGGCAGGTCACGTCCTGGGCGGGCAGCTTGCCCGTCGTCAGGTAGGAGTTGACCGTGGCGTTGGCGCAGGAGTTCGGGTCGGCGAGGTACACGCCGTGGCCCTCACCGCCCATCGCGAGCACCATCCGCGAGCCCTTGAGCGCCTTGTGCAGGCCCTGGCCGCTGACCAGCGGGGTCTGGGAGTCCCACTCGTTCTGCACGGTCAGCACGTCGGTCTTCGTCTTCATCGGCGTCGCGGGCTCGATCGGCCGCCGCCAGTCGGAGCAGGGCTTGATGTTGGAGGCGAAGTCCCCGTAGAGCGGGTACTTGGCCTTGTCCTTCGCGGCCTCCCGCGCGTACTGCTCCGGGTAGCGGGGCCATTCCGTGTCCCCGCACACCACGGCCAGGAACACGGCCGTGCTGTTGTCCGACGCCGGCTCGGCGGCGGGCTTCAGCAGCTTCAGCTGGGGCGCGGTCGCCTTGACCGGCTTTCCGTCGGCCGCGTCCTTGAGCGCCTTGACGAGGGGCGCCGCCTGCGAGGGGTAGAAGAACACGCCCCGCGCCGTCCGGATGTCGTCACCCGTGAGCTTCATGCCGTCGAAGTCGATCGGCTGCGCGTCCGCCCGGGCCACCAGGTCCCAGAAGGTCTTGGAGACCGCGTCCGGGGTGTCGCCGAGCTGGTACTCGGCCGCCCGCTCGGCCGTCCACTGCGTCCACCGCTTGAACGCGGGCTCCGCCTCGGTCGCCCACACCTGGATCATGCCGCGCCAGGCGCGCTGCGGGTCCACGCCGCTGTCGAGCACGAAGCGGTCGCTGCGGTTCGGGAACATCTGCGTGTACACCGCGCCCAGGTACGTGCCGTACGAGTAGCCGACGTACGAGATCTTCTTCTCGCCCAGTGCGGAGCGGATCGCGTCCATGTCGCGCGCGGTGTTGCGGGTGGTGATGAACGGCAGCACCGAGCCCGCCTTCTCGCGGCACTTCTCGGCGACCGTACGCGCCCAGGCCACGTCGGCCTGGAACGTCTCCTCCTTGTACGGCCGGTCGATGTTCTGCTCGGCGTCGGTCAGCCCGCAGGTGATCGGGCTGGAGGCGCCGACGCCGCGCGGGTCGAAGCCGATCAGGTCGTACTGGTCGCGTACGTCCTTGGGCATCAGCTCGTTCATCATCAGCGGCAGATCGAGCCCCGAACCGCCCGGCCCGCCCGGATTGAGCAGCATGGCCCCGTGCCGCTCGGCCGGGTTCTCGCTCTTCATCCGCGATATCGCCAGGTCGATCGTGGCGCCCTGGGGGCGCCGGTAGTCGAGCGGGACCTTGATGGTCGCGCACTCGTACGAGGCCGGCCGGTCGGTGCTGCAGCGCTGCCACGCGGGCTTCTGCGGGGTGTACTCCGCGGCCGTGGCGGCGGCGGCCCCGGTCGCGGAGAGCAGGGGGATCGTGGTCGCGACCAGACCGGCGGCGGCGAGCATCGGTGCGAGGCGTTTCATGTTCACGAAGAGCCGTTTCCTTCCGTGAATTCGATGGCCTCATCACCCTGTTGCACGCGGGCTCCGGGCGAATCATCCCGAAGGGTCGGTCCGTATGCTTCTCACGAACGAGCTCAAATCCGGACAACTGGCCGACACGCGGACGGAGTTGACGCCGGGCTCGGCCAGCGGTGCGCACTTCGGTGCGTCCGTCCGTGGGCAGCGCGCAGCCTCGGCGCGCACCAGTGGGGGGGGCAGGGCCTGGCGGGGAGGGCTACCGGGTCAGGAGGAACGGCCGGTGACGCGTTCGACGGCGACCATCGCCGCGTCGTCGCCCAGGCTGCCGCCCGGGGAGTGGGCCAGCAGGTCCGCGCACAGGTGGCCCAGCAGGGCGTCCGGGCCGTCGCCCGGCCAGTCGGCGGCGCGCTCCGGCAGGGGGTAGAACTCGCCGGCGGCGTCGCGGGCCTCGATGACGCCGTCCGTGTACAGGAGGATGATGTCGCCCGGCTCGAAGGAGAAGGACTGCGCGGCGAAGCCGGTGTCCACGTACTGCGTCAGGCCCAGCGGCGGCGCCGGGTGGTCGACCTCGAGGGGGATGACCCGGCCGCCGCGCAGCAGCAGTGGTGGCGGGTGCCCGCAGCTGATGAGCCGTACGGTCATCTCCTGATCGGGGATGTCCAGTACCGCCGCCGTGGTGAACGCCTCGCCGGGTTCGCCGTCCGGTTCGTCCTCGCCGTCCGGGTCCGCGGCCACGGCGGCCTCCAGGTGGGCGACCAGCGTGGGCAGGTCCGTCTCCTGGTGGGCGGTGGCCCGGAACGCGCCGAGCACCAGCGCGGCGTCCCCGACCGCCTCCAGGCCCTTGCCGCGGACGTCGCCGATGATCAGCCGGGTGCCCTGCGGGGTGCGGGCGGCGGCGTACAGGTCCCCGCCGATCTGGGCCTCGGCCTCCGCGGCCAGGTAGACGGAGGCCAGCCGCAGCGGGCCCATCCGGTCGCGGAGTGGTCGCAGGACCACCTCCTGCGCGGCCTCGGCGACGGAGCGCAGCTGGATCAGCTGTTTCTCGTGGACCTCGCGCAGATGTGCGAAGAGCGTCACGGAGATCGAGATCAGGACCAGGGCAATGATCTGGAAGGTGTGGTTCAGATCGGTGACGGTGGTCCGCGTCACCGACACCGTCACCTGGGCCAGCACCGCCACCACGCCGACGAACCCCGTCATCCGCGGCCCGGCGAAGGAGGCGGTGAGGGCCGGGGCCGCGACCAGGAACGGACCCAGGTGGACATCGGGCGGCGCGAGGACGTCGACCACCGTGACGACCGCGATCAGCGCGAAGGGGACCGCCAGCAGGGGCAGGCGCGGTTCGCCGACGTGGCGAAGGCTCGGATGCGGCGGCCGGTGGTCCATGACACCTGAATACACCGTGCCCGATCTTCCCGCGCACCGGCCGGACCGCGATGGGCGCGCGTGCCGTCCCCGCCCCCCGGGACGTCCGCCCGTCGGCGCGCTCCGTCGTACGGCCCCATAGGGATGCGGCTGCGCTGCCGGTGCGGGGGAGTGGAGAGAGGATGGGAGACGACCCGGGCGCGGACCCCGGGCGCGGACAGCGAACGGGCCGCTGCACCGCCCCTGCGGCAGCGGACGGGAAGGAGCGGCCGGCATGAATACGGCGGACGCCTTCCCGGCCGACGCGGAACCGGCGCACACCGGCTCCTCCACCGGGCCGGGCCTGCTCGACGTACTCGGGGTCGCGGCCGTGGTCCTCGACGCGGAGGGCCGGATCGCGCTCTGGAGCCCGCAGGCCGAGGAGCTGTTCGGCTACACCGCCGAGGAGGCGCTCGGCCGGCTCGCGGCGCAGCTCCTCGTCGACGACGAGCACCTGGAGATGGTCCTCTCCCTCTTCGGGAAGGTGATGGCCGGCGGCGAGCCCTGGGCCGGGGCCTTTCCCGTGGTGCACAAGGACGGCAGCAGCCGGCTGGCGGAGTTCCGCAACATGCGGCTCGAGGACGGCCAGGGCCGGCTCTACGCACTCGGCATCGCCTCCGACCAGGCCACCCTGCGGCGCTTGGAGCGCGACCTGGCCCTGTCGATGCGGCTGGTCGCCCAGTCCCCGATCGGTCTGGCCGTCCTGAACCAGGAGCTCCGTTACGTCCTGGTCAATCCGGCCCTGGAGAGCATCAACGGCCTGCCCGCCGACCGGCATATCGGCCACCACGTCCACGAGGTCCTGCCCCATTTGGACGCAGCGTCCATCGAGGCGGCGATGCAGACGGTCCTGTCCACCGGCCGGCCCCAGCTGAACCGTTTCATCGTCGGCCGTACGCCCGCGGACCCCGACCAGGACCACGCCTGGTCGCTCTCCCTCTACCGGCTCGACGACCCGGCCGGGCGGCCGATCGGGGTCGCCGCGTCCGTCGTCGACGTCACCGAACAGCACAAGACCTCGACGGCCGTCGCGCTGGCCCGCCAGCGGCTCGCCCTGATCGCCGATGCCTCCGTACGCATCGGCACCACCCTCGACCTCTGGGTCACGGCGCGCGAGCTCGGCGACATCGCCGTGCCGCACCTGGCCGACCTGGCCACGGTCGACGTCCTCGACGCCGTGCTGACGGGCGACCACCCGCCCGGGGCCCTGACGGACGAGACCGTGCAGTTCCGCGCCCTCGCCGTCAAAGCCGCGCGCCCCACCCCCGCCACCCTCGCGGCCGACCCGGTCGGCTCGATCGCCCGCTACGACGCCACCCGGGTGGTCACCCGGTGCGTACAGTCCGCCCGCCCCGTGCTCCTGGCCGACCTCGCGGAGGGCGACCTCGCCAGCGTCGCCCGGGACGCCGAGGCCGCCGCCCTGCTCGCCGAGGCCGGGCTCCACTCGTACCTCGCGGTACCGCTGATCGCCCGCGGCGAGGTCATCGGCGCCCTCGGCCTCCAACGCACCGACAACCCGCTGCCGTTCGACCACGACGACGTCCTGCTCGCCAGCGAGCTGGCGGCCCGCGCAGCCGTCTGCATCGACAACGCCCGCTGGTACCAGAGGCAGCGCCTCGCCGCCCTCACCCTGCAGCGCCATCTGCTGCCCCACCACCCCACCCCCACCCCGGGCCTGGAGATCGCCTACCGCTACCAGCCCGCCGGGGCCGCCGGGGAAGTCGGCGGCGACTGGTTCGACGTCATCCCGCTGCCCGACGACAAGACCGCCCTCGTGGTCGGGGACGTCATGGGGAGCGGCATCAACGCCGCCGCCACCATGGGCCAACTGCGCACCGCCGCACGTACGCTGGCCGAACTCGACCTGGATCCGGCCACCGTCCTGGCCCGGCTCGACCACACCACCACCGGGCTCGGGCACACCATGGCCACCTGCGTGATCGTCGTCTACGACCCCCACCGCAACCGGTGCCGCATCGCGACCGCCGGCCACCTGCCGCCCGTACGGACGAGCCCCGGGCGCCCGCCCGAGCTCCTCGACCTGCCGACCGGAACGCCCCTGGGCGTCGGCGGCGTACCCTTCGAGGCCATCGCCCTCGACCTGGGCGTCGGCGACGAGCTCGTCCTGTACACCGACGGGCTCGTCGAGACCCGCGATCAGGACATCGACACCCGCCTGCAGGTGCTCACCGCACTGCTCGCCGGCCCGGTCCGTCCCCTCGAGGCGACGTGCGACCTGCTGCTGGGCGAACTGCGCCAGCCGGACGACCGCGACGACGTGGCCCTCCTGATCGCCCGGACCCGTCCGCTGTCCGAGGCGCCGGGGCAGTAGCGCCCGCACGGTACCAGCCTTTCGAGACGTTGCCCGGATGTTTGTCCATTCGTGATGGTCCTTCCAAACAGGCACCACAACTGGCACTAGCGTCCCGTGGCACCCGGGGAGCGCGATTGCCACGGCACGGACAACTGCCGGAGCCCGAGCGGCCGCAGCCCCTCCCGGTCCACGCAGCAAGGAGGCACAGTGCTGTCTTTCCGTCGGTCGGCCGTCGGCAGCATGTCGGTAGCTTCGAGACACGTGATGGCAACGGGCGTCGTCATCGGCGCCCTCGCCTTCACCCTGATCGCGTTGCTGATCCCCGTGCAGAAGTTCGGCGGGAGGAACGCCGCTGCCGCCACGGCCCCGGCGGCCGAGGACGACGGCGGCGGTATCCAGAGCACGGCCTTCGGGCCACTCACCCCCCAGGACCGGGACTTCGTCCGCAAGGTGCGGCTCGCCGGCCTGTGGGAGCTGCCCGCAGGGCGGCAGGCCGTGCAGCGCGGCACACGGCCCGCGATCCGCACCGCGGGGGAGCACCTCATCGATGGCCACACCGAACTGGACCGCAGGGTCCTGGAGGTGGGCCAGGCCCTCGGCATGGAGCTCCCCAGCCAGCCCAGCGCACAGCAGCAGGGCTGGCTCGACCAAATGGACCGGGCCCAAGGACCCCAGTACGAGCAGCTGTTCATCCAGCTGCTGCGCAGGGCACACGGAAAGGTGTTCACCCTCGTGGCCCAAATCCGTGCGCAGACCCGCAATTCCATGGTCCGGGCCCTGGCCACGGACGCGAACAACACCGTCCTGGACCACATCTCGGTCCTCGAGGCGAGTGGGCTGGTCGACTTCGACGGCCTCGCGGACACCCCGCCGGGCACCCCCTCCGCGCCGCCCCCCGCCTTCTCCCCCAATTCCCGACCGACGAAGTGAAGTGATCGCATGAGTCAAAAGGGCCACAAACGCCGTCTGCGGCCGAAGCACAAGATCCTCGCCGTGATGTCCGCCCTGGTCCTGGGCGGAGGCGCGGTCGTGATCGTCGAACAGGGCGCCTTCGCCGGGCAGGACGCCCGTTCGGCGCCCGTGACCGCCACCATCGACTGCCCGGACGTGGGCGACAAGCTCGACAACGTCCCCGACCAGGCCCGCGGCGAGGTGGACAAGAACCTCGCGCAGCTCGACACCCAGGTCGCCGACGCCTACAAGCAGCTCTCCTCCGGCCGGGCCAAGGGCAAGGCCCTGCTCGGCGGGCTGAAACAGCAGCGCGACAAGACCATCACCGACCTGTCCGACACGCTCGGGAAGGCGGGCCAGAAGCCCGCTGGACTGCAAGGGCTCAGCGGATGCGTGATGAAGGAGGCGGCGGCCGCCGACCCGGCGGACGAGCCGGCCGCCGACAACGCCGCCCAGGGCGCCGCCGAGCAGGGCGCCGCGAAGCAGGGCGCACAGCAACAGCAACAGCAGCAACAGCAGCAGCAGGCCAAGGGTGGACCGGCCCGCAGCGACTTCGTCGCCATCGGCAACGTGAAGCCCAACGTGAAGAAGCCCGCGGCCCGCGGGGGCGCTTCCACCGGATCCTTCGCCGTGCAGTGCGGGACCAACCAGGAGGGCCACTTCAACCCGGACAACGTCATCGTCGCGCCCGGTGTGAGCAACGGCGCCCACCACATGCACGACTACGTCGGCAACAAGACCACCGACGCCTTCTCCACCAACAACAGCCTCGCCCAGTCCGGGACCACCTGCACCAACGGCGACCAGTCGACGTACTACTGGCCGGTGCTGCGGCTGCGCGACGGCAAGGCGGAGAAGGACGCCAAGGCGCCCGGCGGCGGCCAGGACGCCAACGTCGGCACGATCCTGAAGCCGAAGCAGGTGACCATCGAGTTCAAGGGCAGCCCCGTGAGCAAGGTCGCGGCGATGCCCCGCTTCATGCGGATCATCACCGGCGACGCCAAGGCCCTCACCAACGGCAATGCCAACGCGAACGCGTCGTGGAGCTGCACCGGCTTCGAGAACCGCCAGCTGAAGGACAAGTACCCGGTGTGCCCCAAGGGCAGTGACGTCGTGCGGACGTTCAACTTCCAGAGCTGCTGGGACGGCAAGAACATCGACAGCGCCAACCACCGCACCCACGTGGCCTTCGCCGACGCCAACGGCAACTGCAAGAAGGGCTTCAAGGCCATCCCGCAGCTGGTGCAGCGGATCGTCTACAGCGTTCCGCCCGGCTCCCGGTTCGCAGTGGACAGCTTCCCCGAGCAGCTGCACAAGCCGGTGACCGACCACGGAGACTTCATCAACGTCATGTCGAACGGCCTGATGGCCGGTGCGGTGCGCTGCATCAACGACGGGCGCGCCTGCCGCTGAGACCCTCGGGGCGACGCTCCCCCTCCCACCTCCCCAGCGTCGCCCTGAGAGCGGTGCCGGACCGAAGCCGACTTCGGGCCGGCACCGCGTTCGCGCTCGTGCCACTGCCCGAAGGGGCCCGCGGGCCCTGAGACCCACACGAGGAGTGCCATGTCCGGCTCTCGTCACACCACGCCAGGTCCGGGGCGCAAACCCGGGCCCGGGCCAGAGCCCTCCGACCAGGACCTCATACAGCAGCTCAGAGCGGCATACGCAGCCGGCGACGGGGATCCGGCCGTCTGCGAGCTCTTGTACCGGCGGCACAGTGCCGCCGCTTTTGCATGTGCGCGCCGCTGCTGCCGCGCGCCGCAGGACGCCGAGGACCTCGTCTCGGAGGCGTTCATCCGCACCCTGCAGGCCGTCCGCTCCGGCGCCGGCCCCCGGGACCACTGGCGCCCGTACCTCCTGTCGGTGGTCCGCCACACGGCCATCGAGTGGCGCGACGGCGCCGGCCGGACCCTCCTGACCCCCGACGTCGAGGCGTGGTGCAGCCCCGGCCCCGACGGGGACGACCCGCAGCGCCGGCTCCTGGACAGCGAGGACCGCCGGCTCGTCGCCCGCTCCTTCCAGGGCCTGCCCGAACGCTGGAAAGCCGTCCTCTGGCACACCCTCGTCGAGGACGACTGCCCGCACCACGTCCCCCTGCTGCTCGGCATCACCCCCAGCGCCGTGACCTCGCTGGCCTTCCGGGCCCGTGAAGGACTGCGCGAGGCGTACCTGCGCGCCCACCTGGACACGGCCGCCGACGAGCGGTGCCGCCACTACGGCCGCGTGCTCGGGGCGGTCATCCGGCGCCGCGGAGCGCCCCGCGGCCGCGGCCTCGCCCGTCATCTGGCGGCCTGCCGGTCCTGTTCCCGCGCGTACGCCGAACTGCTCGACCTCAATGCCGCGCTGCGGGCCGGAGCGTCGGCGGTGCTCGTCGGCCTGTGACACGCGGCGGCCCCGGTTCCCCTGCTCCGCCTGGGCGGGGAGGGGACCGGGGCCGAATCCTTGGGTGCGGGGGTTCAGGGGGTTCCGGGGGTACGGGGGGGGTGAGGGGGTTTGGGGGTTCGGGGGGTCGGGGTTACAGGCCGTTGACGCGGGCCATGCGGCCCACGCCCAGCGGCCGGAAGTCCGTCGTGGCGACCCGTACCTTGCGGCTCACCCGGGAGTTCTGGCGGCGTACCTGGGCGATCAGGCGCCTGCTGCGCAGGGCCATCTCGAGCTCGAAGCGCGTACGCGGGTCCCGCAGTCCGGGGCCGAAGAGCTTCTCGAGTTGCCGCATGCGGTAGCGCACGGTCTGGGGGTGCACGCTCAGCGCCTTCGCCGCCTCGGGGGCGCCGCCGCCCTCCAGCCAGGCCAGCAGGGTCACTTCGAGCCGTTCGCTCTGGCGCGGGGTCAGGTTGGCCAGCGGCCGCAGCCAGCGTGCGGCCAGTGCGTGCGCCAGGGGCTCGTCCTGGAGCAGCAGGAGGGTGGAGAGGTGGTCGTCGACGAAGAGGGCCCGCGCCTCCAGGCCCGCGCGGTTGGGGGTCAGGGACAGCAGCCGCAGGGCCCACCGCAGGGAGGAGGCGGTGTCGCGGGGGGCGACGGGGTGGCCCACCGCGGCGAACCGGCCGCGGAGCAGGGCCTCCAGCGAGGCGCGGGTCTCCGGGTCCGGACTCGGGACCAGCAGGCACGGCTGGCCGCCGACCATGCCGGCGAGTCCGTCGTCCAGGACGGCCGCGAGCTGCTGGGTTTCGCCCGGTGTGGCCAGGGCGATGGCGCGTATCTCGGCCGGGAGGGGCCAGCCGGCAGCGGCGGCCAGTTCGGAGAGGGCGATTTCAGCCATGGGCATGTCACTCGTAAGAGCGGAGAACAGCTCACGTCGAGCACGTTCGGAGGGGGTTCCGAGCCCTTCGCGGGGGACGACCGTCAGGGGGGCCAGCTGCCTTCGGCGGCGGGGGTCCCGGAGCCGGGGCGGGTCGCGGAGCTCCTCGTCCTCCTCTTCCACCTCTTCGTCGGGGTGGTCGAGCCCGGCTGCGTAGTCGTGCTCGTCCTCCTCCTCGTCCCGGATCGGGTCCGAGTCGGAGTCGAGGTCGGGATCCGGACCGGAGTCCAGGTCGCAGTCAGGGCCGGGGGCGGAATGCGGGTCCGCCGGCCGGGTCTGTTTCTGCGGCGCGGGCTCGCGGTATCCGAGGGCGGTGAGCAGGGCCACTTCGAGCCTTTGTCTGACCACCTCCTCGTCAAGGTCGTCGACCAGGGCGGAGAACCCGGGGAGCTCCTCCCTCAGCTCCTCCACCATTCCCGCGCTCAGCGCGGGGAGTTCCCTTCGCAGGACCCGGGTCCATTCGCCTCGGGGACGGGCCCAGATGCGGTTCAGAAGTTCGCACATTGTTACCTCGTTCATGCCGGGGTACGGCCTGCCTCGTGGGAGGGTGGCAAGCCTGCCGAGGCGGTCCTCCTCCCCCCTCCGCGCCAGTGCGGCCAGGGGAGTTGAGCACCTCGTACACCCTCCAGGAGAGTGCCATCCACTTGCAGTCCCGCGGCTTTGCCTCAATTTTGCCGTCGGGGAGGTGTGGTGGCGGACGAAGCGTCTAGGGGGTGCCACCGCACCGGTTGGAAGGGAATCTTCCGCGGACGTTCGGTGTGACGATGCCACGCGCGCAAGAACTTGTCACGATTAGATAAATACTGTGGAGGCCTTGCGAACCTCCACGATGCTTCTGCACTCCGGCCCCCGCTCCCGGTCGGTGAGACCTGAGACCTCATCTCCCGCCCGCCGCGGAGCAGTTCCGTCGACTACCCCGGGCGCCGAGTGCGCGGTGGTGTGCCTCGGGCCTGGGCGTATGGGAGAACTAGATGCCCCTGTACCAAGCCCGTACGCCCCGCTCACACCGGGCCCGCCGCACCAGACGCCATGCCGGCGTGGCCGCTGCCGCGGCAGCCGGCCGGCGGGCCGTCCGGAGGCCGCCCCTGCTGTCCCCCGCCGGAGGCGTGCGTCCGGCCACCCTCGTCACCGCCGCCCTCGCGGGCCTGCTCGCCCTGGCCGTGGCGGCCCGGGCCGGCGTCACCCTGACCAACCTCTGGGACTTCCTCGACTTCGGGGCGGGCGTCCTCGCGCTCGTCTCGCTCACCTCCGCCGTCCTGTGGGGGCTCGCGGCCACGGACCGCACGGTGCTCACCTCCGGGCACCGCCTGCTCGCCCAGGCTGCGCACCGCGGACTCGCCGTCGCCGGGCTGGGCTTCCTCCTGCTGCACATATGGGTCAAGGTCGCCGAGGCGCAGACGGGGGTCGCCTCCGCCTTCGTGCCGTTCGCGGACCGGGACCGGCCGGTCCTCATCGGCCTCGGCACCCTGGCCGGATACATCTTCGTCTCCACGGCGGTCTCCGGCGCGGTCCGCAGCGCCTTCGCCACCAAGGGCCGCTCCGTATGGTGGCGGGCCCTGCACGTGGGCGCGTACCCGGCGTGGGGCGCGTCCCTGGTGCACGGACTCAAGTCCGGCCGCGCCGCCAGCGGCTGGGTGACCGTGTCGTACGCCCTGTGCCTGATCGGGGTCGCCGGCGTGCTCGCCATCCGCCTGCGGGCCAGGCTGCGGGCCACTCCCGCACGCCCGGTCGCCGCCGCGGCGGCCGCGCCCAAGGCGGCCCCGCCCCGGCCCGGGACGGCGCCGCAGCGGTTCGTCCGGCAGCCCGCCGAATGGGCCGCCGAACGGCTGACGGCGCGGCTGGCCCGGCAGTCGGGCCGGCGGGCCGCCGTGCAGAACCCGGACCCGGTCCGGTCACCGGCGGCGGCCGGCTCGGTGCCCTCGCCCCGGCAGCCCCTGGAACCCACGACCGAGATACTCCCGCCGTACGGCACGACGCCGTACGCGCCGTCGTACGGCTCCGAGTCGTACGACACGGTGGTCATCCCCAGCGGCATCGGGGCCTGGCCGGCCGCGGACCGCTTCGGCGGTCCGCAGGGCGGGATGCGGGGTCGGCAGTGACCTCGATCGTCGATCCCGCCCTCGGGTGCGTCGGCCAGCCCAGACTGCTGGCCGGACTCGACGTGTTGTCGCGGCTCGATCTCGCCAACCACCTGGTGGTGCACGGCCCGTTGCCGCAGTACGACCAGGGCGAACTCGTGGAGCTCGCCGAGGGCATCGACCTGAAGGGCCGCGGGGGAGCGGGCTTTCCGTTCGCCCGCAAGCTCAAAGCCGTCATCCGCTCCGCCCGGACCAAGGAGGGGCGCAGTGCCGTCGTCGTGAACGGCACCGAGGGCGAGCCGAGCTGCCTCAAGGACGCCGCCGTGTTGCTGCACTCCCCGCACCTGGTGCTCGACGGTGCCCTCCTGGCGGCCGACGCGATCGGCGCCGAGGAGGTGGCCATCGGAGTGACCAGGGACGACGTGGAGCTGTCACTGCGGGCCGCCGTCGCCGAGCGCGGTGTGGCCGGCAGCCGTGTCCGTGTCGGCAGGCTCCCCGAGCGCTTCGTCACCGGAGAGGGCACCTCCCTCGTGAACGGCCTCAACGGGGGGGCCGCCGTCCCGAACGGACAGAAGGTCCGGACCAGCGAGCGGGGCCTGAGCGGCCTGCCCACCCTGCTGTCCAACACCGAGACGTACGCCCAGCTCGCCGTCGCGGCCCGACTCGGTGTGACGGGATTCCGCTCGGTCGGCCTGGAGAGCGAGCCGGGCACCGTCATGCTGACGATCAGCGGTTCGACGGTCGTCGAGGCGCCGCTCGGGACGTCCTTGGCGTACGTCCTGGAGCTGTGCGGCTCGTCCCCCGGCCAGGGCGTCCTGGTCGGCGGGTACCACGGCAAATGGCTGACGGCGGCGGCGGCGCGGACGGCACTGCTCTCCCGCGAGTCCCTGACCGCGTACAAGGCCACGCTGGGAGCGGGTGCGATCCTGCCGCTGCCCGAGGACACCTGCCCGGCGGGGGAAGTGGCCCGCGTGATGCGCTGGATGGCGGACGAGACCGCCGGCCAGTGCGGCCCCTGCGTCAGGGGCCTGCCCTCGCTCGCCGACGCCGTGGAGGCCCTGGTGGCCGGGGGAGGCCGGACCGCCCTGGAGGCGGTCGAGGCGCGGATGCGGGGCGTGCTGCGCCGCGGCGCGTGCAGCCACCCCGACGGCACCTCGGCCTTCATGGCCTCCGCGCTCGCCGTCTTCCCCGACGAGATGCGCGACCACGCCCTCGGCAGTGGCTGCGGCCGCCGTGTCCTCGGGGCGCTTCCCCTACCCGAGGACGAGAACCCCGAAAAGCTCGTCGTGGACTGGACGCTGTGCAAGGGCCACGGGCTCTGCGTGGACGTGCTGCCCGACGTGGTGCGGCTCGACCGGGACGGCTACCCGGCCGAGGCCGTCATGTCGGTCCCCGGAAGGCTGCGGCCGAAGGCCCTCCGCGCGGTGCGGCGCTGCCCCGCCCTCGCGCTGCGCATTCAGGAATGAGCCGGCGGTAAACGGCTGCCGGCGGCGGGAGTTCAAGCGTTAGCGTCATCTGACAAATTCCCGTTCATTCGAATTCGGCGCCCTTCTCAGGCCTTATGAATAAGGCAGTAGACGAACCCCCCGGGTTCAACCCGAAGGAGTGATCGTGAACAAGGTGCGTCGTATGACAACTGTCGGATCGGTGGCCGCGGTTCTGTTGCTGGCGGCGGGATGCGGAAGCGGCGACAATGCTGCGCGCAACTCGAACTCCGTACAGCCGGCGGGGGCCGGCAAGCCCCTCGGAGGCGCATACGACACGGGCTACGGGGCAGGCGGCTACGGGTCGGACGCCGCCGCCGGCTCCGGGTCCGGCTCCGGGTCCGGCTCGGCCGTCGGTTCGGACTCGGGTTCGGGATCCGGTTCCGGTTCCGGCAAGGCCGGGCCGGCGGGGCAGCTGTCCGTACGCGACATCGCGAACGTGGGCAGCGTGGTCACCGACAGCGCCGGAATGGCCCTCTACCGCTTCGACAAGGACACGCCCCAGCCTCCCAAGTCCAACTGCGAGGGGGACTGCGCCAACGTGTGGCCCGCCGTCCCGGCGGACGACGCCTCGGCCGCCGCCGGCATAGACGCCGCCCTCCTCGGGTCGGTCGCCCGGGCCGACGGCAGCAAGCAGCTGACCCTCGGCGGCTGGCCCGTGTACCGCTACGCGAAGGACACCAAGGCGGGCGAGGCGAAGGGCGAAGGCGTCGGCGGTACCTGGCACGCACTGGCACCGGACGGCAAGAAGGCGATCGACAAGAAACAGAAGACGGACGGCGGCGGCGGAATGGGAGGGATGGAAATGAAGGCGGGCACGGAACTCTCCGTGGCCGACAATGAAAAACTCGGCAAGATCCTGGTGGACGGGAAGTGGCGCACGCTCTACCGATTCGACAAGGACAGCGCGTGGCCCATGAAGTTCGGCTGCCTCGGTGCCTGCCTGGACACCTGGAAGCCCGCCCCGGCCGTGGACAAGGCGAAGGCTGAGGGAATTGCCGGCAAGCTGGTCGGATCGGTGAAGCGGCCCGACGGCAGCGAGCAGCTGACGATCGACTGCTGGCCCGTCTACACGTTCACCGGCGACACCGAGCCCGGCCAGACGAACGGCCACAACAAGCAGGGGCTCTGGTTCGCGGTCACTCCCGAGGGCAAGAAGGTCCCCCCGACGCCATAGCACGCCCGAGCCCTGCGCAGCAGCCGTGTCCCGAGCCGCAGGTCCCGATCCCGCCCCGACCACTGTGAGGCAGCCAGTCATGCCCCGTTCACCCCGTATCGCCGCCGCCGCGCTGCTCGCGACGCTGCTGTGCGGCGGCTGTGCCGCCCGGGTGGCCGCCGGTCCGCAGGATCCCGCCGCGAGCTCGTCCGCCCCGGCCTCGTCCGCCCGCCCCGCCCCGCTCCAGGAGATCGCCGCCGCCCTCGGCTGCACGCCCGAGATCACGGTCGACGCGGAGGAACTCCGGGAGGGGGCGTGCGGGGCGGGGCAGGAGGGCTTCCGGATGGCCACCTTCACCACCGAGCAGGGCCGCCAGACCTGGCTGACGGAGGCGCAGATGTACGGCGGCACCTACCTCGTAGGACCCACCTGGGTCATCACGGCGGCATCCGCCGAGGCCCTGGCCCCCGCCCGCACCCGCCTCGGCGGAACCATCGAGACCACCACCGGCCACGGTGCCGCCGCGCACGACGCCGGCTCCGGTGCCGGTCCCGGCGCCTCCCCCGATGCCCCCCACGACGCCTCCCACGGCTCCTCCCACAGCGGCGGGCACGACTCCCCGAGTCCCGCCGCCTCTTGAGGGGGCGTCCGGCCCGGCCCGCAGTTAATTGCGGTGCCGGGCCGCTGCCGTTTCACTACACTCACTTCCGTGCCGCCACGGGATGTGGTGTGCATGCCGTCGAGCGAGTCGAGCGACTCGTGTGATCCGAGTGAGGGGAGCCAGGCCATGTGTCACCGCATCGCCGTCTTCGTTCCCCGGTCGCGGTACGACGTGATCCTGGTGTCTTCGTCTTCCCGGTGACGGCTGCGCGGCCGCCATCGGACGTCCGCGACGAAGATCCGACCCTCTTCCTTCAGGCAGGCGAGCCGCCCTCGCGTACCCGGGTGTTCCCGGGGCGCGGTCGAGCCCTGTGACGCCCGCCTGCCCTGAGCCCGGTCCCCTCTCGTCCGCACATCGCGCTGCCCTCTTCACGACCCACCACCAGAAAGACCCCGGGCCATGCGCACCAACCCGAACACCTCGACCACCGTCCGCAATCTCGGCATCCTCGCGCACGTCGACGCAGGGAAGACCACCGTCACCGAGCGGATCCTCTACGCCACCGGGGCCACCCACAAGCGCGGCGAGGTCCACAAGGGCACGACCGTCACCGACTACGACCCCCAGGAGCGAGACCGTGGCATCACCATCTTCGCCGCCGCCGTCAGCTGTACGTGGGACGACCACCGCATCAACCTGATCGACACACCCGGACACGTCGACTTCTCCGACGAGGTGGAGCGCTCGCTGCGCGTACTCGACGGCGCGGTCGCGGTGTTCGACGCCGTCGCGGGCGTCGAACCGCAGAGCGAGTCGGTATGGCGCCAGGCCGACCGCCACGGCGTGCCGCGCATCGTGTTCGTCAACAAGATGGACCGCGTCGGCGCCGATCTCGACCAGGCGGTAGCGTCCGTACAGGAGCGGCTCCACGTCGTTCCGTTGCCCGTCCAGCTGCCCATCGGGCAGGAGGACGGCTTCACCGGGACGGTGGACCTCGTCCACATGCGTGCGCTGGTCTGGGGTGCGGAGCCCGACTCGTTCGCGACGGGTGCCGTACCCGATGACCTGTACGACGAGGCACGCCGCCGCCGGCGGCTGCTGGAGGAGCGGGTGGCGGAGCTCCATCCGGCCGCCCTGGAGGAGTACTGCGCCACGTCGGCGCTCTCCGCCGCCACGCTGACCGCCGCGCTGCGCGACCTGACGCGCAGCGGTGAAGGCGTCGTCGTGCTGTGCGGCTCGGCGTACCGCAACCGCGGGATCGAGCCGCTGCTCGACGCGGTCGTGTCCTACCTCCCCTCGCCGGCCGACATGCCGCCGGTACGGGGAACCCGTGGCACGGCGGTCGAGGAACGGGCCGCCGACCCGTCGGCGCCCTTCTCCGCGCTGGCCTTCAAGGTGAGCGCGACGGCGACCGGCCGGCTGACCTGCCTGCGGGTCTATTCGGGAACGATGAGGAAGGGGGACACCGTGCTCGACGCGGGCACCGGCCGGACCGAGCGGATCGGACGGATCCTGCACGTGCAGGCCGACCGGCACGCCGAGGCGGACCGGGCCGTGGCCGGGGACATCGTCGCCGTGGTCGGCCTCAAGGGCACGCGCGCCGGGTCCACGCTGTGCGCACCGGACGCCCCGCTCGTCCTCGAACCGCCGAAGGCCGCCGCACCCGTGGTGTCCGTGGCGGTCGAGGCGGGCAACAGCACCGAGACGGCGCGCCTGTCGTCGGCTCTGGCCGGACTGGTCGAGGAGGACCCTTCGCTGGTGGTCCGTACGGATCCCGAGACGGGCCAGACGGTCCTGTCGGGGATGGGCGAGCTGCACCTGGAGGTGGCGGTGGAGAAGATCCGCCGCAGCCACGGTCTGCACATCGCCGTGGGCCGCCCGCGGGTGGCGTACCGGGAGACGGTGGCGCGCGGCGTGTCGGGGCTTGTGTACCGGCACGTCAAGCAGGACGGCGGCGCCGGCCAGTTCGCCCACGTGGTCGTCGACGTCGAGCCCCTGGAGGACAGGGACGCCGCGGATGCCGGCAGGGGCGAAGCCGGCGGCGACGGTGCGTTCGAGTTCCGGTCGACCGTCGTCGGCGGGCGGGTGCCGCAGGAGTACGTCCGCGCGGTGGAGTCGGGCTGCCGGGACGCGCTCGTCGAGGGCCCCCTCGGCGGCCATCCGGTGACCGGGCTGCGGGTCACCCTGACAGACGGGGCCACGCATTCCAAGGACTCCTCGGAGATGGCGTTCCGGGCGGCGGGCAGGTTCGCGCTGCGCGAGGCCCTGCGCGCCGCCGAGATGGAGCTGCTGGAGCCGGTGGTCGAGGTCGTGGTGACCGTGCCCGACGACGCCGTCGGCGGGGTGCTCGGCGATCTGGCCGCGCGGCGCGGACGGGTCTCGGGCTCGTCCGTGAGGACGGGGACCACGGCGGTCACCGCCACCGTGCCGCTGGCCGAACTGTTCGGCTACGCGTCCCGGTTGCGCAGCCGCACCCAGGGCCGGGGCACGTTCACCACCCGCCCCGCGGGCTACGCCCCCGTCCCGGTGGCGGCGTACCAGCAGGCCCTGTCGGGCTAGGTCGTGTCGTCAAAGTCCCGTCTGGCTGGCGGGGTCTGGCACGCACGCTCGCCGCGTTGTCGTCGGTCACCGACGCTCCGCGTCGCTTCCCTCCTCCGCCTTGCGATCGCACGCACCAGACCCCGCCAGCCCCGCCCTTCCGGGCGGCCGACGCCACTTTGACGACACTCCCTAGGGCGCGTCGTCAATACGCACTCCTGCCCCCGGCCGTCACCGCGGCCGGGGGCAGGGCCGCAGCTGCACCCGTCATCCGGGCCGGGCGGCGTCCGCCTCCTCCAGGAACCCCTCGGGGAAGGGCTGTTCGGCCCAGATGGTCTTGCCGCGGGCGTGGTAGCGGGTGCCCCAGAGCTGGGCGAGCTGCGCCACCATGAACAGACCGCGCCCTCCCTCGTCGGTTTCCTCCGCACGCCGGACGTGCGGGGAGGTGCTGCTGCCGTCCGAGACCTCGCAGATCAGCTCGCGGTCGCGGATCATCCGCAGCTGGATCGGCGGACTCCCGTAGCGGATCGCGTTGGTGACCAGCTCGCTCACCACCAGCTCGGTGGGGAACTCCAGCTCCTCCAGGCCCCATACGGCCAGCTGCCGTGTCGCGAGCGTACGGGCGCGCCCGACGACCTCGGGCTCGGCGGGCAGGTCCCACGTGACGTGGTGGCCCGCATCCAGCTCGTGGAGGCGGACCATCAGCACCGCCACGTCGTCCTGTGGGAGCACGGGGAGCAGCCGGCCGATCACCGCATCGCAGGCCTCGTCCAGCCCGTTCCCACGGCGCCCGGGTCCGGACGGCGCGGCGAGCGCGATGCCCGCCAGCGCTTCCGGGATCCGTTCGAGGCCGAGGTCGACGCTGCGGTCGGGCGCCGCGACCAGGCCGTGCGTGTACAGCACCAGCACGTCCCCGTCGTCCAGCGTCAGCTCGGCGCTCTCGAACGGCGATCCGCCGAAGCCCAGGGGAGGCCCGGCGGGCAGCGAGACGATGGCGGGCTCCCCGCCCACCGGGGCGAGCACCGGCGGCGGATGGCCCGCACAGGCCACGGCGCACTGCCGCGAGATCGGATCGAAGACGGCGTACACACAGGTGGTCCCGGCCGCCCCGCCGGGGCGGCCGCCGCTGAACTCGTCCTGGCCGTGCTCGTCCACGAACCGGTGGATCTGGTCGTCCATGTACGAGAGCAGCTCGTCGGGGGAGAGGTCGAGGTCCGCGAGGGTCCGTACGGCGGTGCGCAGCCGGCCCATGGTCACCGCGGCGTTCAGGCCGTACCCCTGCGCGTCGCCCACCACCAGCGCCACCCGTGCGCCCGACAGCGGGATCACGTCGTACCAGGCCCCGCCCAGCTCCGCGTGGCCGTGCGCGGGCAGGTAGCGGGTCACCGCCTCCAAGGCGCCGAGGACGGGCAGCCGCTGGGGCAGCAGGCTGCGCCGCAGGGCCAGGGCCGCCGTCCGCTCCCGCGTGTAGCGGCTCGCGTTGTCGATGCACACCGCCGCACGCGCCGCGATCTCCTCGGCCAGCAGCACGTCGTCCGGCTCGAACCCGTGGGCGCGTGCGTGGCGTACGAAGACCGCGGCGCCGAGCACCGCCCCGCGGGCGGACATCGGTACGAGCAGCCAGGAGTGGACTCCGTATGCACGGACCCGCTCGGCCTGCCGGGGGTCGACGGGGGTGAGCTCCGCGATCAGCTCCTCGCCCGTCAGCAGCAGCGGTTCGCCGCTGGCCATGGCCCGGGTGAACAGGGAGCCCGGCCCGCTGGTGAAAGGGTCGGGATCGCCCGTCGCGACCGCCGCCTTCACCGGGGTTCCGGGTGCCGAGGAAGTCGCCGCGCGCAGCAGGGTCTCGCCCTCGCCCACCGGGCCGACGAGCGGCTCCGCGCCGCCGAAGACCTGGGCGGGCAGGTTGACGTAGGCGTGGTCTGCGAACTCCGGGACGGCCACGTCGACGAGCTCCTGCGCGGTGTGCAGGACGTCCAGCGTGGTGCCGATGCGCGTGCTCGCGTCGTTGACCAGCGCCAGCCGCTCGCGGGCCCGGGCCCGTTCGGTCACATCGGCCACGGCGTGCGCGAGCGCGATCAGCTCGCCGGAGCTGCTGCGCAGCGGCAGGATCGTCTCGGACCAGACCTGCTGCCGGTCGCGATCACCCCGCAGCAGCCCCCGCACCTCGGTCTGGACCAGAGCCTCACCGGTCTCCAGGACATGGCGCTGCCGCGCCTCGAGGGCCGCCATGTCCAGCAGATCGGGCGGTGCCACCTCGGACATCGTGCGCCCGACGAACTCCTCGTTCGCGAACCCCGCGCCGCGGCGCAGGGCGTCGTTCTGCGCGATGAAGCGCAGCTGCGTGTCGAAGACGTCGATGAGGAACGGGGACTCGGTGAACAGTCCCCTGATCAGGGCCTCGCTGAGCTCGTGCCGGCGCGTGGCGCCGGTGTCGGTCGCCTGGATCAGCCACTGCCTGTCACCGGCCGTGGACACCATGGGACGTGCGTGCAGCGCCACCTCGACCCCGCGCCCGCTCCGGTGCCGCAGGACCGCGTGCCCGAGCTCCGTACGCCTGACCAGTAGATCCGACCCGCGCCACCCGTGCACCTCCCGGGCCGTGTAGCCGAGCAGCCGCTCCGCCCCCGGGCCCCAGCCGATGACCACCCCGCGCGCGTCGAGGAGCGCGTAGGTGTCGTCGTCCGCATCCGAAAGCACGCCGGAGGCATCGTGGAACACCGGGTCGTGCATCGCTGCGCCCCACTTCCGGATCTGCGGAACGACTCCTGCCCTACCCCTGCAATTATCGCTCTGCGTCACCGCTTGTGCAGCGTGGGTCGGGACCCGCCCGAACCGCGCTCCACCCCGCCCGGCAGGGCAGGCCGGGACCGGGCGCCGCGGCCGCGGCCCCGCAGGCCGGGACCGCCCCCGCCCTCAGCCCGAGACTGCCTTGGCCCACTCGCGGTTGACGGTATCTCTCGCCTTCTCCCGCTGCGCCTCCGTCGGAAACGTCGGCGTGCCCTCGACCGTCGGCAGTTTCTTGGCGGCGGCCTTGTCGAGGGTGCCGTCCTTCTCCATGGCGTCCATGAGGACGGGGCGTGCATAGGCGCCGAGCCGAATGTTCTGGCCTTCCGGGCTGAAGACGTACTCCTGCCACAGACGTGCCGCTGCCGGGTGCGGGGCGTTTTTGTTCACCCCGTTCGCGTAGTACTCGGCGAAGCTGCCGTCGAAGGGGATGGCGGTCCGCCAGTCGACGTCCGCGCCCTTCTCGCGGAACGCGTCGGCGTATCCGAGGTTGAGGAAGTCCCAGTCGATGCTGATCGGGGTCCGGCCGTCCGCGATCGTGGCCGGTGAGGACTCGACCGGGATGAAGTTGCCGCTCTTGCTGAGCTCGGCGAAGAAGTCGATGCCGGGCTGGATGTCGTCGAAGGAGCCCCCGTTCGCCAGGGCAGCCGCATACACTCCGGCGAACGCGGAGCCGGATTTGGTGGGGTTGCCGTTGAGCGCGACCTGGCCCTTGTACTCGGGCTTGCGCAGATCGGCGAAGGTCGAGGGGCAGGTCTTGACGCGTTTGGCGTCACAGCCGATCGAGATGTAGCCGCCGTAGTTGTTGTACCAGCGGGCGTGCGGGTCCTTCTGTTCCTCCGGGATCTGGTCGTACGCGGCGACCTTGTACGGAGCGAGCAGGCCCTGCCGGGCGGCGGACTGCGCGAACGAACCCCCCACGTCGATCACGTCGGGGGCGCGGCCTTCGGCCCTGTGCTCCTTGAGGGCGTCGATCTCGTCCTGGCTGGTGCCTTCCGGGTTCTCCACCGTGACCTTGATCCCGTACTTCTTCTCGAAGCCGTCGATCAGCGCGCCGTAGTTGGCCCAGTCGCGCGGGAGCGCGATCGTGTTGAGTGCGCCCTCCTTCTTCGCCGCCGCGGTCAGTGCCGCCGTGCCGCCGGCGTCCGCGGCGGAGGTGGCCTCCGCGGGGGCTCTGGGCGCGGCGGTGGGCTCGTCTCCGCAGGCACCGAGGGGCGCCGCCGCGAGGACCAGGCAGGCGGCGACGGAGGCTGTCCGGAGACGGGGTGCGGGCACGGAGGCTCCATAACGGGCGGTCGCGTACTGATCGAGGCCAGCGTACGTTCGGCGGCCTCGGCAACGCAGTCCCGGACGGTGGTGTCCGCCGTCTTCCCTGCGGCTGCCGCACCGGCACGTTCTCAGAACCCCTCGTCGTCCCACCCGGCCAGGAGCGCCTCCCCGAGGTCCATCGCGGGCGGTGCAGCCCCGTTGTGGAGGGCCTGCTCGCTCCAGATGATCTTGCCGCGGGCGGTGTAGCGGGTGCCCCAGCGCTCTGCGAACTGCGCGACGAGGAACAGTCCGCGGCCGCCCTCGTCGGTGTCCGCGGCCCGGCGCAGGTGCGGGGAGGTGCTGGACCCGTCGGAGACCTCGCAGACCAGGCTGCGGTCGTACAGCAGCCTCACCCGGATGGGCTCGGTGCCGTACCGGACGGCGTTGGTGATCAGCTCGCTGAGGATGAGTTCCGTGGTGAACGCGATGTCCTCCAGGCCCCAGTCCGCCAGTCGGCGGGCGCAGGCGTTGCGCACCGGGGACACCGCCGCAGGGTCGGAGGGCACGTCCCACTCGGCGATCCGCGCAGGGTCCAGCAGGCGGGTGCGGGCCACCAGCAGCGCGACGTCGTCGCTGGGCCTGGTGGGCAGCATCGCGTCGATCACCGCGGTGCAGGTTTCCTCCGGGGTACGGGCGGGCCCGGCCAGGGCGGCGCGCAGCGCGGCCAGGCCGGCGTCCGGATCGCGGTCGCGGCTCTCGATCAGCCCGTCGGTGAAGAGCGCCAGCAGGGAGCCCTCGGGCAGGGCGAGCGTCATGGTCTCCATGGGCAGACCCGCGCCCAGGCCCAGCGGCGGGGAGACGGGCACGTCGGGGAAGGACACGGTGCCGTCGGGTTGCACCAGGGCGGGGCCCGGATGCCCGGCGGTGGCCGCGGTGACCCGCCCCGAGACGGGATCGTAGATGGCGCACAGGCAGGTGGCTCCGGTGATTCCCTGCCACTCCTGCTGGTCCGTGTCGATGTGGGCGACCAGCTCGTCCAGGTGGCTCAGGAGTTCGTCCGGGGGCAGGTCGAGGGTGGAGAAGTTGTACACGGCGGTGCGCAGGCGGCCCATGGTGGCGGCGGCGTGCAGACCGTGGCCGACGACGTCGCCGACCACCAGGGCCACCCGGGCGCCGGGCAGCGGGATGGCGTCGAACCAGTCACCGCCCACCCCGGCCTGGGCGGCCAGGTAGCGGTGGGCGACCTCGACGGCGGACTGATCCGGTACCACCCGGGGCAGCAGGCTGCGCTGCAGGGTCACGGCCATGGTGTGCTCGCGGGTGTAGCGGCGGGCATTGTCGACGGACACCGCCGCCCGGGCCGTCAGCTCCTCGGCGAACGAGACGTCCTCCTCGTCGAACGGCGGGGAGTCCGGCCCCCGCCAGTAGCCGGCCATCCCCAGCACCACGCCCCGGGCCTGCAGGGGCACGACGATCAGGGAGTGGATGCCGCGGTCCAGGATCTGCACGGCATTGGCCTGGTGCTGGGCCCGCCAGCGGTGGGTGGCGCGCAGGTCGGCCTCCAGGACCGCGTGGCCGCCGGCCAGCCCGGCGGCCATGGGCCCGGTGGGAGCGAACTGGATCAGCTCGCCGACGGGGGTGAGCGGGTGGTCGCCCTGAAGGCCGACGACGGCGGTGCGGCGCATCTCGGTGTTCGCCTCGGGCGGCTCCTCGCCGCGCAGCACCGGGTCCAGCAGGTCGACCGTGACCACGTCTGCGAACCGCGGGACCGCCACCTCCGCCAGTTCCTCCGCGGTGCGCTCCACGTTCAGCGTCGTTCCGACCTGCACCCCCGCGTCGTAGAGCAGCTTCAGCCGCTCGCGGGCAACCTCGGCCCTGCCGGAGAGTGCCCGCAGCTCGGTGGTGTCCCGCAGGGTGACGACGGTCCCGGCCTGCCCGTAGGGGGCGGTGGGCCGGATGTTCACCGCCAGCAGCCGATCGGCCGACATGTGCAGCTCGTCGGTCGCGGAACGGCCCGATGCGATCGGCTCGGCGATCGCCTCCTCCAGACCCAGGTCCGTGACCGGGCGCCCTTCCGCGTCCACGGGCAGGTCCAGCAGCCGCCGCGCCTCGTCGTTGGCGAGCAGCAGCCGTCCGCCGTCGCCGACGATCAGCACGCCCTCCCGCACCGCGTGCAGCACCGCGTCGTGGTGCTCGTACATCCTCGTCATCTCGGCCGGTCCCAGGCCGTGGGTCCGGCGCAGCAGCCGACGGCTCACCAGAGCCGTCCCGCCCGCGGACAGGGCGAGCACCGCGGCCGCGGTCCCGAGGACGACCGGCAGCTGCCGGTTCACCATGCCCTGGACGTTCTGGACCGTGACCGGGGAGGAGACGACGGCGATGACGCGGCCGCCGGGATCCTTGACGGGGACGACCGAGACCACCGACTGCCCCAGGGACCCTTCGAACGTCTCGGTGAAGGACTTGCCGGCCGCCGCCCCCGCGAAGGGGCCGACGACGCGTTTCCCGATCTGGTCCGGGTCGCTGTGGGCGACGGTGACCCCGTCGAGCGTGTACACGTTGATGCCGTCGACCCCGGCGATCTTCCGGGCCGCCTCGGCGCTCGGCTGGAGCACCGCGCTGGGATGGGGGCTGCGCAGGGCTGCGACGATTCCCGGGGATTCCGCGAACGTTCCGGCGGCGGCGAGCGTACGGTGCCGGGCGTCCAGCATGGCCGCGCTCCGGGCCTGCACCACGAGGGCCGCCACCGCCGCGGCGACGAGAAGCACCACCACGGCCAGCTGCAGGAGGAACACCTCGCCGGCCACGCTGCGCACGCTCAGCAGGGAGGACAGACGCTGCGGCCGCCGTGCCCTTCCCTCGGGGGGCCGGGCTTGCTCCTGATGCTCCCGGTGGTGCCCTGAGCGGGGACGCCGAGGGGGAGAGGAAGAGCTCGTGGTCGAGCCGAGCAGCCAACGCCGGAAAGGTCCCAGGAGGTTGCTCATAGTCCATTCTCTAACCTCTGTGGGCCGTCGGCAGCGGGGAGCGGCGCCGGGACCTTCCCGGCGCCGCTCAGCCGTTACCGCACCGGCACGTATACGGAATGCGCGGGCCTACTCCATGCCGCGTCCGCTGATCGGGACGGCCCCCAGGGAGAGGACCCCCTCGGCGAGCTTCACCGCGGGCAGGGCGGCCAGCAGGGCCTGAGGGCTGTTCGCGGCGAGAGCCGGCGGCGGGACGAAGGCGTCGCTCGTCTGGAGGTCGAAGATCAGCTCGTCGATCTCCTGACGCGTGGTGGACGGCATGACGAACGCATGGACGTGATCGCCGACCTCGGACATCGACCACTTGGCAAGGAGCCGTGGATTGGGGCGGCGGAAGCGGACACTGAACGATCCGGGTGTCCGGGCGACCTCCAGGGACGGCTTGATGTCCAGTTCCTTCAGCCGCCGCTCCATGTACTCCGCAAGCTCCATGCCGATGCGACAGCGCTCGACCTGATCGGAGTAGGACAGCTGGGCGAGGTGGTTCCACATCACCAGCGGCGAGAACCCGTTGCGCGAACCGGCGAAGGTGGTGTCCTTGGAACCGATGACCGGCACCTCCGCAGGAGGCGCCATCTGGTACTTGACCTTGGTCATGTAGATGCTGCACGGCCAGGGGACGCCAGGCCACTTGTGGCCACTCATCGAGATGGACGAGACCATGTCCACGCTCTTGCCGCTCTTCGACTTCTGCCTGAGGCCGAAGTCGAACTCCGGCAGATCGACCTCGGGGGTCCAGCCGAAGACGTCCGGCTGCGCCGACGCCATCCGCATGAAGGGGCCGTATCCCGCGCCGAGGGCTCCGTCCACGTGGATCCAGAAGCGGCGGCGCTTCACGGTCTGGCCGGGGCCGTACGTCAGCTCGTGCTCGAGGTGCTTGGGCTCGAAGACCGGCAGCAGCTTGCGGCAGATCTCCTCGACATCGTCGTGCGCGCCCTTGAACGTGCTGCCGTAGTTGAGGCTGACCAGGATCGGGTGGCCCTTGCTCACGAACAACGTGACCAGCTTGACGAGCTTGTCGATGTCGACCTCGCCGTCGGCGTTGGAGGGGACCCCTTCACGGCAACTCTCCCAACCGCCCTCGATCGGGCAGTCGTAGTCGAACTTCTGCGCTGCGGCGTAGACGTTGTAGATGCCGAGGACCCGCATCCCCTTGCCGAAGGAGTAATGCGTGTCCTGCGAGTAGAAGGCGACGGGAACGAAGAACTTCTCCTCCTGCGTATAAGGCGCAGGCTCAACGTAGGTGAGCGTGTTCCCCTGATCGCCAGTGGTCTTGAGGAGCGCCTTGCCCGCGAGGTAGTCGCGCGCGTTCCACATGGCGTAGAGGTTCGCCTCGGTGGAGCCCATCGACGTCATGTAGCCCCAGTACGACTCGCCGTCCCTGGGATCGTGCGGCCACTTCGCCTTCCACAGGGCGGCGTAGTAGTCCAGCACGGCACGTTCGGCGACCCGAGTGTTCGGCTTGTAGCCGCCGCGGTCGAACGGATCTCCCATGTTGTTGATGTGACAGTCCAGGAACCGGGCCAGATCCACCCGGGTGCCGTCGGTGTCCTGGTTGAACTGGTAGCCCAGCATGTGGTCGCGCTTGTAGGTCAGGTACTTCTCCATCGCGTCCAGCGCCCTCCGGCGCTGGACGTCGGTGATGGCGTGGCCCGCGATCTGGAAGTCGCGGGCATCGATGCCCGGCTCCTGCGGATAGACGTTGGCGGGGTTCTTGACCGGTCCGCTGACCTGGCCGGCCTGGCCGTTGGCGAGTCCCTGGCTCTTCAGGATCTCCTGCCAGGTCTCGTGGTCGGGTCCGAACGGGAAGTCCGCGACACGTGCGGGACTGGTCTCTTCGATCGTCATGCAGCACTCTCCCGGCATCGGCTCAGGTGCGACGCCCGCACCTGCCGGTCAGCCTGGCCGCCAAACGGCTCGAATATGACGCTGACACGTTTGAGGAATGTCCTGTTAGCCCGTGTGGCCGAACGTGCCCCAGCGCCAGTGCGTCGCCGCCCATCTGCGGGCCCCGTCCGGCTCGGCCCGGCGCGCCGTCCGGCCGGAGCTCGCCAATACTCAGAGTGCCGGCCGGTTACTTTCCGTGGCGGGAGTCCTGGGCAGGGAGCCCGACGGTCTCCGGCCGGCCCCACCCGTCCCGTCCCGCCGTGTCCGTCCGGGCGCGGCCGGTGGCGCCTGCGTGCCTGCCCCGCGCCGGGCCCGCCCTCGTCAGCAGGGAGTCCCACCCATGACAGACGTCACGTCCCGTCCCCAGCAGTTCCCGCAGGTCCCGTTCGGATCGGACGGCGAGACCTGGCAGCAGATCCTCGAGTCGCAGGGCCTGTCCAACGGCCACGCCGCCCCGGTAAGCGGTCCGATCGGGGATCCGCAGGCCATGTACCCGGTCGAGCCCGGCCTGGAGACCCGCGCGTTCGAGCTCCCGGCCGGCGGACTGAGCGACGCCAAGCGGCGCAGGGCGCTGAGCTCGATGGAGCTCTACCTGGCCGACAGGCGCGACCACATGCTGGGCTACCAGGTCACCCAGGACATGAACGGCTACCCGACGGATCTCTCCCGGTTCATGGAGAACCACCTCAACAACATCGGCGACCCGTTCCAGAGCGGCGGCTACAAGCCGAACACGAAGGTCGTCGAACGGGCGGTGCTCGACTACTACGCCGCGCTGTGGAACGCGCAATGGCCGCACGACCCGAGGGTGCCCGACTCGTACTGGGGCTACATGCTCTCCATGGGCTCCACCGAAGGGAACATGTACGCCCTGTGGAACGCGCGGGACTACCTCGGCGGCAAAGCCCTCATCGAGTCGACCGAGCCGACCACGTACGGCGCCCTGCGCTACGTCCAGGCCACCTTGCCGCACATCGAGAACGTCAACGCCTTCCACCCGGTGGCCTTCTTCTCCGAGGACACGCACTACTCCTTCGCCAAGGCCGTGCGCGTCCTCGGCGTCGACACCTTCCATGCAGTGGGCGAGGCCCTCTACCCGGGGAAGTGTCCGCTCACGGACGCCAAGGGGCAGCCGCTCAAGGAGTGGCCGACCGAGGTCCCCTCCCGCAGCGGCCCCTCGGGCAACTCGGCGGACGGCCCCGGCGAGATCGACATCGACGCCCTGGAGACCCTGGTCAAGTTCTTCGCCGGGAACGGGCACCCGATCATGGTCAGCCTCAACTACGGCAGCACCTTCAAGGGCGCGCACGACGACGTCCGGCGGGTCTGCGAGCGCCTGCTGCCGATCTTCGAGAACAACGGGCTGCTGGAGCGCCCCGTGTACTACGGCAAGGACCCCAAGACCGGTGAGCCCAAGACGGACTTTCGCCGTGGCTTCTGGATCCACGTCGACGGAGCCCTCGGCGCCGGGTACGCGCCGTTCATGCGCATGGCCTACAGGGACCGCCGCTTCGGCTGGACGCCGGAGGTCAACCTCCCCGAGTTCGACTTCGGCCTGATGCTGCGCAGCCGGGAAGGCATCGAGATCGACATGGTCTCCTCGATGGCGATGAGCGGCCACAAGTGGCCGGGGGCGCCCTGGCCGTGCGGCATCTACATGACGAAGGTCAAGTACCAGCTCATGCCGCCCTCCCAGCCGCAGTACATCGGCTCTCCCGACACGACCTTCGCCGGGTCGCGCAACGGCTTCTCGCCCCTGGTGACCTGGGACCACCTCGCCCGCCACTCCTACCAGGACCAGGTCAACCTGATCCGCAAGGCGCAGGACCTGGCCATCTATCTGGAAGACCGGCTGCGGGAGCTGGAGCGGAAGAACAAGGTGGAGCTGTGGCCGGCCCGCACCCCGGGCGCGCTCACCGTACGGTTCCGCCGACCCGGCAACAGGCTCGTGGACAAGTGGTCGCTGTCCACGGAGGACGTGTTCATGGTCCCCAGGAAGCCCGAAACCCGGCGCCGCTACGCCCACATCTTCCTGATGGCCTCCACCACCCGGGAGAGGATCGACGCGTTCCTGGCCGAGCTGGACGCCGAGTGCGCGGCCCAGCTCCTGCCGGCGGTCGACGCCGTTCCGTACCCGGCCGCCGAAGCCCCGGTGGAGCTGGCCGACGGTGTGCTGTCGTTGGGATCCGGACCGGGCACGGGCCGCGGCTTCCATTAGGAGGAGCTGCCCCACCGGCCCGGGAGCGGCGGACACCCGCCGCTCCCGGGCTCAGCACCCCAGCAGGAGCCGTCTCGGTACCACGCCTCATGCGCCATGTCCGGGCCGACTGTTCCGACCGGGTGCGACATGCCGCCTCTGGCGTAATCGGGTCTTTGGGCCGCTTGGCGGTGTCAGGCTCTACGGGTCGAGCACTGTCGTGCGAGAAGCCCCGGCTTCGGGTGTACGGGTCGTGCGAGCGGCTCGAGCGGGTCGAGCGGGTCCTTCGGTGGCCGCCGGACGGATCCGATGGCGCCGGGGTGCGGGTTGGGCCGGGGCAGGGTGAGCTGGATGGGGTGGCCGGGGCGTTGAAGCCACCGGCTACGACGGGCGAGAGAATGCATCCCCGTCCTGGACTGCACCGCCTCGCAGTGGTGCCCGGCCACCGAGGCCGGCCACCGGGCCGCCTGGCGCGCACCCCGGGGAGACAGCCACCCGGTGACTTCCCGAGGCAGCGGGACGAAGGGATGCGAGCAGCGATGGCCGAAGGAGGGCGGGAGCCGGGCATGTCGGGGGTGGACCGGTCCGAGGGGTTCGGTGAGCGGTTGCTGGGTGTGCTGCTGGACCGGGCTCACGAGATGCCGCCGCAGTTGATCGCCCCGCTCGTTGCCGAAGAGGTGGCCAGGGTCGGTGGCCGGGACCTCTCGATCCTCTTGCAGGACTATGAACAGATGCTGCTGGTGCCGCTGCCGGGCCGGGGGCTGACCGTCGGCGTCCCCGAACCGGTCGAGGGCTCCCCGGCCGGCGAGTCGTTCCTGAGCCGCAGAACGGTAGAGGTGCCGCAGGGCGGCAGTGTGCGGATGTATCTGCCGCTGCTCGACGGCAGCGACCAGGTCGGGGTGATGGCCGTCACGCTGGACAGCGTCGATGACGACGACCGTCGGTTGTTGCGCCGGCTCGCCGGTCTGGTCGCAGACATGATCGTCACCAAGGACGCGTACACCGACCTGTTCTTCCAGGCCCGCCGCCGCGCACCGATGAGCGTGGCCGCCGAGATCCAATGGTCGCTGCTGCCCCCGCTGTCGATGACCGTCCCGCAGGTTGAGGTGGCCGGAATCCTGGAGCCCGCGTACAAGGTGGCCGGCGACAGTTTCGACTACGCCCTCAACGGCGACGTCCTTCATGTGGCCATGATCGACGCAATGGGCCACGGCCTGGACGCGGCGACCATGGCGACGGTGGCCATCGGTGCCTATCGCCACACGCGACGGGCCGACACCGGTTTGTCCCAGGTGTATGCGTTCATGGACCAGGCCATCAATGAGCAGTTCGGCCACGAACACTTCGTCACCGCGCAGATGATGCGTCTGAACATCACCACGGGCCGGCTGCAATGGGTCAATGCAGGTCACCCGGCACCGCTGCTGATCCGTGACCGAGCCGTGGTGGACCGGCTGGAGAGCCCGACCACATTGCCGGTCGGCTTCGGCGGTGAGCAGCCGGTCGTCAGCGAGCGGATCCTGCAACCCGGAGACCGGTTGCTGTGTTTCACCGACGGCCTGATCGAGGAGCACCAAGCCGGCGGGGAACAGTTCGGCGAGGAGCAACTCATCGAGTGGACCAACCGCGTCGTCCGTGACCACACCGGCGTGCGGCCGGTGGTGCGCGCTCTCTCCCACGCCCTGAAAGAGGAACGAGGCGGCATCACCAGCGACGACGCGACCATATTCCTCATCGAATGGCGCGGGGGCGACGCCGATCATCTCGCCACCCTTGACTGAGCCGAGTTCACCTGGACGTGGCGCGGTCTCCTGGAGCGCATTCCGGCACAGCGCCCCGCCGCCCTCCCGGCGGCGGGGCGCCGGGTCAGCCGGACGTGTCGGGTGGTGTGCCCGCGGCGCGGCGGAATTCCTCGTTGAGGCGCTGGGCCTCTTCGAGCTGGTCCTCGAGGATGACGATGCGGCAGGCGGCCTCGACCTGCATGCCCTGGTCGACGAGTTCCCGGGCGCGGGCGGCGATGCGCAGCTGGTAGCGGGAGTAGCGGCGGTGGCCGCCCTCCGAGCGGAGCGGGGTGATCAGGCGGGCCTCGCCGATGGCACGGAGGAAGCCGGGGGTGGTACCGAGCAGCTCGGCGGCCCTGCCCATCGTGTAGGCGGGGTAGTCATCGTCGTCCAGCCGGCCGCCGAGCGAATCGTCCGCTGTCATCTGCACCTCTTCTTGGGAGCGCGTCGCGGGGCCCTGGTGCCGTACGGCACCGGGGCCCCGGAGGAAATACAACACCATCCGCCGCTCCTGGTGTATTTCCTTCCCCGAGGGCGGGTGCTCGCGCTCGCGGACGCCGCGCACGACCGAGGCCCCGACCGGCGCGTGCCGGTCGGGGCCTTCGGTGTCGTTCTGCCGCTCAGACGGAGACGGGGCTGCCGAGCATCGCGGACGCCTGCTGGAGCGGGCTCAGGGCCGCCGCGGGAGCCTGGGCGTCGGGCAGGCCGCGGACGATGAAGCCGAGCTGGGTCATGGCCCGGATGACCTCGCCTGCACTGAAGTCGCGGCGGTCCTGGCGGGTGATGACCTGTCCCACCTGCATGACGGGGTAGCCGCGACGGCCGATGACCACCGATTCGGCCATGACGGTTTCGGGCTTGACGCCCTTCATCGATTCCAGCACGCCGGCCTTGGTGAGGTCGAACGGGAACCGGGCGATGACACAGCGCATGATGCCTCACTCACGGGAGGAAGGGGGAAGTACGGAAAGGGGGGTTGGGCCCGGCGCGCCGGGGTTCTCGGTCGTGTCGTCAAAGTCCCGTCTGGCTGGCGGGGGCTGGCACGCACGCTCGCCGCGTTGTCGTCGGTCAACGACGCTCCGCGTCGCTTCCCTCCTCCGCCTTGCGATCGCACGCACCAGCCCCCGCCAGCCCCGCCCTTCCGGGCGGCCGACGCTACTTTGTCGACGCTCCCTAGGCCGCAGCGTCGAACCTGCCCTGGCGCTGGCCGCCGCGGCGCGAGGCCTGCGAGGGGCGGCCGCGCCTGCCGCGCGAGCCGGCGCTGCGCGCGGGGCGCTCGCTCACCGGTGCCGTGATGACGACGGGGATGCCGGACGGGGTCCGGGCGCCGGTGATGCGCTGCAACTCGGCCTCACCGGAGCGGACCTGAGTGGTCTGCGGGGTGATGCCGGCGGTGGCCATGAGGCGGGTCATGTCGCGTCGCTGGTTGGGGGTGACGAGGGTGACGACGCTGCCGGACTCGCCCGCGCGGGCGGTGCGTCCGCCGCGGTGGAGGTAGTCCTTGTGGTCGGTGGGCGGGTCCACGTTGACCACGAGGTCCAGGTTGTCGACGTGGATGCCGCGGGCAGCGACGTTGGTGGCCACCAGCACGGTCACGTGCCCGGTCTTGAACTGGGCCAGGGTGCGGGTGCGCTGGGGCTGGGACTTGCCGCCGTGCAGGGCCGCGGCCCGTACGCCGCTGTCGAGGAGGTCCCGGGTCAGCCGGTCGACGGCGTGCTTGGTGTCCAGGAACATGATCACGCGGCCGTCGCGGGCGGCGATCTCCGTGGTCGTGGCGTGCTTGTCGGCGCCCTGCACGTGCAGCACGTGGTGTTCCATCGTGGTCACCGCGCCGGCCGAGGGGTCGACGGAGTGGACGACGGGGTCGTTCAGGTAGCGGCGCACGAGCAGGTCGACGTTGCGGTCGAGGGTCGCGGAGAACAGCATCCGCTGGCCGCCCGGGCGCACCTGGTCGAGCAGGGCGGTGACCTGCGGCATGAAGCCCATGTCGGCCATCTGGTCGGCCTCGTCGAGCACGGTGATGTCCACCTGGTCGAGCCGGCAGTCGCCGCGCTCGATGAGGTCCGCGAGGCGTCCGGGGGTCGCGACGACCACCTCGGCGCCACCGCGGAGCGCGCCGGCCTGCTTGCCGATCGACATGCCGCCGACGACCGTGGCCAGCCGCAGCTTCACGGAGCGGGCGTAGGGGGCGAGGGCGTCCGTGACCTGCTGGGCGAGCTCGCGGGTGGGGACGAGTACGAGGGCCAGCGGCTGGCGGGGCTCCGCCCGTCGTCCGGCGGTACGGGCGAGCAGCGCGAGGCCGAAGGCGAGGGTCTTGCCGGAGCCGGTGCGCCCGCGGCCGAGCGCGTCGCGGCCCGCGAGGGTGTTCGGCAGGGTCGCGGCCTGGATCGGGAACGGGACGCTCACGCCCTCCGCGCCGAGCGCGGCGAGCAGCGGGGCGGGCATGTCGAGCTCGGCGAACGCCTCCACGGCGGGCAGCGCGGGGGTGATCGTCCGGGGGAGGGCGAACTCGCCCTGTACGGCGGCGGGCCGGCGCCCGGAGCCGCCCGAACGGGACTGACCGCCCGAACGGGACTGACCGCCGGAACGGGACTGACCGCCCGAACGGCTGGGGGCCGCCGAGCCGAACCGGCTCCCGCCCGTGCGGGAGGAGGAGGCGGAGGAGCGATTGTTCGTGCGTGTGCGGTTCATGCGGAACCTTCCTCGAATGCGGCGCATATCAAGGAATTCCCGCAGCGGTGCGCGCACGGAGAATTGCGAGAATGGGCCGGATGGAACGCGAAAGCGAATCTGGCCGGCGAAAATCTGTGCGGGCTCAGGCGCCGGAAACGGGGACGCGGTGCGAAGGCCGGTGTCCCCGGGTGAGGATCTCGTGCGGGGGGCCGCGGAATCCTAGGATCGTCCCGCAGGTGAACTCACTGCGGGGAAAACGCGCAGCTGGGGCCCGCACCCCGAGGGATGCGGGCCCCAGCTGCGAACTGCGCGTCAGCGTCAGGCGAGAACGATGTTCTCGGCCGTCGGGCCCTTCTGGCCCTGCGCGATGTCGAAGCTGACCTTCTGGCCTTCCTGCAGCTCACGGAAACCCTGGGCGGAGATGTTCGAGTAGTGGGCGAACACGTCAGCGCCGCCACCATCCTGCTCGATGAAGCCGAAACCCTTTTCCGCGTTGAACCACTTCACGGTACCAGTAGCCATGTCAAATCTCCTTTGGGGCAGTACGACGCGATCCGCAACGTGCGGACCTCGTGTCGCCGCGATGATTGCCCCGCCGGACCAAAAAGACCGGAAATACACAAGCGCTCGCAGTGGACGCGAAGTCCGACTGGGTGCTTGAAATTTTGGGAACCACAACTGCAACTGAGATCGACAGTAGCACGGCGCGGTGACCCGCGTCGTAAATATCGACGCCCTCTCTGGGTCCGTGAAAAACCCTCAGTGCGCGGTCCGCCAAATTCTCATCCCGCGAGCACAGGTATTCGCGCCCGGGGCGCAGCGCTTCCCGCGCCGCCGGGCAGGTCAGCGTGAGTCCAGAAAGACTTGGAGAAAGCTGACCGGACATGCGAACCGTTGTAGGCTCCGGGCAACGCCCTTGACCTGCGTGAAGCGGGCAGGGAGCAGACGAAACGGGAGTTTTCACATGCTTCGCACCATGTTCAAGTCCAAGATCCACCGGGCCACGGTCACTCAGGCCGACCTGCACTACGTCGGGTCCGTGACCGTCGACGCCGATCTGCTCGATGCGGCGGATCTGCTGCCCGGGGAGCTCGTCCACATCGTGGACATCACGAACGGGGCGCGGCTGGAGACGTACGTCATCGAGGGTGAGCGCGGTTCCGGGGTCATCGGGATCAACGGCGCCGCCGCACACCTCGTACACCCCGGGGACCTCGTCATCCTGATCAGCTACGCACAGGTCGAGGACGCCGAGGCGCGGGTGTTGAAGCCCCGCGTCGTGCACGTCGACGCGGACAACCGCATCATCGAACTGGGTGCGGACCCGTCCGCCCCGGTGCCGGGAACGGACCAGGAGCGCAGCCCCCACGCGGTGGCTGTCTGAGGGGAGTCGGGGACCATGTCGCAGACCGGGGCCATCGAGTTCAAGGACGATCGCAAGGCCGGACGGCTGCTCGCCGTCGAGGACGGTGAGGTGGTCGGCCTCATCGCGTACTTCGTGCTCGACGCGGCGCCCCACGCCCTGGTGGCGGTGCACACCATCGTCGAGCCCGGGCACGAGGGGCGGGGGATCGCCGGGGACCTGGTGAAGGGCTTCTACGGGATCGCCGCCGCCGAGGGGGTGCCGGTGGTTCCGCTGTGCCCGTACGCGGCGAGCTGGGCCGCCCGCCACCCCGACCAGGCACCCGAGGCGCCGGCCGGGGTCGTGGCGGCGGCGAAGGCGCAGCTCGACGCGAGCCCCGACCTGTGGTGACCGACGCGACGAACCCGACGGGCCTGACGCTGCTGCACACGTCGCCGGTCCACGTGCCGGTCTTCGAGGCCCTGCGGGACCGGGACCACCCCGGCGCGGTGCTGCGTCACCTCGTGGTGCCGGAGCTGCTGGACCGGGCCCGTACGGAGGGCCCGGACTCGGTGGCTCCGGACCTGCGGGACCTGCTGGCGGGCACCGGCGGCCCGGTCCTGGTCACCTGCTCGAGCATCGGCGGCGTCGCGGAGTCCCTGGCTCCCGAGCTGGGCGTCCCGGTCCTCCGTGTCGACCGCCCGATGGCGGCCGAGGCCGTCCGTACGGGCCCGCGCATCGTGGTCCTGGCCACCGTGGAGTCGACGCTGGCCCCGACGGTCGCCCTCGTGGCCGAGGAGGCGGAGCGGGCCGGCCGCCCGGTGTCGGTCCGTACGCACCTGGTCGCCGGGGCCTGGGACCGCTTCGCGGCCGGGGACACCGCCGGCTCCCTCGGCCTCGTGGCCGAGGCGGCCGACGCCGTCACCGGCGCGGACGTCATCGTCCTGGCCCAGGCCTCGATGGCCGACGCGGCGCCCCTGGCCACGACGCCCACCCCGACCCTCTCAAGCCCGGCCCCGGGTCTCGCGGCGGCGCTCCTCACGCAGCCCGTGTGACCTGACGGCGTGGTCGCCCGGTGGCCTCGTCCACCGGGCGTACCGGGCTGGATCCGGGGAAGGTGGGGCATATGGTGCGAAACGAAGAACAGACGCAGCCGCCCGTCCCCGGGCCGGATCCTGTGCCGCCCACGCCCGGGCCGCATCCCTTCCCGGACCCCGAGCCCATTCCGCGGCCGGTGCCGCCCGTACCCGCGCCGGTGCCCGAGCCCGATCCGGTACCGCCGCCGCCCGGGCCCGCGCCGATCCCGCAGCCCGGACCGCTGAGCAGCAACTGTTGAGCAGCAACCGCTGAGCAGGAACCGGGCGCGGAGCCGGGCGCGGACCCGGGCCGCCCGGAGCTGAGCCCGGCCGGAGCTAGGCCGTACGGATCTCGGAGCGGTCGCCGCTCCAGAGGGTGTGGAACGAGCCCTCGCGGTCGGTGCGCCGGTAGGTGTGCGCCCCGAAGAAGTCCCGCTGCCCCTGGGTGAGAGCCGCCGGGAGCCGTTCCGAGCGCAGCGCGTCGTAGTACGCCAGTGAGGCCGCGAACGCCGGGGCCGGGATGCCGTGGCGCACCGCCGCCACCAGGGCCTCCCGCCAGTCGTCCTGCGCCGCGCCGATCTCCTGCGCGAAGCCCGCGTCCGCCAGCAGGCTCGGCAGGTCCGGCTGCGCGTCGTACGCCGTGCGGATCCGGTCCAGGAAAGCCGCCCGGATGATGCAGCCGCCCCGCCACAGCGAGGCCACCGCGCCCGGGTCCACGCCCCAGCCGTACTCCTCGCTGCCCGCCAGGATCTGGTGGAAGCCCTGGGTGTACGAGACGATCTTCGATGCGTACAGCGCCTGCTCCACCTGGGCGGCGAACGCGTCCGCCGCCTCCGCCGACAGCGGCTGGGCCGCCGGGCCGGCGAGCCCCCGGGATGCCGCACGCAGCTCCGAGTGGCCCGAAACCGAGCGGGCGAAGACCGCCTCCGCGATCCCCGACACCGGCACGCCCAGGTCCAGCGCGATCTGCACGGTCCAGCGGCCGGTGCCCTTCTGCTCGGCCGCGTCGGCCACGACGTCGACGAACGGGAGCCCGGTCCCGGCGTCCGTGTGGGCGAGCACCTCCGCCGTGATCTCGATCAGGTACGAGTCCAGCCGGCCCCGGTTCCAGGCCCGGAAGGTCTCCGCGATCTTCGCGGGGGAGTAGCCGGCAACCTCGCGCAGCAGATGGTAGGCCTCGGCGATGAGCTGCATGTCGGCGTACTCGATGCCGTTGTGCACCATCTTGACGAAGTGTCCGGCGCCGTCGGGACCGACGTGCGAGACGCAGGGCGTGCCGTCCTTGGCCTTCGCGGCGATCTTCTCCAGCATCGGACCGAGCGACTCGTACGACTCGGCGGAGCCGCCCGGCATGATGCTCGGGCCGAGCAGCGCACCTTCCTCGCCGCCCGAGATGCCCGCGCCCACGAAGTGGATTCCCTGCTCGCGCAGCTCCTTCTCGCGCCGCCGGGTGTCCTCGAAGTGGGCGTTGCCGCCGTCGATGACGATGTCGCCCGGCTCCAGCAGCGGGGCGAACTCGCGGATCACCGCATCGGTCGGCTCCCCGGCCTTCACCATGATGATCAGACGGCGCGGCCGCTCCAGCGCGTCCACGAACTCCTTCGCGGACTCGGCGGCGACGAAGGCTCCCTCGTGTCCGAACTCCTCCACCAGGGCGGTGGTCTTCGCGGCCGTCCGGTTGTGGACGGCGACGGTGTAGCCGTTGCGGGCGAAGTTCCGGGCGAGGTTGCTTCCCATCACCGCGAGCCCGGTGACACCGATCTGGGCCGTGCTGCTCATGCATGCGCTCCTGAGTGCTTCGATGTGCGGGTGAAAGCGACGCTACACGGGCAGATATACCTGCAGATCCCACGCCATGCGAAAGCTTGTCAACTTCCGCGAACGTGCGCCCTGTTGCGCCCCTTGTCATGCTCTGATCGCCCCGTTAGGTTGTGCGGTTCCTGATGTCTTCAATGGGGGCTCCCATGGGTGTACGGGGTCGGCATCGCCGGTACCAGCCGAGCAGCATCAACCGCGCCTCGCTCGCCGTCACCGCCGGTGGCGCCGGGCTCGCACTCCCTCTGATCGGTGCCGGAACCGCCCACGCCGCCTCGGTGGACACCTGGAACAAGGTCGCCGACTGCGAGTCCACCAACAACTGGCACATCAACACCGGCAACGGCTACTACGGCGGACTCCAGTTCAGCCAGAGCACGTGGCGCGCCTTCGGCGGCGGCGAGTACGCCGCCCGCGCGGACCTGGCCACCAAGGACCAGCAGATCGCGGTCGCCGAGAAGGTCCTCAAGGGGCAGGGCCCGCAGGCCTGGCCGGTATGCGGGAAGCAGGCCGGGCTCTCGCGCAGCGGCCCGGCGCCCGCCTCCTCCCCGCAGGGCCAGGGCCAGGGAGTGAAGGTCCAGGTCCAGGAGGCGAAGCCCGCCGCCCCGCAGAGCACCACGCCCCGCCCGACGGGGACTTCGGTCCTGCCGAACCCGTACGTCGTGGCGCCCGGCGACTCCCTCTCGGCGATCGCCACGAGCCAGCACGTCGAGGGCGGCTGGCAGGCGCTGTACGAGACCAACCGGGCCACCGTGGGCAGCAACCCGAACCTGATCTTCCCCGGCCAGCGGCTCACCCTGCGCATCACCGCCGCGCCGGCCCCGCCGACGGCGCCGCCCGCGCAGAACCCCGAGAAACCGCCGCGGACGGCCGAGCCGGTCAAGCCCGTGGAGCCGAACGCGCAGAAGCCCGCCGAGAAGCCTGCCGAAAAACCGGCGGAGAAGCCCGCCGCAAAGCCCGCCGAGAAACCCGCACCCGCCTCAGTGCAGCAGAAGCCCGCCTCGGGCGGCTTCGTCGCCCCCGTGGACGCCGCCATCGGCACCTCGTACCACGTCGCGGGTTCCTCCTGGTCCAGCGGCTACCACACGGGCGTCGACTTCCCGGTGGCCACCGGGACCACCGTCAAGGCCGTCGGCCCCGGCGAGGTCGCCTCCGCTGGCTGGGCCGGTGCGTACGGCTACCAGGTCGTCATCCGGCACGCCGACGGCCGGTACTCCCAGTACGCGCACCTGTCGGCGCTCGGGGTCAAGGCCGGGCAGCAGGTCTCGGGCGGCCAGCGGATCGGCCGCTCCGGCTCCACGGGCAACACCAGCGGACCGCACCTCCACTTCGAGATGCGCACGTCCCCCGGCTACGGCTCCGACATCGACCCGCTGAAGTACCTCCGCGGCCGCGGCGTCAGCATCTGACCCCCGTACGTGCGGCGGCACGACCGTGAGCAGGATCAGGCCGGCCGCCGCCACCACGGCGCTCGCCAGTGCCGCCGCCGTACCCGCCGCCCCGTACCGGAAGCCCTCGTCGAAAACGGAGATGCCGACCGCCGCCGCGACCACCGGGTTCACCACGGTCACCGTGGCCAGCGGCGCGGTCAGCCCCGCGCCCCGGTAGGCAGCCTGGGAGAGCAGCAGTCCGCCGGACGCCAGGACGGCGATCGCCGCCAGATCGGGCCACAGGGAGCCGAGCGCGCCCGGGGCGGGGTTCTCGGCCACCGACTTGGTGAACACGGAGGCCATGCCGAAGGCCGTACCCGCCGCGGCCGCCAGCAGCACGCTGCGCAGCACCGGCCGGTGCATCCGGTGCGCCGCCGCGAAGAGCACGGCCACCCCGGCCCCGGTGACGATCAGCAGCAGGCTCCGCTCCCCGCCCGCCAGCGGCTGGTCCGCATCCCCTTCCCCGCCCGTGAGCGCCAGCAGCCCGGCGAGTCCCACCGTGGCCAGCACCGCGCCGCGCCAGGCCGCCGCACCTGCCCGACGGTGTACGAGGACCGCCGCCATCGGCAGCGCGAAGACGATGGTCAGCGCGCCGAGCGGCTGCACCAGGCTCAGCGGCCCGTACGCGAGGGCCACCACGTGCAGCAGGGCGCCCAGGCCGTTCAGCCCGACCGCGAACCACCAGCCGGCCCGGCGCAGCAGCACGTACGGGCGGTCGCCGGTGCTCGCCGCGACCTGTTCCTGGACGATCGCGCCGCCCGCGTACGCGACGGCGGACACCAGGCAGAGCAGGACCGACAGCGCTAGGGCACTCATGAATTCCACAATGCCCGACCTGAGCTGCCTATTCCTCCCCCTACAGGTGGTCACCAGTCATACCTCGGGCATACACCGAAAGGAGTACAGGCCCGCCGGCCCGTGCCCAAGGTGATGGTCCTGTCGCGGTGCGTGAGACGCGGGAGAACGGGTTTGGTTCCGGGCGCGTCGGATCCGTACAGTGGCGGTTTTGGGGACTTCCGCAGCAGGCGGTTGCGGACGAGTGATCAAGGAACGGCAGCGGCCATGACGGTGACCGAAGACAACCACGTGACCGGGGACGACCACGGCTACGGGCCGGGCATCGACCCCGACCGGCTGGCCCTCTGCCTCAGTGTGCTCGACGAGCTGGACAAGCTCGACGTCGACCACCCCGACGCCATCACCGTACGCCGCGCCACCGCGGGCCTCTACCGCACGGTCAAGCAGCGCCGCCGCCAGGAGCGCCGCGCCGCCAAGACCGCCAACGACAAGGCCGTCACCGAGGCGACCGCGACGGGCTCCGCCGAGCGCATCGACGACGAGACCGAGGGCATCCTGCCTTCCTCGGTCACGGAGGCCGGCCGGATCGCCGGGATACTCCAGCGCCCGCGCTCCTGCTACATCTGCAAGACGCGGTACGTCGAGGTCGACTACTTCTACCACCAGCTCTGCCAGCCGTGCGCCGGCCACAACCGTGCCAAGCGCGAGGCCCGCGCCGACCTCGCCGGCAAGCGCGCGCTGCTCACCGGCGGCCGGGCCAAGATCGGCATGTACATCGCGCTGCGGCTGCTGCGCGACGGCGCCCACACGACGATCACCACCCGCTTCCCCAAGGACGCCATCCGCCGCTTCAAGGCGATGGAGGACTCGGCGGAGTGGATGCACCGCCTGGAGGTCGTCGGACTCGACCTGCGCGACCCGGGCCAGGCCGTGGCGCTCGCCGACCAGATCGCCGAGGCCGGTCCGCTCGACATCCTGATCAACAACGCGACGCAGACCGTGCGCCGCCTGCCCAGCGCGTACGCCGCGCTGGTCGAGGGGGAGAGCGCCCCGCTGCCGGCCGGAGAGCTCCCCGCCCACCACGTCATCGGCGCGTTCAACTCCGGTGCGGTCGACGGCCTGGCGGCACTGCCCGTCGGCGTGAGCGGGCTCGACGCGCAGAAGGTCGCCGACCTCGCCCTGGTCGCGGGCAACGCCAGCATCGAACGGCACCTCGACGG
This sequence comes from Streptomyces sp. NPDC032745, assembly GCF_055579465.1. Lineage (NCBI taxonomy): Bacteria > Bacillati > Actinomycetota > Actinomycetes > Kitasatosporales > Streptomycetaceae > Streptomyces > Streptomyces sp. NPDC032745. Next base: position 46,458 of record NZ_JBVING010000007.1, on the reverse strand, counting down.
CACCGCCATCGACGCGGGCGGCCTGCTGCCCGACGTCGTCGAGACCAACACCTGGGTGCAGACCATCGACCAGATCTCCCCGGTGGAGCTGCTCGAGACCCAGCTGTGCAACTACACGTCGCCGTTCATCCTGATCAGCGCGCTGCGACCGGCGATGGCCGAGGCCGCCCGCAGGGCGTCCAGCGGGCGTGCGTACGTGGTCAACGTCTCGGCGATGGAGGGCGTGTTCAGCCGCGGCTACAAGGGCGCGGGGCACCCGAACACCAATGCCGCCAAGGCCGCGATGAACATGGTGACGCGGACCAGCGGCCAGGAGATGTTCGAGGCCGACCGCATCCTGATGACCTCGGTCGACACCGGCTGGATCACCGACGAGCGCCCGCACTTCGACAAGCTGCGCCTGGCCGAGGAAGGCTTCCACGCCCCTCTTGACCTGGTCGACGGTGCGGCCCGGGTCTACGACCCCGTCGTCCGCGGCGAGTCCGGCGAGGACCTGTACGGCGTCTTCCTCAAGGACTACGCGCCGGCCAACTGGTAGCCCGCCCGGGCGGCCTCGCGCCGCCCCCGGGGCCCGCTGCCCCGCGCCACCGCCCGCCCTGCGACCGTGCCCCGGCCCCTCCCGAGGGGGCCGGGGCACGGCCGTTTCACGGCGTGCGCTCGTACGCCCCCGCCGCCACCAGCTCCAGGACCGGACGCCAGTCCTCCATCACGCCCGCGTCGAGCCCGACGACCTTGCCCGCGTCATCCGCTTGGCGCAACGTCACGGCTGCCTCTGCATCGGGGCCGGCCGCGAAGGCGCGGACCTCCGCCTCGTCCATCAGGCCGCCCTGCGCGCGCAGCGTCAGCGCGCTCTGCGGGGACAGCGCCCGATCGGGTTCCACGGCCGCCAGATAGCGCTTGGCCGGTACGTGCAGCCGTACCAGCCGGGCCACCCGTTCCCCGAGCAGCGGACGGATCGCCTCCGCCGCATGGTCGGCGTGGCCCGCGTCGTCCCCTGGGAAGAGCAGATGACCCAGGTCGTGCACGAGGCCGGCGACCTGGAGCTCCTTGTCGAACGGATGCGAGCGGCGCAGCAGTGCAGCAGTCTGGAGCCCATGATCGTGCAGATCGACCGGGTCTCCGCTGCGGTCGGGCGTGTCCCACGCCCCGCGGCACGCGAGCAGCAGCTCCATCAGCTCCTCGATGCTGTCGACCCTCGGCACCTCCGGCACTCCGGACCTCGCCACCGCCGCTCCTTCCGCCGCCCGTACTCCAGCCGTGCTACTCCGGTCGAGCAGACCACCCGTCACGGGCACACCGGCGTACGACTTCCTGAACTCGCGGAGAAATCAAGCTGTCGAGTGGATTTTGCCAGTCTATTGAGCAGGGAGGCGCTCATATGTGTACTCTGAGTGGCACAAGACGGCCGCATCCAGGCCACGCTCCACCAAGGCGCCACCGCGTCCGGAAACCCTTTATCCCTTGTGCCCGGCGCGCGGTTCGCCCTCCGGGTTACGCGACACAAAGGAGTGCGCGGTGACAGACACGACGACGAAGTCCGACGAGACGCTGGGAGAGCGCCCTGCAGGGCGGGTCCGCCCCCACTCGGACGAGCTCGGCAGCCTCGAAGTCTGGGCCCGGTCCGCCCCCATCCGGCTCGCGGGCTACGAGGACGACCTGGCGGAGTCCCACATCCTGCCCGGCATCGACTAGCCACGACGTCACGCAGCGCCCCCGAGCCGACCGGCGACGGGGGCGCGGTGCTGAGCCCGCCGCCCCGACCGCGCGGGACGCACGAGAGGTTCCCGTGCCCCGTACGCCGTGAGCGTCATCGCTGTGGGCGATCAAGACTTCCGGCCGCCCTCCGTCCCCGGCACGCTGGCACGCATGAAGCTACTGATGCTGGGCGGTACCGAATTCGTCGGGCGCGCGATCACCGAGGACGCCCAGGCCCGGGGCTGGGAGGTCACCGTCTTCCACCGAGGGCACCATGCGCCCCCGCCGGGCACCTCCGCCCTGCACGGCGACCGCACCGCGCCCGGAGGCCTGGACGCCCTCGCCACGGGCGAGTGGGACCTCGTCGTCGACACCTGGGGCGGCGCCCCGACCGCCGTGCGCGACAGCGCCCGGCTGCTGAGCGGCCGGGCCGCGGGGTACGCGTACGTCTCCAGCCGCTCGGTGTACAAGTACCCGGCCCCGGCGGGCCTGTCGGAGGACGGCCCGCTGGTCGACGGCTCGGCCGACGCCGACGCCGCCGGCTACGCCGAGGACAAGCGGGGCGGTGAGATCGCCGCCGTCGACGCCTTCGGGGACCGGGCCCTGCTGGTGCGCGCCGGCCTGATCATCGGCCCGTACGAGAACGTCGGCCGGCTGCCCTGGTGGTTGAACCGGACCGCCCGCGGCGGCCCCACCCTGGCCCCCGGCCGGCCCGGACTCCCGCTCCAGTACATCGACGTACGCGACCTCGCCGCCTGGACGCTGGATGCCGCCGGGGCCGGGCTCGGCGGCCCGTACAACGCGGTCTCCCCGCCCGGGCACGCCACGATGGGCGCACTCCTCGAGGCCTGCGCGTCCGTGACCGGCGGGCGCGCGGAGTTCCGCTGGATCGACCAGGACCGGATCGCGGAGGCCGGCGTGGAGCCCTGGACCGAGCTGCCGATCTGGCTGCCCGAGGGCGAACTGCACGACTTCATGTTCGGCGGCGACGTCACCAAGGCGCAGGCGGCGGGTCTCGAGTGCCGCCCGGTCGAGGAGACCGTGGCCGACACCTGGACTTGGCTCCGATCGATCGGCGGCACCGCTCCCCAGCGCCCCGACCGCCCGGCCAAGGGCGTGTCGCCGGAGCGCGAGGCGGCGCTACTCGGGCTCTGACCAGGACGCTTCGGCGAGGCGGGTCGGCGGGAGGTACTCGCGCAGCAGTCTGCGGTGCCACCAGGCGCCCGTCTCGCGCAGCTCCCGCCAGGTGGTGAACCGGTAGCGGTACAGCCTGGCCCGCACGTACACGGGCGGGGTGTCCGGGAAGGGGTTGTGGCGGATCAGCCGCAGCGTGTCCCGGTCGCCCGCCAGCAGCCGCTCCACGAACGGCCCGAACCAGTCCCGCGCGTAGCCGGGGGAGAGCGCCGCGAACCACATCAGCCAGTCCAGCCGCAGGTGGTACGGGGCGAACTGGCGCGGCATCCGGCGCAGATCACCCGGTTTGCCCTTGAACCCGTACTCCCGCCACGCTCCGTCCTCCCGCGGCACCCGGTCCGCGGTGCCCTCGACCACCACCTCGTCCCGGATCCGGCCCACCGTGCCGAAGGCCCCGTACGTGTTGACCAGGTGCAGGGGGTCGAAGGAGCGGTTCATCACCTGGCGCCGCGAGACCATGTTGAGCACCGGATGCCGGCTCAGCACCAGCACCAGCACGGTCACCGCGCACACCAGGACCGCGAACCAGACGGGCGCCGGGCGCGACGCGGCGGCCGGCGGCGGCCCCGCGAGCCCCGTGAAGTCGACCGCCGGCAGGACCGCCGTGATGGTGATCCAGTTCAGCCAGGCGAAGTTGCCCGACAGCACCAGCCACAGCTGCGTCGCCACGATGATCCCGGCCGCGTACGAGGCCACCGGCTGCGGAGTGAACAGCAGCACCGGGACCACCAGTTGGGTCACGTGGTTGGCCGCACACTCCACCCGGTGCAGCGGCTTCGGCAGATGGTGGAAGAACCAGCTCAGCGGCCCCGGCATCGGCTGCGTCTCGTGGTGGTGGTAGAGGCAGGTCAGCTTGCGCCAGCACGAGTCCCCGCGCATCTTGATCAGCCCCGCGCCGAACTCCACCCGGAACACCACCCAGCGCAGCAGCCACAGCACCAGCACGGGCGGCCCGACCTGCGCATTGCCGAGGAAGACGGCGAGGAAGCCCACCTCCAGCAGCAGCGACTCCCAGCCGAACGCGTACCAGGTCTGCCCCACGTTCACGATCGACAGGTACAGCAGCCACAGCAGCGCCCACATCCCCATGGCCGCGCCCAGCGGAACGAGGTCCCCCACCCCAGCTGCCAGGGCCGCGGCCACTGCGGCCCCCGCCCAGGCGCAGCAGGCGAAGAGAGGGTCCGAGTAGCGCAGTTGGAACAGGCTCGGGGCGCGTTTGAACGGCACGTACCGCACATAGCGCGGCACGGGCAGCATGCCGTGCGCCCCGATCAGTGCCCGGAACTGCAGGGCGGCCGCGACGAAGGCGAAGAGGTAGACGCCGGCGAGGGCCCGCTGGAAGACCAGCCGGCCCAGCCAGTAACCGGGCGCCGTGAACCAGTCCATCCCCTCCAGTATCGGGCGGATCAGGCCGCGGCGGCCAGCCTGCGCACGGTACGGCCCAGCCAGCGGGCGTAACGGAGCTGGAGGAAGGGGATCACCGGGCCGGCGAGGCGGGTGTACCAGGCGCCCGGGACGCTGAAGGCGGTCACCTCGAACCACACCGTGCCGTCCGGGTCCCGGAGCACCATGAAGGACTCCTCCCCGCACTCCGGGTGGCCGGCGAGCGTCCCGTACGCGAAACCGACCCGGTGGGGTTCGTAGGCGGTCCAGATCACCTCGCACGGGGCGTCGATCCGCAGCGGCCCGAAGCCGATCCCGACCACCACCCGGCTCCCCGGGCGGACGGCGCCGCGGCCGGCCCGGACCAGCATGCCCGAGGCCCGGTGGGCGCCGAAGGTGGTGACGGCGGTTCCGGCGGTCTCGAAGACGGCCTGCCCGTGGCCGATCCGGGTGCGGTGGTGCAGGTGGTTGTATCCGGCGGGCAGCGGTCGCCGCCGCGTCGCACCTCGGTCGGGGTAGTTGACGGTGTCACGGCCGGCGCTGATGAGGCGGGTCATGGCTTGATCTCCATTCGGTCGACGGTCAGCCGGCGCCAGGCCAGCACCGAGCACAGGGCGAAACCGAGTGCGTTGCCGAGGCCGTGCGTGGCGGCCATCCAGGTCAGGGTGGGGTGGGTGATCCCGGTCGCCTCGCCGGCCGCCCACCACAGGGCGAGCAGCATCGTGGCCACCAGCACCGCGGCCGAGGTCGCGAGCAGCGCCCCGGTGGTGCGGTCCCCGGCGGCGGGCCGGATCTCCCGCCAGGTCAGCAGGGCCACCGCCCACATCCCGCCGGTCAGCACCACCGCGCCCACCAGCTCCGCCCAGTCGTCCACGAAGTAGCCGAGGAGGACCAGCAGGGTCCCGGCGGGGACGCTGTACGCCGCCCAGCGCGACAGTGCCGTGCCGTGCGCGGGCGTGGCGGCCCGGCACACCAGCCCGGCGACCAGGGCGGCCGTGAACCCGGCGAAGTGGAAGTGCGGCACGGTCAGCGCCAGGATGTCCAGGTCGAAGCCGAACAGCCGGTACCCGGCGCGCTCGGCGACGAGGGCGGTGCCTGCGACCGAGGGCGAGACCAGCGCGGTGAACACGGCGGTCTCGGCCGGAGCGAAGGTGCGGGTTCCGGCGGCCGGCATCCGCAGGGCCCGCAGCAGCCGGGCCGGGGCCCGGGCGGCGAGCGCCAGGGCGGCCGCTGCGTACAGTGCGGCGAGCACCGTCGCCGTGGGTCCGCGCGGCAGCCAGAGGCACAGGGCCCCGGGGGCGGCGAGCAGGGGCCAGATCCGGGCGGTCCCGCGCAGCCCGGCCGGGTCGATCAGGCGGAGGCCGGCGGGGACGACGTAGAGCATGCCCAGGGTGACGATCAGATGCACCAGTACCGTCACCGCGGACTCCCCTCCGGACGCGGCCGAACGCATTGAACGCGTTCAACTCACGGTCGTGACCTTACGAGGTTCCTTGAACATGTTCAAGACGCGGTCCGGGTTCTGCCCCGGCGCTCCGGTTGCGGCCCTCCCGCGGATGCGGCAGACAGGAGGGAGCAACCGGGGCGAAAAGGGAGAATCAACGTGAACGTACGGACACCCCGTCAGGCGCCGCGTCGTCATACACCGGCCCGCGCAGCCCTCTTCACGCTCCTCGGTCTGCTCGCCGCGGCCTGCGGCAGCTCCGAGGAGCCCAAGAGCGCGCCCGGACCCGAGAGCCACGAGGTCCTGCTCCAGCCGGTGGCCACGGCCGGGCCCGACCCCTTCACCACCTCCTCCGCCACCCGCGAGTCCGCCCCCGCGCAGCCCCCGCTGCCCAACCCGACCGGCCAGGGCATCCGGACCGTCAACGCGGCCACCCCCGGGCTGTACGGCGGTACCCAGCGGCTGGGCAGCTGCGACGTGGAACAGCAGCTGCGCACCCTCACCGAGGACGACGCCAAGGCCAAGGCCTTCGCCCAGGGCGCTTCCATCGAGACCTCGAAGATCCCCGAGTTCCTGCGCGGCCTCACCCCGGTCGTGCTCCGCGCCGACACCCGGGTCACGAACCACGCCTTCCGCGACGGCCGCGCGGCCGGCTTCCAGTCCGTCCTGCAGGCCGGCACCGCCGTCCTCGTCGACGACCACGGAATGCCGCGCGTCCGGTGCGCCTGCGGAAATCCGCTGCTCGCGCCGCGCGCCTCCAAGGGCTCCCCGGAGCTCAAGGGGGACCGGTGGAGCGGCTACCAGCCCCAGCAGGTCATCGTCATCGAGCCGACCCCGAACGCGATCAAGAGCCTGGTCATCGCGAACATCGCCGACAACACCTGGCTCGAGCGCAAGACCGGCGACGACGGCGCCCAGGACCGCACCCCGCAGGTGGTGCCCGCATTCGACCCGGCGGACGGCATTCCCGTAGGCCCTGTGACCGCGCCCGGGGCCGCGTCGGCCGAGCCGTGTGCCCCGCCCGAGACGGACAACGATGCGAACGCGGGTGCGAACGGCCTGGCCAGGACGGCGCCGCCCGCCCCGCCGAAGCCGCCGGGTGGTTCCGCCGGGGTCCCCGCCCCCCAGGCCACGGACTGCGTGCCGCAGGGCGAGCAGGCCCGGCCGGACCGGCCGGCCCGGCCGGACCGGCCCGAGGCGGGCACGCAACCGGTTCCACAGCGGCAGCAGCCCGGGCAGCCGCCCGCGCGTCCGCGCTCCGATGCGCCCGGGAACCCGCCGGGCGACGTCCCGCCGGACGCCCTCTCGGACGTCCCCTCCGGTGCGTCCCCGCAGGTTCCGGCCGACCCGGGGATCCCGCCGGGGTCCGACGGCCCGGTGCAGCCGCCGAACGCCCCGTACGACGCCGACGACCCGTTCGCCCCGCACGACCCCTTCGGCCTCCCGGACCCGCAACAGCCGCTCCCGGATGCCGCCCGCTCGTTGGAGAGCGCCTGACCGGCCCGTGTGTCATGGTGGATCGGTGCCGACCACCGTATCGCTGCCGGACGACTGGCCCGCACACCCGGACCGGTCGCTCTCGCTGAACCGCATGGGCAGTTTCGACTGGGACCTGGACACCGGTCTCCTGCACATGGACGCAGCGGCCCTCGACGTCTACGACATGACGCCCGAGGAGTACGACGGACGGCCCGAATCCCTCGCCCCGCGCCTCCCGCCCACCGAGGCGGTCCGGCTCGACGCCCTCGTGTCCAGCGCCCTGAAGAGCGCCGAGGACAACTACGGCGCCTACTTCCGGATCCGCTGCCAGGACGGCCGGCTGCGCTGGACGCACACCCAGGGCCGTGTCATGCGCGGCCCCGACGGCCGCCCCTTCCGGATCATCGGCATCGTCCGCGACGCCACCGACGAGCTCAGCCACTCGGCGGAACGCCTCGGCCTCGACGAGGCGCGGCGCCGTCAGACCTCCGTGGTCGAGAGCACCACCGCCGCACTCGCCCACGCCCGGACCGTCCAGGACGTCATCGACGTCATCGGCGACGCCCACGGCCTGGAGCGGCTCGGCTCCATGGGCATGGTGATGGGCCTGGTCGAGGCCGGGCGGATCCACCTCGTGGCCGAGGGGCCCGCCGAAAGTTTCGTACCCGGCACCCGGTACACCCGGATCGACGAGCAGTACCCGATGAGCGAGGTCGTCCGCTCGCTGCAACCGCGCTTCCTCGACTCCGCGAAGGAGTTCGCCGAGGGCTATCCCGATCTCTGGTCGAAGATCTCGTCCATGGAGATCTCGGCGGCCGCCTACCTGCCGCTGATCGCCCAGGCCCGCCCCATCGGCGCGATCGGACTGCTCTACCAGGACAAGGACGGCTTCACCCAGGACGAGCGGAACCTGCTGGTCGCACTGGGCAGCAGCATCGCGCAGAGCCTCCAGCGGGCGATGCTGCTGGAGCAGGAACACGACCTGGCGGAAGGCCTCCAGCAGGCGATGCTCCCGCGCCGGATCCCCTCGGTGCCGGGTGCGGAGATCGCCGTACGATACCGCTCCGCCCGGATGGGCCAGGACATCGGAGGCGACTGGTACGACGTCATCCCGCTGCCGGGAGGCCGGGTCGGGGCGGTCATCGGCGACGTCCAGGGCCACGACACGCACGCCGCGGCGGTCATGGGCCAGCTGCGGATCGTACTGCGCGCGTACGCCGCCGAAGGCCACTCGCCGGGCACCGTCATGGCCCGGGCCTCGGTCTTCCTGCACGAACTCGACACCGACCGCTTCGCGACCTGTACGTACGTGGAGGCCGACCTCACCACGGGCGTGCTCCAGCTGGTCCGGGCCGGCCACATCGACCCGCTGCTGCGCACCCGGGACGGCGACTGCCGGCGGCTGCCGGTGGAGGGCGGGATGCCGCTGGGCCTGTCGGCGGAGTTCGGCCGCCTGGAGTACCCGGTGACCACCGTGGAACTGGACCCGGGGGAAACCATCCTGCTCTGCACGGACGGCCTCGTGGAGCATCCCGGCGCCGATCTGGACGACGGGATCCAGCTGCTCACCGCGCTGGTCCGGAGCGGACCGGCGGACCTGCCACGGCTCGCGGACCGGCTGTGCGGGGTGATCGACGAGCGGGGCGGCGACGACGACATGGCGCTGCTCCTGCTGCGCCGCCAGGCGGAGGAGGCCCCGCAGGGCGGCGGCCGCCTCCAGCAGCACGTGGCCCCGGGAGACCCGGAAGCCCTGGTCGCCGCCCGTCACATGATCGGCGCGGCGGTCCGGTCCTGGGGCGCGCGGGAACGGTCCGACGAGATCGAACTCGTCGCGGACGAGCTCATCGTGAACGCCCTCATGCACACGGACGGCCCGGCGATCGTGACCCTCAGGGTCCTGCCGGGCGCGCAGCGCAGACTCCGCGTCGAGGTCGAGGACCGCTCCAGCGCACTGCCGCGCCGCCGCGAGGCCGGCGAATCGGGCGTCTCGGGCCGAGGCCTGATGCTGGTGGACCGCCTCGCGGACGTCTGGGGCGTGGAGTCCCGGGGCAGCGGCAAGTGCGTCTGGTGCGAGTTCGCGATGTCCTGACCTCCATCGCCGCCCGGGCTCCGGGGCGGAGCCCCGGCAGCGGCGCAGGCCCGGTGCGCAGCTCCCGGTCCGGGTCGCCGGGACGGGGCTCGCGCGGCAGGCTGGGTGCATGCCCGAGCTGCCCGAGGTCGAGGCCCTGAGGGAGTTCCTCGACGAGCACCTCGCCGGGCGGGTGGTGGAGCGCGTCCTCCCGCTCGCCGTCAGCGTGCTCAAGACGTACGATCCGCCGCTCACCGCCCTCGAAGGGCGGCCCGCCGGGTCCACCACCCGGCACGGCAAGTTCCTCGCGATCCGGATCGGCGAACTCCACCTCGTTACCCACCTGGCCCGGGCCGGCTGGCTCCGCTGGCAGGACACGATGCCCGAGCGGCCGCCGCGCCCCGGCAAGGGGTCGCTCGCGCTGCGCGTCGTCCTCGAGGGCGGCGGCGGCTTCGACCTCACCGAGGCGGGCACGCAGAAGCGCCTCGCGGTGTACGTCGTCCGCGACCCCCGGGAGGTACCCGGCATCGCCCGCCTCGGCCCGGACCCGCTCGCCGAGGGCTTCGACCGGGACGCGTTCGCCGCGCTCCTCGCCGGGGAACGGCGGCAGATCAAGGGCGTGCTGCGCGATCAGGGCGTCATCGCGGGGATCGGGAACGCCTACAGCGACGAGATCCTGCACGCGGCGAAGGTGTCGCCCTTCAAACTGGCCGCCTCCTTCGACGAGGAGCAGGTCACCCACCTGTACGAGGCCGTCCGGCGGACCCTGCGCGAGGCCGTCGACCGCGCGCACGGCGTGGCCGCCGGGAACCTCAAGGCCGAGAAGAAGAGCGGGCTGCGGGTGCACGGCCGGGAGGGTGAGCCGTGCCCGGTGTGCGGGGACACCGTCCGCTCGGTGTCGTTCGCCGACTCCTCGCTCCAGTACTGCCCGACCTGCCAGACCGGGGGCAAGCCGCTCGCCGACCGGAGGCTGTCCCGTCTCCTCAAATGACGTCCCCCTGCGTAGACTCCGGCTCCATGGCCGAGCAGCAGCCGCAGCACCAGCAGCCGCCGTCGCCCCGGCGGGAGATCGTCACGGGCGTGCCCCGCGGCGCCCGCCGCCGTCCGCCCGCACACACCCCGGCCCGCTCCGAGATCTCCGAGCAGACCACCCTGGGCGCCACCTACGTACGGGCACTGATGCGCAGCCAGCTCCGGGCCGGGCTCGGCGCGCTGGGCGCCCTCGCGCTGCTCGTCGGTACGCTGCCGGTGCTGTTCGCGCTGCCGCGCTCCGCGTCGGGGCCGCTGGTCTGGGTGGCGCTCGGCCTGGTGGTGTACCCGGTGATGTGGCTGATCGCCCGGTGGTACGTCACCCGGGCCGAGCGCAACGAGGCAGATTTCACCGGCCTGGTGATGGATCCGGCCGAGGCGCCGGGCCCGCACCGGCCCGCCTGACCGCGAGGATCCCGCTTCGGAGCACGTGACCGGCGCCGGAGCCCCGTCCCGCGTCTCGACCCGTGCCCCGCGTCAGAACAGGTGCATCGCCAAGTGGCCCAGCGGCAGCCCGAGCTGCCACGCCGGTGTCCACACCCGAGCGTTCTCGTCCAGGCCCAGCGGGGTGTCGGCGTGGCCGTGCCGGCCCGGGTCGAGGTTGGTGGCGAACAGTTCGGTGCGGTCCAGCCAGCGCCAGGCCGCCCGGGCCAGTTCGAGGTCCGGGTCCTCCCCGCGGCCGCGCTCCCTCGCCTCCTCGCCCAGCGCGAGGAACCGGGTGTGCACCCAGTCGCGCCAGGGGTGCCCGTACGCCGTCAGCGACAGCCATTCGTCGAGCTGCGAGACCACCCGGATCCCGGAGAGCTCGCCGGCCGCGTCGGAGAGGTAGATCGTCAGCGCGAGCGTGTCCCGCCCGGCGCGGAACTCCAGGGTACTGACCGGGATCAACCGGCCCGTGCGCAGCAGTTCGTCGGCGATGTACTCCGCATAGAGCCATGCCATGGGCACCGCGAGCCCGCCGTCACTGGTGCCGTTCGTACCCTCGGGCTGCACCGTTCCACCTTCTCCCGCGCGTCGAGCTTCCCGTCGTCAGCCATGAGCCTTCACCGAGCGGCGCGCGGAACGGGGGATGTTTACTCAACTTGAACGCTCTGAGGCCGATTTCGATGTGCTTTGTGTCCGATCCGCGTGCATTCGGTTCGTTCGCTGCGTGGTTCCCCCCGGTGCTCAGGCACCGAGGTCGTAGCCGTACCCCTGGAGGCCCTTCTTCAGGGCGCGCAGTGCGTAGTACGTACGGGATTTGACCGTTCCTGCCGGAATCCCGAGTTCGGCCGCCGCCTCGGCCACCGAGCGGTCCTGGAAGTAGACCTGCATCAGCACCGCACGGTGCTCCGGCCCGAGCGAGCCCACGGCCCGCCGGACGTCGATCGCCGTGACCGAGCCGGCCACCGCGTCCTCGGGTGCGGGCGCCTGCTCCAGCCCCTCCGGGTCCACCTCCTGCGGCCGTGACAGCCGCGCCCGCCGGGCGTCGATCGCCAGGCGCCGCGCCACGGTGAACAGCCAGGGCCGCATGGACTCGTGGTCGCTCTCCAGCACCTCCGGGTGCTGCCAGGCCCGGACCAGGGTCTCCTGTACGAGGTCCTCGGCGCGCTGGGAGTCGCCGGCCGTGAGGCCGAGCAGGAAACCGAACAGGGCCCGCCCGTGGTCGCGCTGGAGTTCGGCCAGCGCCTCGGGGTCCGTGCGCAGGAGGGTGGGGGAGAGGGGCACGAGTGGCTCCTTCCTGGGTCCGTTCGGGTCCGACGGACTCACCCTCACCTGCACGGAGCGCCCCGGGAACCGTCCCGTCCCGGCGTTGCGCCCAAGCACCCCGGTCATCCGGTGGGCGGCCGCGCCCGGCGGTGAACGGTCGAACGGCGCGGCGAACGGCCGCCCGGGTGAGGCGGGGCGCCCCTGCAGCCGTTCCCCGACTGGTGACGTCCACCTCCATGGATTACAGATAGTCAGATAGTCCTACTAATGAGAGCTGGCCCAGATGACCAAGCAGACCCGGCAGGCCCTCGCGCTCCTGTCGGCTGTCCTCCTGGCGGCGGCCGCCGCAGGCTGTTCCAGCGGGAAGGATCCCGCGCCGGCCCGTCTCGGCAACTCCCGTACCCCGGCGCCGTCCAGCGGCTCCGGGTCCAACGCGGCCCCGGACGCAGCCGCGAAGGGCTTCACCCTGGTCGCGACCGGCGACGTGCTGCCGCACGACTCCGTCATCAAGCGGGCGGCGGCCGACGCGGATGGCGACGGCCACGACTTCAGGCCGATGTTCTCCCTGGTCAAGCCGGTGGTCTCGGCCGCCGACCTGGCCATCTGCCATATGGAGACCGTGTACGGGGAGGACGGCGGGCCGTTCACGGGCTACCCGGCCTTCCAGTCCCCGCCCGAGGTGGCCGACGGGCTCAAGGACGCCGGGTACGACGGCTGTTCCACCGCCTCGAACCACACCCTGGACGCCGGGGCCGAAGGCCTGAAGCGCACCCTCGACAAGTTCGACAAGGCCGGTCTGAAGCACGCCGGTTCGGCCCGTACGGCGACCGAAGCGGCCACGCCGACCCTGTACACGGCGGGCTCGGCGAAGGTCGCGCACCTGGCGTACACCTACGACACGAACGGCTACCCGCTGCCGGAAGGCCGGCCCTGGGCCGTCAACCTGCTGGAGAAGGACAAGATCATCACGGATGCGCGGGCCGCCCGGAAGGCGGGCGCGGACGTGGTCCTGGTCAGCGTGCACTGGGGCACGGAGTGGCAGACCGAGCCGGACGAGAAGCAGCTCGCGCTCGGCAAGGCGCTGACGGCCTCGCAGACGGGCGGACGCCCCGACATCGACATGATCCTGGGTACGCACGCGCACATCCCGCAGGCCTACGAGAAGGTCAACGGGACATGGATCATCTACGGCATGGGCGACCAGGTGGCCGGCGAGATGTTCAACTACTCGGGTGCACGGGACATGCGCGGCAACTACGGCTCGATCGGCCGCTTCACCTTCGCCCCGCCGGCCGCCGCGGGTCAGCGATGGCAGGTCACCAAGGCCGAGTTCATCCCGCAGATGATGGACCTGTCCGCCGGCAAGGTCGTCAACCTGCCCGCAGCGCTGGCCCGGTCCTCGGACGGGGAGTACGAGCAGGCGCAGGACGCCATCAGCGAGGCGGTGCTCAGCCGCGGCGCGGCCAGGGACGGCCTGACGATGGCCAAGTAGCCCGCCGCCCCGGCCGCTCGCGCCACCGCCGGCCCGTCACGGAACCACCGTGACGGGCCAGCGGCCCGCCTTGACCAGGCGGACCGCCACCGAGCCGACGATGCGGTGCCCGGCCTGCTCGGAGGCGCCGACCACCACCGCGTCCGCCGTCAGCTCCTCCGCCGCGCTCACCAGGCCCGCGTAGGGGTCGCCGCGGAAGGTGTGGAACTGCCAGCGCACCTCGTAGATGCCCTTGAGCCGCTCCGCCGCGTCCCGGATCTCGGCCACCAGCCCCTCCGCGATCTCCCCGGTGGTGTCGGCCACCGGCGCGCCCAGCGAGGCCCCGGCCGGCATCACCGGCTGGACGTACACCAGCGCCAGCAGGGCGTTCTGCCGCCGGGCCAGCCCCGCCGCGTACGCCGCCGCCCGCAGGGAGGACTCCGACCCGTCCACCCCGGCGAGGATCACCTTGGGGCCGTCCGTACCACGTTCGAATCCCGTGTTCACGTGCTCAGTCACCCTTCCGAGGTTAGAGGTGCTCGCCGCGCGGAGCGGCGTCGGCCTCCCTACAGTGCGAATCATGAGTGCCACCGTGGAGGAGACCCGGGGCACCCGGAACCGCTTCCTGAACCGGGTGCCCGACGCGTTCGCCGCGTTCTTCGGAGCGCTCGGACTGCTGTGTGCCGTACTGGCGCTCTCCCCGACGCTGCGGCACCTCCTGCGGCACATCGTGCGGTTCCTCGACGAGATCGTGGTGCCCGTCAGCGCCAACCTGGCCTACGCCGTCTTCCTCTTCCTGCTCGCCGCCGCCCTCGGCACCCGCAAGAAGGTCGCCTGGTGGATCGTCGTCATCTATCTGGCCCTGCTCGTCCTGGTCGACCTCCTGATCATCGCCGACGACTACTACTGGATCGGCGGCCCCTCGATGGCCATCGCCGTCGCCGCCCTCGGGGTCCTGGTCGCCGCCCGCAAGGAGTTCTACGCCGCCTCCCGGCCCGGCGCCTTCTGGCGGGCCCTGCTCGTCCTGGGCCTCGGCCTGCTCGCCGCGGTGCTCCTCGGCTGGGGCCTGGTCGCCCTGTTCCCCGGCACGCTCCCCAAGGGACAGTGGCTGGACTGGGCCGCCCGGCAGGTCTTCGGCGGCCTCGTCTCGCCCCGCCAGTTCGACGGCCATCCGCCCCGCCCGCTGTACTTCTTCCTCGGCCTCTTCGGCGCCCTCGCCCTGCTGAACGCCGCCACGACCCTCTTCCGCTCCCAGCGGCTGACCGCCGCCCTGCACGGGGACGAGGAGCCCCGCATCCGCGCCCTGCTCGGCGCCTACGGCCGCGGCGATTCCCTCGGCTACTTCGCCACCCGCCGCGACAAGGCCGTCGTCTTCGCCCCCAACGGCCGGGCCGGCGTCACCTACCGCGTCGAGGCGGGCGTCTGCCTCGCCAGCGGCGACCCGGTCGGCGACCCCGCCGCCTGGAGCCCCGCCGTGGACGCCTGGCTCACCGTCGCCCGCCGCCACGGCTGGCAGCCCGCCGTCATGGGCGCCTCGGAGGAGGGCGCCACCGCGTACGCCCGCTCCGGGCTCAGCGCCCTCCAGCTCGGCGACGAGGCGATCCTGCACGTCGCCCACTTCGACCTCGACGGCCGCGACATGCGCGTCACGCGCCAGGCCGTCAACCGCGTCAAGCGCACCGGAGCCACCAGCGTCATCCGCCGCCACTCCGCCCTCAGTGAGGAGGAGATGCAGCGGATCATCGACCGCGCCGACACCTGGCGCGACACCGAGACCGAGCGCGGGTTCTCCATGGCCCTGGACCGGCTCGGCGACCCCGCCGACGGGGACTGCCTGCTCGTCGAGGCCTTCGACGCCCAGGGCGAGCTGATCGCCCTGCTGTCCTTCGTCCCCTGGGGCAAAGACGGCATCTCCCTCGACCTGATGCGCCGCGACCGCACCGCCCCCAACGGCGTCATGGAGTTCATGGTCGCCGAGCTGTGCGCTGCCGCACCGGGCCTCGGCGTGCGCCGGATCTCCCTCAACTTCGCCGTCTTCCGCTCCGCCTTCGAGGAGGGCGGCCGGATCGGCGCCGGCCCCGTCCTCAAGCTGTGGCGCAAACTGCTGCTGTTCTTCTCCCGGTGGTGGCAGCTGGAGGCCCTGTACCGCTCGAACGTCAAGTACGGGCCCGAGTGGTACCCGCGGTTCCTCTGCTACCAGGACGCCGGCTCGCTCGCCCGGGTCAGCCTCGCCTCCGGCATCGCCGAGGGCTTCGTCTCCGTACCCAGCCTGCGCAAACTGTGGGGCAACGGGCACGCCAGGGGGCTCACCGCCCCCGCCAGCACCGAGGGACTGCCCTCGATCGACTCCCTCGCCCTGGACCTCGCGGGCGTGGAGGCCGAAACGGCGGCGCGGACCGAGCGGCTGCCCGACCAGGTCCGGGTCCGCCACGACAAGATGGAGCGGATCCGGGCGGCCGGCACCGACCCGTACCCGGTCGGCATCCGGCAGCGCAGCCACACCGTGGCCGAGCTGAGGGCCGCCCTCCCCGGCCACCCGCCCAGCACGCTCCCCGGTCACTCGCCGAGCACGCTCGCCGGCCACCCGCCCGGCACCCGCTCCGGGGAGCAGGCCACGCTCGCCGGCCATCCGCCCGGCACCCGCTCCGGGGAGCAGGCCACGCTCGCCGGCCGCGTGATGCTCGTACGCGACCTCGGCGGCGTGGTCTTCGCCGTCCTGCGCGACTGGTCCGGCGACATGCAGCTGATGTTCACCCGCGACGAGAGCGGCGCCGGCGTACTGGACTCCTTCACCTCCCAGGTCGACTTCGGCGACCACGTGGTGGCGAGCGGCGAGATCGGCGCCAGCCGCAGCGGCGAGCCGTCCCTCGTGGTCTCCTCCTGGCAGCTCACCGGGAAGTGCCTGCGCCCGCTCCCGGACAAGCGCAAGGGTCTCGCCGACCCCGAGGCCCGCGTCCGGCGCCGCTACCTCGACCTGGTCGCGAGCCCCGAGGCGCGGGACGTCGTACGGGCCCGCTCCGCGGCCGTCCAGGCACTGCGCCAAGGGCTGCTGGACCGCGGCTACCTCGAGGTCGAGACCCCGATGCTCCAGCAGATCCACGGCGGGGCCAACGCCCGGCCCTTCCGGACCCACATCAACGCCTACGACCTCGACCTGTACCTGCGCATCGCACCCGAGCTGTACCTGAAGCGGCTGTGCGTCGGCGGCCTGGAGAAGGTCTTCGAGATGGGCCGCACCTTCCGCAACGAGGGCGTTTCCTACAAGCACAACCCCGAGTTCACGATGCTGGAGGCCTATCAGGCCTTCGCCGACTACGACGTGATGCTCGACCTCACGCGCGAGCTGATCCAGGGCGCCGCGACCGCCGCCTTCGGCTCGCCGGTCGCCCACAAGGCCGGCCCCGACGGACAGCTCGTCGTCCACGACATCTCCGGGATCTGGCCGGTCAAGACGATGTACGGAGCGATCGGCGAAGCCCTCGGCGAGGAGGTCGACGCCGACACCCCGGAACCCGTGCTGCGGAGGCTCTGCGACCGGGCCGGCGTACCGCACGCGCCCGAGGACACCCGCGGCGACGTGGTGCTGGAGATGTACGAGCGGCTGGTGGAGGAGAAGACCAAGCTGCCGACCTTCTACAAGGACTTCCCCACCGACGTCTCCCCGCTGACCCGTCAGCACCGCAAGGACCCGCGCCTCGCCGAGCGCTGGGACCTGGTGGCGTTCGGGACGGAACTGGGCACCGCGTACTCGGAGCTGACCGATCCGGTGGAACAGCGCCGCCGGCTCACCGCCCAGTCACTGCTCGCGGCGGGCGGCGATCCGGAGGCGATGGAACTGGACAACGACTTCCTGGACGCCCTGGAGTACGCCATGCCGCCGACCGGCGGTCTGGGCATCGGCGTCGACCGGCTGGTCATGTTCCTCACCGGCCTGACGATCCGCGAGACGCTGCCGTTCCCCCTGGTACGCCGCGGCTGATCGGGTGAGGGGAAGCCTGCGCGTTCGCGCCTCTCGACATCTGCAGGGATGTCGTTGATACGTAGTAATAATGAAAAATGACGAGCTGACAGTAGGGCGACGCATGCTCCTGCGCACCGCCGTCTTCCTCGGAGTCGCCGCCGCCTCCGGACTCCTCACCGGCGGCGAGACCGGAGCACCCGGACAGAACACGGCGGGCGGCGCACCCGGCGCGGGCCTCGGCGCCGGTTCCGCCGACGGCACGGCGGTCGGACAGCCGGGACCCGGCGGCGCCGCCGGACCGGGCGGAGTCCGCGCCCTGCGGCCCCAGGCGCCCGGGCAGGCCGCGTACCGGCTGAGCCCCATGACCTCCGAGACCCCGCTGCGCCCGCCCGCCGCGAAGCCCGCCGTACGGACCCGGCCCATCCTGGAGCTGCCCCCCGACGCGAGCACGGCGAGCGCCATGGTGCTCACCTTCGACGACGGGCCCGACCCCCGCTACACGCCCGCCATCCTGGACACCCTCGCCCGGTACGGCGTCCGCGCCATGTTCTTCGTCTGCGGGGAGATGGCCACCGACAACCGGGACCTGCTGCGCCGGATGGCCGCCGAGGGCCACGTCATCGGCAACCACACCTGGACCCATCCGCTCATCCCCACGCTCAGCCGGCCCGACCTCGCCTCCGAGATCGCCCGCACGAGCGAGGTCGTACAACAGGCGGTGGGGGAGGCGCCGCTGTGGTTCCGGGCGCCGTACGGGGCGTGGAACCGGGCCGCGTTCGAGATCGGGGCCGAGCTGGGCATGGAACCGCTCGCCTGGACCGTCGACACCCTGGACTGGAAGGAGCCGGGCACCACCACGATCGTCTCGCGCGTCCTCAAGGGCGCGGCGCCCGGCGTGATCGTGCTGAACCACGACGCGGGCGGCGACCGCTCGCAGAGCGTCCAGGCGGTGAGCACCTACCTGCCCCAGCTCCTCGCCCGGGGCTACCGGATGACGCTGCCCGCGCTGCCGCCCCGCTGAGGAGTCCCTTCCCCCGGCGGGGCGGGCCCCGGGCCGTCCGGCGGGGCGGTGCGCCGTCGTTCAGCGCGTCTCCACCATCCGGGCGAAGACGACCACGTTGCCGTCGTAGCCCCGGGCCTTGGAGTAGCCCCCGCCGCAGGTGATCACCCGGAGCTCCGCGTGCCCGGTGTCCCCGTACACCCGGGCTCCGGGGAAGGTCTCCTTCGAGAACACCTCCACCCCGTACACCTCGAACACCGCCGTGCGCCCGTCATACCGCTCCACCTCGATGTGGTTGCCCTTGCGCAGCGAACCCAGGCCGTAGAAGACCGCCGGGCCCTGCGCGTTGTCGACGTGGCCCACGATCACCGCCGAGCCGCGCTGCCCCGGCGAGATGCCGTTGAGGTACCAGCCGGCCAGATTCGGGTCCTGCGGCGGCGGGGCTTCGATCCAGCCCTGCGGGTCCAGACCGACCGTCATCACCGGCGCGTCCACCCTGATGTTGGGGATGCGGACGCGCTGGACCGACGAGTGCTCCAGCGGCTCCACTTCCACCGGCGGCGCGGGCTGGTGCTGCATGGGCTGCTCGCCCTGCCCCGGCGGATTCACCGGCAGCTGCTCGGCAGGCACCCCGACCGCGGCGGCCGCGGTCGGCTGCGGCGGCCCGTCGGCGACCTCCGCCCCGTTGCGCATCATGGCGAGGCCGCTGAGCATGACCAGTGCGAGCACGCCCCAGGGGGATCGTCTTCTCGGTGGCTGCTCGCTCTCGTCCTCGGTCATGGCTCTCCCTTCCCGACGCGGGGGTCCCGACCCGCGTTCCTGTCCCACCCCTGTACGCCCTTCTCCACGCACGCTAAGGCTGCGTGCGCAAGACGGCGATCGGTGAAGGGCGAACGGGTGGCGGGGCCGGAAGGGGTGCGCCCATCCAGGTATTCGTCACATAAATGCCTGACGGGTCGTGACCTGCGGATCCGTCAGCCGAGCCGCGCGAGCCTCGGCGTGTCGCTCAACCTTGCGGCCCAAAGCCGGAAATGCGCTCGTTGCGAGCCGCCCCGAGGGTTCGTCGTGGGAGGCGTTCTCGTCGATCTTCCCGGGCGACCGCTCCGGGGCGCTTCCCGCTGGAGGTTCCACCATGCGTGTTCTCCGCGCCCTCACCGTGGCCGCGGCGGCCTTCGTCGCCGTCGGGCTCAGTACCCCGTTCGCCGCCGCGAACCCGTCGGACCCGCTGGGCGGATCTCCGTCGGGTCAGGGCGGCAACGGGGGCAACAGCGGCAACGGGCCGAGCAATGTCACCGTCAACCCGTACTCCGTGCACCAGGGCTCGACGATGCAGGTCAGTGCGGCCGGCTGCCGCCACGGCGGCACCGTCTGGTCGGCCGGCAACTTTCCCCAGACGAACCTCTCGGCCGGCTCCATCGGGTTCGCCACCGTCCGGATCTTCAACCACGCCTCGCCCGGCAACCACACGCTGTCGGTCAAGTGCCACGACAACAGCCTGGTCGCCACGCACCGGTTCACCATCCTGCGGGGCAACGGCGCACAGGGCGGTATCGGCGGCTCGTTCGGCCCGTCCACCGCCGAGACCGCCATCGGGGCGAGCCTCGTCGGCGCTTCGGCGCTCGGCGCGGGCGTCCACGTGATGCGCCGGCGCCGTCCCGTCCGCGGGCGGGCCTGACGGCGTCGCCTCCCCGGTCGCAGCCCGGGAACCGCCGGTCGCCCCGAATCCTCGGCCAGGACTCGGGGCGACCGGCGGTCGGTGCTCCGTGGCGCTGGTGTGTGGGGTGTGCCCGTTCGCGGTCGGCCGTCCGTTGCCGGTTCGTCTGCCGCGTGTTCGTCGAGCGGCGGTCGCGTGTCCGCCGAGGACGCTCAGTGGCCGCGTGCGGAACGTCGGCGGCGGAGCGCGTACGCCGTACCGCCGGCAGCCGTGAGGAAGAGCCCGGCGCCCGCGCCGAGCTCCCGGGGATCCATCCCGGCCACGCTGCCGCCCAGGCCGCCGCGGACACCGAGGGAGGCGCCGCCGGTGGCGGTGCGGGTGACGGCATTGGCCCTGGCGGTGGCCGTCGACGTGGAACTGGTGGTGGGACGGGTGGTACCGCCGGTGATGGTGAGGTCGGCCGAACCGGTCTCCCCATTGCAGGTGAAGGAGACCGAGTACACGGCTCCGCGTCGGGCGTCGCGGTCGACGGTCACCCGCGCGGTCTGGCCGCGGGCGATGCTCACGGTGTCGAAGACCCCGGAGGAGGCGGTGGCGTAGGCGGCGTTGCAGCCGGTGACGGAGAGCACCGTCTGGCCGCCGGGGGCAACCGTCGACGGGGTGATGGCGAAGCCGAACGAGGTGATGGGCTGGGCCCCGGCCGCGGCCGCGGAGGGCGCGCCGAGGACGCCGAGCGCGAGTACGGCGCCCGTGGCGCCGACGCTCAGCAGGGCTGTGGCGTTGGTACGTATCGCACCCATGGTTGTTCTCCGGATCCCCGAGGAGCAGCCGCGGAACGGTTTCCGCACGTGGGGGGTCGTGCGCCTCGATGCCCGCCACGCTAGGCGCGGCCGCGGTGACCCGCGATCAGGAACGGGCGAATGGGGCACGGGCATGGGCCGAACCGGGGACGGGAGGCCCGTCCCCGGTTTGCCGGGCGGCTGCGGGGGCACGCCGGGGCCCCGGCATCCCCGCCGTCCCCGGTACCGCCGGCACCCACGGCGCCTCAGCCGCCGAGCCCCAGATGCGGGAACTGCGCGAGGAAGGGCTCGGCGGTCGCTGCGATGCCCCGCCCGAACGGTGCGTCGAAGTCCCAGATCAGGAACAGCAGGAAGGCGATCAGGGCGCTGAACAGGCCGGCCAGCAGCAGCTCCCGGAACGAGCGGCGGATCTGCAGGGTGAAGACCAGGCCCACCGTCACCAGCGCACCGGCGATCAGCCCGAACCACACCACCCCCGGCATGGTCGCCCCCGCGCTCTGGCCGCGGGCGCTGCGCGCGTCGTCCACCAGTGCGACCTGGTCCACCAGCGGCTGGTATGCCTGCCCCTCGTGGTCGGTCTGCGGTTCGTAGTCCGTGACGTCCCGGCGGATGCGGTCCAGCAGCTCGCCGCTGCGGTCGGTGAGATTGCCGTCTTCGGCCATCTCCTTCCACTCCGTGTCCACCACGTACGTCACGTACGCGTCGACGTCGGAGCGGATCTTCTTCCGCACCTCGGCCGGGTAGACCTCGGAGCGGACGCTGATCTCGTGCAGGGCCTGGGCCTCCTGGCGAACGTACTCCTGGGCGGCCCCGCGGCCCTCCCAGACACCGGCGATCGCCAGGCCCAGCACGATCGCGTAGATCACCCCGATCATCATCGTCATGTACTCGATGACGTCCGGGGTCTCGTTGGGATCGTCGTCGTCGCCGATCCGCCGGTGGTTGAAGAAGGCGATGGACAGCACCACGGCGCAGGCCGCGGCCATCGCGAGGGACAGGACGAGCCATTCCGACAAGATGACTCCCAAATCGGTCACGAGGGGGGTGTGCGGGGTGTGCAGGGGCGGGTCTAGCGCGGGCGCAGTGCGACGATCGCGAGCACCGCGGGAGCCGCGGTCATCAAGGTGAAGGTCACCGGCGAGATGTGGTGCTCGGGCCGTTTGGCGGCCGCCGTGCGGTAGGCCGGCCTGGCCACCTGCTTCTTCGGGGGCGGGGCCGGGGGCGCCGCCGCGGGGGCCGGCGCCTTCACCTCGAGCGGCGGGGGCGGTACGGGCTTCGGCGGGGCCGGCGCGGGTGGCTTCGGCTTCGGCTTCGCCTGCGGAGCGGGCGGGGGCGGCGCAGTGGGCTTCGGGGCCGGCGGAGGCGGCGGCGCGGGCGGCGGAGTCGGCTTCGGGGGCGGCTTCGGCGCGGGGGGTGGCGGCGGGGTGGGAGTCGGCTTCGGCGGGCACGGCGGGGGAGGCGGGGGCGGGCAGTGGTGTCCCCCGTGACCCCCGTGGCCGCCGCCTCCGTGGTGGCCTCCGTGCCCGTTGCCCTGTCCGTATCCGTGGCCGCCGCCCCCGCCACCGGGAGGCCCGGCGCCGTGATGTCCGCCACCCTGGCCGGCCCCGGCCGCACCGCTTCCGGCGGCCGCGACCAGCCGGACGGCGGCCGCGCCGTCCCCGGCGTCGATCGTCGCGTAGGCGCAGCTATCAGCCACGGCCGGCGTGGCGGACAACGCCGCCCACAGCAGGACCGGGACCGCCAGCAGGCGTCTGGTACAGGCTCTGTTCACCCGGGGAGCATGGGCTTACGTGCGCTCGCGCACGCGGGGCTCGGCCGTGGTTCGCCTGAACGGGTGGAGCGAAGACCGTAGAGGTTTGAGCCACGGAACGGAGCAGTCCGGTCACGTACCTGCGTATTCCCATAAGCGACTTGTCGGTTTCGGTCATTCGCTGCGGGAGGGGCCGTGGAGGCCTTTGGTGTGTGATGAAGAACGGATCACCAATTTCCGCTTTTGCTCGCTCCGTTGGGCAATGATCAGTACATTCGGCTCGGACAGGCGTCCGATCCCGGACGACCGCGCAGGACTACGGCTTGGAGACCCCGATGGAGCGCCCCGCCTGGGCCCCGCCAGGTATCGACATATCGGTGCCGAGCGTGTCCCGCATCTACGACTACTACCTGGGCGGCTCCCACAACTTCGAGGTCGACCGCCAGGCCGCCCGCCGCGCCATGGAGTTCCTGCCGGGCCTGCCCAAGATCATGCAGGCCAACCGCGCCTTCATGCGCCGCGCCGTCCGCTACGCCGTGGCCCGGGGCGTCACCCAGTTCCTCGACATCGGCTCCGGCATCCCGACCTTCGGCAACGTCCACGAGATCGCCCAGGCGGCCAGCCCCGAGGCCCGCGTGGTCTACGTGGACCACGACCCGGTGGCCGTCGCACACAGCCGCGCCGTCCTGGCCGGCGACGACCGCACCGGCATCGTCGCCGCCGACCTGCGCAAGCCGCGGGACATCCTGGCCGCCCCCGAGGTCTCGCAGCTGCTCGACCTCGAACGCCCGGTCGCCCTGCTGCTCGTCGCCGTCCTGCACTTCCTGGAGGACGCGGACGACCCCTACGCCGCCGTCGCCGAACTGCGCGACGCGCTGGCCCCCGGCAGCCTCCTGGTGCTCACGCACGCCTCCTACGAGGGCATCCCGCTCTCCCAGGAGGCCGCGGGCGGGATGGTCGGCGTCTACCGGGACATCCGCAACCCGCTCGTGATGCGCAGCGGTGAGCAGATCACCCGCTTCTTCGACGGGTTCGAGCTGGTCGATCCCGGTGTCGTGTCGATGCCGTTGTGGCAGCCCGAGGGCACCGAGGACCCGGAGGACAGCGAGGCGCCCGAGGACCCGTACGCGTTCTCGGGCTTCGGCGGAGTGGGACGCAAGGCGTGAGATCCACGGCCGCGGTGCCTTCCGGCACACCGACCCCGAAGAACGCAGAACCCGCGCGGGCAGCAGAGCCCGCGCAGGGAGCGGAACCTCCCTCCGCGCTCACAGGCCCGTCGGATCCGGCGGGCCTGTCGGCGGGTCCCGCCGCGCTGCGGAGCGGGCTGGAGGACCGGATCGGGCGCTTCGCGACCATCTGGGGGCGGGCGATCTTCCCCGTCACCGCGACCTCGCTGACCCGCGTCGAGTTCGAACAGCACCTCATCCCGCTCGCCCGGACCCTTGCCGAGGCCCTGCACGCCCGGCCCTTCGACGCGGGCGTCGCCCAGCGGGTGGGGGCCGATCTCGTCGCCGTGCACTGCACCGACCCTGAGGCACTGGCCGGCACGCTCGGCGTGGTCGAGTCGTACCTCGTGCTCTACTGCGGACCCGACGGCGTGGGCGTGGAGGGCACCGAGGAGTACCGGTCCCGCTGCGCCCGGCTCCAGCACGGGATCGCGGCGGGATTCGCCCGCGCCCTGCGCGAGCGGACCCTCAAGGAGCAGGAAGCCATCGCCCGCTCCGCGCTGACGGCCCGCATCGACGCCCAGCAGGCCCTGCACGCGAGCGAGGAGCGCTTCAAGGCGGTCTTCGAGGGCGCGGCCATCGGCATCGGCATCGCCGACCTCGAGGGCAACGTCCTCGAGGTCAACGACGCGCTGCTGCAGATGTTCGGCGGGATGGGCGGGCACGTCCGGGGCCGCAACGTCAGCGAGTGGGGCCACCCCGACGACGCCCCGCACGTCTGGCGGATGTACGGGGAACTCGTGCGCGGCGAGCGCGAGAGCTACCGCGTCGAGAAGCCGTACTACCGCCACGACGGGACCGTGCTGTGGACCAACCTGACGGTGTCGCTGCTGCGTGACGCCGAGGGCGTGCCGCAGTACCAGCTGGCGCTGATGGAGGACACCACCGAGCGCCGGCTGCTGAACCTGCGGCTCCGCTACGAGGCCACGCACGACGCCCTGACCGGGCTGCCGAACCGGACGCTCTTCTTCGAGCGACTGGAAAAGGCCCTGAGCGGGGCCGGTGGCAGCCGCTTCGGCCTGTGTTACCTGGACCTCGACGGGTTCAAGGCGGTCAACGACAGCCTCGGCCACTCGGCGGGCGACCGGCTCCTGGTGGAGGTGGCCGACCGGCTGCAGAGCTGCGCGACGGGCCCCGGCGAGGTCGTCGCACGACTCGGCGGCGACGAGTTCGTGGCGCTGACCACCGGCTCGGACACCGAGGAGAAGGTGACCGAGCTCGCCGTCCGGATCCTGTCGGCCCTGTCCGTGCCCATGCGGATCGAGGGCCGCGAGCTGTCGGTCCGCGGCAGCATCGGCATCGTGGAGGGTGCGGCCCGGGAGCGCACCCCGGCGGAGGTGCTGCGCAGCGCCGACATCACCATGTACCGGGCCAAGGCGGCCGGCGGCAACCGCTTCGAGTTCGCCGACGCCGAGGCCGACGCCCGCGCCATCACCCGGCACGGCCTGACCAACGCCCTCCCGGCGGCGCTGGAGCGCGGCGAGTTCTTCATCGAGTACCAGCCGCTGGTCCACATGCACGACGGCAGCGTCCACGGCGCCGAGGCGCTGGTGCGCTGGTCGCACCCGCAGTACGGGGTGCTCGGGCCGGACCGCTTCATCCCGCTCGCCGAACGGACCGGGCTGATCGTGCCGCTCGGCCGCTGGGTCCTGGAGGAGGCCGTCCGCCAGGCTCGCAACTGGCAGCGCCAGCACGGCGGCTCCGCCCTGCGGATCAACGTCAACCTCTCGCCGACCCAGCTGCACCACCCCGGCCTGGTCGCCGACACCGTCGCGGTGCTCGAGAACTCGGGCCTCGCCCCGGGCGCCCTGTGCCTGGAGGTCACCGAATCGGCCCTGATCGGCGCCGACGACGAACTCCTGGAACCCCTGCGCCGGCTAGCCGCGCTCGGCGTGGACATCGCGCTCGACGACTTCGGCACGGGCTACTCGAACCTGGCGAACCTGCGCCGCCTCCCGGTCAGCGTCCTGAAGCTGGACCGCTCCTTCACCAAGGGGATGCAGCAGCAGCCCGCCAACCCGGTCGACGTCAAGATCGTGGAAGGCATCGTCGCGCTGGCCCACAGCCTCGAACTCGCCGTCACGGTCGAGGGCGTGGAGACCGGCGCCCAGGCCGCCCAGCTGCGCGACCTCGGCTGCGACACCGCCCAGGGCTGGTACTACGCCCGCCCCGGCGCCCCCGACCGCATCCACACCCTCTCACTGTCGGACGCCGTGCCCACACCCTCCTGACGCCCGCCCGGTCAGTCCAGGCCGGCCTCGATCCCCCGGCCGGGCGTCCGGACGGCAGCCACGACCCGCTCGTACCGCCGCGCCGTGTCGGCCACGACCTCGGTGGCCACCGGGAGCCGCTCGGCCTCGTACACGTCGAGCACCTCCTCCCCGCCCTGCCCGGTGAGGGCGGCGGCCAAGGTCCGGCCCAGGGCGGCCGCGTCGCCGATGCCGGTGTTCATGCCCAGCCCGCCGGCTATGGGGTGGACGTGCGCGGCGTCCCCGGCGAGGAAGACCCGGCCCTCGCGCATCCGGGTGACCACGCGCACGTTGACCCGCCAGGTGGAGAACCAGGTGGGATCCGTGAGCCGGATCCCCGGCATCCCGGCATACCGGTCGAACAGCCGCTGGAAGCTCTCCAGCGAGGGCGGCACCGGTTCGCCGTTCTCGTCCTGCTCGGGTGAGGCCTGCAACTGGAAGGAGTCCGTCCCCGGCATCGGGCACAGCATGATCCCGCCGCCTTCCGAAGTGAACCACTGGTGCCAGAAGTCCCGGCTGAGCCCGGGGGCCCGGACGTCCCCGATGACCATTGCGGGCTCCTCCTCCGTGCTCCCCTCGAACGGGATGCCGAGGAGCTTGCGGGTCGTGCTGCGCCCGCCGTCGCACCCGGCCAGGTAGCGGGCCTCGATCACAGTGCCGTCCGTCAGCTCCGCCCGGACCCCGGCCGCGTCCTGGGCGATTCCGGCGAGCCCGGCTCCGTACTCGACGGCCACGCCCAGGCCGGCGAGCCGCTCGCGCAGCGCCTCCTCGGTCTGCCACTGCCCTACCAGCAGGCCGGTGCCGGCCACGACGGTGTCGTTGACAGGTGCTCCGTCGAAGTACTTGCGCAGGACCACCGCCTCGTTGCCGATGCCGGCCAGGGACTCGGCCACGCCGAGCTCCTCGAAGATCTCCAGACTGCTCGGATTGAGCCCCTTGCCGCGGGACTCGCGGTGCGGCGCGGTGCGCTGGTCGATGACGCGGACGGAGACTCCGCGCAGGGCGAGGTCGCAGGCCAGGGTCAGTCCCGTGGGGCCGGAGCCCACGATCAGTACGTCAGTCATCGGACGTCCTCTCAGGTCGATGTCCGTCTCGTCGATGCCTCAAGGAAAGCGGCTCCCGCCAGAAAATGCAACCCGGTTAAGAAATTAACTCGGTCACGGTTCTGTGCTACGCTCGCGGCATGGAGAACACGACGGGTCTGCGCGAGAACAAGAAGCTCCGTACGCGTCGCCAGCTGGCGGCCACGGCGCTGGAACTCTTCCTGGAGCGGGGCTTCGATGCCGTGTCGGTGGCGGATGTCGCCGCCGCGGCCGAGGTCTCCAAGCCCACCCTCTTCCGGTACTTCCCGAGCAAGGAGGACCTGGTGCTCGACCGGTTCGCCGACCATCAGGACGAGGCGGCCCGCATCGTGCGCGACCGCCCCGCCGGCCAGACGCCGGTGGGCGCGGTGCGTGCGCACTTCCTCGCGGCCCTCGCCGAGCGCGACCCGATCACCGGGCTGTGCGACCACCCCGAGGTGGTCGCGTTCCAGCGACTGCTCTACTCCACCGCCAGCCTGGAGAGCCGGATGTCCCACTACACCGACCGCGAGGTGGAGCTGCTCGCCGCCGTACTCGAATCGGAGTCGGTCCGCCCGCTCGCCGCCCGGCTGGCGGCGATGCACCTGGTGGCGGTCCGCCACGAGCTGGGCCGGGAGAACTATCTCCGGATGGCCGCCGGCCAGAGCGCCGACGAGGCTCACCCGGCCGCCGAGGCCGACGCCGGCCAGGTCTTCGCGATGCTGGCCGAGGGGCTCGACAAGGCCCTGCCCATAGCCGGGGGCTGAGCCCACCACGTGGAGGTGCGCCGGGTTCAGCCCAGCAGGATGCGCTTCAGCTCGCGGGCCGCGCGTGGGGGAGCGACGTCCGTACGGTGGGCCAGGGCGATCGTGCGGCGCAGCGGGGAGCCCGCCAGAGGGGTGGCGCGCAGCCCCGGACCGGCATGCTCGACGACCATCGCCGGGACGACCGCGAGGCCGAGCCCCGCACGGACGAAGCCCAGGATCGCGTCCATCTCCCCGCCCTCCACCGTGAACACCGGCTCGAAGCCCTCCGCCCGGCAGGCGGCCACCGTCAGGTCCCGCAGGTCGTAGCCGTGGCGGAACATCACCATCGGCTCGTCGCGCAGTGCGGACACCGTGAGCGGGCCGCCGCCCGCCGGAGGTGGCAGCTCCGCCGAGGAGACCACCACGAGGTCCTCCGTCAGCAGCTCCACCGTGGTCAGCGCCGGAGCCGAGGGTGGCAGAGGCAGCGCGATCAGCGCCAAGTCCAGGGCCCCGCGCGCGAGTTCCCGTACGAGGTCCAGTGAACCATTCTCCTCGATCAGCAGCTCGATCCCCGGATGTGCGGCGTGGAAGGCCCGCAGGACGTGCGGCAGCAGGCCCGTGCACACGCTCGGCGTGGCCCCCAGCCGGACCCGCCCGCGCCGCAGCTGAGCCAGTTCCTGCACCTCGAGCCGCGCGGTGTCCGCATCCGCCAGGATCCGCCGGGCGAGCGGCAGCAGCGCCTCGCCGGCGTCGGTGAGCGCGATGTTCCCGCGCGCCCGGCTGAACAGCTCCGCCCCCAGCTCGCGTTCGAGCGCCCTGATCTGCTGCGAGAGCGACGGCTGGGCGACATGCACCCGCTCCGCGGCCCGGGTGAAGTGCCGGGTCTCGGCGACGGCCACGAAGTACAGGAGCTGCTGGAACTGCATCACCCCAGGATAAGCCGTACATAGCGATTCCCTATCGAGATCAGCGTCATCATGTCTTGGACCTCTCGGGACTTTGGTCCTTACCGTCTGTGACATGGCTCTGGCAACGCGGACGGGCCGACGACCGTCCACCACGCGAACGCTCTGGGACTCCACCGTCGGCAAGAAGTCCGTGATGGCGGTGTCCGGGCTGATCATGCTCGGATACCTGGTCGTCCACATGATCGGCAACCTCAAGATCTTCTTCGGTCCGGGGGATTTCAACGGGTACGCGCACTGGCTTCGCCACATGGGCGAGCCGTTCCTGCACAGCCACTGGGGCCTGTGGGCGGCCCGCGTCGTCCTGCTCGCCGCCGTCGTCGCGCACGCCGTGTCCGCCTACCAGCTCAGCCGCCGCGACATCAAGGCCCGCCCGGTCAAGTACGCCCACAAGCGCCGCCGCGCGAGTTACGCCACCCGCACCATGCGCTGGGGCGGCGTCATCCTCGCCCTGTTCATCGTCTGGCACCTGCTCGACCTCACCACGCTCACCGTCAACGAGCGCGCATGGGCCGGCCATCCCTACGAGAACGTCCTCGCCACGTTCTCCACCTGGTACGGGAACACCATCTACATCGTGGCGATGGCCGCCCTCGCGGCGCACGTCCGGCACGGCTTCTGGAGCGCCGCCCAGACCCTCGGGGCGGGCAACGCCCGGCGCGACCGCGCCCTGAAGTTCCTCGCCAACGCCCTGGCCCTCGTCCTCTTCGCGGGCTTCGTCTCCGTCCCCGTCGCCGTCATGACCGGAGTGGTGAGCTGACCATGCCCGAGTACGCCAACACCGGCTACACCGACTACGCCACCGGCGAGCCCATCGCCGACACCAAGGCCCCCGACGGCCCCATTGCCGAACGCTGGGACCGCCGCCGCTTCGAGGCCAAACTCGTCAACCCGGCCAACCGCCGCAAGCACACCGTGATCGTCGTCGGCACCGGCCTGGCCGGCGGGGCGGCCGGCGCCACCCTCGCCGAACAGGGCTACCACGTCGTCCAGTTCTGCTTCTCCGACTCCCCGCGCCGGGCCCACTCCATCGCCGCGCAGGGCGGGATCAACGCAGCCAAGAACTACCGCAACGACGGCGATTCGGTGCACCGCCTCTTCTACGACACCGTCAAGGGCGGGGACTTCCGCGCCCGCGAGTCCAACGTCCACCGCCTCGCCCAGATCTCCGTCGAGATCATCGACCAGTGCGTGGCCCAGGGCGTCCCCTTCGCCCGCGAGTACGGCGGCCTCCTCGACACCCGATCCTTCGGCGGCGTCCAGGTCTCCCGCACCTTCTACGCCCGCGGCCAGACGGGCCAGCAGCTCCTCCTCGGCGCCTACCAGGCGCTGTCCCGGCAGATCGCCGCCGGAAACGTCGAGATGCACGCCCGCACCGAGATGCTCGACCTGATCACCGTCGACGGGGTGGCCCGCGGCATCGTCGCCCGCGACCTGGTCACCGGCAGCATCGACACGTACTACGCGGACGCGGTCGTCCTGGCCAGCGGCGGCTACGGCAACGTCTTCTACCTCTCCACCAACGCCATGAACTCCAACGCGACCGCGGTCTGGCGGGCGCACCGGCGCGGCGCGTACTTCGCCAACCCCTGCTTCACTCAGATCCACCCCACCTGCATCCCGCGCACCGGCGACCACCAGTCCAAGCTCACCCTGATGAGCGAGTCCCTGCGCAACGACGGCCGCATCTGGGTCCCCAAGGCCCAGGGCGACAGCCGCCCCGCCGCCGAGATCCCGGAGGCGGAGCGCGACTACTACCTGGAGCGGATCTACCCCTCCTTCGGCAACCTCGTGCCCCGCGACATCGCCTCCCGCGCCGCCAAGAACGTCTGCGACGAGGGCCGCGGCGTCGGCCCCGGCGGCCAGGGCGTCTACCTCGACTTCGCCGACGCCATCCGCCGCATGGGCCGGGACGAGGTCGCCGAGAAGTACGGCAACCTCTTCGAGATGTACGAGCGGATCACCGCGGAGAACCCGTACGAGGTCCCCATGCGGATCTACCCCGCCGTGCACTACACGATGGGCGGCCTGTGGGTCGACTACGACCTCCAGACCACCGTCCCCGGCCTGTTCGCGATCGGCGAGGCCAACTTCTCCGACCACGGGGCCAACCGCCTCGGCGCGTCCGCCCTGATGCAGGGCCTCGGCGACGGCTACTTCGTGCTCCCCTCCACCATCAACGACTACCTGGCCCGCCACCCGCACCAGGAGGCCGTCGACGACAGCCACCCCGAGGCCGCGGCCGCGATCCGCGAGACCCGCGACTGCCTCGCCAAACTGCTCGCCGTCGACGGCGACCGCACCCCCGACTCCTTCCACCGCGAGATCGGCGAGCTCATGTGGGAGTACTGCGGCATGTCCCGCACCGAGGAGGGCCTGCGCAAGGCACTGGACCGGATCCCGCACATCCGCGAAGAGTTCTGGAAGCGGATCAAGGTCCCCGGCAGTGGCGAAGAGTTCAACCAGTCCCTCGAGAAGGCCAACCGCATCGTCGACTACCTGGAGCTCGCCGAGCTGATGTGCCTCGACGCCCTCCACCGCGCCGAGTCCTGCGGCGGCCACTTCCGCGAGGAGTCCCAGACCCCGGACGGCGAGGCCGCCCGCCGCGACGAGGAGTTCGGCTACGCCGCCGCCTGGCAGTACCAGGGCACCGGCGCGGCCCCCGTGCTGCACAAGGAAGACCTCGTCTTCGAGTACGTCCACCCCACCCAGCGGAGCTACGCATGAAGCTCAACCTGCGCGTCTGGCGCCAGCAGAACCCCGACACCCCCGGCGCCATGGTCACGTACGAGGTCGACGGCATCTCCCGCGACATGTCGTTCCTGGAGATGCTCGACACCCTCAACGAGGACCTCATCCTGCGCGGCGAGGACCCGGTCGCCTTCGACCACGACTGCCGCGAGGGCATCTGCGGCGCGTGCAGCCTCGTGATCAACGGCGACGCCCACGGTCCCGAACGCACCACCACCTGCCAGCTCCACATGCGCTCCTTCGCCGACGGCGACACCATCGACGTCGAGCCCTGGCGCGCCTCCGCCTTCCCGGTGGTCAAGGACCTCGTCGTGGACCGCAGCGCCTTCGACCGGATCATCCAGGCCGGCGGCTACGTCACCGCCCCGACCGGATCCGCTCCCGAGGCGCACGCCACCGCCGTGCCCAAGGCCGACGCCGACTTCGCCTTCGAACACGCCGAGTGCATCGGCTGCGGTGCGTGCGTGGCGGCCTGCCCCAACGGCTCCGCGATGCTCTTCACCTCCGCCAAGGTCAACCACCTGAACGTGCTGCCGCAGGGCTCGCCCGAGCGGGAGACCCGAGTACTGGACATGGTGGCCCAGATGGACGGCGAGGGCTTCGGCGGCTGCACCCTCACCGGGGAGTGCGCCACGGCCTGCCCCAAGGGCATCCCGCTGCCGTCCATCGCCGCCATGAACCGCGAGTGGCTGCGGGCGGTCCGCAAGCACGGAGCATGAGGGTCCGCAAACACGGAGCGTGCGGCCGCAGGACCGGCACCGCCGAATCTGAGAAGTGCCTGTGAGATGCGGACAAAGGAACTCCAGACACTTGCGTGAAAAATGAACGACGGGAAAGGTGGAGGTGAACGAGGCATCCGCCCCTGCCTGCCGGACGGCACCGCACCCCCACACGCCGGGTGCCGCCCGCATCCTCGGGTGCCGCACACCGGCGCCGTCCCGCGAGGTCGTATATGCAGGGCCTTTCCCGTCTTCCCCTTCCCCTCCCCGTCGGCCTGCGCCGGATCGTACGGACGCTGCGCCGGCCCGGCGGCGTACCGGAACAACCGGACGCCGGCCGGCGGGAGCGCACCGGGAGCGGGAGCCACGCGCCGCCCCCGGGCGGCCGGACCCGTGAGGACGAGCTGCTGGAAAAGCTGCCGGGCCTGGTCCGGCACCGCGGCCGGCTCGCCCGGATCCGCGACGACCTGCTGCCCGCCGACGCCCGGGACGCCGGCCTGAACGCGGTCGCCGAGGCGCTCGAAGCGGCCGCCGTCCCGTACGGACTGGTCCCCGACGGCGGGCTCCGGCACCGGGTGGCCGTCGCCCCGGGCGACCGTGCCGCCGCCCTGAAGGCATGCGCCGGGGCCTTCGCCGGGCTCCCCGTGTACGCCCTGCTCCTCGGCGACGGCGACGGCGACGGCGGGGAAGTGGGCGAGGTCCTCGCCGAAGCCCTCCCCGAAGCGGTCGCGGCCAGGGAGTCCGGGCCCGCCGACCCGCCGCACCCGAAGATCAAGGGCGTCCGCCTCTTCCAGCCGGTCGTCACCTCCGGCCGGACCCTGGCCTACGGCCCCGACACCGGCTGCGACCTGGAGTTCTGGGAAGCCGCCGATTCCGGCATCGGCGCGATCGCCGGCCTGCGCGAGACCCCGTACGGCTGGTGGGTGCCCACCCTCGAGGCCACGTCCACCACCCGCATCGGCGAACGCGACCACCCCGTCGTCGACGCCTTCGCAGGCCGCTTCCCCGACGACATCGACTTCCCCGTCGACGCCGTGATCACCTGGGTCGACGCCGCCGACCTGGCCTGGCGCCGCCGCCGGGACCACGCCGCCGCAGCCGAGGCCGGCACCGGCGGCCACACCCTCGTGGACCATGCCGAGAACCGCTATCGCGACCGCGGGGAGCTCCGCTACTGCCTGCGCTCCATCGCCGCCCACGCGCCCTGGATCCGCCGCGTCTTCATCGTCACCGACGACCAGACCCCGCCCTGGCTCGCCGCCGACCACCCGCAGCTGACCGTCGTCGACCACCGCGAGCTGTTCGCGGACCCCGCCGGCCTCCCGGTGTTCAACTCCCACGCCATCGAGAGCCAGCTCCACCGCATCCCCGGCCTCGCCGAGCACTTCCTCTACTTCAACGACGACATCTTCCTCGGCCGCCCGCAGCGCCCGCAGAACTACTTCCTCTCCTCCGGACTGCCCAAGGTCTTCCACGACCGGCGAGCGGTGGCCCCCGACGCCCCGAGCGATGACGACGACGTCTTCACCGCCTCCCAGAAGGCCACCCGGCACGCCGTGGAACAGGCCGTCGGCCGCACCTACCCGCACATCCTGGCCCACACCCCGTACCCGCTGAGCCGCTCCCTCTTCGCCCACGTCGAGGAACGTCTGCCCGGCCGGCTGAGCACCACCAGCCGCTCCGTCTTCCGCAGCGCCGACGACCTCGCGCCCGTCACCCTCGCCTCCCACCTCGCCCTCGCCGACGCCCGCGCGGTCGAGGGCGAACTGCTCCACGCGTACGTCAGCACCGGCCGGACCGACGAGATCGAGCGGCTGCCCGGCCTCGCCGCCGACCGCTGGGCCGACGCGTTCTGCCTCGCCGACGACGACGCCGGACCCGGCCTGTCGCCCCGGGAACAGCAGCGCGCGGTCGCCGCGTTCCTGGAGGCCTACTTCCCGGTGCCCTCCCCGTACGAGAAGCCTCGGCAGGCCGGCTGACCCGATCGGCGGATCCGATCGGCCGACCGGGCGCTCGTGGCGGCCGTACGACGCGCCGCGCCCCGCCGACGCCCGGCACCTGGGGGACAGTGGGCCCCATGCCACAAGCCCCCGCCGGGTCCGGACCGCGCCGCCGCACGCTCCTGGCGGCTGCCGCCCTCGCCCCGCTCGCGATGGCCGGCTGCTCCGCGCAGGACCCGCCCCGCACCTCCGGCCGCGGCCCGCAACCCGGGCCGAAGGACGCCCTGGTCATGGTGATCCGGCACGCGGAGAAGCCGTACGCCGGGGACCTGGGCGAGGACGAGGACGGCAACGAGGACCCCGGGTCCCTCGCCGGGCGCGGCCGGCGCCGGGCCGGGGAACTGCGCCGCCTCTTCCCGCCCGCAGGCGGTTCCACGCTGCCCCGCCCCGCGGTCGTCTTCGCGGCCGGCGGCCCGGCCGGAGCCCCGGCCCGCTGCCGCCAGACGGTCGAGCCGCTGACCGCGGCCCTGCGTACTCCACTGCGCGGCGAGTTCGCCGTCGGCGCCGAACCGGCCCTGGCCACCGCCGTGCTGGCCGCCCGCATGCCCGTACTCGTCTGCTGGGAGCACACCGGCATCCCCCGCCTGATCCACTCCCTCGGCGCCCACCAGGTCCTCGGCATCCCCGCCGCCTGGCCCGACCGCTACGACCTGGTCTGGGTGTTCGCCCGCCAGCAGGGCCGGTGGAGCTTCCGCGAACTCCCGCAGCACCTGCTGCCGGGGGACGCGTAGCCCGTCGGGCTCCAACCGACGCCGTCCGAACGTCGTCGTCCGACCCGTAGAAGGGTGCAGGGACATGCACGGTGACGAGCCGGCAGGGCCGGTCGCCCGGCGGGACATGCGCGGCATGCTGATGTGGTGGGGGCCGCGGGCGCTGTTCGTCGTGGGCGCAGTGGTACTCGTCGTGGAGTCGAGCCGTGGAGTGCCGCTCCCGGAGCTGTACGGGGCCCTGGGCTTCTTCGGCGTCTGCAGTGCCGTCTTCGTCGGACGACAGCTGGGCCTCGGGCACGAGCGGGACGCCGGCGGGCGCACCCCGCGCTGGCTGCTCCGGGCGGCCGGCCTGCTGAGCGCCGCCGGAGTCGTGGTGCTCGTCCTCCACCTGGTGGGAGTGGAAGGGGACGCCCTGCCGCTCGTCGGGTCGGTGCTCCTGCTGCTCGGCCTGGGCTGGTTCGTCGAAGCGTGGCGGGGAATC
Organism: Streptomyces sp. NPDC032745; assembly: GCF_055579465.1. NCBI lineage: Bacteria > Bacillati > Actinomycetota > Actinomycetes > Kitasatosporales > Streptomycetaceae > Streptomyces > Streptomyces sp. NPDC032745. Next base: position 10,933 of record NZ_JBVING010000007.1, on the reverse strand, counting down.
GATCCGGGCCGGCCGAGGAGGGCCCTGCTGCTGTGGGGTGCGGCCCTGATGGCGTTGACGGCGCTGGTGGCGGTCATCGCAGCCCTCGTGCTGCCCAAGGCCAAGGGCGGTCTCTACGTCGGCCTGCTCATCACCCTCGGCGCGGCCCTCTTCGTGCTCCTCCCGCTCGGCCTCAACCTCCTGTCCGAATGGGGCGTACGCCTCCTGCGGACGCGGCGCTCCGCCGCGGGACCCGGGGCCGGTGTGGGAGTCGTCGGGATCCTCGGCCTCGCCGTCACCGCCGGAGCCGTCCTGTCCTGCCTGTGGCTGGTGCAGCAGGACTGGGTGCTGGGAGCGGTGCTCGCCGCGGCGGCACTGCTCCTGCTGGCGGCCATCGTGTCCAACACGCACGCCGACGTCGCCCTGGTCCTCGCGGGCCTCTGCCTCCTCGCGGCGGCGCCCCCGGAGCACCGCCACCCCCAGGCACTCGACGCCGCCGGCGGGCAGCGCGTCCTCGTGGCCCTGGGCGACTCCTACATGTCGGGGGAGGGGGCGAGCAGTTACTTCGAGGGAACCGACGACGGCGGCCGCAACGAGTGCCGACGCTCGCCCTCCGCCTATGCGGTCGGACTCGCCACCGCCGGCCCGCGGTTCGACCGCGTGCTGTTCCTCGCCTGTTCCGGCGCGCGGACCTACAACGTCAATCCCCGCTCCGGATCCGGCCCCTCCCGTGCGCAGCCGGGCGAACCGGCCACCCAGCTCGACCAGCTGAACAGCCTGGCGTCCTCGTTCCACCCGGCCCTCGTCATCGTCGCGCTGGGCGGCAACGACGCCGGATTCGCCATCCTCGGAGAGGCGTGCCTCGCCCCCGGCGACTGCGAGACCCGCAGGCCCGTGTTCATGAACAACCTGCCGAAGGTCCGCCAGGACCTCATCGCGACCTACCGTTCCCTGCGGCAGGCCGTGCCCGCCGACGTGCCCATCGTGGCCGTGCCCTACCCGCAGCCGATCGCCGCGGCCGGCAGCTGCAGCGGGGTTGCCCTCACGAAGGCCGAGCGCGATTTCATCCGCACCTTCGTGGAACAGATCGACACCACGATGCGCCAGGCGGCCGACACGGCGGGCATCACCTACATGGCCGAGATGAAGGACAGCTTCGCCACGCACCGGCTCCAGCTGTGCGAGCGCAGAAAGGGCGCAGCCGGAGTCAACTTCGTGGACATCGAGACGGTCAACGGGCTCGCCTCGCAGCGCTTCAGCCCCGCCAAGTGGCTCCACAACAGCCTGCACCCGAACGAGCGCGGCCACGCAGCGATGCGCGACACCTTCACCACCTGGCTCGACACCCACCCCGAACTCCTGCCGCCGCGCACGCCCACGGGCCGGGAACAGGCGACGGCCGTCGCCGCGGCCGAACCCGAGCCGCTGTGCGGCATGACCGACGACGCGGTGAACGCACACTGCAAGGTGCAGCTCCGCGCCTGGGAACTGGAACAGGTCCGCAGCGGCTGGCCGTGGCTGCTGCTCGTGCTGTTCGTACTGGCCGTGGTGTGGGCCGCGAGCATCGCCGTCTTCAGCCTGCTCCCCGGAGGCGGGCGGTCCTACCGGGATCCCGGCTCCAGCGCGCGGGCGAGGTAGGGGGCGGTGCGGCTCGCCGCCGCCCGGGCCACCCGCGCGGGCGGACCCGCCGCGACGATGCGGCCGCCGTCGGCGCCGCCGCCCGGGCCCAGGTCGATCACCCAGTCCGCGCCCGCCACCACCTCCATGTCGTGCTCCACGACCACCACCGAGTGGCCGGCGTCCACCAGCCCGTGCAACTGCCGCAGCAGCACCCGTACATCGGCCGGATGCAGCCCCGTCGTCGGCTCGTCCAGTACGTACAGGGTGTGGTCGCGGCGCCGGCGCTGGAGCTCCGTGGCCAGCTTGATCCGCTGCGCCTCGCCGCCCGACAGCTCCGTGGCCGGCTGCCCCAGCCGCAGGTAGCCCAGCCCGATGTCCTCCAGGGCCCGCAGGCTGCGCGCCGCCGCCGGGACCTGCGCGAAGAACGCGGCCGCGGACTCCACCGTCAGCGCGAGCACCTCCGCGATGTTCAGCCCCTCGTACCGCACCTCCAGGGTCTCGGTGTTGTACCGGGCCCCGGCGCACTCCGGGCACGGCGCGTAGGTACTCGGCAGGAACAGCAGCTCCACCGAGACGAAGCCCTCGCCCTGGCAGGTCTCGCACCGGCCGCCCGGCACGTTGAAGGAGAACCGGCCCGCCTTCCAGCCGCGCGCCCTCGCCTGCGGAGCCGCCGTGAACAGTTTGCGCACCACGTCGAACAGCCCCGTGTACGTGGCCAGGTTGGACCGCGGCGTGCGGCCGATCGGCTTCTGGTCCACCTCCACCAGGCGCCGGACCGGGAACCCCGGATCCGCGAGCCGCTCGCCGACCTCCCGGGCGAGCACCTGGCCCACCAGCGTGGACTTCCCCGACCCCGACACGCCCGTCACGGCGGTGAACACCCCGAGCGGGAACTCCGCGTCCACGCCCCGCAGGTTGTGCCGGTCGACGCCGGTGAGCCGGACCGAACCGCTCGCCTCCCGCACCTCCCGCACCTCCCGCCCCGGCTCCGGCTCGTGCGCCGCGAACAGGTGGCGCGCCGTCGCCGATCCGGCCACACCGGCCAGCTCCTGCGGCGGCCCGCTGTACAGCACCCGCCCACCGTGCTCCCCGGCCAGCGGACCCACGTCCACCAGCCAGTCGGCATGCCGCACCACATCCAGATGGTGCTCCACCACGAACACCGTGTTCCCCGCCGCCTTGAGCCGGTCCAGTACGCCGAGCAGCGCCTCCGTGTCGGCCGGGTGCAGCCCCGCCGAAGGCTCGTCCAGTACGTACACGACCCCGAACAGGCCGGACCGCAGCTGCGTGGCCAGCCTCAGCCGCTGCAGCTCGCCCGCCGACAGGGTCGGTGCGGTGCGGTCCAGGCTCAGGTAGCCGAGCCCGAGCTCCACGACGGGCCCGATGCGGGACCGCAGATCCTCGGCGAGCACCCGGGCCGCCTCCCCGGCCGGCGGTGCCCCGTCCGGTACGGCGGCCAGTACGCCGTCCAGGGCGGTCAGCGGCAGCGCCGCCAGCTCCGCGATGGTGCGGCCCGCGAACGTCACGGCCAGGGCTTCGGGACGCAGCCGCCGACCCTCGCACACCGGGCACGGGGAATCGGCGAGGAACCGCTCGGCGCGGGCGCGCAGCGTGGCGCTCTTGCTGTCCGAGAAGGTCCGCATCACGTAGCGGTGGGCACTCATGTACGTGCCCTGGTACGGCCGCTGGATCCGGTCCGCGTCCCGCACCGGATGCACCGTGACCACCGGCTGCTCATCGGTGAACAGGATCCACTCGCGGTCCTTCGGCGCCAGCTCCCGCCAGGGTGCGTCCACGTCGTACCCGAGCACGTCCAGGACGTCCCGGAGGTTCTTGCCCTGCCAGGCACCGGGCCAGGCGGCGATCGCGCCCTGCCGGATCGACAGCTCCGGGTCCGGGACGAGGAGTTCCTCGCTGGTGCGGTGGATGTTGCCGAGGCCGTGGCAGGACGGGCAGGCCCCGGCGGCGGTGTTGGGGGAGAAGGCGTCGGAGTCGAGCCGCTCGGCACCCGGCGGATAGGTTCCGGCGCGGGAGTACAGCATCCGCAGGGAGTTGGACAGCAGGGTCACCGTCCCGACCGAGGACCGCGAACCGGGGGAGGAGCGCCGCTGCTCCAGCGAGACGGCGGGCGGCAGCCCGGTGACGGAGTCCACCTTGGGGGCGCCGATCTGGTGGATCAGGCGGCGGGCGTACGGGGCCACCGACTCGAAGTACCGGCGCTGGGCCTCGGCGTAGAGCGTGCCGAAGGCCAGCGAGCTCTTCCCGGAGCCGGACACCCCGGTGAACACGGTCAGGGCGTCGCGCGGGATGTCCACGTCGACGCCGCGCAGGTTGTGCTCCCGGGCACCCCTTACCCGTACGAAGGAGTCGGGGTGGGCCTGAGGTGCGGTGGCGGTGGAGTGGTGCATTCGCCCCAGTTTACGGGCCACGCGTACGGGCCGCGCGTACGGGCGACGTCCACGGTCCGCCCCGGTTCAGAGCCCCGCCACCCGGGCCAGCCGCTCGAAGGAGTCCAGCAGCGCCGCGCGGTCGTACGTGGACGTGGTGACCAGCAGCTCGTCCGCGCCCGTCAGCTCGGCCACCTCGGCGAGCTCGGCCGCGACCTGCTCCTCGGTGCCGTGGACGTGCCCGGCGAGCCCGCCCTCGTACAGCTCCCGCTCCTTCGGGGTCATGGCCAGGGCCTCGACCTCCTCCGCCGGGCGCAGGGGCGGGAAGCTGCCCCGGGTGCGGGAGTACGCGAGGGACCACGCCTCCGGGACCAGGATGCGCCGGGCCGCCTCCGGAGTCGGCGCCACCGCCACCGTCCCGGAGACCACCACGTACGGCTCCGAGCCGTCGGCCGAGGGGCGGAACTCCTCGCGGTAGCGCCCGATGATCTCCGCGACCCGCCCCCGGGACCGCAGGTCGCCCACCACCAGCGGCAGCCCGGCCCGGGCTGCGATCCCGGCGCCCTCGCCGGTGGCCAGCACGTACGCCGGTATCCGCAGCCCCTCCGCCGGGTGGGCGTGCACCTCGGGATGCGCCTGCTGGGTGCCGTCGAGCCAGCCCAGCAGCTCCGCCAGCTGCTCTTCGAACCGGTCGGCGTCCCCGGTGTCCCGGCCCAGCGCCCGGCGGATCCCGCCGGTGAAGCCGACGGAGCGGCCGAGCCCCATGTCGATCCGGCCCGGAAACAGCGACTCCAGGACCCCGAACTGCTCGGCGACCACCAGCGGTTGGTGGTTGGGCAGCATCACCCCGCCGGTGCCGACCCGGATCCGGCGGGTGGCCCCGGCGACGGCGGCGGCCAGGACGGCGGGCGCGGAGCCCGCGACTCCGGGGACGCTGTGGTGCTCGGACACCCAGAAGCGGTGGTAGCCGAGCCGCTCCGCCGCGCGGGCGAGCTCCACGGTGTCGCGCAGGGCCTGCGGGGGCGGGTGCCCCTCGCGGGTGCGGGACCGGTCGAGGATGGAGAGTTTCCGGATCACACAACGCTGTAACGCAGGCGCGCCGAAAGGATTCCCTGCCTACTCTGACCTGCATGAGTGACAGCAACGACCGCCCGCCGCTGGCCGTCTTCGACATCGACAACACCCTGGCCGACACCGACCACCGCCAGCACTTCCTGGAGCGCCGCCCCCGGGACTGGGACGGCTTCTTCGGCGCGGCCCCGGCCGACCCGCCGCTCGCGCGCGGGGTGGCGCTGGCGGTGGAACGGGCGGCCGACTGCGAGGTCGTGTACCTGACCGGGCGTCCGGAGCGGTGCCGCGCGGACACGGAGGATTGGCTGACCCGGCACGGGCTGCCGGCCGGGCGGGTGTGGATGCGCGGGAACCAGGACCGCAGGCCGGCCCGGACCACCAAGCTGGAGGTGCTGCGGCGGATCGCCCGGGGCCGGGAGGTGCGGATGCTCGTGGACGACGACGAGCTCGTCTGTCAGGCCGCGCGCGCCGAAGGCTTCAAGGTGGTCCTGGCGGACTGGGCGGCGGACGCGCCGGAGCTCAAGACCGCGCAGGAGGGCGAAGGCCGCACCTGAGGGCGGTGGCCGCACGCAGCGGATGGCGTGAGATGTTCCGAGCTCGTCTCAGGGCCCTCAGCCGAGCCCCGTACGGCCACGCGTCGCCTATCGGACCAGCGCGAAGGTGCCGGCTGCGACGGCCCCGCCCACGGCAGCGCCGACAAGAACCTGGGCAAGGGTGTGGTCCTTGAGCTCTACCCGGGACCAGCCGACGACGGCGACCAGGGGGTAGGCGAGGAGCGCCCATGGCCCGTACGTCATGGCGAGCATGGCGACGCTTCCGGAGGAGACGGCTGCATGCACGCTGATCTTCCAGGCAGGGGTCACGGCGAGGAGGGCCGCGAGCGTGACCAGCATGGCCGCGATCAGCGCAATCATGGTCCGGGGGGCGGTGAAGGCCCACAGCAACGCGATACCGGTGGCCACCGAGCCGATGATGAAGGTCATCACGATGATGCGCTGACGCCGCTGGCCGACGTGCCGGTCGGCCCAGCGGCCGCGGCGGATGCCGTACTTGATGAAGGCCAGCGGGATGACCGCGGCGAACAGGCAGCCGAGGAGGCCCCATCCGATCCCGGTGAGACGGCCGGTGTGCCAGCCTACGAGGACGGTGTCGGCGATGATCCAGGTCTTGGGATCGAGCCCATCGGTGATCAGTCGAGCGGCCCGGGACTCTTCGGTCCGGGTGATCGGGGTGCTCGTGGCCGTCACGCCGTCGTCCCTTTGCAGGTCGTGGTGAGGAAGTCGTCGGCCACGGGGGAGTGGTAGACCCGGGCGAGCTGGACGAGCCTCGAAACCTCGGTCGCGAAGTCGAGGTCGTCGATTCCGACGGTGCCCGGCTCCTGCGTGCTTGCGGCGGGCAGGGCGCCGCGGGCCTTGCCTTCGCGTGCCGCCCGCATCCAGAGGGCTTCGGCCGCCGGGCTCGTCGCCGGGTCGAACCCGGCCTGCCGCGCGGCGTTCCGGGCACGTTCGCGTACGTCGTCGTCGGCGTAGGCGTCGAGGGCCAGGGCAGCGTCGCGTATCTCGATCACCCGCCGGTACAGCCGCAGGCGCGGGCTGCGAAGGAGTCCGGCCTTGAGGACGATGTCGGGAGTGACTGCGGTCAGGTCCTGCCAGAGGGGCTGGAGCCGGCGGTGGTGCCGGCCGTCCTGGACGGTGCGCCAGGCCACGCCGAACGCGGGGATGCTGCTGCCGACGAGGATGAAGCCGATCGCGACGTACTTCAGGGCATCGGTGGCGTTGTCGACCGCGATGTCGCTGCTGCTGTCCGTGAGGCCGGCGAGGCGGCTCGTCATGTACCCGGACCGCACGAGGGTGTAGAGGACGCCGACGGCGGTTCCGATTCCCATGAGGCGTACGCCGGTCCGGAGCCATCGGGCACTGGCGTGCCGCGCGCTGCCCCAGAAGAGCCAGGTGGCGGTGGCCATCGCGATGCCGAGGTAGGTGACGAAGACGAGGTAGTAGACCGTGGCCCAGCCGTTGCCCGCGCTCTCCTCGAAGAAGTCGGTCATCTCGTGGTGCCGCGGGACGAAGAAGGCGAAGAGCACCGCCATGGCCGCCATCGCGGTCAACGCGACGTAGTGGCGGGCTCGCAGCCGACGGCCGGCGCCGGGTTCCGGCCGGGCGATGGCGACGACGAAGTCGACGACTGCGCCGGCTGCGATCACGCCCAGCCAGTGCTTGACGAGGGTGGACAGGTTGTTGACTCCCGCCCGGTCGTCCAAGGCGTGCATCAGCCCGGGGAGGCGGAGCGTCATGGAGAGGGTCAGGGCGGCGAACGCCATCCACAGAGCTCGTTGTTTGACGGTGCGAACGGCTGAGGGGACCCGCCAGATCGTCACCGCCCAGAGCATGATCAAGACGGCGATTTCGAGGTGCTTCACTTCACGACCACGTGTTTCGAACGGGGTGCCCGAGGGCGTCATGGAGGCGTACAAGACGGTCCTCGGCCTCGCTGGAGGTGGACTGCGTCGTGTAGCGGCCGGCCCGCTCGTGGATGAGCGTGGCCAGGGTCTCTGCCTGTCGCTCCTGCGGGCTCGCGAATTTGCTCCGCCCCATGAGGTGCGCCATGCGGTCGATGTCGAGGCCGAGTTCCTCGTCGATCGATTCGGTCATGCGGGCCACGCTCCTGATCCGGGCCGCCTCGGCGCGGATGACCGAGGCCACGGGAAGGTCGGGGCGGTCAAGACCGGAGACGGTCGTCTGCGTGCGCGTCAGCAGGCGGTGGAAGTGCTCGGAGGCGCGGGCGATCTCGTCCTCGGACGGCTGTTCCGGCAGGTCTAGCTCGGGGGCGACATGCCCGAGCAGCATGTGGGAGATCTCGTGGAGGACGATCTGCACCTTGAGGATCTCAGCCGCGACGGCGTCGTAGAAGACGAGGTCGGCGACCTCCAGGCCGAGCCAGATCCCGCACGGCAGGGCCGGGTCGGGAGGCCCGTCGAGAGGCAGCAGGATCAGCGGCCGGCCACGCTGGGCGGCTATGCCTTCGCAGAACACCTCGAGGTCGAACGGCTGGGGGATGACGAGCCGGTCTGCAACGGCGGCGCACTCCGCATCGGCGCGCTTCCACCAGCGCATAGTCGCTCTCCCCGCCCGTCGGCTCTCCCTGGCGCGGAGCTCGACTGCTCCATGCCGTTCGCCCGCTTCGCACTCCTGATCGGCTCGAGGGTAACCGGAAGCATGCGGTGGCGGAAAAAGGGCGTATCGACAGACCGAAAAACGCTTGTTTACGGGGGTGGCGTGGCTGAATCGCGTCTCACGATTCCTTGGGGCGGCGACGGCGGGGCTTCACGTCCGGAAGCCCTTCAGCTTTTCGGAGCTGCTTGATCAGGCCGGTGACGGACCTCATGGACCCGGCGGACAGTCCACTGAGGCGGAAGGCTGCGGCCTTCACCTGCTCATCCTCCAGGACCTGGGCGAACTCGTCGGCCGCGGCGGCCTTGCCCATCTCCTCGCGAAGCCGCGAGATCCTCTCCTCGATGCGCTGCTCGATCGCGTCGGCGTTCTCGCCGTCGGCGAGGTATCCGACGGTGACGCCGAAGAAGTTGGCGATCGCGCGGATCGAGTCGATGCCGGGGTTCGGATTGTTGTTCAAGCGGATGGTCTGGACCGTGCCGTGCGAGACGGAGGGGCCGGGCAGCTGCTTCGTGCCGTCGGCGATCTCTTGGTACGTGTACGGACCGCGGCCCGCCGGGTGGATCGTCTCGATCAAGAAACCGAGGCGGTCGCCCATGGTGTCTCGCCGGCCGGTGGGGGTCTCCTCACCCATCACCGTCACTGCTCCCGTCTACTGCTGGACCTCGTAGTTCACTGCTGAACCGCCATCCTCATTATCTACCGGTCTAGATGGATCTCGCCACACAGTGCATCGAACTCCGTCTACCCGGCTAGCGGACCTCCATGAAAGTGACCCACGCCACGTCGCCGCATGGGCGCCCGGCCGGCCGCTTGACAGGGCGTATGTGGGACGACGTATGTTCATCCAGCCATCTAGTCCGCTAGATGCATCGGTGCTCTATCGCTCGACGCTTCACGTCTAGCTCGCTGAGCAGCCGAAGCTGGTGGGCGAGAGGCGCACCGGGAGCCGGACCGCCTCGGCCGTGGGCTGGGGGACGGGGGTCCGCAGCCCACTGGGGCGGTCGGCTCACCGGTGAGAGCCGACGCAGCAGGTACGCGGCCGCTTCAAGGCCCCTCAGGAGTTCAGCGGTTCATCGCGGGGTGAGCGAGGTCTCGGATTCGACGCGGGACAGTTTCTCCGGGTTGCGCACGTAGTAGAGGCCGGTGATGCGGGCGTCCTCGACACGGATCGCCAGGACACCGTCGATCTCCCCGTCCAGCCGCAGGACGAGTGCCGGGTTGCCGTTGACCACGGTGGGGTCGCTGGTGAGCGTGGCTTCCTTCTTGCCGGCACCGCCGATGATGAAGCGGGCCACCTTGTCCGCGCTGATGACCGGGCGCGGCGCGGCCTGCTTGATGCCGCCGCCGTCGCTCACCAGGACGGCCTCGGGGGCCAGTACGGCAAGGAGGCCCTGCAGGTCACCCGTTGCCAGGGCGCGCCGGAACGACTCCAGGACCGCCCGGGTCTGGCTCGGGGAGACCACCTCGCGAGGACGCCGGGCATCGACGTGCCGACGCGCGCGGTGGGCGATCTGGCGGACGGCCGCGGGGCTCTTGTCGACGGCGGCCGCGATCTCCTCGTAGCTGACGTCGAAGGCCTCGCGCAGCACGAAGACGGCGCGCTCCGTCGGCGACAGGGTCTCGAGGACGAGCATCATCGCCCATCGACACGCTCTCGGCGAGCTCGGCGTCCTCGGCCACGTCCGGCGCGGTGAGCAGCGGTTCCGGCAGCCAGGGGCCGACGTACGCCTCCTTGCGGCGGCTCATCGTACGCAGCCGGTTGAGCGCCTGCCGGGTCGTGACCCGGACCAGGTACGCGCGCCGGTCACGTACCTGGTCCAAGTCGACCTCGACCTACCGCAGCCAGGTCTCCTGGAGGACGTCCTCCGCGTCGGCCGCCGATCCGAGCATCTCGTACGCGACGGTGAAGAGCAGGTTGCGGTGGGCGACGAACGTCTCCGTCGCCAGGTCGGCGGCGTGGTCGCTCATGTCCCGCCCTCTCGTTCGTTGGCAGGTGTTCAATCTGATCATCTGTTCGGTGCGACCGGCGGCGGGGGGACGGCGGCGCCCGCAGTGATCAGGCGCCGCCGCCGCGGCTTCGCTTCAGCGGGTGGCCAGTGCCTCGCCGCGCTTGGCCTCCAGCAGGGGCCGGCGCTTGGCGTCCTTGGCCCAGGCCCACTTGAACGAACCGGGCTTGCTCGCCTCGGTGGCAAGCTGCTTGACCGTGCCCCGGCATATCAACTCCTTGAGCCTCGCGGCAGGGCGACCGTCGAGGTGGAGCCTCATTGCGCTGTCGTTCCTGCGTGCGACCTGGAAGATGCCGGTCCGGCGACCCAGGCTGATGCACTGGCCGACGAACCCCAGGGCGATCGGCGCGGGTTGCTCACCCGCGATCCGGTTGAGCACCGTGTCGGCGGCGTGCCCGCCCAGCGGCCCGGCGGCCTGGCAGCTCATCCGGAACGGCAGGTCCGACGGCGCCGCCGAATCCCCGGCCGCGACGATGCGTACGTCGTCCACGCTCGTCAGGGTCTCGTCCGTGAGCAGGCGGCCCAGGGCGTCGGTGCTCAGCCCGCTGCGCGCGGCCAGGTCCGGGACGCCGAATCCGGCGGTCCAGATGGTCACCGCGCTAGGTCGTGTCGTCAAAGTCCCTCCCCCAGCTACCGCTGGGAGGTGCCCCCAGGCTGGCGGGGTCTGGCACGCACGCTCGCCGCGTTGTCGTCGGTC